>JAYPEG010000015.1:22419-37773 GCA_038125645.1 Alphaproteobacteria bacterium
GCCAATAATACGATGCATGATTGCCTGCTTCTGCGTTATGGCGGCGGTGACAAGCTGTATTTACCTGTTGAAAATATTGAACTTCTGTCACGCTATGGGCAGGAGAACAGCGATGTTGTCCTTGACCGGCTTGGCGGCGTGGCATGGCAGGCCAGAAAGGCCCGCATCAAAGGCCGGATTAAGGATATGGCCGACCAGCTGATTAAAATTGCCGCGAGCAGACAGGTTGCCCGGGCAGAGCCTTTGTCGCCGCCGGACGGGCTGTTTGCTGAATTCTGTGCCCGCTTCGGCCATGCTGAAACAGATGATCAGCTTGATGCCATTCATGATGTTCTGTCTGATCTGTCCTCTGGCAGGGCAACAGACCGTCTGATTTGCGGTGATGTTGGCTTTGGCAAGACTGAAGTCGCACTGCGGGCTGCCTTTACCGCGGCGATGGCGGGATACCAGGTTGCTCTTGTCACCCCGACAACATTGCTCGCCCGCCAGCATAGCCGCCTGTTTGAACAGCGGTTCAAGGGCTTTCCCGTAACCACAGCCACCCTGTCGCGCATGATCGCGCCGGCGCAGGCACGCACAGTTAAAGAGGGGCTGAAAGACGGGTCGGTGCAGCTAGTCGTGGGCACCCATGCTCTTTTGTCGAAATCCATCAGTTTCAATCATCTGGGGTTGCTGATTATTGATGAGGAACAGAATTTCGGGGTGGCGCAGAAAGAGCGGCTGAAAGAGCTGCGCGGTGATGTTCATGTGCTGACCCTGTCGGCAACGCCTATACCACGAACCTTGCAGCTGGCCTTATCCGGGGTGCGTGATATGTCATTGATTGCAACCCCGCCCGTTGACCGTCTGGCGGTGCGTACATTTGTCGGTGGCTGGGACGGTGTTGTTCTCAAAGAAGCGCTGATAAGAGAACGTTTTCGCGGCGGACAGAGCTTTGTGGTCTGCCCGCGTGTCGCTGATCTGCCGCGTGTCTATGACCGGCTGGTAAAACTGGTTCCTGATATGCGGATATTGACCGCGCACGGAAAAATGCCGGCAACAGAGCTGGATGATGTCATGACCCGCTTTGGTGATGGCGGGGCCGATATATTGCTGTCTACAAATATTATCGAATCCGGCATTGATATTCCAACAGCCAATACAATTATCATTCACCGTGCAGATATGTTCGGCCTGGCCCAGCTTTATCAGCTGCGCGGGCGGGTCGGCAGAAGCAAGGAACGCGCCTATGCCTATCTGACAACAGATCCGAATCTGCTTATGACACCACAGGCCAGACGCCGTCTTGATGTAATGCAGACGCTGGACAAGCTGGGGGCAGGCTTTTCACTTGCCTCCTATGATATGGATATCCGCGGGGCCGGAAACCTGCTTGGTGACGAGCAGTCCGGCCATGTGCGGGAAGTCGGTATAGAGCTTTATCAGGAATTACTGCGACAGGCTGTTGCCAGCGCGCAAGCGAGCAGCGCTGCGGAGAGTGTTGTGCACAGTGACACAGCTGACTGGTCACCGCAGATATCGCTGGGAACCAATGTTCTGATCCCGGAAAGCTATGTTGCGGATCTGTCTGTCCGGCTCTCGCTGTATCGCCGGATTGGCAATCTGCACAGCACAGATGAAATAAATGAGATGAAGACGGAATGTAGCGAACGTTTTGGGCCCTTGCCAGAAACAGTTAATAACTTACTGGAAATCGTTGAATTAAAAGAATTATGTAAGACACTTAATATTGAAAAACTGGATGCTGGTGACAAGGGCTTTGCCCTGTCATTCAAGGATAATCATGTTGCGGATCCAGACCGGCTGATTGGCTGGATAGCCGGGCAGAAGGGGCAGGTGCTTTTGCGTGCTGATCACCGTGTCATTATCAGGGATGATCTGTCTGTTATTGGCCGGCGCGGTCACCGGGCTGGCAACTGGCTGCGGTCTCTTTCAGTGCTTCTGCAGGCCAGCCCGCACAGGAGTCCTGCATAATTTCACGATGGGAGCGGGCGCAGAGCCGCGTCAATCGCGCTTACCAGCACATCAGCTGGATAGGCCCCAGCCAGTGAATAACGCTGATTGAAAATGATCAGCGGCACGCCTTCGATACCCTTTGTCCGCCCCTCATCAAGGTCAAGACGCAGCTGCCGCTCGCTGTCAGCATCCTTTTTTTCGAGCGCGCCGGGCACAAGACCTGCCTGTTCAATAAGGCGCGTCTGAATATCCTTGTCAGCGATATCGGCACCGTCAATAAAATAGGCCTGATAGAATTCCTCTGACAGCCTGTCAGCGTCATCACCGGCAGCAATCAGCAATTTATGAATCGGCCTTGTGTCGGGGGTACGGCTGATTTTTGAGAACTGAAAATCAATGCCGGCATCAAGGCCTGCCATGGCAATCCGCCCGTAAACAGCAGCGGCTGCATGGCCAAATTTTGCGTTCAGATAGGCCTTTCTGTCCATCCCCTGCTGCGGCATAGAGGGATTCAGCAAGAAGCTGCGCCAACGATAGCGCGGGTTGACATGCGGGCGTCTGGCAAACGCCTCTGCCAGCCTCTTTTTCCCGATATAGCACCAGGGGCAGATAATATCGGCAAAGATATCAATATCAATAATTGCAGTCATCACAGAACGCTTTATATTTCTCATATATTACTGGATGGCATGAGGTTGCGTTTTATCTTTGCTGAAAGGCAGAGAGCTGTCCAGCCAGTTGACTGAATATGCGTAAGATTACTGGATGCGTAAGATTACTGGATGCGTAAGATTACTGGGGCCCGGCATTGAATGATGGATAAAAAACTGCTCAAAAATGCGGAAACGGCAAAATTACAGCTGTTGGAAGAGGCCCGCACGCTGGGCATGGCAGTGATCTGCAGCCATGCACAGACAGGCCCCCGGCATGACAACACAGCCGCGCCGGCAGCAGATATATCAAACAGCATGTCTGATGGTACTGCCACAGGCTCAGCTGACAGATATGGATTTCCAGAGACAGCTCATGCCCCCTTTATTCGCAAAGACGGCGATTTTTTTATTTACTCAAGCACACTTTCTGCTCATGCAAGGGCGCTGCTAAAACGCCAGCCTGCCCAGTTTTTCCTCATAGCTGATGAGAGCGCATCACAGAATATCTGGGCCCGCATACGCCTCAAATTTACAGCCCGCATCAATGAAATTGGACGCGGCAGCAAAGACAGTGATGACATTCTTGATTTATTGCGAGACCGGCACGGGCCAGTTGTTGACCTGATCAGGAATTTTTCAGATTTTCATCTTTTTCGAATCACCCCGCAGACGGGTGTGCTGGTGACTGGCTTTGCAGCAGCATTCACTGTCAGCGGGCCAGACTTTAAGATTACCGGTCAGCTGCGCCAGGGATAGGTAAAATGATGGCTGAGTGGCCGGTCTTATGGAGTTTCAGGCGCTGCCCCTATGCAATGCGGGCCCGTCTGGCGTTAAAATCAGCAGCCATAAAGACAGAGCTGAGAGAGATCACGCTAAAGGACAAGCCGGCGGCGTTTCTGGCGGTCTCAAAAGCGGCAACAGTGCCGGCCCTGGTCACTGCCAGTGGCCGGATAATTGATGAGAGCCGCGATATCATGTTCTGGGCCCTGCAGCAAAGCGGCGACCCTGAAGGCTGGCTGGACTGCTGGTATGCAGACAAAAATGCAGTGACAGCATTCCTTGATCGGCTGGAAGGCCCGTTCAAGGATGATCTGGATAAATATAAATATGCCCCGCGCTATACCGGCTATGGCAGCTGTGATGAAGACAGCTTTAGTGTGACTCATCGTGCAAGGGGCAGTGCATTCTTGGATGAAACAGAACAAAGGCTGTGCGTCACAGGCTTTTTATCAGGCCCGGCCGCCGGTTTGATGGATTATGCGGCGTTCCCTTTCGTGCGCCAGTTCAGGATTGCTGATCCTGACTGGTTTGACCAGCAGGACTGGCCGTGTCTTCATAAATGGCTGCAGGCCTTTCTGCACAGCCCGGCATTCAATGCTGTTATGACAAAATACCAGCCCTGGCAGGCTGGTCAGGCCCCTTCATGGCTGTGAGAACGCAAGGACAGGCTGATATACACACACAGGCTGCCCACAACAATGACGCCGCCGGCAATCATCAACGCGCTGGGCCGCTCGCCTGTTCCCAGCCAGACCCACACAGGCCCCAAAACTGTCTCTAGCAGCATCAAAAGGCTGACATTGGCTGCATTGGTCAGGCGTGTCGCTGCCGTCAGTGCCAGAAAGGAGACAGGCAGAATAATCAGCCCACTGACCGAGATCATCTCTGGATAGCCGGAAAACAGGCTATATTTGCTGGCAAACCAGAGGCCTGTCAGGCCGGTAAGCAGCGCCCCCAGCCCATTGGCCGGCATAAGCGGTACATCTGGACAGGCCCTGAATAAAACAAAATTCATTCCCAGACTGGCCGCTGTCAGCAATCCACAGGATGCACCGATAAAAACAGAACTGTCCGGCAGGCCCCCGATATTATCACCCCCGCCTGAAACGGCTGTTGCAATCCCCGCAAGGCAGGCCAGCATCGCCAGCCATGTAGACAGCCTTGTCCTTTCCCCCAGAAACAGGGAAGAAAACAGGGCGGCAAAAAGCGGGGCACAGGCGATTGTAAATAAAACAACAGCAACACTGGTTTCTGCTATTGCGTAAGTAAAGCTGGTGCCACCTGTCAGAATCGTCACAATTATCAGCAGGCCGGGCAGGCGTGTCAGTCGCGCCAGCTCAGCTGTAAATGTAACGGAAGGGAGGCGCAGCAGATGCAATGCAAGCCAGACAAGCAGCAAAACCAGTCCCATTTCAGTGCCGCGCCATGCCAGCATGACCCATACCGGCATGTCGGACAGACGCATAAATAACGTATCTGGCGTTATCATCAGTGCCCCGAAAAGGGCCAGCAAAATACCCAGCTGGTTTTTAGACAGTCTTGTGAACATTCTCAGCCCTGAATACGCTCTTCTTTTTTAGGTGCTGTGTTATTGAGAAACTGTTCAGCCCGGTCAAGCAACTGTTTTCTGTCGGCCTCTGACATTTTGTCCCAACTGCGGTAAATCATGCCGAGACGCGGATTGCCGCGTAGCCGCGCCTCATTGCGACCAAGAAAGGCCCAATACAGATAACCAAACGGACAGGCATCAGGCCCGCTCTTTTGTTTCGGATTAAAGTGACAGTCGCGGCAATAATCAGACATTCTGTTAATATAGCTAGCCCCCGCGGCATAGGGTTTGCTGGCCAGAATCCCGCCGTCAGCAAATAAAATCATGCCGGTGACATTTGGCAGGTCCACCCATTCAAATGCATCCGCATAGACACATAAATACCACTCATTGACCTCGTCAGGATCAATGCCCGCGAGCAGACAAAAATTGCCCAGAACCATCAGCCGCTGGATATGATGGGCATAGGCATATTTATGCGTTGCTGAAAGACAATGGCGAACACAGCTCATCTCTGTTCTGCCCGTCCAGAAAAAATCGGGTAGGGCGCGGGTAGCCTGCAGATAGTTCATTTCCCTGTAGTCCGGCATTTTCAGCCAGTAGAGACCGCGAACATATTCACGCCAACCAATAATCTGTCGGATAAACCCCTCAACCGCGTTCAGCGGTGCTGTATTGTTCTGCCAGGCGCCCAGCGCAGCCTCAACAGCCTCGCTGGCAAGAAGCAGACCGCAATTCAGGTAAAAGCTGATATGGGCATGGTACATAAAGGGTTCATCAGCCAGCATCGCATCCTGATAGCGCCCGAACTGTGCCAGCCTCTGGTCAATAAACTGGTGCAGGACATCTTTTGCCTGCTCTGATGTCACCGCAAAGTCAAAGGGATGCAGGTCGCCGTAATGATCCGGAAAATGCTGTTCAACAAGGGTTATAACCTCAGCTGTTATGCTGTCTGGATGAAAGCGGGCTGGGGCCGGAATAAGCATTTCCTTTCCGGGTGGGGCGCGGTTTTCACTGTCATAATTCCATTCGCCGCCGACTGGCTCTGTGCCGTTCATCAATATGCCGGTTCTGCGCCGCAGGTCACGGTAAAAATATTCCATTCGCAGCTGTTTGCGCCCCTGTGCCCAGTCACTGAATGACTGTGGCGTGCAGTAGAACCGGTCATCATCGATTATATCAACCGGCAAGCCAAAATGGCGGGCCCATCCCTGTGCCATAGCCAGAACGCGGTATTCAGACGGGCTGGTCAGCAAAATGCGCCGCGGCTTGTGGCGGGCAATGGCACGTCCGATCTCACCGGTGAATGACTGGCTGTTATCTGCATCATCAAGATAAATATAATCTGTGCGCCAGCCTGTTTCCCTCAGCTCAGCATTAAAATGGCGCATCGCAGAAAACAGAAAGGCAATTTTTTTCTTATGGTGATTGACAATATCTGTCTCTGCCCGCAGTTCAGCCATTAAAATGACATCGCTGTCCCTGTCACCTTCTTTCAGACAGGACAGGCCGTGGCTTAGCTGATCGCCCATAATCAGTATAAGAGATGACATAGCTGTTATCTGTGTTCGGCTGTTTTGGGCAAACGGGCAAATCTGTCCAATGCGCGGATACGCGAGGCTTTTGCATCAACAATGGGCGCTGGATAGGTGTCACCCAGCCTTATGCCCGCTTCACGCAGAACAAGCCCGGGGGCCTCGCATGGATTGAACAGATATTTATCGGGCAGGCCAGCTAATTCAGGGACAAACCGGCGCGTATAGCTGCCGTCGGGATCAAATTTCTGTCCTTGCGTGATCGGATTAAACACTCTGAAATAGGGCGCAGCATCGGCCCCGCAGCCGGCAATCCATTGCCAGCTTGCTGTATTGCTGGCCGGATCAGCGTCAAACAGACAGTCCCAGAACCAGGCCTCTCCGTGGTGCCAGTGAAGCAGCAGATTCTTTACCAGAAAGGAGCCGACAATCATTCGCACACGGTTGTGCATATAGCCTGTCTGCCACAGCTCCCGCATTCCTGCATCAACAATCGGATAACCGGTAAGACCGCGTTGCCAGGCCAGCAAATGTTCATGGTTGTCTTCCCATTCAAATGCAGAAAAGCGCGCCTGCAGCGGTACAGATTTTAATTCAGGATTAAATGTCAGCAGGGAATAGGAAAATTCCCGCCAGCCCAGTTCCGAGCGGAAAATATCAAGCTGACGGTCGTCCGCCCGGCGGTTTTGTGCAGCCTCATACCATGCCTGATGGGCCGAAATCTGACCAAATCTCAGGTAGGGTGACAATCTGGAAACAGCCTGTTTGGCAGGAAAATTACGCCCCTCTGCATAATTATTCAACCCATCTGCATTGTGCTGGCCGGTAAAGGCTGAAAGGGCCCGGCTTGCCCCGTTTGTGCTGATGTCCCAATGGGCAGCAATAGCTGTTTCCCAGTCACGGCCGCTCAACAGGCCCCATTCATCCAGCGGCAGCGACTTTACAGGATGGGGGGCAAATTCCAGATTTGGGGCGGGCAGGGGATGGCGCGGCGGCGATGCAGCCAGACAGCCCCGGCGGTAAAACGGAGTAAAGACTTTGTAGGGGCTGCCATCATTCTTTGATATTTCCTCTGGCTCCCACAAAAGATGGCCGCTGCAGACAGTGACTGTAATGCCCTTTCTGTTCAGTGATTTTGTGATTTCAGCATCCTCGCTGCGTTGTTCCGGGCTGTAGCGCCTTGTTATGAACAGCTGGCCGGCACCGCTGTTGGCAGCTATCTCCTGCAGCACAGCCAGTGGCGGGCCCGTGCAGACCAGCAGATTGCCGCCAAGCTGTCGGTTCAGGTCTTTGAGTGCCTGTGCAAGCCAAACGCGCCCGGCCCCGCCCAGCCTGTCTGTCTGGCACAGGGGGCCTGTTTGTTTCTCACCGCCTGGTTCAGGCAGGATGAAAACACAGATAACCAGGCCATTCTGGCTGGCTTTGTCAAGCGCAGGGTTGTCATGAAGGCGAAGATCGTCGCGGAACCAGTAAATGACAGGGGACATAACAACTCTTTTTCCAGGGAACAGCAAAACAGCTATAAAGATTCCAGTGCCGCACAAATTTAACAAAGGGCTGCGGGCGGGCCTTTATGACATTTATTCGCGTAATAGCGGCTTATGGATTGCCCTGTTCAGGGAAATTCAAACGCGATTGTCATTATGCTTGTGCAGTTATTTCAGCCAGAATCGCGCGCAGTCTCTCACAGCGTTCCAGAATTATCCTGTCTGATGCCGGCGCGAAGGGCCCGCTGCCCCATACAGGCCCCGGCCATGCGGTATCATTTTTGGCTCTGGCAATAATATGAAAATGAAATTGGGGAACAATATTTCCCAAAGCACCAATATTTATTTTATCAGCATTTTCAGTAAGTTTTATCCCCTTGCTTATATGATGAATGAGGAATGTCAGCTCTCTGGTCTCCTCAGAATTAAGGTCATGCCACTCAGTAATGCCAGTGCGCTCAGGAATCAGCAGCACCCAGAAGAAGGGCTCAGTTTTCATTAATCTGACAGCTGTCTGCCGGTAATGTGCAGCCAGCACACTGTCGGCTTCCAGCCGGGAATCAAGGGGAAATTCAGACATGGCAACGGTCTCTTTGAGTTGAAATAACAATATGATGATAGGCTGAAGCTATGCGGCAGTGAAATGGAAAACAAAGCCGGCATGAAAATTAACGGCAGCAGAAGGAAAAATCTTCTTTACAAACTGATCAAATCATGGCCATGATACCAACTACTGGTCTTCGTTTGTGAGTTCAGCACAATCGATCAGGTTTAGGGAGGAAATGTTTTCAGTGAACTGGAAACAAATGGGCAGAAAAATGATGCCTGCAAAAAGTCAAGTTTCTAAAATCCGCCAGAGATGGCGGATTTTTTTTGGCTCTGGCGGCTTTTGGCTCTGGCGGTTTTTGGCCCTGGCGGTTTTTGGCTCTGGCGGATGGCATCTTGTCTAAAGTGACAGGGTTCTTTATCAATTACAGGCGCAGTGACGATGAATTATGACGGATTATTTGCACATACAGGCGAGCGTACGGTAACGGGCGGTCTTGTCGGGGCCGGGCAATTCGGTGCCTCATTGGTGCTGCAGGCCGCACAGATGCGTGCATTTGATATATCGATTGTGTGTGATCTTGACCTTGATCTGGCACGAAATGCCTATCTTCAGGCTGGTTTTGCCGCAGATAACATTGTTGCTGTTGACAGTGTGAAAGCCGCCAGACAGGCCCTTGGCACCGGCAAAAAACTGATTACTGATGATTACCGGCTGGTCAATGAGACATCTGTTGACATCGTTATAGAGGCAACCGGCCAGCCAGAGGCAGCCGCGCGTGTTGCCCGTGATGCGCTGACCGCTGGGCACCATGTCGCTATGGTGACGAAAGAAGCTGACAGTGTTGTCGGCCCCTATCTGTCCTATCTGGCAGAAAAAGCAGGGAAGCTGGTGACACCTGTTGACGGTGATCAGCCTAGCTTGCTGATAAAGCTGGTCTCATGGGCGCGTCTTTTGGGCCTAGAGATACTGTGTGCTGGAAAATCAAGTGAATATGATTTTATCTGGTGCCCTGACAACCAAACAGTCAGCTGGCGGCAAATCACAAAAGAAATGCCCGAATTTGCGCCGCTCTGGGCGATGGGCGCACGCAGAACTAACTGTCTGGCAGCGCGCGAGCACTGCCTGAACAGCCTGCCGCAGCGCACTGTACCGGATCTGTGCGAGATGGGAATCGTGTGCAATCACACAGGCCTTATGCCTGACAATGCAGAATTTCACGCCCCGCATGCACGGGTTAGCGAAGTGTCTGACCTTCTCTGCCCGACAGACAGGGGCGGCATTTTGTCAGGCCCTGGCCGTGTTGACGTGTTTAACTGTCTGCGGCGTCCAGATGAGCAGAGCTTTGCCGGCGGTGTGTTTGTGGTGGTGGATTGTGTTGGCAGCGACAGCTGGCAGGTGTTAAAGGAAAAGGGAATCCCTGTCAGCCGCAATGGCCGTCAGGCACTGATTTATAATCCTGCCCATCTGCTTGGTATTGAAGCGCCTGTGTCCTTGTTATCCACGGTGCTGCTCGAACAGCCTTCTGGCCGCCGGAACCTGCCGCATTTGGTTGATTTGCATAGCTGTGCGACAAGAGACTGGAAACGCGGTGAGGTACTGGCTGTGACAGACCTGCACCATCATGAGGTTGCGGGCCTGAAACCAAAACTGGCCCCGGCGCAGCCCGCGCAGCCAGACAATGCCCTGCCTTATTATATGGCAGCCGGCAACAGGCTGGCCTGTGATGTTGCCAAAGGTCAGGTGATAACACGCAATATGGTTGCGCCACCGGCCGGGTCTGTTTTATGGGAAATGCGTGATGAAATGGATAAAATCGGCCTGATACCCGGCTGAAGGGGTGTGCAGACTGTATCCATGAAACAAAACTGTTATAATTTTGTTATAATCTGTTGGGTGAGAATTCATAATACCGGGCTTTTGGCAAATGACGCGCCACTGTTTCCGGTGAAAGGCCAGCGATGATTGTCACAACACCGCTTCTGGAAAAAAAAGACAGGGACACACGGTTTTTTGACCGTGAATTATCCTGGCTGTCATTTAATGAACGGGTCGTCTGGCAGGCTTTTATCGAGGAAAATCCTGTTGGAGAAAAGCTACGTTTTCTTGCTATTTCCGCTGACAATCTGGATGAGTTTATGATGGTGCGGCTGGCGGGCATCTATCAGCTTAAAGGGCGCGGCTATCACCGCATGCCTGAAACAGATGACCGTGTTGATCAGCTTTTGGTATCAATAGAAGAGGCAACGCGCGCACTTCTGGCCCTCCAGCAGCAGGCTGAAAACGCAATATGGAAAGAGCTTGAGCAGCAGCATTGTCAGATTGTCGGGCCTGAACAGCTCAGCCCGTCTGAGCTGGTATGGCTGGAAAATTGGTATGAAGAAAATCTTCTGCCCCTGCTGTCACCAACCACAATAGATCCGCGCCATCCATTTCCCTTTATCCAGAATCGCGGGCAGGGGCTGTTAATTGAACTGTCGCGCAACAGGGGCAAGGCGCAAAGGGTGGTGATTCTTCTGCCCGGCAATGTCCAGCGTTTCATCATGCTTCCGGGCTCTGATATGCGGTTTGTAAAGAGCGAAGCAGCAATATTGTATTTTCTGGAAAAAATCTATCCGAAATTCCGTATCCGCAGCAGTGGTATGTTCCGTTTATTAAGGGATTCAGAGGTTGAGATTGATGATGAGGCCGTTGATCTTGTTAGCCAGTTTGAGACCGCTTTGCGAAAACGCCGACGCGGCAATGCGGTCTCCTTGATCGTTTCAGACAATTTGCCACCCAGTCTGGTCTCTTTTTTGAAATCACAGCTGCAGCTTGAGGACAGTCAGATATTCTGTGCATCTGGCGTCATTGGGGCCGGTGACTTTATGGAAATCATCAAATTGCTACCATCAGCGCTGCTGTACCCAGACTATACGCCGCGTTTTCCCCAGCGCATTCTGGATTTCAAGGGGGACTGTTTTGCCGCTATACGAAACAAGGATATTATCGTCCACCACCCGTATGAAAGTTTTGATGTGGTGGTCAGATTTCTTCAGCAGGCCGCCCATGATCCTGATGTGCTGGCAATCCGCCAGACCCTGTATCGCACGACCCCCCACTCACCAATCGCCAGGGCACTGACAGAGGCTGCTGAAAATGGAAAATCTGTAACCGCACTGATAGAGCTGAAAGCCCGCTTTGATGAAGAAAATAATATTCAGCTGGCCCGCATGCTGGAGCGGGCAGGCGCGCAGGTTGCTTTTGGACTGGCAGATCTGAAAGTCCATTCAAAGCTCACCCATGTCACCAGACGCGAGAACGGTGCTCTTGTCAGCTATGTTCACTGCGGTACAGGAAATTATCATCCCGTTACAGCTAATATTTACACAGACCTGTCTTTTTTCACCAGTGATACAAAAATTTGCCAGGATATCTGGCGTATTTTTAATTTCCTGACAAGTCATGTGGCACCTGAATCCCTGAACAGGGTGATTGTTTCGCCGACCAGTTCCGTAGACTGGCTCAATGAGCGCATAAATATAGAAATTGAACATGCCAGAGCGGGCCGGCCGGCCCAGATATGGATAAAGACAAATGCCATTGTCGACCGTGCTATCATTGAACGCCTCTATGAGGCATCACAGGCGGGGGTAAAAATTGATTTATGCGTGCGCGGTATCTGCTGTTTGCGCGCACAGCTGCCCGGCCTGTCTGAGAATATCCGCGTCTGGTCAATTATCGGCAGGTTTCTGGAGCATGGGCGCATTTATGCCTTTGCCAATGGCGACAGTTTTGGCAAATCTGCGACGCTGGTTTATATTGCCTCTGCCGATCTGATGCCGCGAAACCTGCATCGCCGTGTAGAAGCCTTCATCCCGCTGGAGAATAAAACCGTGCGAAAACAAATTCTCTCGCAGGTGATTGCCGCTCTCGATCAAGATAAAAAGAACAGCTGGGCCTTGAATCCTGATGGCAGCTATACAAAAATGCTTTCAGATGACGAAGGATGGCTATCTGCCCATGAATATTTCATGCAAAATCCCAGCCTGTCTGGCCAGGGCAGCCTGGCTGTCCAGACAGTTGATCAGAACAGCCAGCTGTAATGGCTGAGTCGCAGACAGCGCATGGCGGGAATAACCGCCTCTCTGGCCCCGTGGTGAAAACCCTGGCTGTCGTGGATATCGGTTCTAACTCTGTGCGTCTTGTGGTCTACAGACAGGATGGTCATTATCCGTTTCCCATTTTTAACGAGCGGATCACCGTTGAATTGGGGCGGGGTCTTGATGAGACAGGAAAATTATCAGAACAGCGTATAAAGATTGCCCTGAAAACCCTGGCCCGCTTCGGGCGCCTGTTGGATGCGATGAATCCGACAAGAGTGAAAATAGCGGCAACCGCGGCCGTCCGGCGGGCAGCAAATGCCGATGAATTTCTCATACCAGCCCGGAAAATCCTCAGACATGCCAGTGATGTGCTGCCCGCTTCAGAAGAGGCGCGCCTTGTCACGCTGGGCCTGACGCGCAATATGTATGCGATTGACGGTCTGGTTGTTGATTTGGGCGGCGGCAGTATAGAGATGATTTTGGTAAAAAACAGCCAGATGAGCCACTATATCAGCCTGAATATTGGCCATCTCTCGCAGCTGTCCGGCAATGAAATCAAAAAACAAATCCGGGCTGTTGACTGGCTGGCAGAGGCAAGGGGGAAGGCCTTATATGGTATCGGGGGCAGTTTCCGTGCGCTGGGTGCGGCATTTATTGAACGTACGAAATATCCAATGTTTCTGTTGCATGGGCTGGTCATAGATGAAGAGGCCTGGCGCCCTTTGCTGCGTTCCATGACCAAATCAAAACCTAATTTAAAAGGTGTTCCGGCAGGACGGCAGCGCACCATGGCCAAGGCTGCTGAAATTATCCTGGCTGTATGCGAGCACGCGGGCGCAGACAGGCTGTTTATCAGTGGAACCTCATTGCGGGACGGATTGATGGCGGATATCCAGCCCGTTACGGACAAACGCCATGACCAGTTGATTATCACCGGGCGTGAACTGGCCAGAAAGACACAGAGGCGGGCAGGGCTGAATGCGGCCCTGCACGAACTTCTGCTTCCTGTTGCGCATTATTTCAGGGAAAGCGGGCAGGCCAGCATAGATGGCAAAAAACGTAATCTTACACGCCTTGTAGAGGCTGCGTGCCTGCTGGCTGACATATGCTGGGATGAAACGCCTGACAGGCGTGGCCATCTGGCAGTGGAGCGGATACTGGCACTGCCGATTTTTTCTGTTACGCATGCCCAGCGGGCATGGCTGGCACTGGCACTTTATCACCGTTATGTCGGGCTGAAAAAAAATATGCCGCGCTCGGCCCTGTTCTCACAAATATTGACCAGAAATGAACGCTATTCCGCACAGGCCGTTGGACTGGGCATGCGCTTTGGCCAGATATTTTGTGCGGGTATTCCCGGCTATCTGAAATTATTGAAACTGTCCGTCAGTGATGGTCAGTTGATTTGCACCCTCCCTGAAGCAGAGCGTCAGTTAATGGATGAGCATTCTGTGCGCCGGTTCAAACAATTTGCCCGCAGCTGTGGTTTGCGTCCTGTGATTGCCATTGGCCAGATGACAGCCGTGTCTTAACATTGCTGCAAAAAAAAAAACGCATGACAGGTGAGGTATTTCAATGAAAGAACAGGTTTTGATTGCCGGAGGCAGCGGATTTCTGGGCGCATGGTGTGCACGCGCCCTTATTGCAGCCGGTTATAGAATTAAAGTTTTTGATTGCCAGTATCCCGCCGGCAACTGGTTTCAGATTTCTGGGATTGATTCAGAAAAAATAAATTTTATACAGGGTGATATATCAAATTATGAAACTGTTTTATCAGCTATTTCTGATTGCCGTTCTGTGGTCAATCTGGCCGGGCTGCTGACCCCGCAATGCAGTGCGGATCCGCTCTCAGGTCTGGTAGTCAATCTGACAGGCATGATCAATATTTTTCAGGCGGCAAAAAGCTGTGACATTGATTTTGTTGTCTATACCAGCAGCGCCGGCGTGTTCGGCCCAAATCATGCTGATTATCCAGAGCCAACAACCCATTATGGCAGCTACAAGCTGGCCTGCGAGGGTGTGGCGCGCGCCTATTTTTCTGAACAGGGTATGTCCAGCCTTGGGCTGCGTCCCTTTGTTGTCTACGGCCCCGGGCGTCTGACAGGCGGCTCGGCCGGCCCGTCTGTTGCGTGTAAAATGGCTGCGGCTGGTCAGCCTTTTGAGATCGGTTTTTCCGGTATGACTGGCTTTGTTTATGCCGGTGATGTGGCAGCGGCTGTTGCCTCAGCGCTGAAACTGCCCGTCAATGGCGCACATTTGTTAACAATGGCAGGTGTCACCGGAACAGTCTCTGACTTTATTGCGGAGATAAAGCAACAGATAACAGATGCTGAAATCTGTTGCACTGGCCCGGTGCTGCCTGTTTACGGGGCCCTGCCGGATTATGACAGCGGCGGCTATCAAACCCGTCTGCCTGTCACCTCTCTGCAGACGGGGATTAAAAAAACCATAGATTTTTATAAAAATGCTGTGCTGGGGTAACAGGGCATATACAGCGCGCGTGAAATGATTTTGTCAGCACCGCTATATCTGGTTACCATCAGACATATCTGTTCAGGCAGATATGTCTGTTCAGGGTTTATTTAATATTTTTTTTTGGGGGGAGAGCAGCTGATGAAGATTTTACCGGAAGATGCACAAAATGCAGTTCTGGTCGGACGTGTATGGCGCCCCGAGGCGGGCGGCCCCTGTCTTGTTGTCTGTCATGGCGGTCAGCTCTTTGACATTACAAGCAAGAACATACCGACTATGCGCGATTTGAC
>JAYPEG010000016.1:0-36771 GCA_038125645.1 Alphaproteobacteria bacterium
CGGGTAAAGGTAAAGGCCTCAACATATTCCTCGAGCGGCACGCCATATTGCAGACCAATAGACACAGCAATCGCAAAATTATTCATCAATGACCGGAAAGCCGCGCCTTCTTTATGCATGTCAATGAAAATCTCACCAAGGCGGCCATCTTCATATTCGCCTGTCCGCAGATACACCTTATGCCCGCCGACAGAGGCCTTTTGGGTGTAGCCCTTGCGCCGGTCAGGCAGACGCTGGCGGTCATGGTTGCGGACGATCCGCTCAACAATCTTTTCCACCACCTTTGCGGTTGCTGAGGTCTGTGTCAGCTCTTCTGTTTCACTGCCGGCGGCCTCATCTGACGCATCCTCATCTTCTATCAGTGCAGAGGATAAAGGCTGGCTGAGTTTTGATCCGTCCCGGTAGAGGGCATTGGCCTTCAGGCCAAGCTGCCAGCTCTGCATATAGGCCGCGCCGCATTCAGCAACACTGGCACTGTTCGGCATGTTGATTGTCTTTGAAATTGCCCCGGAAATAAAGGGCTGGGCAGCTGCCATCATTGTTATGTGGCTGGCGACAGACAGATAACGCTTGCCAATCCGCCCGCAGACATTCGCACAGTCAAAAATCGGCAAATGCTCATCTTTGAGGTGCGGTGCCCCCTCAAGTGTCATCGCCCCGCAGACATGAATATTGGCGGCCTCAATTTCATCTTTGCTGAAACCCAGTGCCTCGAGCATATTAAAATTAAAGTCATTGAGCTGGGCATCGCTCAGCCCCAGCGTCTCCCTGCAGAATTCATCGCCCAGCGTATAGCGGTTAAAGGCAAATTTTATATCAAAGGCATTTTCCAGCGCAGTGGCAAGCGCAGACAGCTTTTCATCTGTAAAGCCCTTGTCCTTTAGTGCATTAACAGACACAGCCTGACAGCTTTCTATATTGCCGTGACCGACCGCATAGCGGGTGATATCGTCAATCTGATCAGCTGTATAACCAAGACGCGAGAGTGCCTCTGGCACCACCCGGTTGATGATTTTGAAATAGCCACCGCCTGCCAGTTTCTTGAATTTTACAATGGCAAAATCGGGCTCAATGCCGGTCGTGTCGCAATCCATGACCAGACCGATTGTGCCGGTCGGGGCAATCACTGTTGCCTGGGCATTGCGATAGCCATGTGCCTCGCCAAGTTCCAGCGCGTCATCCCATGCCCTGCGGGCATGGCTGATCAGCTCAGCCTGCGGACAGTTAGCCTGGTCAAGCGGCACCGGCAAAATGGCAAGCGCTTCATAGCCAGTATTCTTGCCATAGGCGGCGCGGCGGTGATTACGCATCACACGCAGCATATTTTCGGCATTTTCCCGGTAGCGCGGAAAGGCACCCACTTCACCGGCAAGCTCAGCTGATGTGGCATAGGAACGGCCAGTCATGACCGCCGATATGGCCCCGCATAGCGCGCGCGCCTCATCGCTATCATAAGAATAGCCAGCTGCCATCAACAGGCCGCCAATATTGGCAAAGCCCAGCCCCAATGTGCGGTAATCATAAGAGCCCTGTGCAATTTCGCGTGACGGAAACTGGGCCATCAGAACGGATGTTTCCAGCGTTACTGTCCAGAGGCGCACCGCATGCTCAAACGCGTCTATGTCAAAACTGCCATCCCCATGACGGAACTGCATCAGATTCAGTGAAGCCAGATTACAGGCCGTGTCATCAAGGAACATATATTCTGAACAGGGGTTTGACGCATTAATACGCCCGCCTGCCGGACAGGTATGCCACTCATTGATTGTGGTGTCATATTGCAGGCCAGGATCAGCACAGGCCCAGGCCGCATGCGCGATTTTATCCCAGAGCTCGGACGCGCTGACAGTTTTTGCGGTTTCGCCGTCTGTGCGGTGGGTCAGGTGCCAGTCACCATTGTCCCTGACAGCGTTCAAAAAGTCATTTGTAACCCTGACGGAATTATTCGAGTTTTGTCCGGCAACTGTCAGATAGGCCTCAGAATCCCAGTCCGTGTCATATGTTTTGAAACTGATTTCGGTAAAGCCCTGGCGTGCGAACTGGATAACCCGCTGGACATAATTTTCTGGGATCATCACTCTGCGTGCGGCAAGTATGGCTTTTTTCAATGCCTTATTGCTGCGCGGATCATAACGCTCCTCATCATCCAGAGAATCGGCCTCCACACAGGCAGCCATAACAGCAGACATATGTGTCTGGGCCAGCTTTGATCCCGCAACAAGGGCGGCGACTTTCTGTTCCTCAACAACTTTCCAGTCGATATATTCCTCAATATCGGGATGGTCGATATCAACGGTGACCATCTTTGCTGCCCGTCTGGTTGTGCCCCCTGACTTAATTGCCCCGGCAGCACGGTCACCAATTTTCAGAAAACTCATTAAACCAGATGATTTGCCCCCGCCTGACAGGGTCTCGCCAGCCCCCCTGAGGCGCGAGAAATTCGAGCCGGTTCCAGATCCATATTTGAACAGCCGTGCCTCACGCACCCATAAATCCATGATCCCGCCCTCATTGACCAGATCATCATTGACTGACTGAATAAAACAGGCATGCGGCTGGGGATGTTCATAGGATGATTTTGAACGCACCATCTTGCCAGACTGGTAATCAACATAAAAATGACCCTGGCTGGGCCCGTCTATACCATAGGCCCAGTGCAGACCCGTATTGAACCACTGCGGCGAGTTGGGCGCGGCCATCTGTGCGGCCAGCATATAAACCATTTCATCATAATAGATTTTCGCGTCATTCTCGACAGTGAAATAGCCGCCCTTCCAGGCCCAGTAAGTCCATGTTCCGGCCAGCCGGTGAAACACCTGGCGGGCTGATGTCTCGCCGGTATAGCGTTCCTGCGCGCTCAGCTTTGCCAGCGCCTTGTCATCAGCAACAGACCGCCACAGCCATGACGGCACATCATTTTCTTCAATTCTTTTCAGTTTTGCGGGGACACCGGCCTTGCGGAAATATTTCTGTGCTATGATATCTGTTGCCACCTGACTGAACTGTTCAGGCACCTCAATATCCGGTGCAGAAAACACGATTGTGCCATCGGGATTGCGGATTTCACTGCTCGCCGTCCGAAAGGCTAACTGATCAAAAATAGTTTTGTCTGCGGACGTGAATCGGCGCTCGAATTGCATGGCAAACCCTCAATAAAATAAACAAAAAATAACAATAAATCCGTTAGTTACATAAGCTGTATTAAAGTCCTGCAACCACTAGATATAGTGACACGGAAGATTAAAACTACATGATGTAGGGGGTGCTTGCAATCTGAAAAATGGCAAAAATGTGTTTTTTTTTGCCAGCGCACTGGCCAACATACTGGCCAACGCACTGTCAGTGTAATTTTATTTTTCAGACTTGTTGAATCATGCCCCTTACCCGCCCGTTTCCTGTTGTTGGCCAGCCGCATGTCACTGTAATGCGGCTTGATAAAAGATCAGCCACTGATTATAACGGGGTGAGGACAATGCATGGCTCTGCCCCCCTTTTTTTATGTTTCAGCAGACAGGCGCTGCTGGGCGGGTGCTGGCACAGCCCGGTTCTGTAGAAAGGCTGATAGAAGATGATGTTACTGTCCAAATTGCTGATCAAGCTGGCTGCCCGTCATATAGGCACCGACATATTCGGCAATCAGTATTATGAGGGGCGCCGCAGACGGGCGACCGGCCGCACTGCCCGCTATGTCATTTACAAAGGACAGGCAGAGGCATCGAAAGTCCCGGCAGACTGGCATGGCTGGCTACATCACACAGAACAGCTGCCGCCGCCGTCAGACGGCTATGACAAGTATAGTTGGCAACAAGAACATCTGCCAAACCTGACCGGAACGACCCATGCCCACCGTCCGCCAGGTCATGCATTAAAGGGCGGCAAGCGCGCGCCCGCGACTGGGGATTATGAACCCTGGACACCACAGTGACAGAACAGGCCATAATGCGGCCGCATTGAACATGCTGTATCAGAGCTGGCACAGTATATCTTGCCCGCAGCAGGAGAGCAGGTGATGAGACGTAATACGCTAGAGATAATTATGGGGCTGGTTGTGATCGCTGGTGCGCTGGCTTTTACCGGCCTTGTTTACAGGGCCGCTGACCTGCAGTCATCAGACGGATATATGATCGCTGCTGATTTTGGCACGACAGGGGGACTTGTTGTCGGTGATGATGTGCGTCTCTCGGGTATCAAAATTGGGCGGATAGTCTCACAGTCGCTTGATCCTGTAACCTATACAGCGCGCATAAATATGCAGATAGACAGGACTGTCAGCCTGCCTGCTGACAGCTCAGCACGGATTACCGCGGCCTCATTGCTGGGCGGTAATTTCCTTGAGCTGCTGCCCGGCAGTGCGGATGAGATGCTCTCCGAAGGGTCAGTGATTTATGACACGCGCGATCCTGTCAGCCTGTCAGACCTATTGGGTAAATTTGTTTTCCAGAATAATGCCCCAGAATAATGATCTAGAATAATGATAGTGGCAGGCAATAACCGCAGACCCGCCCGTCAGAGGGCACGGCTGTATCTGGCCACAGTTTTTTATGTCCTTGTATCCTGTCTTGCCGGCCCGGCCCCGGCGGATGAAAATTGGCTTGACGGCACTGGCATCAGACTGCAGACATTGGATAAAATTACTGCGCGGATTGCCACTTTACAGGCACCGCTGAACAGGCCGGTGCGTTTTGGCACACTGGAAATCACCGCTCGTCACTGTGCCTATCGCCCGCCAGAGTTTCCGCCCGATACAGCTGGATTTCTGGTCATAAATGATGTCGGCTACAGCCAGGCCGATAACAACACACAGCAGACAGTCTTTTCCGGCTGGATGTTTGCCTCGTCACCGGCCCTGTCGGGACTGGAACATCCGGTCTATGATGTCACGGTTCTTAACTGTCTCAGATAATCAAAAACATCGGCGTCAGGAATCCCAAAGGGCAGGTCGGGATGACAGGCCAGCGCTTCCTTCAGCCTTGTCTGAAATGCGTCACGGCTGATTTCAAGCAAGCCAAACTGGCGCAGATGGTCATTGGCAAACTGGGCGTCCAACAGCTTGAATCCGCCATAGAACAGCCGTGCCATCAGATGGGCAAGGGCAATTTTCGATGCATTGCTGCGGCGCGAAAACATCGATTCACCAAAAAATGCGCCGCCCAGCTGAATCCCGTAAAGCCCGCCTATCAGAAGGTCTCTGTCCCATACCTCGAATGAATGGGCAAACCCCATTTTATGCAAGGCAAGATAAAGACGGATAATGTCAGCATTAATCCAGCTGTCAGTGCGCTCATCTGTTACTTCTGCACAGCTTTCAATGACAGATCTGAACTGCTGGTTTACTGTTACCTGCCAGGGCGTGCGGCGACACAGTTTCAGCAGACTGCGCGGTATATGCGGCGGGGATATGGGCAAAATCCCGCGTTGCTGCGGCTCATAAAAATGTATGCCCTGCGCCTGTTTTGATTCGGCCATCGGAAACACGCCCAGCATATAGGCCTTGATAATGGTTTCCGGGGCATAGATATAGCGCTGTGTCATTGCCGCCTGCTGCGTTTATTGAGGCCCCTCAACTGGCGTCATTTAAAAAATCCTGCTCCAGCCATTTAATTGAATAATTCCCTGATTTAATCGCCGGGGCCTCAAGCAGTCTGCGGTGCAGGGCCAGTGTTGTCGGAACAGGCTCTACAACAAATTCCTGCAGGGCCAGGGACAGCCGGGCCAGCGCATGGTCGCGGTCGCGGCCATGTACGATTAGCTTGGCAATCAGACTGTCATAATAGGGGGGAATCCGATAGCCGCTGTAAAGGATGGTATCAACCCTGATGCCAGAGCCACCAGCCGCATGATAAAAATTCACTGTCCCGGGTGTGGGCACAAAACTCTCTGGATGCTCAGCATTGATGCGGCATTCAATAGCATGGCCGGTAAAGGTCACTTCATCCTGTGTGAAACTCAGTGCCTTGCCGGCGGCAATCCTTATCTGTTCACGCACCAGATCAATGCCTGTGATCGCCTCAGTGATGGGGTGTTCCACCTGCAGGCGGGTGTTCATCTCAATAAAGAAAAACTCTCCATCCTGATAAAGAAATTCCATTGTACCGACACCAAGATAGCCCATCTCACCAGCCGCCTTGGCCGCAATCATGCCGATAGAGGCGCGCTGCTCCGGGGTGAGGGCAGGTGACGGGGCCTCCTCAAACAGCTTTTGATGGCGGCGCTGGACAGAACATTCACGTTCTCCAAGATGTACCGCATTGCCATGGGAATCAGCAATTACCTGAACCTCAATATGGCGGGGATTATCCAGATAACGCTCAAGATAGACAGTATCATCACCAAAGGCGGCCTTTGCCTCACTGCGGGCAGATGAAAAGGCCTCGGCCAGCTGTTCTGCACTGGCGGCGACTTTCATGCCCCGCCCGCCGCCGCCTGAGGCTGCCTTCACCAGCAGCGGGAAACCAATATCTGTTGCCAGCGCAGCCGCCTCATCAAGGCTGGCCACTGCCCCTGGTGAGCCCGGCACCAGCGGCAACCCGGCAGCCGCGGCCGTTATCTTTGCCTGTACTTTGTCACCCATCTGGCGGATATGTTCAGGTTCAGGGCCGATGAAAGTCAGCCCATGGGCCTTGACGATTTCTGCAAAATCAGCATTTTCCGCTAAGAAGCCAACCCCCGGATGAACGGCATCACAGCCGGTTACGGCCGCCGCTGAAATCAGGTTGGGGATATTCAGATAGGAATCAGCTGCGGCGGGCGGGCCGATACACACGCTTTCATCTGCCAGTCTGACCGGCATGGAATCAGCATCAGCAGTAGAGTGGACAACAACATTGGGAATACCCATTTCGCGGCAGGCCCGCAAAACCCTGAGCGCAACATCCCCGCGATTGGCAATGAGAATTTTTTTAAACATGGTCAGTCAATAATGGCCAGGGGCTGGTCAAATTCAATCGGCTGGGCATTGTCAACCAGAATCCGGCTCACCGTTCCGTCCTGCGGGGCGGTAATCGGATTCATGACTTTCATAGCCTCAACAATAAACAGGGTCTGGCCCTTTTTCACCTGCTGCCCTTCTGTGACAAAAACCGGTGCGTTTGGCTCAGGGGAAAGATAGACAGTCCCAACCATAGGTGATTTCACGGCCCCGGGATGGCTGTCATAATCGGCAGCGGGCGCGCTGGTGGCGGGCGGCGGTGCGGGCACAGCTGCCGGTGCTGCTTGTACGGGCGGCGGTGCGGGCATCGCAGCACCCATTGCAGGGGCTGTGCCCAGGCGGGCTAGCCGCACAGAAATATCCTTTGTCTCTATTTCCATCTCGCCCAGATCGCTGGCATCAAAAAGGGCGGTAAGCTCTTTTACCAGCTCTGCTTCAGCTGCAAATGTTTTTGTTTTTGATGGTGCTGCCATGACCCCCTCTTATCCTGTCAGTCGCTTTGTTGTCATCATAACCTGTTCAGCCTTGTGCGGCCAGCTTTGCCTGAATGCCCCTGATGGCCAGAAGATAGGACTCACAGCCAAAGCCAGCAATAATCCCGTCACTGACAGCTGAAATAAAGCTGTGATGGCGGAATGGCTCTCTTGCCATCACATTGCTCAGGTGAATCTCAAGGCGGGGGCCGTCAAACATGCCCACCGCATCATGCAGGGCAACAGATGTATGGGTATAGGCCGCAGCATTGATAATCAGCCCTCTGGTCGGTGCCGGGCTGGTTTTAAAGGCAGCGTCCTGAATGGCTGTCACCATCTCGCCTTCATGATTGGAATGAAACCAGCGCATCGACAGCCCCAGTTCAGCGCAAAGCTGCTCGCAGGCCTGTCTGATGTCATCAAGGGTCTGGGTGCCATAGACCTCTGGCTCACGCAGGCCCAGCATATTCAGGTTCGGCCCGTTTACAATCAGGATATCAGTTGCCATATTCTTGCTCTTGTCAAAGATACGCTGTGCCAATGCAAAGCAGCGGGTAAAATCACTCTCTTCACGAATTTTTATCTGTCCGGGCCTGTTTTATCAAATCTAAAATGTCGTCACGGCTGACAGCACCCGGAATAACAGTATTGCCAATGACCAGCGCCGGGGTGCCGCGCAGTTCCAATGCTGTTGCGGCCTGGCGGGTGCGGTTCAGAATCATGTCAGTCTGCGGCGCTGCCATATCGCGGCTGAAAGCCGCCATATCAAGCCCGGCTGCTTCAGCTGCCGTCCTGACAGCCGTATCATCCACACGCCCGCGCCAGCCCATCAGGGCTGTGTGAAAGGCAGCGAATTTGCCCTGTGCCTGTGCCGCAATGCCGGCCCGTGCCGCATCAACAGAGCTTTCTGCCAATATAGGAAATTCCTTTATCACCAGCCGCAGGTCTGAATCTTCAGCCAAAATGGCCTGCAGATCGGGAAAGAGGCGTTTGCAATAGCCACAATTATAGTCAGAAAACTCATAAACCGTCAGCTCTGCCTCTGCGGGCCCAATGGCTGGGTCGCCGCTGTCCTGACGAACCAGGGACAGCCCGGCCTCAAGCTGTGCTTGCTGTTCGGCCTGTGCCAGACGGGTCAGCACATCACGGATCAGCTCTGGATGGGATATTATATAATCCTCGATGACAGCTTCGATTTCATTTTTTTCAGCTGTGCTGAGTTCAGCCTGTGCAGCTGTGGTTATGGCCGCGCCGGAAAGGGCCAGTGCCATTGCTGCCATTCTCATCAATAATAAAAATGATCCTGTCATGGGTGTTGCCTGTTCTGCCTGTTTTGCGCTGGATGTAATCTGCTGAGTTTTAGCCGCTTGGCGCTAATATGGCAATCGCTGTTTGGCCAGCAGTGAATACTGTGAACAGCTGGCCTGTCTGCGGGCCTGTCGCCGGGCCGTTATTGCGGGGACAGCGGCATATCAAGTTCAAAAAGAATATCCAATGCGCGTAATTTCAGGTTTTTGTCCGCATTGTCCTTGCCGGCAACACGCCGGGCCAGCGCTGTCGCCCGTCCCTTGTCGCCATGCAGCAGCGCCTCTTCAGCCAGCAGAATATCGGCTTTGTCAGTCTGGCCTGTGCGGCCATAAGCAATAGCCAGCTGGCGCATAACAAAGGCCCAGTCAGGTTCTTTTTCGCGCACACCCTCAAGAACAGTGATTGCACGCAGCAGTTCCTGCTGTGTATTGGCGGCAATCAGGGCCCGTCCCAGACTGAGTCTTATCAGGGGGTGCTCGTTTTTTTCTGCCAGTGCCCTTGTATAGAAATCAGCAGCTCTCTGCGGTGCCGCCCGGGCCATTTCAATATCACCTGCAAACTCCAGAAAATAAGGATCTTTGCTGTGGGCAGCTGTCAGCCGGGCCAGCTGTTCTGCTGCCAGATCCAGCTGGCCACGTCGGTAAGTGGCGATGGCATGCTGATAATCTGTCGCAGATTTGCTGGGTTGATAGAGGGCTGTGTCGCCATGCCGGCGCGGCCAGCTGATCTCATAGGGATTCTGCAGGGTCTGCTCTGGCAGATTGACATAGGCAGACAGCTTCAGCACAAGCCGGGCCATCAGCGCCAGCTGCTGCGGGCGCAGGCTGCGCGCCTCATGGCGGGTTCTCAGGCTGTGATCATTGAATACTGACAGCCTGTCAGCTGCACCCGGATGAGAGCTGTAATAGCTTGTCTGGCGGGTTTCAGGAAGCGCGCGCTGGCCAGCCAGCCGCCGCATGAAATCTGCCAGCCCGGCACTTGATATCTGCGCCTCGTCAAGCAGGCGCAGGGCCCATTCATCTGCTATGGACTCATCCCGGCGCGATGTTTTCAGATAGCGGCGCTGACCCTGGTCAATGCCGCCAAGGGCCAGCCCCACCGCCGCATCAGGCGAGCCGGCCACAACCGCGGCTGCTGCGGCAAGGCTGGCAAGGGCTGTTGCCAGGCCTGCCTCTTGAATGGCCTCAGCGCGCAGGGGCACATGCCCGGCTGCAAGATGACCAATCTCATGGGCAATGACACCTAAAATTTCCTCAGCTGACCGGGCCTTTAACAGCAGGCCGGAATGAATGTAAATAGTGCGCCCGCCTGTTACATAGGCGTTATAATCAGGATCAATAATGATGCGGACAATAATGCCGTCATCAAATCCAGCAGCAATGGCCAGGGGCCGGGCCAGCGCTGACAGCCCGTCCTCCAGCTCGGCATCACGGATCATGCCACCTGTGCCAGCTGTCAAAGGGCCGGAGGATAAAAAAAGAAAAAAAAGCACAAAAACAGCGCTGACCTGCCTCATTCTTGTCATTTTCATCTTGTAATGTCCAAAATTAGAATAAAATTTAAAAAAAATTAAAAAAACGAATGAAAATTGCGTTTCAGTGGTTTGACATTTGCATGACAACATGATGTTGTGCGCCCCAGTTAAAACTGATGAAACTGTTCCGAATTTCTGCATAACAGCCATCCGGGCCCGTTTATGAGTATTTAACAGGATAATGACGACATTATGTCTGAATTAACACAGAAAGTCACAAAAGAGATAGAGATGAAACAGTCCGTCAGGCCAAATGCAGAAAAAAACAGCCAGCCGAAGACATTGAAAGTATCAGCCAGGAGTGCCCTGCCCCCCTTTCTTGCCCTTGATGTACTTCGCAAAGCCTCTGAGCTGACACAGGCCGGGCGTGATATCGTCCATCTTGAGATAGGTCAGCCCTCAACATGCGCGCCGGCAAGGGTTAATGACGCGCTGGCGGCGGCCCTGTCGGACACAGCCGCGCATGGCTATTCTGTTGCTTTTGGGGTGCCGTCGCTAAGGACGGCGATTTGCAGACATTATCAGGACTGGTATGACCAGCAGCTGCCGATTGACCGAGTAGCTGTCACCGTTGGTTCATCAACTGCTTTTGCGCTGGCTTTTTTATCGGCGTTTGATGCAGGTGACAGGATTGTGGTGCCGACACCAGGCTATCCGGCCTATCGCAATCTGATGCAGGGGCTGGGTATAGAGGCGGTGCCGCTGAAAGCCGGGCCCGCACAGGGCTGGAAGCCGCTGTTGGCAGAAATGGACAGCTGGGAGCAGCTCCCTGACGGGCTGATGATTGCCAGCCCCTCCAATCCGACTGGCACGGTTCTGGATGATGCAGAGCTTAGCGCCATATGCAGCTGGTGTGAGCGCAATGGGGTGCGTCTGATTTCTGATGAGATTTATCACGGCCTGACCTATGGCAAGCGGGCACAGACTGTCCTGAATTTTACATCCAATGCGATTGTCGTGAACAGCCTGTCAAAATATTTTTCCATGACTGGCTGGCGCATCGGCTGGATGGTGCTACCAGAGGATTTAATCGCACCATGCGAGAAAATGGCACAGAACCTGTTTATTTCAGCCCCGACCCCCAATCAGATTGCAGCGGCCCATGCCTTTGAATGTACAGATGAGCTTGAGCAGCATCGCCGCCGCTATGAAGAGAACCGCAATATTCTGCTGGCCAGCCTGCCAAAGGCAATGACAGCAAAGGCTGCCCCGTGTGAAGGGGCCTTTTATCTCTATGCTGATATTTCAGCCTACAGTGATGATGCACTGGGCTTTGCTGAATTGCTGCTGGCACAGGAGAATGTCGCTGTCACGCCCGGCGTTGATTTTGACCCCGTGGACGGCAATCGCTATCTGCGCCTGTCTTTTGCCGGGGCAACAAAGGATATGCACGAGGCAGCTTCCCGCATTAACCGGTTTATTTCAGGTTACAAGAGCAATGCGGCCTGAAGGATGGGGGGGCTGACGCTGCCGTCCAGAAATTCAGTTCCCAGAGATTTAATAACCAGAGATTTAATTCCCTGAAAAAAAAGCCAGGCAATGCCTGGCTTTTTTACTCTTATCTGTTAATTGCGGTCGCCTGCCCATCAATCAGCTGGCTGATTTATGGCCATACAGTTATTCAATGCCATCAGCGTGACCACCATCCAGCCTTTTTTGACTTTGGCGGCGTTTCATCATCAATATTCACGACCTTCATCTCTACCGAGCTGAGGGCCGTGTGAGCTTCCGAGGCTGAATGCGCAGCATTTTCATCACCTTTTGTGTCAGTGTTCATCGCATCTGCTTTTGCGCCTCTGCCGGTCTTTGCAGATTTAGCAGATTTGCTTTTTGCCGCCTTTGCCGCCTTTGCCGGTTTGGCCTTTGCCGCTTTTTTTGCTTTTGCGGGCTTTGCGGCATCAGTGTCATCTGCCGTCCTGCTGGCCGCCGCCTTTTTCTTGGTTCCGGCCTTTGCTTTCGCTGCAGTTTTTTTCGCCGCTTTTGCAGAATTGGCCTTTGCGGGCCTGTCTGTGTCCTCAGTGTCCATCATATCCTGTGCCGCAGCCTGTGGCGTGCCGTCAAGATTGTCCTGGGTCACGGCATCTGGCTGCAGGCTGTTGGCGTCCTGTGTCTCGCTGATCTGACGCCGCCGTCTGCGCCGCCGCCCGGATGATTTGCTGGTTTCCGTATCCTCAGCTTCAGACAGACGGCTGTGCGGGCCTGTCTGTGCATCATTTTCTGAATCAGCATTGGTTTCATCTGTGCTAGCATGAACAGTCTGTTCAGCGGTGATAAGCTCTGTTTCCCCGCGCTTTTTACGCCGCCGCCCACCGCGCCGGCCACGCCTGCGCTTTCTGGGCTGGTCATCATCACTGTCATCATCCAGCTCTGCAGCCGGATTTTCATTTGCCGGCCTGCTGGCCTGCTGGCTGTCCTTTCTTTGGTTCTGGCGTTGGTTCTGGCGCTTTTCCGGGCGCTGTTCCGGGCGCTGTTCCGGGCGCTGTTCCGGGCGCAGGCCGTCAATCCGGCAGTCAGAGGGCAGCAAGCTACCATCTGCCTCAATCAGAATGGTCAGGCCGAATTGCTGTTCAAGCCAGGCAATGGATGTGCGTTTCTGATTGAGGATATAGAGCGCGACCTCTGGATGTACAAACACGGTCATGGGTTTGCCGGCAGCGCGTGCAGCCTCATCCTCAACAAGCCGCAGAATATGCAGGGCAGATGAGTTCACAGACCGCACCCGCCCGGTGCCAAGACAGTGCGGGCAGCTTTGCGAAACAGATTCCACCAGTGACGGGCGCAGACGCTGGCGTGACATCTCCAGCAGCCCGAAATGGCTGATAGAGCCAACCTGAATGCGTGCCCGGTCATGGCGCAGCGCATCTTTAAGGCGTCGTTCCACCGCATGCTGATTGCGGTTTTCGTCCATATCGATGAAATCAATGACAATGAGACCGGAAAGATCGCGCAGACGCAGCTGCCGGCCAACCTCTTCAGCAGCCTCTAGATTGGTTTTCAGCGCCGTTTCCTCAATATTGCGCTCCTTTGTGGCCTTCCCGGAGTTGACATCAATAGCGACCAGCGCCTCTGTCTGGTTGATGACCAGATAGCCGCCAGATTTCAGTGTCACCTCGTTCTGGTGAATGGTGTCCAGCTGGGGCTCAATATGATAGGCTTGAAACAGATGCGTTTTATCCTCATGCTTTATCACCCGCTTCGCATGGCTGGGGATCAGCATTTTCATCTGCGCTTTGGCTGTTTTATAGGCCTCATCACCCTCGACCAGAACCTCTTCGACATCATTTGTATAGAGGTCGCGCACAGAACGCTTTACCAGCGTGCCTTCTTCATGAATGAGCGCAGGGGCCTCGGATTTCAGGGTCTTTGTCCTGATCTCGTCCCACAGCTTTGACAGATAGGCATAATCACGCTTGATTTCTGTCTTGGTTCGTTTTGATCCGGCTGTCCTGACGATCACAGCCATGCCCTTTGGCACATCAAGGTCGCCGACAATTGCCTTTAATCTCTTGCGATCAGCAATATTGGTGATTTTGCGTGAAACGCCGCCGCTTCTGCTGCTGTTTGGCATCAGCACACAGTAACGCCCGGCAAGTGACAGATAAGTCGTTAATGCCGCACCCTTATTGCCGCGCTCTTCCTTGACCACCTGCACCAGCAAAATCTGCTTGCGGGTAATCACTTCCTGAATTTTATACCGGTGGGCAAGGGCAGCTGCCGGTTTCGGGCTGTGGCCGTCCTCATCATCACCGCCCAATGTCTCAGGGGTATTGTTATCTGCCGGCTGGTTGTCCTTGTCCTCAGCCTCATCACTGATTTCACGGTCAGCCTGCTCAACTTCCGCCACCAGCGCATCCCGATCCTCAACCGGTATGCGGTAATAATCGGGATGAATTTCACTAAAGGCCAGAAAGCCCTGTCTGTTGCCGCCATATTCTACAAAGGCGGCCTGCAAAGAGGGCTCAACCCGCGTAACCCGGGCCAGATAAACATTGCCCTTGAGCTGCTGGAAGTTGGTGTTCTCGTAATCGAATTCCTCGATTCTGTTCCCATTGAGCACCACCACCCGGGTTTCCTCGGGCTGATGTGCATCGATAAGAAGTTTCTTTGTCATTATAATGTCTTTCTTTTTTCTGCGGGCACTGCTGGCCGTCGCAGACAATAAGTGAGGGTGTCTGACTGCTGACAGCAGACACACAATGGCTGGCAATATACAGATCAGGGCGCCTGCTCTCGACAGGCCCGCAAGATGCCATCACACACAGCTCAAGTCGGGACAAGTTCAGCGTTTGATGTTGCATTATTACCATTTTTTCAGTCTTTCGCGCAGGGTTTGGCCTGGTTACCCGCAGCGGGCAATGGGCCAGGTTTGAACTGCCTGCGGTCATTTGGATCGGATGTTTGTCCGACAGCGCCGACATGCAGATGTTTTTCTGCTCTTGGCCGGTCTTCAAACATCGATTTCAAAATTCTGAACCCACTATACAGTAAAAATTTTATTTTCAAAATCTTTTGTGCAAACAAAGCGATCTGAAAAGCAGCAGACCTGAAATCAGCCTTTGCATCTGGCATCCAGGGACAGGCTGGTTTATGGTCAGCACACTGGGCGCAGAGGGCTGGGCCCGGACAGAACATTCATGCTGGCAATAATGACCGACAGACTTAAACAAAGAGTTCAGAATGTTTTCAGACCGGTGTGCTGTGTGATAACAGCTCTTGTGCGGGGCGGATTGCTTTTGCTCATTTCTGTTCTGCCGGCTCTGGCAGCAGATAATACAATAACGGGGCTGCGGCTGGGGGCAGTTGAAAGCGACGGACAGCAGGCCCTGCGTATCGTAGTTGAGACAGCACGCCCGCAGCCAGGCCAGCTTCTGCTGCTGTCTGACCCGTGGCGGCTGGTAATTGATTTTCCGCAGACGGGCTGGGCTGTTGACAATCTGCCGCCCAGCGGCGCCCTGGCACAGCATCCGGCGGTGGGATACCGTTTTGGCCATCCGCGTGCGGGCACAGGGCGACTGGTTATAGAGCTGGCGCGCCCGGCATCACCAGAGCGGGCGTTCTCACTGCCGCCGGGGGCAGGCGGGCACAGGCTGGTTGTTGACCTGATGGACAGGGGAGAGATTTCCTTCCGGGTGGCTCAAAAGGCCCTTGCAGCAGAACCGTTCAGCGCAGAGGAACATGATAATCCAGACCATCAGATTGCTACCCCGGTTCAGGTTCGCCCCGTGGCAGAACAGCATAATATGGTAAAGGCAAATATGCGGCCAGCGGACATCACCGGCCCGGCTCCGCGGCCGCAGCGCTGGATTGTTGCCATCGATGCCGGTCATGGCGGCAAGGATCCCGGCGCTATAGGCAAAAAGGGCACAAGGGAAAAAGATATCACGCTGGCCGCAGCCCGCCAGCTTGCTGCGCATCTGCATGCCAGCGGCAGGGTCTCTGCCCGTCTGATCCGGGCCGATGACCGTTATTACAAGCTACGTGAACGCATCCGTATTGCCCGTGACATGGGTGCAGATGTATTTATCTCGCTGCATGCTGATTCTGCTAAAACATCATCTGCACGCGGCATTTCTGTGTTCTCTCTCTCGGACAAGGCCTCAGACAAGGAAGCGGCCTATCTGGCGCGGCAGGAAAATAAGGCCGATTTAATCGGCGGGCCTGATCTTGCAGGTGAAGACCCGCTCGCAGCCAATGCCCTGCTTGGCATGTTCCAGCGTGAGACGATGAATGAATCAGCCTATTTGGCACGGGCTATTCTTGATGATGTTAAAACCTTCCCCGGCGGGGATAAGCGCGGCCACCGCTTTGCCGGTTTTGCGGTGCTGAAATCGCCGGACATTCCCTCTGTGCTGGTCGAAATGGGTTTTTTGAGCAATAAAGAAGACGAACAGAACCTAAATTCACGCCGTTACCGTGACAGGCTGACCCAAAGGCTGGCCGGGGCGGTGCTCAGCTATCTTGAAATGTCAAAGCGTTAAAAATATATATCAGCGCGTGCCGGTCACAACTCTGCCGTATTTTACTGTTAAATGAAGTGTTCATGGTATCCTTTTTCCTCAGATTTCTGGTAATTATGCTGATTGCCAGCGCGGTTGCGGCCGGCGGCATTGTATGGGTCTTTGTGAATTGGGGACAGGATTTACCCCCCTATCACCAGCTGGCCCGCTATGAGCCCCCGGTCGCCACACGCATTCACGCAGGCAATGGGGCGCTGCTGGCTGAGTTTGCCAGTCAGAAGCGGCTGTTTGTTCCGGTAAAGGCAATGCCGCCCCAGCTCGTTCATGCGTTTCTTTCAGCAGAAGACAAAGCCTTTTACACCCATCCAGGCGTTGATCCGGTAGCGCTCATTCGGGCGGTTATTGTCAATATTGCGGCACTGGGGACAAACAGACGCCCAATTGGCGCGTCAACCATAACCCAGCAGGTGGCAAAGAATTTTCTTCTGACAAACGAGCTGTCAATCGACCGGAAAATCAAAGAGGCCATTCTGGCCATCCGCATGGAAAGGGCATTCTCAAAAGAACAGATACTGGCCCTTTATCTGAATGAGATTTATCTTGGCTACGGCAGTTATGGTGTGGCGGCCGCAGCTTTGAATTATTTTGACAAAGCTCTTGATCAGCTTGAATTGCATGAGATGGCCTATCTGGCGGCCCTGCCAAAAGCACCGGCAAATTACCATCCCTTGCGTAAAACCAAGGCCGCTGTGGGACGGCGGAACTGGGTGCTGAGCCAGATGCGTGAAAATGGCTATATTACAGCTGAACAAGAGGCCAGTGCCCGTGCCCTGCCGCTTGATGTGCGCGGGGCCTCTGGCAGTGATGCGACCAGCGCGCCCTATTTTACCGAGGAGGTGCGCCGCGAGCTGGTTGAAAAATTCGGCAGCAAAACCCTGTATGAAGGCGGCTTGTCTGTCCGCACAACATTGGATCCTGTCCTGCAGGCAAAGGCTGATAAGGCCCTGCGCGAGGGGCTGGAGGCACTTGACAGGCGTCAGGGCTGGCGCGGGCCGCTTGCAACAGAACAGGGGGGCGGGGATATTGATGCACAGCTGGCCACACTTACCAGCGCCCTGCCCGAGAGGCGTTTTGCGGCGCTGGTCACAGCTGTGACGGACAACCGGGCAGACATTTATGTTCAGGGCGGCAAAGGCTTTATTCCCTTTGAGCTGGCCAGATGGGCCTATCCGCCCCGCCGTGCTGACGGTGTGCGGCCGCCGCCGCTGAAATCATTGAAAGACGCACTGGCAACAGGCGATATTGTGATTGTCCAGCCCCCGCATGAGGCCCCTGATCTGATGACAGATGAAATTGAGTTGGCTGACGGTGCCTATGCCCTTGGTCAGCGCCCGGATGTTGAAGGGGCAATTTTAGTGCTTGATCCCCACAGCGGGCGGCTTCTGGCTGTCGCTGGCGGCTATGATTTCCGGGTCTCTGAATTCAATCGGGCAACACAGGCCTACCGCCAGCCCGGTTCCGCCTTTAAGCCCTTTGTTTATCTGGCGGCCCTCGACAAGGGCTATTCGCCCACAACCCGTATTCTTGACGCTCCCCTGGCAGTCGATCAGGGGCCGGGGAAACCAAAATGGAAGCCGGCAAACTATACAAGACGGTTTTACGGCCCCTCAATCATGCGGGTCGGCATTGAAAAATCACGCAATTTGATGACAGCCCGGCTGGCCATGGCCATTGGCATGCCGACTGTTCAGGATTACGCGCGCAAATTCGGCATTGATGATGCAATGCCGCCCTATCTGTCCATGTCACTGGGGGCCGGTGAGACAACATTGCTGCGCCTGACAGCTGCCTATGCCCAGCTGGTCAATGGCGGGCGCGCGATAGAGGTCAGCATGATCGACCGTATTCAGGACAGGTACGGCCGGACAGTACGTCGCCATGACAGGCGAGAGTGCAGCGGCTGTTCTGCCCCGCAGGGCTGGACAGGCCAGCATGTCCCGGAACTAGCAGAGACAGGAGAACAGCTCACACAGCCTGCCTCTGCCTATCAGATGGTATCCATGCTGGAAGGTGTGATCACCAGGGGCACAGGCCGGCTGATTGCCGATTCAGGATTGGTGCTGGCCGGCAAGACTGGCACCACTAATGATAATACCAACGCATGGTTTATCGGCTTTTCACCTGATCTGGTTGCCGGGGTTTATGTTGGTTATGATGTGCCGCGCCAGCTGGGTGTCAGGGAAACAGGGTCTACAGCCGCTGTGCCGATATTCAAGGATTTTATGATGGATGCGCTGAAAGACGCGCCGAAAATCCCGTTTCGCCGCCCTGGCGGAATCAGCCTGCTGCCTGTCCATGCTGAAACCGGTGAACGCGTGTTGCCTGATGATAAAATGGCAGTCATGGAAGTTTTCAAGCCTGGCCAGCGTCCAAAATCAGGGGTTTTGATTGACCTGCCGGCAGAGCTGATGACACAGCCAGCCACTTCATCAGTTGACGCACCGGCCTTGTATTGATACCCCGTTAGCGTTCCAATTATTTGTTCAGAACAGGATAAGCGTTATGCAGGCCGAAGCACAGGCAGCAGTTGAAACCATAAAATCAGCTATCGAATTATTGCGCCGCCATATTGGCTGGGAAGACGCGCTTGTCCGCCAGCAGGATTTTGAAAATAAGATTGCCCGGTCTGATTTTTGGGATAATCAGGCAGAGGCCCAGAAAGTCATGCGCGAGAAAAATCACCTTGACCAGCAGATCGATATTGTCAGGTCGCTGGAGATCGGACTTGCTGACCAGCTGGCCCTGATCGAGCTGGCAGAAGAAGAAGGCGATGCAGAACTGGTGGATGAAGCTGGTGACGCCCTGCAGCAGCTGGCGGAAACAGCAAGCAAGAGACAGCTTGAATCACTGCTGTCAGGTGAGGCAGACGCAAATAACTGCTTTGTTGAGATACATCCCGGTGCCGGGGGCACAGAGGCACAGGACTGGGCGGCTATGTTGATGCGTATGTATTCGCGCTGGGCAGAGGCGCGCGGCTTTAAGCTGGACGTTATTGACGAGAGTGCCGGCGAGGAAGCGGGAATAAAATCAGCAACCCTGCGCGTTGTCGGTGTTAATGCCTATGGCTGGATGAAAACAGAATCAGGTGTGCACAGGCTGGTTCGTATATCACCTTATGACAGCTCTGCCCGCCGTCATACCAGCTTTGCCTCTGTTTGGATTTATCCTGAGGTTGATGAAAATATTGATATTACAATCGAGGAAAAAGACCTGCGGATTGACACTTACCGGTCTTCCGGGGCGGGCGGACAGCATGTGAACACCACTGATTCTGCGATCCGCATAACCCATCTTCCGACCAATATTGTTGTGCAGTGCCAGTCTGACCGCAGCCAACACAGAAACCGGGCGACGGCCCTAAACATGCTGAAGGCCCGTCTGTATGAGCTGGAGCTGCAAAAACGTGAACAGGCAGCGATGGACGGCAATGCGAGCAAATCAGAAATTGGCTGGGGATCACAAATCCGTTCTTATGTGCTGCATCCCTATCAGATGGTCAAGGATCTGCGCACCCATGTTGAGACCGGGAATACACAGGCCGTTCTTGACGGGGCGCTTGACAGCTTTGTTGAGGCCAGCCTTGCGGCACGGGTTGGCTCTACACGTTCAGGATAGGCGGGCCTGTTCAGCTGCCAGCGGCCCGTAAAAGGCAGCTGAAAAACGCGCAGCAGTGCGGGCCGGAATATTAAATGGCGGCTTTAGCACGCCGTTGAAATAGCGTCTGACCAGCTGCTGCCAGCTGCTGACCGGGTCGAGGCGTTCACACCCGCAGACATAATCAAACCATTTCTTCCCCATTGCCACATGGCCGATTTCATCCTGCATGATCACGCTCAGAATCCCTGCTGAGAGGTCATCATCTACGGCCTGCATTTTTTCGATCAGCTGCGGTGTCACATCAAGGCCGCGTGCCTCCAGCACAAGCGGGGCGATGGCCAGACGCCCCAACAGATCATCACTGGTTTTCACAGCCGCCTCCCAGAGGCCGTCATGTGCGGGCAGGGCCCCGTAAAAGCTGTCAAGTGCCCGCAGCCGGTCAGACAGTAATAGGAAATGGCGTGATTCATCACTGGCAACAGACAGCCAGTCACGCACAAAATCAAAGGGCAGCCCATAGCTATGAAAACGCACCGCTATGTCAAGCGCCAGATCAATGGCATTCAGTTCTATATGGGCCAGCGCATGCAACAGCGCAATGCGCCCTGTTCTGTTGCGGGTAATCCGCCGTCTTGGCACATATCGCGGGGCCAGCAATTCAGGATGTTCAGGCCGCCCCGGCCGGTCAGCCAGCCATGCGGGGCCGGCATGATCATACTGGCCGCCCTGCAGGCTGTCAAAAAGGCTGGCGGTCTGGCGGGCCTTCAGCTGTGGATCAGCACAGTTATAGGCAGTGATGATGGCCGGGCTGATATCAGACATTTCTCCGCTGCTCAGCCGCCCGCCTGTAATTTTTCAAGAACCTCTTCGGCATGGCCGGGGATTTTGACCTTGGGCCATACATGGCCGATTTTTCCGTCAGCATTGATAATGAATGTGGCCCGCTGGATGCCCATATATTTGCGCCCGTACATGGATTTTTCTACCCAAACGCCGAATGTCTCGCATATGCTGTTATCTTCATCTGCGCCTAACAGGCAGCTCAGGCCGTATTTTGCCCGGAATTTAGCTTGTTTTTCAGCACTGTCGCGTGAGATTCCCAAAACAACACAATTGGCCGCGTCAAATTCTGCCTGCAGGGCAGAAAATGCAAGGGCTTCTTTGGTGCAACCCGATGTATCAGCCTTGGGAAAGAAAAAAACAATCACATTTTTGCCGTGATGTTCGTCGAGAATGAATGGGCCTGTGTCGGTCAGAACAGAAAATGAAGGGGCAATTTGGCCTGTGGAAAGCATGAAAGCCTCTTTAAGTTATAAGATCGTTTGATTGTTATGTGCCTTTATATAGTATGCAAACACAAAAAGACATATAATCGTTTCAGTTTAAGCTGTGCGTGCGGGCCGCGTACCGGATACAGACCCGTCGCGGCACCGGGCAAACAGGCTGGTATTTCAGGGATCGCATGCAAAACTTATCTTTCATAATGCAGCTCAGACTGCCTGCCGCAATGAAATGGCCGCAATGAAATGGCCGCAGTGAAATGGCAGCAGTGAAATGTTAGAGCGTGTTTTTAAATATCTGCTCACCGCGGCAGTGCTGCTCATTGCGCTGTCAGGCATTGCAGCAGGTGTTCTGTCAGGATGGGTGCACAGCCGCGGCGGTATCGAGGCTGTTGTCGCTGATTATATTGACAGCAATTTTGACCAGTTTGAGGCAGAATTTGCCCATCTTGACTGGCAGGTTCAGCTGGCAGAACCTGCCCTTGCAATCAAAGCAGAGGATATCAGCCTGACGTTCAGGGGACAGACAGTTACTGTTCCCCATATTCAGCTGATTTATACCCTGTCATCGGTGATGAGCGGGGTGCCGACAGCTGTGCTTGTGGACACAAAGAGGCTGACTTTTGTGCGCTCACAGCAGGGCTGGGATGTTTCTGAGACACTCTCCTGGCTGTCTGACCCCTCAGCAGCCGGGCAAAATGGGCCGGGTCTCCGGCAGGGCTGGAAACTCTGGCCAGCTGGGCTGATGCGCCTTCAAATCCGGGCAGAAACGCTGGAAATAAAAAGCGCAGAGGGGGCATGGGAAGATATTGTTTTCAGCAATTTAAATTTGTCTGCCATGCCAGCGGCAGGTGTGTTTGCCCGCGGCAATGTAGAGCTGGTTGCGCGTATTTTCCAGCCGGTTAACTCAGGCGAAATCCGGCCGGGCGCGACGGTCAGCGCAACAGTGAATTTATTCTCTGGTCTGACGGAATTTTCAGTCGATACACAGAATCTGAATACTGACTTTCTCTCGGTTCTGTTTAACCGTTATGACGGTTTGAAACGAACCCGGATGGGGCGGGTGACAAGCTCGATGAGCGGTGCGTTTGATCAAGAGGGTCTGCAGATACTCTCAGGCACTGTATCGGCCCGGGACGGTGTGCTTGATCTGGCGCTCCTGTCAGAGGACAGGGCTGCTTTTTCACAAACCAAATTGAGCTTTGACTACAGTGCGGCTGATAATCTGCTGATGATAAGTGATGCAGATATGACTTTCAAATCGGGCCAGGCCTTTTCAGCATCAGCGCGGATCACCGGTGTTACGGAACAAAGAACAACATTATCCGGGCAGCTTTTGGCCAGTGACCTGGCCCTTGGCGATCTGCTGAGACAATGGCCAGAAAAAAAAGCCGCTGTTCTGCGTGATTTTATCACTGCACACAGCTCAGGGGGGCACCTGCGAACAGCGATTCTGCAGCTCACTGCCAGTCTTGATCAGGAACAGGACAGATTTGATATTGCCTCTCTTGGCCTGTCGGGTGAGGTTACTAATCTGCGTCTCGCTTATTCTGACAATCAGTACCAGTCAATCGTCGGCACTCTGGGCGGGGATTTTGAATTCACTGTCGGGGCAGAGGGCCGGATTGACACAGCCCGAGGATCATTGTCCCTCAGAGACGGATTCGCCAGTATTAACGGCTATGAAGAGGCGGTAAAAATACCTAAAATGGATGCTGTTATCCGCTACAGTCCGGATGAGATGCTGCTGCAGAATCTATTTGTTGATTTTGCAGATAAAGGACAGATTCTGGCGCATGCCAAAAGGCGCAGAGAGTCTGAAACATTTAGGACTGAGCTGAATCTGTCCTGGCCACAGCTGGATATGGAACTGACCCGCCATGCCTGGCCTGCTGGTCTGGCAGCAAAAACCATTAACTGGATTAATGAGCATCTGAAATACGGCACCAGCCGCGAGGGCAAATTTTCAGTCAGTTTTGTTGAGAGAGGCGGCCAGCTGAAGGCTGAGCAGCTCTCTGGGCATATCCCTTTCACAGGCATGCGCTTTCGCCTGTTCCCTGATCTTGTCCCTGTTGACGGGGTAAACGGCCAGCTTGATTTTTCTGACAATCAAATGCGGGCAAGTTTCGATACGGGCAGAACCAAACAGCTGGTCAATGAACAGGCAGAAGTCTTTTTTGGCCCGCTTCTGAATGCCGTGAACGGCAGAAAGCTGAACTTTAAGATGCGTGCTGGCGGGGATATTGCCGAGGTTCTGGAGATAATTGACCATCACAGAATCAATCAGCTGCGACCCTCTGGACTGCACAGATTTGATATCACCGGACAGACCCGCTTTCAGCTGTCATTTGACGGATTTAAACCAAGGGACGGCGTGCCGCTCGCGCTGTCAAATGTCAGGGTTGAGGGCACCTTGTCAGAAGCGCGTATTGCAGGGTTGCCGCTTGAACAGACGCTGGAGGCAGGCGCGCTTGTTGTAAAGTCAGATAACAGCCGCATACAGATATCAGGTTCTGGCCGTCTGTCCGGCATTGAATCCAGCCTGTCTTATCAGCAGCTGAAAGAAAAGGCTGACTTTGACCTGCAGCTGAAGCTGGAAAACTCAGAGGCGCTGACTGCGTTTCTGTCACGCCGCTTTGACTGGCCCCTGTCGGGTGCTGCTGCGGCAAGGCTGGCTGTGTCAGGCAATCGCAACTCAAATGATTTCACTGTTAATCTGCGCGCTGATGTTACTGATATGGCCCTGTCCTATAACAAATTTGACTGGTCTAAACTCGAGGGTGAGAGCGGGGCGGTAAATGCACAGCTGGTTTTTGAAAACAACAGAGTGACCAGGGTTGAGGCAATAGACATTGAAACAGACAGGCTGCGGGCAAGAGGACGTCTGACACTCGATGATATGGGTGTGCCCAGCTTTGGTTTGCTGGAGGATATTATCCTGCCCGGCACAGATCTGACATCAGTGCTGTTTGAGCGTGAAAGCAAAAAGCTGCGCTTTACAGCGGAGGGAAAAAGGCTGAACCTGCAGCCTCTTAGGCGTGATAATTCTGTCAAGGAGGGTCTTGAGATCAGCTTTGATGTCACCGCTGAGGAGATTGCTGCCGGCCCAAAGGTCAGTTTTTCAGGGGCGCTGAAAGGAACCACACAGCCGGATGGCAATGGCAATGCTTCTCTGCAGGGCAGTCTGCTGGTCGCCGGTGCCCCGCTGCTCACTGAATCAACGCTGAATATCAGCTTTGGGCCAGCTGGGGAATATCTCAGCGGGGCCGGGCTGATTGGCGGTGCAGAGGTAAATATTGACTTCTCACCACTGGATGAGGCACGGGCCCGCCTGCACATCACATCAGAAAATGCCGGGCGTGTTCTTTTGGGTCTGGATATCACGGATGCTGTCAGGGGCGGGGCGCTGGAAATGGTGACCACTTTTGCCGATGACAGTTTTGAGCGCTATAAAACTGAAATGAATCTCAGCGACTTTAATGTTGTGGAGGCCCCACGGGCCGTGCGGCTGTTTTCGGTGCTGTCACTGGCCGGTCTGTATGGGCTGGTAGAAGGTGAGGGGACGCGCTTTGCCAGGGGGCAGGCAGTCATTGAAAGCCAGGGAAGTCGCCATAATCTGCTCCAGGCCAGGGCTGCGGGGGGTGCGGTAGGGGTTGCACTTGTGGGCAGTGTGGACAAGAAAAAGAACAGCCTTGATATCAGCGGCAATCTGGTGCCGGCCAACCAGCTCTCCGGACTGATAGGCAAAGTGCCGCTGGTTGGTCAGATACTGACCGGCATAGACAAGACCGGTCTGTTTGCCACGCAATTTTCAATGAAGGGCAGTCTGGATGACCCGGATGTGGATATTAATCCGCTCTCGATTGCCCCCGGTGTTCTGCGGGATATTTTCAGCCCGGACTGGCTGGGATCAGAGGGCAGACGGATTTTCAGCACGCAATAGTACGCCCGGGCCGCTGGCCCTCAACTTTGATCTGTTATCTGGATGAGGGCGCGCCTCTTTTTTCCTGCGGCAATCTGCGCGCGTCCCTGCTGATCAAAATCATCAGCACATAAACACTGCTCTTCATTGCTGATCACCTGATTGTTCAGCCGGGCACCGCCGCCGCGGATAAGCCGCCTGACCTCGCCTTTAGAGGCTGCAAGGCCAGCGCTGACAAAACTGTCTATCACGCTCATTGTTGATATCTCGGCCATGCTGACCTTAACAGTGGGCAATCCCTCAGCGATAACGCCTTCTTCAAAGCTCTGGCTGGCTGTCTGCTCTGCCTTTGCTGTCGCCTCATCCCCGTGGCACAGCCGCGTCACTTCATTGGCGAGAATGATTTTTGCTTGATTGATTTCTGCCCCGGCCAGCAATTCCAGGCGGGCGATCTCAGCTTCTGGAAGTTCAGTGAAAAGGCGCAGAAACCGGCCGACATCATTATCTTCTGTATTGCGCCAGAACTGCCAGAAATCAAATACAGGCAAGCGGTCAGCGTTCAGCCAAACAGCCCCGGCAGCTGTCTTGCCCATCTTGGCCCCTGATGCAGTTGTGATAAGCGGGCTGGTCAGGCCGAAAATTTCCTGTGAATCAACGCGGCGCGTCAGGTCAACACCGCTGACAATATTTCCCCATTGATCAGAACCGCCCATCTGCAGTGCACAGCCGTAGCGGCGGCGTAGCTCAAGAAAATCATAGGCCTGCAGAATAGCATAGTTAAATTCCAGAAATGAGAGATTCTGCTCCCTGTCCAGGCGCAGCTTGACAGATTCCATCGACATCATCCGGTTAATGGAAAAATGCGGGCCAAAATCACGCAAAAAGCGGATATAGGCCAGCTCATCCAGCCATTGGGCATTGTCCACCATCAGCGCATCTGTCGGGCCGTCACCAAAGGTCAGATATTTTTCAAAAATTCTTTTTATGCCCTGCTTGTTATGTTCGATATCCTGTTCAGATAACAGGGGCCGGGCTTCATCCTTGCCGGATGGATCGCCAACCTTTGTCGTGCCGCCGCCCATCAGCACAATCGGCTTGTGCCCGGTGCGCTGCAAAAGCCGCAGCATCATGATCTGGATCAGTGAGCCGACATGCAGACTGTCTGCTGTACAATCAAAGCCGATATAGCCAGAAACAGGCTGCTGACATGCCAGCGCGTCAAGCCCCTCAAGATTTGTGGCCTGATGCATATAGCCACGACCGATCAAAGTCTGCAGAAATTCAGATTTCACGCTCATGGCCTGTCCTGTGCCTCAATTATCTGCAGTCAGGCTGCTGGGCATGTTGCGGCCGTCATTGGTTCTGTCCAGATAACCGGCAACACTGTCCATAGCCTCGTCAAGATGGGTGCTGAAGAAATGATTGGCGCCGTCAATGAGATCGACATCTATTGTTACACCCTTTTGTTTTGATATTTTTTCCACCAGCGTTTCAACGCGCGCAGACGGCACCTGTTCATTAGCACTGCCCTGTACGATCAGCCCACTTGCCGGGCAGGGGGCAAGAAAGGTGAAGTCATGTGTGCCGGCAGGCGGGGACAGGGAAATGAAACCGGTGATCTCTGGGCGCCGCATCATCAGCTGCATGCCTATCCATGCCCCAAAGGAAAAGCCGGCTATCCAGCAAACAGACGAGGCAGGAAACTGTGCCTGAAGCCAGTCCATCGCTGTGGCAGCATCGGCAAGCTCGCCCTCACCTTGTTCAAAGACGCCCTGCGATCTGCCAACACCGCGAAAATTAAAGCGCATAACGGCATAGCCGCGGGCCTGAAACAGCTTGTAGGTGGCAAAGGTGACCCGGTTATTCATCGTGCCGCCCTTATGCGGTTCCGGGTGCAGAACCAGCGCTGTCGGCGCGTCCACCTCTGCTCCGGGCATATAGCGGCATTCCAGACGGCCGGCCGGCCCGTTAATAATCACTTCAGGCATTTAAAAATCCCTACTCTCTTGTGCTTTTGGCATTACGGCTTATATCTTAATCAAAGCGCTATTCCAAGCCTGTTGTTCAATCCCTTATTCTGTCAGGATGGGGGGTAGAGAAAACAGGCGCATACAGCACTGATGGTCTGCGACGCGGGAGCGAGCTATGTTTGACAAGCTGAAAGCTGATTTAGACGCAATCATGATGCGCGATCCGGCAGCAGGCGGGCGGCTGTCAGCAATATTTTTATATCCCAGCTTTCATGTCATGGCGGCTCACAGGCTGGCGCATCCGCTGTGGCGGGCGGGGTTGCGTTTTCTGCCACGGTTTATCATGCAGCTTGCCAGATGGCTGACCGGGATTGAAATTCACCCGGCCGCGCAAATTGGCAGCGGTTTTTTTGCCGACCATGGTATGGGCGTTGTCATCGGAGAGACTGCGGTGGTTGGTGATAATGTCACGCTTTATCACGATGTCACGCTTGGCGGGGTGATGCCGGCAGTTGATTCACAGGCACAGAAAACAATCAAGCGCCATCCGACCATTGAAGATGATGTGATCATTGGGGCCGGGGCACAGATATTGGGGCCGGTAACTGTGGGCAAATGCGCGCGCATAGGCGGCAATTCTGTCGTGACCCGTGATGTTCCAGCCGGTCAGACAGTGGTCGGGATTCCGGCCAAGCCGATTGGGCAGCGCCGTCCGGACAGCCAGTTTGAGGCCTATGCCGTGACGAATATGCCAGCAGAAGATACCCAGGCCCGCACAGTTGCTGCGCTGTTTGCAGAACTTGAATCGCTGCGTGCGCGCATTAACAGCCTCTCAGACGAGCCGCACCGCACCGCACGGCTGCCCAGGTCAAAAGAAAAGGCCGCGTCTGGCAAGGATGCTGAGGGCCATTCTTCTGAACAGACATAGACCGGGCGGGCTTTATAATATGCCGGTCTATCTGGATTATAACGCGACAGCCCCGCTGCACCGCGAAGCGGCAGATGCCATGGCAAGTCTGGCTGAACAGCCGGCCAACGCATCATCAGTGCACAGTTTTGGCCGTACGGCGCGGGCTATGCTTGATAAGGCCCGTGGCACTCTTGCCAGCCATCTGGGTGTCAGCCCGCATGAAATTATCTTTACCAGCGGCGGCACAGAAGCCAATAATCTGCTGCTGAGCAATTTTGACCATATTATCACAACTGCCATTGAACATGATGCGGTTCTGGCGGCCTGTCCTGATGCGCGGCTGATCGGCTGTGATCGGCAGGGCCGTCTTGTTCTGGCGGCGCTGGAAACAGAATTACAGGCCTGCCAGCGTCTGAAAAAGAGAGCTGTTGTATCGGTCATGGCGGCAAATAATGAGACCGGCGTCATTCAGCCCTTTGAAGAGGTAGCAGCCCTGTGTCGGCACTATTGCGTGCCCTGTCATTCTGACATGGTGCAGTATCTGGGCAAGGCAGACATCAATTTACAGGAATCAGCTCTCAGCTTTGCGTCATTCTCAGCCCATAAAATTGGCGGGCCGGGCGGTGTCGGGGCGCTGTGGTGCCGCTCTGGTGAACATCTGGCCAGCCTGCTCAGGGGCGGTGGCCAGGAACAGGGGCGGCGGGCCGGAACAGAAAATCTTGCTGGTATCATTGGCTTCTGTGCTGCCATAGACTGTATTGACATTGAGGCGCTGAGGGCACAGGCACAGTGGCGTGACATGGCAGAAGCGATGATTATGTCTGCCTGTCCGCAGATAAGCGTTATCGGCAGCAATGCAGACAGGCTGGCAAACACCTCAGCCCTGTATCTGCCGGGAGTGGCGGCCCAGACAGCCGTGATGATGCTTGACCTGCAGGGCTTTGCGGTAAGCGCAGGGGCCGCCTGTTCATCGGGCAAGGTTAAACCCAGCCATGTGATTGCAGCAATGGGCATAGAGGGTGCAGCGGGTCATGTCATCCGCCTGTCGGGTGGCTGGCAGACAAGTGAGGCTGACTGGACAGGGGTTGCAGGGGCAGTGATTGAACTATATAAGCGCGGGGCGGCTTAATTTTACAGCGTCAAAATATAAGTGGTGATCAGATATGCCAAAAGTGAATTTTATCAGGCCAGATGGAACAGCACATCAGCTGGATGTTGATACAGGCTCTACCATTATGGAAGCCGGGCGTGACAATAATATGGGGCTGGAGGGCACCTGCGGTGGCAGCCTGTCCTGTGCAACCTGTCATGTGATTTTAAGTGCGGAGGATTACGCGCGCGTCGGCCCGCCCTCTGATGATGAAATGGATATGCTCGATCTTGCCTTTGGTGTGACTGAAACCTCACGCCTTGGCTGTCAGATAACAGTGACTGACGCGCTGGATGGATTGACGGTTCAGGTGCCGGACGAAATGTGACAAATCAGCCCCGCCCCTCGTTTGTAGACATCGGGCCATATTGTCAAAAAGGTGCGGGAATGCACACAAAGCTGAATGCAATGGGATTTGAAAAGCCGCCGGAAAAGACGCGTGTTGTCGTGGCTATGTCCGGCGGTGTGGACAGTTCTGTCACAGCGGCCATGCTTGCAGACGCAGGGTTTGAGGTTATCGGCATTACCCTGCAGCTCTATGATCATGGCGTGGCCATTGCTGCCAAGGGGGCCTGCTGTGCCGGGGCCGATATTCATGATGCCCGTCAGGTGGCGGGAACACTGGGTATCCCGCATTATGTGCTGGATTATGAAAGCCGGTTCCGCCAACAGGTCATGGATGATTTTGCAGACAGCTATCTGGAGGGCCATACCCCTATTCCCTGTGTGCGCTGCAATCAAACAGTCAAATTCACAGATTTGCTGGCAACGGCAAGAGAGCTGGGTGCGGATTGTCTGGCTACAGGCCATTATGTCAGGCGCGATACAAGAAACGGACAGCTGTGTCTGCGCCGCGGGCTGGACAGCGACAAGGATCAGTCATATTTCCTGTTTGCCACAACCCCCGGTCAGCTCAGCTTCCTGCGCTTTCCCCTCGGCCACCTGACCAAGGATGAAACGCGCGGACTGGCCCGCAGATACGGCCTTTCGGTCAGCGACAAGCCTGACAGTCAGGATATTTGCTTTGTGCCCAATGGGCGCTATGGCGAGGTGGTGCGTAAATTACGTCCCGGTGCGATAGAGCCCGGTGTGATAAGGCACCTTGATGGGCGCGTGCTTGGCCATCATAATGGGGTGATTGACTATACGGTTGGCCAGAGGCGCGGCCTTGGTATTGGCGGACGCAAGGATGCCGGTGACGACAACAGCCCGCTTTATGTCGTTGCCATCAACGCTGGCGCGCATGAAGTGATTGTTGGCCCGCAGTCAGCACTGGCCTGCACTGAGGTGCATCTAAAAGAGGTGAATTGGATTACACCGGCGGTTTATGAGGCGGCAACAAGCAGGGGTGAGGCGCGCCCGGTACTGGTGAAACTGCGTAACACAGCCCCGGCAGCCCCGGCATATCTGCAGCCTGGCAAGGGGCAAAGCGGTGCGGTGCGCCTCAGTCTTGAACAAGCTGAATATGGCATTGCCACCGGTCAGGCAGGGGTAATTTATGACCGTGATGATGACAGCCTGATGCTAGGCGGCGGCTGGTTTTCAGCTGCCCCGAGCGCTGCACAGGCCAGCTGAAAACACGCGCCGCCCGCCTCAGCCCCTCAGGTAGCTGTCAAGGCAGTTTTTTACAAATTCGATAAACAGATGCGCCTTTTGCGGCTGCAGTCGGCGTGTCGGGGTCAGGGCCAGAAGGCTGGCCCTTGCCTGTGGGAGGATATCAGGGCATATCCGTATCAGCTGTCCGGCAGCGACAGGGTGCTGGCAGTAAAGCGCCGGCAACAGGGCAACACCGCCCCCATCCAATGCAATGTCACGCAGAATCACCGGGTCATTGATGCTCATCAGGGCAGATGTGTCCAGGGTCTGGCGTCCCCTTGGCGTGCGAACCTGAAACTGCGGGGACAGATAGCGCTGCTCGCAGAATTTCAGATGCGGGCGCAGGGCTGCCAGCGTGTTAATCTCATGACGGTGAACATAGTCTGCAGAAGCCACCCAGATCAACGGTGAGTCAAAAATCTGTTGGGCAATGAGAGTTGAATCGGCCAGCGGGCCGACCATCAGCGCTAAATCTAGATCCTCACGCAGCATATTTACTGGATAAGAGGTGATCCGCATCTGCAGGACAATATCAGGGTAGAGCCGGTTAAAGGCTGCCAGCTTGCCGCCGATGACCTCGCGGCTGAATGCCATTGGCATGGATACTTTGAGCGTGCCGCTGGGCTGGTGACGCAGGCCGGCAATAGCGGCATCAGCCCGCTGGGCCTGTTCAACAATGGCCCGTGCATGGTCAAGAAAGGATTCACCCTCGGCAGTCAGCTTAAATGTGCGGCTGTTTCTGTCAAACAGGCGCAGGTCAAGATCATCTTCTAGCCGGGACAGCGTGCGGCTAACGGTCGATTTTGGCATGCCAAGGCGTTCTGCGGCGCCGCTTATGCTCAGCGTGTCTGCAACAGCGGCAAAAACAGGCAAGTCATCGATGTTCCATTTCATGAACAAACTGTCCAATAATTAATCTATTGTCCAAGATAGTGTATTTTTCTATGATTTGCCAATAGACCCTATGATTTGCCAATATATCTTATAATTTGCCAGTATACCCGCAGTGGCCGTGCCTTTTCACCGGGATAAGGAGACAAATATGCAGGAGCGAGATTATGATGATGTGCCCGGAACCTATGTTCTGGACAGCCGCACCTATCGCAGGGGCTATCATTTGAACATGTTTTTGATGAGCCTGAACCGGGCTGAGTGCCGCGAGGTTTTTGCCAGCGATGAGAAGGCTTATCTTGAAACTTTCAAGATCACACCAGATCAGGCCCGGGCGGTTCTGGACAGAAATTATCTGGAAATGCTGAAACTGGGGGCAAATGTCTATTATGCATTCAAGCTGGTCAGCCATGACCGCCAGCCCCCGCAGGTTATGTATGGCAAGATGAGCTCTCCACAGCTCAGCTTTGATGAATTTCAGGAAATGATGCTGGCAGGGGGGCGTCCGATTGACGGCAACCGCAGCAAGAAGGAGCGTTCAGATGGCTAAATTGGTCGCAGGCATGGGCACATCACACGTCCCCGGACTGGGCGCGGCAATGGATAATGGCAAGACAGGCGAGGCCTATTGGCAGCCGGTCTTTGAAGGGCTGAAGCCGCTGCGCCGCTGGCACAGCGAACATATCCCGGATGTTGTCATTATTGTTTATAATGACCATGCCACCTATTATTCCCTCGACAGCTATGCCAGTTTTACCATGGGGGTGGCTGAACAGTTTAATCCTGCGGATGAAGGCTGGGGCCCGCGCGCTGTTCCAGTGGTGGAGGGCCATCCTGAGCTGGCATGGCATCTGGTTGAACAGCTGATATTTGATGAATTTGACATGGCGGTTGCCGGCAGTCTTGATGTTGATCATGGCCTGACTGTGCCCCTGTCCATCGCCTATGATCAGCCTGAAAAATGGCCAGTCAAGGTCATACCGCTCTGTGTGAATGTGATTCAGTATCCACAGCCAACGCCGCTTCGCTGTTATAAGCTGGGTCAGGCGCTGCGCCGTGCGGTAGAGAGCTTTGATGCTGATCTGAATGTGGCTGTCTGGGGAACAGGGGGACTGTCCCATCAGCTGGGCGGTGAGCGTGCCGGTGTTGTCAATCCAGAATTTGACAATCAATTCATGGATAATCTTGTTGCTGACCCCATGGCCAATACCCGGCTGACACACACAGATTTTATCCGTGAGGCAGGCTGCGAGGGCATTGAGATGATTATGTGGAATGTGATGCGCGGGGCCCTGAATGACAAGGTCAAAGAGGCTTACCGCTTCTATCATATTCCCGTGTCTGCGACAGCCTATGGGGCTGTTATTCTGGAAAATCAGTGAAAACAGGGCAGGGGGGATCACGATTATGGCAAAGCTGAAAATCGGCGTTGCAGGCGCTAATGGCGCGTTTGGCACAAAGCATCTGGAAGCGCTGGCAGTAATCGAGGATGCAGAAATATCTGCGGTGATGGCAACAACAATGGATAAGGCGAATGCCGCCGGCGATGCGTTCTCAGCACCGCACCGTTATGATGATTTTGACGCCTTTCTATCCAGCCCGGGTCTTGATGCTGTAATTCTTGCAACACCGACACAGCTGCATGCTGCCCAGGGGCTGGCGGCGATGCAGGCTGGCAAGCATGTGCTGATAGAAATACCAATGGCAGACACGCTGTCAGATTCAAAAGCGCTGGTCGCCATGCAGAAACAGACCGGTTTGGTGGCAATGGCCGGGCATGTGCGCCGTTTCAACCCCTCTCATCAATGGGTGAACAAAAAGATAGCGGCTGGCGAGCTGGCTGTTCAGCAGATGGATGTACAGACCTTTTTCTTTCGCCGCACAAATATGAATGCCAAGGGCGAGCCGCGCTCATGGACAGACCACCTGCTCTGGCATCATGCCTGTCATACCATTGATCTGTTTATGTATCAGACCGGCGAGATGGTCACAGAAGTTCATGCCGTCCAGGGCCCGGAACATGCCGGCCTTGGCATTGCAATGGATATGGCTATCATCATGAAAACACCGTCCGGCAAGCTCTGTACCCTGTCTCTGTCATTTAACAATGATGGCCCGCTTGGCACCTTTTTCAGATATATTTGTGACAATGGCACTTATCTTGCCCGCTATGACGATTTGTTTGACGGGCGCGATCAGCAGATAGATGTCAGTCAGATAGATGTGTCAACAAATGGCATAGAGCTTATTGACCGGGAATTTATTTCTGCCATCATCGGGGGGCGCGAACCCAATGCCAGCCTGGCCCAGTGTCTGCCGGCGATGCAGGTGATGCATGAAATTGAACAGAAGATGAGTTCCTAGATGACTGCCCAGACCGCCATTGACTTTATGATGATAAGAGGCGGCAGCTCAAAGGGCGTTTATTTCAGGGCAGAGGATTTGCCGCAGGACAGCCAGACAAGAGATGCGGTGCTGCGCCACATTATGGGTGCCTGGGGTGATCCGCGTCAGATAGACGGCCTTGGCGGGGCTGACCCGCTGACATCCAAAATTGGCATTGTCAGCTGCTCTGAACAGCCCGGCTGTGATATTGATTTTCATTTTATTCAGGCGATAGTTGGTGAAGACCGCCTGGATGATACGCCAAATTGTGGCAATCTTCTGGCCGGGGCCGGGGCGTTCGCGCTGGAAAGCGGGCTGGTCACGGCCACTGGCGATGAAGCTGAAATTTCTGTTTATATGGTGAACAGCACCAAACGCTGTGACCTGACATTCCCGGTTGAGGGGGGGCTGCCTGTCTATGACGGAGAGGCAAGAATAGACGGGGTTTACGGCACTGCTGCCCCGGTTATGTGCCGCTATCATGATCTGGCAGGCTCGGCCACCGGCAGCCTGCTGCCGACAGGTTATGTCTGTAATGAGTATGACGGTGTTAGGGTCACCTGTATTGACAATGGCATGCCTGTTGTCTGTCTGCGGGCCGGGGATTTCGGGCTGAGCGGGGAGGAAACACCTGATCAGCTGAACGCTGACCAGTCACTCAAAGCCAGGCTTGAATCAATCCGCCTTCAGGCCGGCCGGGATATGATGCTGGGTGATGTGACTGAAAAAGCCGTGCCGAAAATGTGTCTTGTCTCTGCAGCACAAAAGGGCGGTGCCTTCAGTACCCGTACCTTTATCCCGAAACACTGCCATAAGGCCATAGGCGTTCTGGGGGCTGTGTCAGTGGCAACAGCAGCTCTGTTTGACCGCAGTGCAATTCATGATCTGGCCATTGTGCCAGGGGGGGATGTGCGGGCGATGCGGATTGAGCATCCCTCGGGTGTCTTTGATGTTGAGCTTGAGCTGAATAAGGAGCGGCCCGGTATTCAGGTTCTGCGGGCCGGTCTGCTGCGGACGGCCCGGCTGATAGCAAGGGGCCAGGTGTTTGTCCCCGCAGCAATCCAGGAGAGTTGAGATGGCAGAATATACGCATCCTGTGACAGGCATGAAAAGCTGTATGGCGCCTGATCCAGACACAAGAACACCTGTGTTCACGGCCCCGGCCGGTGCCTGTGATGCCCATTGCCATGTCTTTGGCCCGCATGAGGTTTTTCCCTATCATCCGAAATCGACCTATCATCCGCCTGACGGCCCGGCTGAAAAGCTGGCGGCGCTGCATAAAATTCTTGGCATTGACCGGGCGGTGATTGTTCAGGCCAGCTGCCACGGGCCGGACAACCGGGCCATGCTTGATGCGATTGCCCGTAATCCAAAGGCCTATCGCGGCGTTTGTATCGCTAATGACAGCTTCTCAGATGAAGATTTTGCTGACCTGCATGCAGGCGGTGTGCGCGGTATCCGCTTTAATTTTGTCACCCATCTCGGCGGCACGCCTGACCTTGGGATGATGAGGCGTGTTCTGGAGCGGGTAAAGCCGCTGGGCTGGCATCTGGTGATCCATGTAAATGCCGAGGATATTATAGAATTTCAGGATTTCTTCCTGCAATTTGACATGGATATAATTGTCGATCATATGGGCCGTGTACCCACTGCAAAGGGTATCCACCAACAGGCCTTTCATATTTTAAAACAGTTTCTGGCGCGCGAGAACTGGTGGGTTAAAATCTGCGGCTCAGAACGCATTTCAGCCGCTGGCCCGCCCTTTTATGATGCTGTGCCCTATGCACAGGAATTAGTGGAGCTGGCAGGCGATCGCGTGCTCTGGGGCACTGACTGGCCGCACCCGAATATCAGCCGCTTTATGCCCAATGACGGTGATCTGCTTGATCTGGTGCCGCTGCTGGCCCGTGATAAGGGGCTGCAAAAGAAAATTCTGGTCGATAATCCGGCCCGTCTTTACGGTTTTGATGACTGACAGAACTGCCAGATACAGGAGAGTGAAATGAAAACAGTGGCTGTAAGACATATAGAGCGGGCTGATGCCAGTCTGGCAGAACAGCTCGGCACCTGCGGGGCCTCTACGGTGCATGAGGCGCAGGGCCGTACCGGGCTGATGAAATCATATATGCGGCCCATTTACCCGGGTGCGCGCATTGGCGGCACTGCCCTGACCGTTCTTCTGCATCCGGGTGACAACTGGATGGTGCATGTTGCAATCGAATTGTGCCAGCCGGGCGATGTGCTTGTTGTCGCCTGCACAACTGATAATACAGATGGTTATTTTGGCGATCTGCTGGCCACTTCTGCACAGGCGCGCGGCGTCAGGGGGCTCATTGTCGACGGCGGGGTGCGTGATGTCAGTGATCTGCAGCAGATGGATTTTCCAGTCTGGTCGCGGGCCGTCTCATCACGCGGAACAGTGAAAAATACGCCGGGGGCTGTGAATGTGCCGGTTATCTGTGCCGGTGAACTGGTCTTTCCGGGCGATGTGATTGTTGGTGATGATGACGGGGTCTGTGTCGTTGCACGCAGCCAGGCCGGGGCCGTGCTCAAAGCCTCACAGGCACGCATAGCCAAAGAAGAGGCTGTGCGAACAAAATTGGCTGCAGGTGAATTGGGGCTGGATATCTATGATATGCGCTCAAAGCTGTCAGCCGCTGGTTTTGAATATGTTGATACTCTTGAGGCGCTCGGCAATTTCAATGGCATAGACTGCACAAAAAGGGGGCAGTGATGATTATTGACTGCCATGGTCATTATACGACCACCCCGCCGGGTGTTGAGGCCTATCGCAATGCCCAGAAAGAATT
>JAYPEG010000017.1:0-16698 GCA_038125645.1 Alphaproteobacteria bacterium
GTATGCGGCATCAATGCCGGACAACCTTCATATAAATCCCAGAAACGCTGTCTTGCCACATAGGGATCATGGGGATGGGTAAAGCTGACGGTCAGACAGAAGGGACGCTCATCCTGCCGGCGGGCGAGCTAGTAGAGTTTCTGACAGGCAAAATGGGCCACCTCATCATCATATTCCAGCTGATTGGTTGTTTCCGCCACACCAGCCCCGGTTACTGAGCCCAGATTATGATACCACCAGTCAATGCGCTGGCCTGGCTGGCGGTAATCCGGTGTCCAGCCAAAGTCGGCATGATAAATATCTGTTGTCAGGCGCTGCTCAAAGCCATGTAGCTGATCAGGCCCAACAAAATGCATCTTGCCGGACAGACAGGTTGCCCATCCGGCCTGCCGCAGGTAATGGGCAAAAGTTGGCAACGCAGAGCTGAATTCAGCCGCATTGTCATAAACACCTGTGCGTGAGGGAAGCTGTCCTGACATGAAAGAGGCCCGCCCCGGCCCGCATAGCGGGCTGGCAGTGTAATTGCGCCGGAAACGCACTGATTTCTCAGCCAGCGCCCGCAGATGATCTGTTTTAAGAAAATCAGCCGGGCGGCCATCAGGAAACAGGCAGCCATTGAGCTGGTCAACCATAATGATGAGGAAATTCATCTTATCCGTCATTGCCATTTCCGGCCTCCGTGCTGCAGGTTTCATTCGCGCCCGGACAAATGCGCGTCACCAGGATATCCGCAAGCTGGTGACAGCAGGGCATGTTTTTAATTCTGACCGCCGCTCGCCCCCTTTGGCTGCCGCAGCCGTTCCCGGTAAAGCGTGTAAAGCCCTGAGACAATAATAATAACCGTGCCCAGAAGCGTAAAGCGGTCAGGCAAATGGTCAAAGATGAAAAACCCATAAATGCTTGACCAGACAATAATGGTATAGTGCATCGGTGCCACCACGACCGCCAAAGCAACCTCCAGGGCTTTGATCACAAGCAATTCACCTATGGCTGCCATTGTAGCCATGCTGACCAGCAGAATATATTCGTGGATATGCCCGGGCGTCTGCCAGACAAAGGGCAGGGCAAGGCTGAGAATTGCTGTCGCGGAAAGGGCAGTATAGGCAACCGTTGTCTCTGTTTTGTCAGAATGCGAGAGATAGCGGGAAATCACCTGTCTGAACGCAAACAGCACAGCCGCCAGCAAGGGCAGCAGCAATGCCGGATGAAAGCTGTCAAAGCCGGGCCTGATGATAATTAACGTTCCGATAAAGCCGATGACAATCGCGCTCCAGCGGTGAATGCCGACATATTCGCCAAGAAGCACAGCGCCCATAATAGTCACAATGAGCGGCGCAATAAACGTCACAGCGATTGCATCAGCCAGGGGCACAAAGGAAATGCCAACAATAAATAGAGCCGCAGACAAGGCCGCACATAGACCGCGGCCAATCTGCAGTCCCGGACGCGGCGTTTTCAGCACATTGCCGCCGCGCAGGGCTATCAGAATGATGACACCGGCAAACAGTCCCAATTGGCGTGACCATACAATCTGCAGGGGCGGTAATGTCTGGGTCAGGTATTTTGCCTGTGCATCAACCGCAGCAAAGATAAACATGCTTGCGAGCATAAGCATGACACCCTTCAGGTTGTCTGCACGGTTTGGCCCAGAAATGGCCAAATCAGATGACACGGACTGACCGGCTATGATCACGCTCCAAAAAAACAGATTGTCAGCTTGGCAGGACAGGGTATCTGACCCGTTCAATCAGCCTAAGCAGAGTTTTCTGCCCGCGTCAATTCAATGAAACGAAAAACCCCTTTTCCGGCATGACGGCCAGCATGACGCCGGAAAAAGGGGAAAATGATCAATGGAAACAGGGCTCAGCCCTTTTTGGCAGCCTGTTTTTCTTCATATTGTTTCTTTTTTTCCTGATACTGCTCTTCAGTCAGGCTGTGCCAGCCAATACAGTTTCCTGTCGGTGAACGCCCGCAACCACAAGGTTTTGCCTCTGCCATGATAAGCTCCTTTACTATCTGCAGTCATAGCTGAGCAATGATATGGTATGCTGGCCGTGTGTTCTGCAAGTCCGCAGGCAAAATATTTTTCAGCCGCCACGCCGTAGCCCCGCCAGCGCAGCGGCCCCAGTTACAGTCATAAACAGGAATGCTGCAACCATTATGATAGAGGGCCCGGTCGGCGTGTCCGCATTCAGTGAAAGATAAAAACCGCCGCACACCGCCAGCACCCCGGCAACAGCCGCAAAAAGGGCCATAGCCTCTGGTGTGCGGGACAGGGGGCGCACGCAGGCTGGCGGTATAACCAGCATTGCCGCTATTAAAAGCACACCAACTATTTTTATTGCCACCGCCACAGTGAGGGCCAGTGCGATTGTCACCGTCAGCTTTTCGCGGCCCGGGTTCATACCGGATGAACAGGCAAGTTCCGGATTGATTGTTGACAACAGCAGGGCCGGCCAGCGCCAGTAAATCAAACCGCAGACAAACAAAGCCCCTAGCCAGATCAATGCCAGATCAGCTGTGCTGACGCTCAATATGTCACCGATTAAATAAGCCATCAGATCAATACGGATGCTGTCAGTCAGCGCCGCTGCAATAAGGCCAAATGCCAGGGCTGAATGGGCCAGAACACCAAGGGCTGTATCTGTGCCATGACCCTGTTCATTCAGCCATGTCACGCTCGCGGCCATAATCACCGCCACCAGCAGAACCCCAAGAGTGACAGGAAGTGAAAAAGCCAGTGACAGTGCCACCCCCAGAATTGCTGCATGGGCTGTTGCATCCCCAAAATAAGCCATACGCCGCCAGACAACAAAACATCCAAGCGGGGCAGTGGCAACAGCCATGCCAATACCGGCAAGAAGCGCACGCAAGATGAAGCTGTCAAAAATATCTGTCATGGCCCGGGCTGTGTTATGTCGTTGTCGGCTGTACCGGCAGGGCGGGCCTGGCCGTGTGCCGCGGTGCCGCCTTGTTCGTGATGATGGTTATGATGTCCGTGCTGACGGGCATGGGCACCGTCATGGCTGTGGTCATGATCATGGCGGTAGAGCGCCATCATTCCTGCACTGTGACCGCCAAACAGCGCCCTATATTCATCAGTTGCAATTACCTGTTCTGGCGTGCCCTGACAGCAGATATGGCCGTTCAGGCACAGCACCCGATCAGAGGCCGCCATCACCACATGCAATTCATGGCTGACCATCAGCACCGCACACCCCATTGTCTGTCTAACCTGTTCAATCCGCCGATAAAAGCTGTCTGCCGCCAGATGATCAAGACCGCGCGTTGCTTCGTCCAGAATCAACAGCTGCGGGCGCTGCATCAGCGCATGTGCCAGCAGCACACGCTGCAATTCCCCACCTGAAAGCTGGCCCATCTGCCCGTCTAGTAAATGATCGCACTGGGTAAATACTGCAATTTCATCACGCATAGCTGGCTGGGCGCGCACCGGCAGATCAAGAAAGCGCCTCACCCTTATCGGCAGGCTGGCATCCAGCTGCAGACGCTGGGGAACATAGCCGATACGCAGCCCCGGTGCCCTCGTAATATGGCCGCTAGTCAGAGGGAGGGCCCCGATAAGTGCACGAAGAAATGTTGTTTTTCCCGCGCCATTTGGCCCGACAACCGTGACAATCTCGCCTGCATCAATAGAAAAATCAACTGGCTCAAGTATCTGTTTCTGTCCGGCCCTGACTGACAGGCCATGCGCCTCAATAAGCATTGCCCTGCTCATGGCCGCGGCATTCTGGGCAGATGCCCAGCACCTCAACCACGCTGCTTTCTATCTGGAAATCAGCATCGCTGGCCCGGTGGTGCAGAGCCAGCATTGACGCATCTGAATCAGTCTCGCTGACAGTACGGCAATTGCGGCAGATGAGAAAAGCTGGATCATGCGCGGCACCTATATGCATACAAGCAATAAAGGCGTTCAGCTTCTCAATGCGGTGGGCAAAACCATTGGTGACCAGAAAATCAAGATGGCGATAGGCCACCGGCGGCGGTGGGCTCAGCCCCCGCGCGCCCAGCCTGTGTAAAATCTCATAGGCGCCAACGGCCCGGTGACTGGACAGCAGAATCTGAAACACTGCCTGACGCAAAGGTGTCAGCCGCAGTCCATTTTGCCGGCAAAACCGGCCAAGAGCCTCCAAACCGTCCGTGACACATGCCTGATGATCATGGTGCTGAAAGCCGGTCACTGTCATCTGTATGTCCCGATATGAGTAAAATCGACCTTGCTTTTCATAAAACTGTTATAGTATAACGGCAGCTGTCACGCAACTGTTATATTATTACATTTAAGCATATGAAACAGAAAATTACCTATGCGATCAGGCGGGTCAGTACTATTGCGGCCAGCACTATTGCGGCGGCGCTCATTTATGTGCCGGGGCTGGCCAGCGAAAAGCCCGTGGCAGTCAGTGCTGACATCGCACCCCTTTGGGGACTTGTTGCCAGCGTAATGGACGGCATTGCCACCCCGCAGCTGATTATTGCCCAGGGGGCCGACCCGCATCACTATAGTTTACGCCCGTCTCAGGCGCGTGCGCTGGCATCAGCCACGCTTATTTTTCAGATTGACGCCAGCTTAACACCCTGGCTGCAGCCGGCCCTGTCCACCCTGGCGGATGATGCAGAAATCATATCGATGATGGGCAGTGCCGGCACCAGAACCCTCGGCATACGCACAAACCACGTAGACAAGCCTTTGGCAGACGCTGATACACATAAAGATGAACATGCAATGGGGCATGGGGATCAGCATGATGAGCAGATGTCTGATGCGGCGCGCCGGCATGCACAAGGGCACAATGGTGAAAATCAGCATGATCACAGCCATGGGCATGAAAATGACCATAAACATAACGGCCGCCAACATAACGGCCGCGGGCGGTCGCCTATCCTGGATCCGCATGGCTGGCTTGATCCGCAGAATGCGCGCCATTGGCTGGATATTATTGCTGAAACGCTAGGCCGGCATGACCCAGTCAACGCACAGCGTTACAGGCAGAATGCTAACCGGGCGCAGGCAGATATTTCAGCCCGGCTCGACAGGCTGCAGACAATCGCTGACCAGCTGCAGGGCAGACAGATTTTTGCCGCCCATGATTCATGGCAGTATCTTGAGGCGCGCCTCGGTCTTGCCTTTGCCGGCAGCTTCAGTGACACAGAAAACAGCCCCGCCACGCCAAACCGCCTCACAGACCTGCGCCAGAAGGCAAACAGATCAGACAGTCCTGTCTGTGTCATAAGCTCTGCTGCAAATACTCATTCCTATTCCGGGGCCGTCCTTTCCGGCCGTCCGGTCATTACTGTGCAGGCAGATCCGCTGGGCAGCCAGCTGGCACTGGGCCCTGATATTTACAACCATATACTGGGGCAGATTGAACAGGCACTTGATGCCTGCAGCGCCACTGCCGAGTAAGTCGCATTCTGTAACATGAACAGAACAGCCATTTAGCTGCTCAAAACAAGTATGCACAGTGTCTCAATGCTTTGACAGCAAATTTCAGAACTGGAATGATCAGGGCAGTTCTGCTATTGTCACTGATGCTGGTTGTTTATGGGTTTCTGCCAAACAGTCAGGTTTCAGGTAAACCAACCAAGCGGTCATGGCACGGCATAAGTCTATTTATGCATTGCTGTTTGACCTGTAGCCAGAACTGAACACCGACAGGAGACCCACAGCCAATGCATGCTATCCATCATTCCTTTGCCAATCTTATGCAGGCACTTCTTGAGATGCGTGATGCCCTCAAGCTGGAAAGCTATACTTTCATTGAATTATCAGTTTATGCAGCGATGATTGATATCCGCAAAAAACTGATGATGAGAATATTACCATTGATGCGCTCAGGGCCCACCCCTTGCTCAGCACAACACCAAAGCCATCTTTGTACCGGGCAATTAAAACCCTGCAAGGCAAGGGGCGCTGTCGGCATACAGGCACGGCCCGCTCAGGAATCTACCGGCTGTCCAGCTGAAAGGGGCGTAACAACCCCTGCCGCACAGGCGGGGTGGGCCGGCCCGGCAGATAATGGCCCGCCTGTAATCTGCTACCCCTGTGACTGGCTGCCCCTGTAATCCACTGCTCCTGTGACTGGCTGCCCGGGCTGATATCCAAACACTGAAACCAGGTTTGACTTTTGGCAGATAAATCCCTTGCCTTATCTGATTTTATGATTATTTTACGATATATTGTAAATTAAACATATTAATGCAAAATGAGCCTCTATTCAGAGTCACTGGCGACAGCCTTTGCCCTTATCATGTCGGCCGATGCCGATCTGTTTGAGATTATTGCCCTGTCAGTGCGGGTCAGCCTGACAGCATTGCTGGTTTCCTGTGCGATAGGTCTGCCCCTCGGTGCCTTTCTGGCCATCCGTCATTTTGCCCTGCGCCCCGTTGTTATCGGGATGTTCAATTCGCTGATGGGAATTCCGCCAGTTGTTGTGGGTCTAATTGTGTATCTGCATCTCTCGCGCTCGGGCCCGCTTGGCTGGATGGGTCTGCTTTATACGCCGACAGCCATGGTGGCCGCGCAGGTAATTTTAATCACGCCTATTGTTACGGCCCTTTCATGTCAGATCATTGAAGACCTTTATGCGGGATACAAAGACTTGTTTGCCGCCCTTGTAGTGCCCGCGCGCAAGGCACTGTTGGCCTGTATACTTGATGCACGATACTCGCTTTTGACAGTCATTCTGGCCGGATTCGGGCGCGCTGTTTCAGAAGTCGGGGCGGTCATCATAGTCGGCGGCAATATTGATCATCTGACGCGGGTGATGACAACCTCTATCGCGCTGGAAACATCAAAGGGCAATTTAGCGCTCGCACTTGCACTTGGCTTTATTTTGCTGGCGATGGCGCTGATGGTGAACCTTGCGGCGCAATGGGTAAAATCAGCAGCCAGGAAACGGGCCTATGTCTGAGAGCGGCAAAAACGCCCTGCTGCCCGTCAGGGTGGACACCCTGCAGATGGGCCGGAACGGGCGGGCACTGCTGGACAGGCTCAGCTGTGAAATAGACAGCCCCGGAATCACTGTCATTATGGGCCCGAACGGGGCAGGAAAAAGCCTGTTTCTGAGATGCCTGCACGGGCTTGAAAAGGCAAATAGCGGTAAGGTTACATTCGGCGGCACTCTGCTTGATGAAGATGTGAGAAAACGCCAGTCACTGGTTTTCCAGACACCTGTACTGCTGCGCCGGACTGTGGCACAGAATCTGGCCTTTGCCGGGGGTATGCACGGACCATGCGACACTCAGATGATTGATGAAATGCTGTCACTTGTCGGATTGCTGGATTTGCGGCATCAGCCCGCACCGCGCCTATCCGGAGGAGAGAAACAGCGCCTTGCAGTCGCGCGTGCGCTGATCACGCGGCCCGGTCTTCTGCTTCTTGACGAGGCCTGTGCCAATCTTGATCCGGCCTCTGTACATCAGATTGAATCAATTATCACCACTGCTGCTGCGAGCGGCACAAAAATCATTCTTGTCACCCATGACACCGGCCAGGCAAAGCGTCTGGCCAGCGATGTTTTATTTCTGAATAAAGGCAGGCTATGCGAGCACACAAGGGCAGCAGATTTTTTCAGCCGCCCGGCAAGTGATGAGGCCCGCATCTATCTGGGGGGCATGCTCCTCCTCTGAGCGTACTGTGTAAGTTTTCGAAAGGATTTTTATGATGTCAAACAAATATCCCGCTTCATTTTTGCTTGTCTGCAGCCTGTTCAGCACGGCTGTTTTCGCTGCGGACACAATTATTGTCCAGTCAACAACCTCAACAAAGAACTCGGGCCTTTATGATTACATTCTTCCCCAAGTCAAGGCAGACACAGGCGTCAGCGTCAATGTTGTCACTGTTGGCACAGGGGCGGCGATCAAAAATGCCATGAATTGTGATGGGGATGTATTGCTGGTGCATGCCAGGTCAGATGAGGAAAAATTTGTGGCTGATGGCTATGGCGTGAAACGTTTTGATCTCATGTATAATGATTTTGTCATTGTTGGCCCGTCTGCTGATCCAGCAGGTATAAACAACAGCACAGATGCCGTGGGCGCGCTCCATGCCATTGCTGACAGATCAGCGCTGTTTGCCTCCAGAGGAGATAATTCAGGCACACATAAAAAGGAAAAATCGCTCTGGCAGCAGGCCGGCATTGACGCAGGCACAGCCTCTGGCACCTGGTACCGCGAGACCGGATCCGGCATGGGCGCAACATTAAATGCGGCTGTCGGCATGGGGGCCTATACATTATCTGACCGCGCAACATGGATAAGCCATGCCAATAAGGGTGATTTTGCCATCGCTGTTGAGGGGGACAGGGGTCTGTTCAATCAATATGGCGTGATACTGGTTAATCCGGATAGATGCCCGTCTGTCAATAAACAGGCAGGACAGGCGTTCATTGACTGGTTGACATCTGATAAAGGGCAGAAGGCCATCAATGCCTATCAGATAAAAGGTAAGCAGCTCTTCTTTGCCAATGCCGGCTAACAGCCATCAGCCAGGGGAATTATAGCGTATCTCGCCAAAGCCGCTGATATCATAGCCAGCGTGGGTCTTTGCGACATCACTGAAATCTGATGACTGGCAATAGTCAATAAGCCTCTGAAAGGGAGGCTCAAAATAAAATGATCGGCGAACCAGCAGATCAACTCGCTCTTCTATAAGCGGCAGAAAGGCCAGCCGGTAACGGCTGGCCAGATGCTGCAAGCCAAAACAGGCCCCGGCCTCTCCTTCCAGCAGCGCCAGAACGCTGTCAAGCTCTGTATGACGCTGCGTGCTGAAACACAGCTGGCCAGGATTAACACCAGCTTCAGCCAGCAGATGATCAAATAAAATCTGTGCACCTGAACCTGTCTGGCGTGAGGCAATCCGCACCCCTTCATTTGTTAGATCGGACAGACCACAAAGCGCGCCACCTGTTTGCCGGCTATCATAAACCAGCCCGCGCCAGCGCTTTGCCCAGCTTATCAGCACCACATCACTCTCTTCGCACCGCTGGCGGACAAGGGATAGGTTCCAGTCATCCGGGGGGGCAAAAATATGCAGTGCTGCGGCCCCGGCCCGCCCCTGTTGCAACAGCTCCAGCCCGGCAGAGCTGCCATTCCAGATTGTGGCAATATCTGCCCCGCTCATCCGCAGCGCTGCCTCCAGCAAGGGGTCATGACTGCCAGTTATTGTTGCGGGGGCTGCCTGTTTCATGCCAGAGGCACGGGCCAGCCAGCTGTGCAGCTCATCACGCGGGAACAGCAGCTTACCGGTTGCCCGACTGACAGGAATATCGCTGCGTGCCACCAGATCATAGACCTTGCGCTCTTTTACGCGCATCAGTCCTGCCACTTCCCTCGTTGTTAAAAAATCTGTCATTGCCTTTGCTGCTGCCTTTGCCTGGCTGGCTGAGCGCGCCTGATGCAAACCCAGCCCGTGTACCCTTTCAGCCCACTACTGTCGCAGCATATTGTCAACCGTCAAAGGGCTGAAGCCGCCTGAAACTGTCCTGATTTTTTTATCAGCCTGGCTCAAACAGCAATGATTTCAGTCGTTTTACCACAAATAGGTTTCAGCGGTTATTGGTATTGCAGCCTTGATGCCCTGTGCAGGGCTGAGCGGCAGCCAGAGACAACAGAACAGATTTCAGGGCAGATGCATATTTCAGATGTCACAGGCAGGTTAATGCGCCCAGCTCAGGTTCTGGGACTCTTTTTGGGAGTCATCCTCTGCCTTTGTCTGATTGCTGTAGCTGCACCGGCCAGTGCTGCCAATCACACACCAATTTCGGGTTACTCTGGAAATGTCCGTGTTCACATCTCCACAACATCGGGGGCAATCTATTTCAATGCGAGCGATGTATCTGCCCTATCAGCGGTTCGGGGGTACCCCTCATCAGACTGGACAAGCCAGAGTGCTTCTGAACTTGTCTTTCAGGGCACCCAAACAGACGTAAATGCTGCTTTGGACAAACTTAAACACACCACAGGCGCGGGAAATGTGACAATTGTCCACTCGCCGGCTGGTGTTGCCTACTATCCAACCAACGGGCATTTTTACCAATATGTTTCTGGCTCTTTCACCTATTCACAGGCAGATACAGCCGCTGAAACAGGCCCCCTTCCCATTGGTGATATTGGTTTTCTTGTCACCATAGGGACGATGGCAGAGTATGAGTTTTTAGAAGATGTTGTTGCCCCCTGGTGTTGGGCACAGGGTTATATCAGCGGCTCTGATGAAGGTTCTGAAGGTACTTGGATATATACAGGCGGCCCGGCAGGCACAGATGGCTTGCAATTCTGGGATGGGGGGCGAACAGGTTCAGCAAAAAACGGACAGACCCAGTGGAGTTCAATTTGGGGAAGCAGCGGGCTTGCCTCTGGCCAGCCGGACAATTCTGGCGGAAACGAAGATGCCCTCAGATTTGAGTCCTGTTATCAGGTCAATGATATTCCAGTTACAACCACCATTCCATATTATGCTGAATATGCCTCAACAGGCGGTGGCAGAATAACATCTACCCTGCAGACATTGGCAGCGAGTAATTTTTATATTCCTGTTGTTCAATTTGCCCTTGCCAGCTCCTCTGGAGCTGAAAATATCTCAACGGCGTCTGTTAGTGTAAATCTGGATATGAGCGTTGGCAGCCCTGCAAGCGTCAGCTACACGGTAACCGGCACAGCAACAGGGTCTGGAACTGACTATACGCTGGCTGACGGTGCTTTGACCATAGCCGCGGGCAATACAAGCGGAACGATAAACATAGCCTCAATCATAGATGATAATATCTATGAGGGAAATGAGACAGTTGTCGTTACATTGTCCAACCCTGTAAATGCAACGCTTGGTTCCCAGACATCACATACTTACACAATTACAGAGAATGATAGCCAGCCCGTGATTTCCATATCTGATGCTGTGCCAGTCAATGAGGGCAATTCACCGGGCACTGTTCAGCCGCGTCTGACAGTCACCCTGTCACACCCATCTGTACAGAGTATTTCGGTCAGATGGGCTACCGGCAATGGAACTGCAAAAAACAGCGTTGCAGGCATTGATGATGATTTTGCAAGCGACACGCAGATCCTGACTTTTCCAGCCCTGACCACATCACTGAATATTGACCCTTTGGTATTTGGCGATGATTCCTATGAGAATGATGAGGAATTCTCGATAATTCTGTCTGATCCGGTAAATGCAGCCATCGCTGATGGAACAGGTATCGTTACAATTGTGAATGATGATCCGCTACCGTCTTTGAGCGTAGTCAATAACTCGCTTAATCTCGAAGGGGGAACAGCCTCCTTTGAGGTATCTTTAAGTGAAGTTGCTGGCATGGACACGACTTTCAGCTATGCAACATCAGATGGCACGGCCATAGCTGGCAGTGACTATACTGCCCAGTCCGGAACAGGAACCATTACTGATGGTAGCAGAACTGCAACATTCAATGTGCCGCTTACCGCCAACATTGTTGATAACCCTGACAAGACCTTTACATTCACGCTCTCAGCCCCGACAAATGCAACGATTGCCGCTGGCAATGCAGTTGCCACCATCATTGATGATGACGGCGTTATTACAGTTGACAGCCCAACTGTCAGTGAAGCGGGCGGGACAGTTACTTTCACAGTGACATTAACAGGGCCAATCCTGGGCAACAATGTCACGGTGGATTACACAACAGCTAACGTAACAGCTGCGGGCGGGGCCGACTATACCAGTGACAGCGGCAGGCTGACATTCACCTCAGCTAATTCTCCGCCATTTGTCCCGGCACAGAGCCAGACAGTCACAATACCAATAAGCGAGGATACCATATTTGAAGTCGATGAGACATTTGAAATTCAGCTTTCCAACATCTTGGCCCCCGGCGCAACTGTGATTTTTGGCAACAGCACAGGCACAGCCACCATCACTGACAATGACGGCACACCAACAGCCGGTTTCAATACCGCCGCCTCAAGCGGGAGCGAGGGCAGCGCAACTGCCGCGATACAGGTCAGCCTGTCAAACGCCTCAGCCACAGATACAACCATCAGCTACACAATAGCCGGCACCGCAACAGATGGCGGGACTGACTATAACACGCTCTCTGGCAGCCTCACCATTCCTGCCCTGTCAACAAGTGCCAACATAAATATAACAGGCATTGTTGATGATGCTGATTATGAAGGTGACGAGACAATAATTCTTACCCTGAGCGGGGCGGTTGGCGCCAATCTTGGCCCTGCTGTTATTCATACATTCACTATTACAGAGAATGACCAGCTGATTTCCATCTCTGTCACCTCAGCGGGGCGTGTGTCAGAATCAGACGATGTTGCAGAGTTCAATATTTCACTAGACTTCGCACCGAATGCGCCCCTAACTGTTGCTTTTGAGACTGTTGACGGTACTGCCAATTCCCCTGGCGATTATACAGGCGGGACAGGTACTGCCAATTTTGCCATTGGCGAAACCAGAAAGATTGTTCAGATCAGTCTTGTGGATGACAGCGAGAGCGAAGGTGATGAGAGCTTTATTCTGAAACTCCGCAATCCGTCCGAAGGTGTGCTTCTGACATCACAGGTATCCGTGACAATCACTGACAATGATCTGTCTGAAGAGGTGATCCGCGAGGCCCGGAATTACGCCAGCCAAATGGCTGACAAGCTGGCACAGGAGCGCGGCCATGATTTTATTGAGGCCTCACACAGGCTGATGACAGCCAGCCTGAATAATTTGCTTATCCAGTCACGTCTGGTCAATACAGCAGCCAGTAGCGCCCGCGCTGACACAAATGCTGCCTTCAGCCATTCTGATAATGGCCCGGAAGATGAGCGGGACGATCCAGAACTGCATTTCAGAAGAGCCCTTATCGGCGGCGTTAAAACACTGAATGTTGACGCAGATGATGACAGCTATGCTGCACAGTTTGATTATGATTTGAATACACAGCTACTGCGCGGCAATGACAATATCATCTCGAAAATCGCTTATCAGACAAGCAAACAGAAAAATGGCCCGAAAACACACAGGCTGATGGCCAGCTTTGCCCTGGAGAAGCAGATCGGTTCAGAAAATTCTGCTGTCGGACGTTTTGTGCATATTATGGATGAGGACGCAGACTTCACCAATGACTATCAGGGAAAAAAAACCACAAAGAGTATCGGCGCTGGCATGTATAAGGTCTACAGCCCTGAAATTGACCATCTGAACTCTGTCTATGCCTCTGTTGGCATCAGCACAACCGAGCTTGACCTGCTCTATAACAGTCTCAAGCTGGACAGCAGTTATCTCAGCTATCAGGCACAGACAGGGTTTTCGCTGGGACGGGTCTATAAATTCAAGCGAACAACACAGCTGATAGAGTTTTCTGTGGACGCTTATTATGATTACCAGAGCGGGCATGAACTGGGCATTACATCGGGCCTGTCAAAATTCAACCGCCTTGTCGATGGCAAGCAGAGTTATGAGATTCTGGCCCGTTTTGAGCCAAAGCTGAATCTGGAATTTGGCAGACCAGAACATAATGACGCTGTGTTGCTGCAGATAGCCCCGCTGATAAAATGCGGGACAGGATCGATGGACAGTAACTGTGGCTATGGTGTTGGAAGCAATCTGAGCAAACCATTTTCTGACAGGTCAGGTCATTGGAATTTCGGTATGCGCTATGAGCATTTCAGGGATACAAAACTGACAGAATACAAGCTGAATATAAATCAGGGCCTGTTTGACAATGATAATATCCGTCTGAACACACAGATGGGTGCCACTGACAGCAAAGACAATCCTGGCCGGCCGCATGACTATCAGATTGGCTCTGAGCTCAGCATCATGTTTTGATGGGGCGGCAACCAGCCTGGAATGTTGTGACAGCTATGTTATGACAGCTTTGTTATGACAGCTATGTTATGACAGCTTTACAGGCCCGCCAGTCCCCCAGAAGATACCAGACCGTCACAGCAAATACGCTGATAAAAAACTATGGGTGCGGGCCCATGCCAGATTGGCATCATCCTCGTCATAGCGCCCGCCCGTCGGGTTAGCAAAGGCATGGTTGGCAGTATACCAGTGGGATGTCAGCAGATCATCCTTGCCAGCGATCCGCAGCTGTTTTTGGAACTGCCCAACCATCTGCGGATTAATGGATTTATCCAATGTGCCGAAATGGCCAAGCAGCGGCATATCAAGACCGGCCAATTCTGCTGCAGAGACAGCAACATTGCCGTAATAAATGACGGCGGCATCATAGCTGTTTGACAAGGCAGCCTTCAGGCTCCAGCCGCCGCCGAAACACCAGCCAAGCGTGGCCACCTTACCGCTGCCATTATCCTTTGCCCAGTTAATCCAATGTGCGAGCGTTGCCTCTGCTTCCTCTGTTTTCAGCGCTCTTATTTGGGCCATTGCCCCGTCGCGATCTGTTGCAACGCTGCCTTTGAACAGGTCAATGGCAAGCGCATGAAATCCCTTTGTGCTCAGCTCTTCTGCCATTGTCTTGATAGAATCATTGAGCCCCCACCATTCATGGATTAAAATCACCACAGGCGCATCATCCTGTTCAGCACGCGATAGATAGGCTGAAATATCTGAACCGCCCGCAAGCTGTTCTGCGATCGACTCGCCCCTGCTGGCCTGTGCCCTGGCCAGTATCGGATCTCCCAGCACAGTTGCCAATGGCAGGGCCAGCAGCCCCTTTATAAACAAACGCCTGTCTTTTTCGCTGACAACCGGGCCTTTTTTACCTGACAGGCAATTTTCGATCTCGCACATTTTATACTCCATGCATAATCGGGTTTTCAGTTGATTTACGATTCAGTGTGGGTGCGGGATCATCTGCCGGTCAGCCTGTGCATATTCAGCGCAGAACTCTGCTTTTCAATTTCCACTTATGGGGCTAAGCTGAACAGCAGAACGGGCCCAGAAACAGCATTTGCCCAATAGATCAGGTAAAACCGGCATGACCATCTTTAAAAGTGATATTTATGGCTGAACCTGTATTGTATGCACTTGGATTTGACGGCAGTGGCGGCGGGCAACAGCTGGCCGGGGATGACATTACTGACTGGTTGCGGGATGACAGGCTGGCATGGGTGCATCTTGACGCTGACAACAGCGGCACAAGGCAATGGCTGCAAAGCAATCTGGATTATCTTGACCCGACCGTATTCGAAATGCTGCTGGCACACGATACCCGTCCCAGAGCAGAGATGATTGATGACGGCCTGCTGCTGATCCTGCGCGGGGTTAACCTGAACCCTGAGGCACGCCCTGAAGACATGATTTCTGTGCGGCTCTGGATACAAAAGCAACGCATTGTCACCTTGCGTAAGCGCCGTTCAAAAGCGATTTCTGATATACGCGCTGCCCTTGAACAGGGCACGGGGCCAAAAAATGCCGGTGATTTTGTCGTGTCTTTGACTGCCCGGCTGCTGGAACGCATGACACCCTCATTAAACGAGCTCAAATCAGAGCTGGAGACGATTGAGGACAGCGTCTATATGGCCAGACAACGCGATATCACAGCACAGCTGCTACACATCGCCCGCCGCGCCATTACGTTTCGCCGCTATCTGGAACCGCAGAAAGACGCAATTATCGAATTGACCGGGGCCGGCCCCGCATGGCTGGATAACAGCCAGCTACTGAGCCTGTCTGAAAGCCGAAATACAGTGAACAGATATTTAGAAGATCTGAATGCAATTAAGGAAAAGGCAAAATTACTGAGCGACCAGATATCAAATATACTGGCTGAGAAAATGAACAGAAATATGTACAAGATTTCCATTATCTCAGCGATTTTTCTGCCGCTTGGTTTTATCACCGGGCTTTTGGGGGTCAATGTTGCCGGCATACCAGGCGCAGAACATCCGCTGGCATTTGGTATTCTGGGGCTTTTGCTTGTTATACTGGTTGCCATTCAGATTGGCCTGATGAAAAAAAGTAACTGGTTTTAGGCGCCCGGCCCAATACAGACCAAGAAGGGCCAGAAAAAGCTGGCCAGAACAAGCAGGCCAGAACAAGCAGGGCAGAAAATGACACATAGCTTTAATGACGATGATTATCTGATTGCTGATATTCTGGCACAGACAAAAACCATAGCCATGGTCGGGGCCAGCGCTAACTGGAAGCGCCCGTCCTATTTCGTTATGAAATATCTGCAAAAGCAGGGTTACCGCATTTTGCCGGTTAATCCGGGCCTTGCGGGCCAGACGCTTTTGGATGAGCGCGTTTATGCCAGCCTTGATGAGATTGGCCAGCCAGTTGATATGGTTGATGTATTCAGGCGCCCTGATGACTGTCCTGAAATTGCGACACAGGCGCTGGGGCTGGGTGCCCGGTTTTTATGGCTGCAGATTGGCGTGATCAGCGATGAAGCGGCCCGCATAGCCCGCGAGGGTGGGATGGCTGCTGTGATGAACAGATGCCCTAAAATAGAACATTCACGCCTGTCCGGCCTGTTGGGGCTGGGCGGCTTTTATTCCGGACTTGTATCATCACGCCGGCCGGCAATGCGTCAGCCCTCCCTGCCAAAACGAGATGGTGGATTTTTCAAAACAAGTAATATTGAGACGCTGTCTGTGCAAGCCGGTGTGCCCGGTACTTTTGAACGTTCGCGCCAGCGCGTGGCGCAGTGGTGGCAAACCCGCCTGCCCTCGCAAAGCGCCCCCGCGCTGGACAATGGCGCTGGCTTGTCGCGACACGCCCGCGTACACGTGCAC
>JAYPEG010000017.1:16708-36346 GCA_038125645.1 Alphaproteobacteria bacterium
GTCTGTGCATGCCGGCACGCGCCCTGACGCTGGTGCGGGGGCCCGTATAACGCCCATCTATCAAACCACCGCCTTTGCCTTTGATGACGGTGATCATGCGGCCAGCTTGTATAATCTGCAGGAGCCGGGGAATATTTATGGCAGGCTGTCAAATCCGACAACAGCAGCCCTGGAACAAAAGCTGGCTGCCCTTGACGGGGGCATTGGGGCGTGCTGCGTTGCGTCCGGCCACGCAGCACAGCTGGTCGGGCTGTACCCGCTGATGGCACCGGGCCGCAAAATCATTGCCAGCAAAAAACTGTATGGCGGATCAATAACCCAGTTCACCCGCAGCTTTACACGCTTTGGCTGGCAGGCAGAGCTGGTGGATATTCACGATTTATCCGCAGTGAGACAGGCAGTCAGTGCGCCTGAAGTTGCTGTGCTGTTTGCTGAAAGCCTTGCCAATCCTGACGGCAATGTCTGTGATATAAGGCAGCTGGCGGACATTGCCCATGATGCCGGCATACCGTTGATAATTGACAACACCATGGCCACCCCGGTGATGTGCCAGCCAGGCGGTCATGGCGCGGATATCATCATCTATTCGACAACAAAATTCCTGTCCGGACACGGCAATGCGCTTGGCGGGGCAATAATTGACATGGGAAGTTTTGACTGGTTTTCAGGGCGCGGCTGGCCGGCACTGAGCGCGCCTGATCCTGCCTATCACGGGATCAGCTTTGCCGAGACTTTCGGCCCGCATGGCTATATCACCTATTGCCATGCCAGCGTGCTGCGCGATCTGGGCCCGACATTGGCGCCTATGAATGCCTTTTTGACGTTAACCGGTCTTGAAACATTGCCTTTGCGTATGCGCCAGCATAATGAAAATGCCGAAAGGGTCGCGCTGTTCCTCAGCAAGCATAAAAAAATTGCTGCTGTGTCATGGGCAGGGCTGAAGGAAAGCCCCTATCATCAGCTGGCAAAGACCTATCTGAAAGGTGGGGCAGGTTCTGTTTTCACCTTTACCCTCTGGGGCGGATATGCTGCCGGTCAGGCGCTGGTTGAGAGCTGTAATCTGCTGTCTCACCTGGCAAATATCGGTGACACCAGAACATTGATTGTTCATCCGGCATCAACGACCCATCGCCAGCTGACATCAGAACAGCGACAGGCGGCCGGCGTGGGTGACGGGGTGGTGCGCCTGTCAGTCGGAATTGAACATGCAGATGATATCATTGCCGATCTGTCAGCTGCGCTTGACCTGCTACCAGACACACAGACAAACTAGCAACCCAGGCTGACATGAAATCACCGCCTCAATAAGGCCATATGCCCCTGTCAAGGGCGCAAAACCCCTGTGTCATGCCATCGAAGCTGGCCTTGATTTCAGGCACCATCATGCGGCCGCGCAGATGCCCGTGAATCAGACCTGCCCCGGAAAAGCAGACAGCCTGTCCCCCGGCCTCGGTGATCCTGTCAGCATAGGCAGGCCCGTCATCATGCAGAGGATCACATGCAGCTGAAAAAATAATCGTTGGCGGCAAATTTGCAAAATCAGCTGCGCCCAGCGGCCCCATTTTGTGGGCCTTTTCGGCCTCAGCACCGAAAAGTGCCTGATTGTAGAAATGAATATCATCAAGGGTCAGCACCGGGGCCTTCTGGTGGGCAATATAGCTGCCCTTTGCCAGATCGCCGCCCAATGTCGGATAGATGAGCAGTTGGCCAATTATCCTGTCCGTCTGGCGGGCACGCAGATGGCACAGGCTTGCCGCCAGCCATGCCCCGGCGCTGTCACCTGTCAGCACAAGTGTGCGCTGCGGCTCGCGTGCCAGCTGCCAGTCCAGAATAGACAGACAATCGTCCCTCTGGGCGGGATGGCGGTGTTCAGGGGCCAGCCGGTAATCGGTTGCAATAACACCAAGGCCGGTATCTCCGCAGATATCACTGCATATGCTGTCATGGCTGTCCAAAGAGCCTTTGACAAAGCCGCCTCCGTGAAAATACAGGATAAGGCTATTACCCCCTGGCGTGACAGGCTGATAGTGCCGGATGGCTATTTCGTGGCTTCCTGCAGCGACTGTCTCATCACGGATATGCACATAATCACGCGGTGGCTGCTGAAAATCACGGCACAGGGAATCATAATCAGCACGCATTTCAGCCATTGTAGCCGCCCTGCCGCGCTGCGGCTGGGACTGGGCCGTCCTGTCAATAAAGGCAAGCATTTCAGGGCTGAGGCATTTGGAATAATCGCTCATTTCGCTCTCTTTATAAAATCTACAACACATACAGCAGCGTGGTCTGGTTATCATCTGTCACAGACAGGCGGTGAGCGGCATAAGGGCATGCGCAGATGCACAAGTGCTTCCGCTACTCTTTTCTTTTCACCGTGTTTTTCCAGATTCGGCTAAATATCCAATGAAATTACCCGTTTATTCGTTAGTCGACTACTCAAAATGGTTAACTATGTCTGAAACACTATTAAAATATCTGCGATCTATCAGCCTATTTGCTGTGCTGCTGTTCAGTATTGCGCTGGCACAAACAGCGCATGCGGTTGATATTGATATCTCGGATGCGGCCACACCGGATGAGGCGGGCGTTGATCAGACAATAGCTATCTTCTTATCCTCTCAGCCTGCAGCACCGATAACAGTGTCATACACAGTTGTCGCAGGCACGGCCACAGCAGGCGATGATTATACCCATGCTGGCAGCGGGACTGTAACATTCGGCACCAGCGACACGGTTAAATCCATCCCGATTACCATTGTTCAGGATAATCTGGATGAGGATACAGAGACTGTTTACATCAATATCACCGGCACCACTGCGGGCACCATAGTCGATAATCAGGCGGTCTTGTATATTGTTGACGATGATCCGGCCCCGGCCATAAGCGTGGCTGACAATGCCAGCGTTGAATCAGCTGGAAATGCGGTTATTTCTGCGACATTGAGCCATCCGTCATCAAAGAATGTATCTGTGTCATGGCGGGCTGTTGCCGGCTCTGCCACCGACGGTGCTGATTTCACTTCCGCACAGGGTGTATTGAATTTTGCCCCCGGCGATCTGTCAAAAGACATTACCATTAGCCTGCTGGATGATAGCAGTGATGAAGATAATGAAACTGTTGTTGTCTCATTGCTTAGCCCTGTTTTTGCCACACTGGACAATGCCTCTGCTGTGCTGACAATCAGCGATGATGATCCAGAACCCAGCCTGTCAGCAGCCGATGTCACCACAGCAGACGAGAATAATGCCAGCCTTGTTATCAGCCTTTCGGCCCCCTCGTCCAGAACAGTTGCGGTGCTTGCCACCTCTGCTGGCATCAGCGCAACTGAGAGTTTTGATTACAATGCCTTTGCAACAACTGTTCAGATTCCGCCCGGCGAGACATCAGCAACCCTGAATATTCCGCTGAACAATGACACGCTTGACGAAGACGCTGAAACGTTTGAGGTGCAGCTGTCAAATGCAAGCTTGGCCATTATTGCTGACAATAATTCCATCATTACGATCACAGATGATGACGATGCCCCGGATATGACCCTTGTCGGCACGACAATCGCTGACGATAACGGCACGGCTACTGCCTATGTCCAGCTGAGCCGAGCCTCTGGCAAGACGATCACTGTCAATTATGCCACGTCCGGCGGCACAGCGACAGCTGGCGCAGATTATGTTGCTGACAACGGCAGCCTGACATTTACTCCTAACCAGACAAGCAAGCCGATTGCCATTACCATTATCGGCGACAGCCAGGATGAATATGATGAAACCATCTCGATAGCGCTGAGCGGGGCAACAAATGTCTCTTCTGTGGATGATTCAAATGTCATTCTGATTACAGACAATGATCCGGCCCCCGCCCTGTCTATAAGCGATGCAGCCAGTCCAAATGAGGCAGCTGCACCAGCCAGCCTCAGCGTCAGCCTCAGCGCGCCATCACAAAAAATTGTCACCGCAGACTATGCCACATCCGATGGCACAGCAACAGCCGGCGCCGATTATACAGCAGTAACCGGCCAGCTGACCTTTACCCCGGGTGTTGTCAGCCAGACAATCAACGTACCGGTTCTGTCAGACACTGTTGATGAAGATTCAGAAACCGTGTTTGTAACACTGTCAAACCCGGCATCATCGACGATTAATGACAATCAGGGCGAGCTGACCATCATTGATGATGACGCGCCCCCGAACATTACGCTTGATGATGTCAGCTCGCCTGAGCTGGGCATCGCACAGCAGGTGACCCTGCGCCTAGACGCTGCTTCTGAACTGACAGTCACAGTCGATTATGCAACAGCTGACAGTACCGCCTGGCAGGGGGATGACTATGTCAGTACGTCAGGCACGGCAACCTTTAACCCGGGTGATATTACCGCCATTATCACTGTTCCCATCATTGCCGATGAGATTGATGAAAATGACGAGAGTTTCTCTGTTCTGCTGTCAAATCCGGTGAATGGGGTGATTGCTGATAATGCCTCTGTCGTGACGATCCTCGATGATGATGCCCCCCCGCTGCTGCGGCTTGAGGACAATGCAACAGACGAGGGTAGCGCCAGTCTGACAGCGACTGTCACGCTCAGCCGGGAATCTGCCCTTCCTGTGAGCGTTGATTATGCAAGCGTTGACGGCGATGCATTGGCCGGCATTGATTTCACCCCTGTCACCGGGACATTGAATTTTGCCCCGGGCGAGACCAGTAAAACCGTGACTGTCACGCTGGCAGATGACGCGCTGGATGAAATTGATGAGGTGTTTTCATTTGACCTGTCCAACAATGTCAATGCCGGCCTGGACAGCAGCCAGGGCCGCCTGACGATAACCGACAATGATGAACCCCCCGCCCTGTCTATTGCTGACAATGCAACCATCGATGAAAGCGCGGTGCCGGCCAGCCTGACGGTCAGCCTTGACGCCCCGTCAGGAAAAGACATCACAGTTGATTATACAACCGCTGATGGCACAGCATCTGCTGGCTCTGACTATACTGCGGCCAGCGGCAGACTGACCTTTGCTGCCGGTGTCACCAGCCAGACGGTCAGCGTTGATATCCTGTCTGACATAACAGACGAGGACAATGAGACACTGACTGTTATACTGTCCAATCCCTCTGCTGCGACACTGAATGATGATACCGCTGTACTGACAATAACAGATGATGACCTGCCCCCGGCCCTCAGTATCTCTGATCTGACCACCAATAATGAGGCCAGCGTGAACCAGACAGTCACCGTTACCCTGAGCCCCGCATCGCAAAAGACAGTGACTGTCAATTATGCAACAGCAGACGGGATTGCGCGTGCCGGTGCTGATTATACAGCTGCCAGCGGGATGCTGACATTCGGCCCCGGCATCACCACCCAGCAGATCAGTGTTGGCATCATTGACGATGCGGTGGATGAGACAGATGAGTGCTTCCAAATCCTTCTCAGCAACAGCGTTAACGCATCAATTTCTGACAATGCCTCGATAATAGTGATTACAGATGATGAGGGATTGCCGGCCCTGACTGTCCAGGATGTGACAACAGTCAACGAGACAGCAGGAAATCTGTCCGCGACTGTCAGCCTCAACGCAGCCTCAGCACTTGGTGTGACTGTCAATTACACCACTATTGACAGCACTGCCCTTGATGGCAGTGACTATACAGCGGTCAGCGGGACATTGAGCTTTGCTGCGGGCGAGACAAGCAAAACCGTGTCCATTCCCATTCTGGGCGATAATATTGATGAGAATGATGAGCAGTTCATATTAGAAATTTCCGGCCCTGCCAATGCGGTGATCGGAACTGCCCAGGCGGTGATGACCATCACTGATGATGATGCGCCCCCGTCCTTGTCTGTCTCTGACAATACAACAGCTGATGAAACATCTGCCACAGCCAGTCTGGCAGTCAGCCTCAGCGCTGTATCAGGCAAGGATATCACAGTTGATTATACAACCGCTGATGGCACAGCATCTGCTGGCTCTGACTATACTGCGGCCAGCGGCAGACTGACCTTTCCCGCCGGGACTTTGATACAGTCTGTGCCAGTATCTGTCCTGCATGACATTGCGGATGAGGACAATGAAACTGTCAGTGTCAGTCTGTCAAACCCCTCTGCCGCGACGATTTCGGACGGCACCGGCATTCTGACCATTACAGATGATGATCTGCCGCCAGCCATCAGCATTGATGATGTCACGACAAACAGCGAGGCTGCAGTGAATCAGAGCGTGACCCTCCGCCTGAGCGCCCCGTCGCAGCAAACAGTGACTGTTGACTGGACAACAGCTGATGCAAGCGCAGTTGCCGGGGCTGATTACAGCATGCGGGCCAGCACAGTTACCTTTGCCGCCGGCGAGACTGTGAAAACCATAGATGTGCCAATCCTTGATGACGGCCTTGTTGAGGATGATGAGAGTTTCACCATTGATCTGTCCAATGCTGTCAATGCAGCCATTGCTGATAATCAGGCTGTCGTGACAATCACTGATGATGAGGGCCTGCCCGCCCTGAATGTTCAGAACATTGTCTCAGCAGATGAAAATGGTGCAGTCAGCTTGACTGTCAGCCTGAGCGCACCTTCTGCACTTAGTGTGACTGTCAATTATCATACTGAGGACGGCACAGCTGACAATGGCTCAGACTACAGCGGCACATCCGGCACATTGACATTCGCGCCGAGCGTAACCAGCCAGAGCGTGTCTGTTTCGCTGTTGCAAGACCTTACTGATGAGGATGATGAGACATTCGATCTGGTTCTGTCTGCACCTGTCAACGCGTCTGTTCCAAGCCCGCGGGCCAGCGTGACCATTACAGATGATGACGCTGCCCCCTCGCTTTCAATATCTGACAACAGCACTGCTGATGAAACAGGTACAGCAGCAAATCTGACTGTTAGCCTGTCTGCTGTATCGCAAAAGACAGTCACCGTCAGCTATACAACATCTGACGGCACCGCAAGCGCAGGCTCTGACTATACAGCTGCCAGCGGCACGCTGAGCTTTGCGCCCGGCACCCTCACCCAGACAATCAATGTTGCCATACTGGCAGATTCAGAGGATGAGGCGGATGAAACGCTCACCCTTACACTGTCGAATGCCATTAATGCATCTGTTGCTGATGACAGCGGTGTGCTGACCATAACTGATGATGACGGGGCCCCTGCTCTCAGCATTGATGATGTGACCACGAATAACGAGACAGCGATCAGCCATGATGTGACTATCCGCCTGAACGCACCCTCGCAAAAGCAGGTCAGCGTCAACTGGACAACACAGGATGGCAGCGCGGTTGCCGGCTCTGACTACAGCCCGCGTTCAGGCACGGCCATCTTCAGTCCCGGAGCTGTTGCCCAGACAATTTCTGTGCCGGTTCTTGATGATAATCTTGTTGAATCAACAGAAACATTCACCATTCTTCTCTCAACTGCCAGCAATGCCGGTATCGCTGATAACAGCTCTTTATTCACCATCACCGATGATGACAGCCTGAGCCTGAGCATTGCTGATGCAACCACTGCAGATGAATCAGCCGCGCTGCAGAGCCTGACTGTGACGCTGGCCAACCCGTCAAGCACGGCTGTGAGCGTCGATTATGCTACAGCAGACGCCAGCGCAGCCGCTGGCAGCGACTATACAGCTGTGTCCGGCACGCTGACCTTCAACGCCGGGGTAACACAGCAGACAATCAGCGTTGGCATACTCGCAGACACCCAGCAGGAAGGCACAGAGACATTCGAGGTCAATCTCAGCAATCCGACTGGCGGTGCCACTGTCGCGGACAGCCAGGCGATTGTTACCATCACTGATGATGACGGCGATCCGGCGCTGTCTGTTGCTGATGTCAGCGTCAGCGAAACGGACGGCTCTGCCAGTGCGACTGTCAGCCTGTCCTATGCCTCATCGCTTCCCATTTCAGTTGACTATGCCACCGCAGATGCCAGTGCAACAGCCGGCAGTGATTACAGTGCTGTATCTGGCAGCCTCAGCTTTGCCGCAGGTGAGACATCGAAAACTGTGACAATAGCCATACTTACTGACAGTGAATATGAGGGCAATGAGAGCTTTACCCTGACATTGAGTTCGCCTGACAATGCCAGTCTCGGCGATGCCAGCGGCGTGATCACAATTCTTGAGGATGACAATCCGCTTTCTGATACTGAAACACAGATACTGAAACAGAATTTGATTCTGGGCAAGAACAGTATTTCGCGGGCGGAAACATCATTCATGAACAGGATATTGTTGCGGAACAGGAATATGCTGTTTTCAGAAGCTGCAGGGGATACACGCCCGCGTCTCAGTTTCCATAGCCTGTCCGCAGACTGGAATGACAGAACCGAGAATCTGGATGCTGTCTTCTCTATTGATGATCTGACAAGTAACAGGCGGAACAATACATCCTGGGAAACAGCAATATCCCATTCAAAGAATGACTCAGGTGTGAAAAACACGACTGTGTCGACTGCCCTGAATTTCAGTCATCGTATTTCTGATCAGACCCTTTTTGGCTATATTCTGGGGTTTGGTTATGCAGACACTGCTATGAGCGGGGCTGTCACCGGCAGCAATCTCGGACGTTCCGGCTCTGTCGGTCTGTATGCCTCTTACAAGATACAGGACACACTCATTCTTGACCTCATGGCCTCAAAGACCTTTGAGCAGAATGAAATGAACAGTGAGATTGGCGGCAAGACTGTCAGAGGGGAATATGACCGCAACAGCACCTCTTACAGCGCCTCACTGCAGGGAATATACAAGCTGAGTCCGATAAGCGAGCTGCGCCCGACCTTCTCCTACACTATGGGCAAATCAGCCTTCAAGAACGCCTATTTCAACATCACACAGGGCAGCCTTACCTCTGCCCAGCAGATTGATTTTGGCACTGATGATTACTATTCGCTTTCATTTGAGCCGGAATTCAAAACAGTTCTGGGCAACAGAACCAACCTGATCAGGCCAGCCGGATTTAACATGCTGAAACTGCGTCCGAAATATTTCTGCGAAAAATATAATTCTGAGACAACAAAGTCATGCGGCCGCGGCCTTGGCATAACCCTAGCCAACCACCACCCGATTTACAACTATAACCAGGATCTTGTTCTGGACTACGAGAAAATTTCTAGAACAACCACCTACTCCCTACGCTACAAGCGGATATATTAAGCTGATAAGGCACCGCCGCTATGTAACGGGTTGACATCGGCCCTAGACCGGACCAGCCGGACAGGACTGTCTGCAGACACGCACGGCAGGGGTCTTTTCCGCGCCCCTCCCCCCCGGACATACATATTGTTTGACCGTACAGACAGGCCTGCAATTATCTGGCCCCAACCCCTCACGGCGGCCGGTTTCCCCAGACAGCGTATAATGGGCAGCCGACAGTCAGCCGGGCCGGGCGGTGCCGCACTCCCCTGCCCTGATATATAGCGAGCAACTGACTGGCAGCATAATAACAATATGCAAGGGTCAAAAAGAAGCCCCGGCACATAATGCCGGGGCAGGTATTTTTTGGGGGAGGATTTATGAAAGAAGATTTTCTCTTCACCTGTTAAATACGGCTGAAATCCGCTTTATGTTAGGGCCATACGGGCAGCATAGGCAAAGTGCGCTGAAAAGGGGTATGGGCAGAAGGTACGGGCAAAAGGTGGTTGGCAGAGGTCTGTCCTGTTGCCACCGTCTGTACGGTATAGGAGGCCGGGCGCCGCCAGTAGCAGACCACTGTTATAAAGCAGCCGGCTGCAGGGGCTGTCCGGGCTGTGCTGCTGGCTGGCTTATCTGCTGCAGACCATCATCATCGCCGGACGGGGTGCTGTTCAGCTGTTCCTCGAGATTGATGATATTGTCAGGGGTGTCGACAAGCAGACCTTCGCTGCGTAGGCTGTCAAGCGACTGGCCTGTCTCTGTCTGATTGGCTGGCCCTGCCCCGCCAAAGCCAGTCTGAACATCAAACAAGCGGCCAGTAACGGCCTCGGAAGCTACAGAAGAGATAAAGTTTGGCGAGGATTGTGCAGACAGCTCAGCCCTGATACCGATCTGCTGTGCCCCTTTATTCAGGCGCGAGAGCAGTCCGGCAACAGCACCCAGCACCTGCTGGTCTGTTGTCTGCTTCACCTGCACCAGCGAATAGGCAGGCGAGTAATAATTCAAAACGCCAGAACAATCTATAAAGGGCCGGTTGAACGAGAAGCTGAAATTGAACACTGCATTGGGACTGCCGATATAGCCGGGAAGACCGGTACAGCGATAATCATCTTTTCTGTCTGTTTGTGCCAGTACCGCCCCATTGTCGAAATAGCCGGTCTGCGCCCCGGCCAACAGCCAATTATCAGGACTGAGGCTATTATCCTCAAGCCGGCCGATACGCGCTGCAAAAGCTACTGTGTCTGCGCTGCCAATATTCAGATAGAGATTATCCCTGATATTGCCGTTAGCAACAGTGAAAGAGGAACCACCAAGCGTCAGGGCTGTTCGCGGGGCCTCAATCGCCGCGCTATTCATTGACAGATAAGCAAGGTTAATATCAGCGTCTGTATTAATACCCAGCATCGCTGCCACACCGCGCGCACCGTCATTCTTGCCGCCCACCTCCAGCTGCAGGGCTGAATTACCGCTATGGTCAATGTTATTTACATTCACATATTGATGGGCCCCAAAGCGCAGGCCGCCATCACCCTGCATGGTGATATCTGCATTCAGACCGCCGCCATCTTGTATGTTTGTTGCCAGCACGGTGACAGCACAGCCCGTCTGTCTGGCCCCGCAGCTGTCATTATTTGCGGTTGTAATACCTGTGACACTGGCATTGTCGCTGGCATTAATATACAGCGCACCGGTACCCATATTTAGCCGTGCATCTTCTAAAACAGTTACATTTTGACCTGTTGCGATCATATCGCCATTCTGAGTATCCAGCGTGCTGGCAAAAACAATATCCTCAACAGCCGTAACTCTCAAAAGTGCACCATTTGTATTAACACCGCCATCACCATCAATTTGAAGTGATTCATACGAACGAAGGGTAATATCATTACCATCTGTATCCAAATTACCCTGCACGCGCAGATTGGCTCCAACTGCCACATCTAATTCACCCGCGAGGTCAGCAGATGTTAGACGGAGGTTTTGGCCTAAAGGTCCGTAAAGCCAAGCGCCATCATTCATACTAACAACCTCAAATTGCGATGTTTCATAATTTACAGATGCAATATCCAAGGCTTTTTGTTTGCGAGTTAAAGCATTGTCGGTATTGATGTAACGTGCTCCAATGTTGTCATTAGCTACTAATCGGACAACATCGCCTTTCACATCGATTATCAAATCATTATCAGCATCAAACATTGCACCAGCAGATGAAAGGTTGATTGACGCAGGTGAATATACCTGCCCAATACGCATGTCGCCCTGTGCTTCATCTATCCAAACCCCGCCAAGGGCGCGTGCGGTCATTTTATAGCTATTGGCTATATCTACTCTGAATGGCAACGCAGCAGAGCCAATAACCCCATCACCTGACTCAATTACCGCATTCTGGCCTGACAGAACAACACCTGCGTCACTACGGGCGTTATTCACATCACCATTTACTTTGAGGCGTACCTCGCCCCCAGCGGCCAGGGTAAAGATATTCAGACCATATTGCGTATTTTCCCCGCCAATAAATGCATGACCATCCGGCGCATTAATTGTCACCACAGAATTAGCGTTACGGGTTTCAATATCTATATCTTGCCTTTGCGTAACAGTTAGTGTTCCAGTTAGCGGACTAGCAGGAATTGGCTCACCATTCTCATCAAGCTGCAACTGGGCGGTAAGTGCGTCCATATTGTCAAAGGTAACGTCATCTGACTCTGCTGCAGTTAAAATTATCTTGTCTGCGTTACTTAGGTTGTTTCCAGTGATAACATCTTGAATATCATACGAACCTAATGTTTGATATTGGCCAATATTACCGCTGTTTTGGATTCCACCGGAATTCACATTTAGAACTATGTTATCACCAATGATATTTGCTGCTTCTATATAAGCAGTTGTGTCGGTTGTTTCTTTGAAAGCAACGCCCGGAAGTGGAACCTCCAGTTCGTGGTCTGACCAAAAATATCCTGCAGTGAATTCATCAACCTCTTCATTTGAAGCCACATGAATATAGTTTGGATTATATGTACCATCTCCAAATTCTTCGTAAGCCTGTTGATAGCGAGCCTGCTGGCTAGCCTCATAAGCATCAATTCGGGTTGCATCGTTATTCATCGCTGCTTGTTCTTCAGGAGTTGCCCGATAAACAAAATTAGGGTCGTAATCTTGGGCTATATATTGACCATCAGGCGTCTGCTGAACATCACGTAAACGCCAATAATCATTATAAAGAGCAGTCTTTTCGGAGTTATAGGCATCAATTTGTTCTTGGCGTTTTTGAGAAGCATCATTACCTCTGAGTTTTAAATCAGCCCAAAGATTTAATAATTCTGCCTGTGTGGTCAGATCATCTGATTGCACTTGATTTGCATCAATAATACTACCTGAATTTGTTGTAATGGTTACATCACCAATTGCATCAACGGTTCCTAAGTATAAATCGCCAGATACTTCAGTAATATCTAAATCACCTGTGCGTGATACTATATTTAAAGATCCCTGATTATTTGTATTTACGTGAATGCTTCCACCGCCAATCTCAGCCACCTCACCATAAAGTGCTGTCATGGTAATATTATCACCAGCAATTGCATTGACGCCTGTGCTGGTCAATATATCTTGACCAGCATATAAGCTCACATCGCCACTCGTATTATTTAAGTTTGCGAACCGAAGGGTGCCAGCTTCAGAGCGAAGGTGCACACCACTTCCAGCTGAAGCATTAATTGTTTCCAAATTCCCTTGTTGCATAACAATCGGCGAAAGTGAAGTTCCAACTGAGCCAGAGGCGGTCAGCACAAGGTTGCCGAATTGCAGGTCTGCTGTGGTATCTGTTACTAAAATATCACCGCCATTTGCTGAAAGATTAACATTACTTCCAGCTGCAATAATATCGCCGTTAATTTGGATTCCAGCATTAGATGTAACATTTTATGAACCTGTGTCAGAACCAATAAACTTAACAGCTACTTGCTTGTCCGCTTTAACATCTTGAAAATAGAACATGGTACCAGTTTCTGTTTCATCAGTTACTTGATCCCACCAGCACTTATTCACAAGCCACGGTATACCGCGACAAGTTCTATTTTGAACTGTCGTAGTTCTGTTATATGTTTCTTGTACAAATTTTGGCCTCATACGATATTCGGCATTTGTTGATGTATCGACAGCTGCATAGTCTGCCATAGGAAGTTCACTAGCCGGTAAGGCCGTTGCTCCCGAGAAGGTAGAAGTTGGAGGAACATAGCTTGCTAAATAACTATGCGTGATACCGAATGTTTCCCAGGCAGATTTGTGAGCGATATAATCGCGCTCAACACCAATTTCTTCTGCTTGAATCCAGAAATAACGCATATTTGCTAAGGGATTGTAGCTAGACAGTCTACCAGTAGCGCCATCTAAACCTGCCACCGCATTGACAGCTGTAGAGCCCTTAACACCCTGATTAGACAAAACCCTAATAGTATCACCTTCACGGGTATATTGAGTGACGAGTGGGTTACCAAAACCATTATCTTTAGCATTATCAATTAATGTAACTTTACCTTCTATTTCTCCCGTGCTCGCATAATTTATCCGAAGGTCTTTCGAAGTATTATTAGTAATATTGTAATTTCCATATCCATCTAGCACATTTAGTTGCCCATGCCCTGTGCTGATTAGTTTGCCAGCTATTGTAATTTCGCCGCCCTTAGCTTCTATTCCATTAACCTCAATAACATCGTCTGCACTGTTATAATACGCATAAACACCATCTGTTCCCTCACGGTTATTTCCGCTTAAATTATTGAAAGAAATATCGTTTTGAACAACTATTTGAGAATTACCTACGCCTCCCAAATCACTGGAATTAATAGTAATATCTTTTTGCGTTACTCCAGACTGAATAACACTGTTCAAATTAATCGTATTAGCTACGATAAATATCTTGCCGGCAACTATGCTGCTACTATTGTCGTAATTTTGTAAAGTTTGTGTGTTCGCCAAATTACCTTCTTCGCAGCTTTCTCCGTTGTTCGGGTCAACTCTCAAATTTCCAGGATGCTGGACCAAGCCACCGAGCAATGAACAACCTCCTGCATCTGCGTCTTCATCACCTAATCCATCTAGGCGAGACGCGGCGACATTACCAAAGCCACCAATGGATTCAGGATGAGGACCATATTGGAAAATACCAGGTGTTTTATCATTTACGAAAAGTGCGCCACCTGAAGTTAATGAAACCTCAGAAGCATTAATTTGACCAAACTGGTGCACCGAGCCATGTCTATTGTTAATTTTAACATTGCCACCACGGTTTTCTATAGTTCCTGCTAGTATCAATTCCGGTGCTACAACATCTAAATTATTTGGATTATAAGATGATGCGTAGGGATCAAATTGAGAGATGATATTTACATTAGGAGTAAAATTATTAGGTGACGTTTCTAACGCAAAATCGACTGCTGCAGCTTTGTCTTCGTTGATGTGTCTAACATCACCAGCATTTGCAACGAGCTGTTGGTTAAAATAAATATTTCCACCTGGCTGGTTAGGTATCTCAATATTTTGAATACGCATTGGGTTTGGACTATCATTCCGAACATTAATTGTAACCTCATGCTCTGAATGGAGTGTCCCTGTTGCGCCACCTTCCAAAGTATCCGCAACAACAAACACATGTCCTGTGGCAGCAAACAAATTGCCCACATCAATTACATCAACTGCAGCAGTATTTAAGGTGTCACGCATTGCCTGTAAGAAGGCAATCTCTGTATCAATATTCGAACCGGTTTCTGCGTCTGCAAGGTCATCAATTTGAGCCTGAATACCAGCAATTTCATTATCCAAAGCAAGCAGTTCTCCTGCTAAATCTAGGTCCCCTGAAGTATCATTTTGAGGGTCACTTAAAAATGTATCAATTTCGTCAATTTTATCCTGAGCATCATCAATTGTTGGCTGATAGCTGTTTATACAAGCTTGGTCACCATTGGCGCAGGCAGCCTGTGCATTCAAGGCTGTCTGTTTGATTGTCACTTGATCGGCACGCTCGTTAGCCAAACTTGGTCCGCCTGATGATGAACCTGCCAAATCATTTCGAAGAACCAATAGGGCTTGTTTTCTTGCGTCGAGCGCTGCAAAAGCATCAGGGTTACCAGCGGCTGCTTTTGCATCTTCTAATGCCTGAATTTCATCTGCAATATCATTTGCTAGATTTTGCTCAACCATTGACCATTTAACGTTATCACCTGAACGAATGGTATCTAACAATTGGTCTGAGTAGCTGCCTTCCGCTACAACTAGTTCTCTTCCGTCATCTAGATACCAGCGACCATTGATTTTTGTAATAGGTCTTCTAATTGTAGTCGTTCCGTCAGATGCGAGGTCAAAATTCGTAAAATCCCTTCCAAATCCAATATATTGCTCATTAAAAATACCAGTCTCAACACGACCGTCTATATTGACTCTGCCAGAACCATTTACAACAGCAGACCCAAAGCCATCCTCAACTGGAATACCTAACACTGTATATTGATTTGTTCCACTTCCGGAAATTCCATTGAGGTCACCCTTTGTAGCAATGAGGCGCATTTTTTGAGCTGATTGTAGGCTTGCACCAGCGCCAACATTCAATCTTGTATTTCGATTGACGACAGAATCTGCATTCAGACCTGCGTTTATTGCTATGGCCGTCTTATTAAATACGTCTGCTTTAGACCTAATTTGAAGGTCAGATTTCCATTGGTCTTGACCAGAAAAGACATTCAAGTATCCGTTAGCTCTAACAATGCTATTTTGCGCGAGGCTAACCACCTCATCTGAGTTGACTGTGGAAAATGCTTGTGAACCAGCTCCCACACCAGCTAAGCCCCAAATTGAAGTCTTTGCTACTGTGTTGATATCTGCGTCAGCGTTTGTCTTAATATTAATATCGCCCCGTTCTGTAGCTAGGAACGCTCCGTCTTCGAAATATATTCCATTATTAGAAAACATTGTGTTCCTTGCAGACGCGCGAGGAACACCCACCAACGCACCTGTACTAACTTTTGCACTTGTATCCATTTGATTTAGAGAGAGCGCTCTAATATTCGCTACGCCCTCATCACCAAAATCTCCATTCACAAAAGCCTGAGTTTCACGTCCAAAGAAAATTCTTGAGTTTTGATACTGGGAAGCTTCAGTGTAACCGACTGCAGCAGATAGTGCTCCACCTCCAGCAAATTCAAAATTATCTCCTGAGAGCCCCGTTTTACCTAATCGATTATTTGTAACCACATCTAGTTGATGAGCTGAAATTTGACTGAAATTACCAACGCGAACGTCAACATTTGCCGAACCTGCCGCACTCGCCAATCCACCTGTTACGCCAGCCAAACCGATAGAAGATGCATTAATTTTACTGTCGTAATTATCGTTATTTGCAGCAAGAAGGTTAAGGTTTCCGGTGACGTTAATTATGCTTCCTGACAGCACATTAGCAGCATCGCTCAGTGTGATACTGTTATTGGTGCCACTCGTTACCGCAGATTCACCACCATTCACCGCTAGTAAACCACCAGCACCGGCAATTAAATCCATTGTTGCCAGCTTTGAAGATTGAGATATGACATTCATATTGCCGCGAACATTAATCTGGCTGCCAGCCCCTAAGTTCACTGCCGTACCACCTGTCTGGGCAACCCGGCCTACATGCGCACCCAATGCCGCCGCCCCAATGGCAAAGCCGTCACTACGTCCACGCAACCGTGCTGCATTATCAGCAATAATATTCAGCGCCGTCCCATTATCCAGATTATTTCCGGCATCTAGGCTATTCACATTCAAAGATGCACTAGAAGCGATATTCACACTCGCATTGGTATCTACGTCAATAAAGTTTTCTGACCCTGATACGCCTGCCAGAACCCCTCCGGACGCGCCCAGTACTTCGGCATCAGCAATATAATTACTGTCATCTGCAAAGCTGGCCGTCATGGTGATGTTATCTGCGGTTAACGTAGCATTATTTCCAACACTGACCACCGCATCGCGGTCAACATCAATATCAGATGATATAACAGAAAGTCCAACCCCAGCAGCAACAGCTACGCCTCTGGCCTCCGAGCTGTTCCTGGCTTTTTCATCTGCCAACAATTGAATTGAACCACTTGAATAAATCTCTGCCCCATTGCCAATATTTGCAGTAGTGGTGCCGGTATCTGACATATCCACAACTGCCCCTACCAGCGCTCCTGCATAAGCGAGGCCAGCCGAAACGGCCAGCGCTTCCTGGGTAGAGCTGTTGCGCGCCCGAATAAGCACATTGCCTGTGCGTGCAGTATTGCTGCCGACAACTGTGTTTGCGCCAATTTGCGCCAGCGCATTACCTGAGGCTTCCACCCCGGCATAAGAGATGCCTGCTGCTGCAAGACCGCCGGCGACTGCTGCTACCCGAACATCTGCATCTACATCCCGAAGTGCATCAACGGTGACAGTAGAACTGTTATCTGCCAGTGTAACGGTTAAATCATCGCCAATTTCGGCGGTAACATTTTCATTTAGATTCACATTGGCGATAGAGGCTGAAACACCAACCAGCCCGACAGAAGCCCCGATAACCGTTGAGTTTACCGCACTGACATTCACATTACTGCCGCCAGGCAGATTGATATTGATATCATTGCCGCTATTTAAGGTGGCATCCACGGTCAAGGCAGAGGCATTATCAATAACTGTTCTATCGCCGATGCGCGCCCCAACAGACCCGCCATAATCCGCTACCGCCACAAAGCCGCCTACCCCGACAGAACCAATTGCCGCACCACCTGAAATCTGCGAAAGCGATATGGTTTCCTCGGCAACAACCGACACCTCGCCGCCGCCCGTGCGAATAGTTACATCACTGCCGATGGCTGCAAGGGTTGAGTCTGCGCTACCGCCCAGCACATCTGACTGCAAGCCAGAGGCTTCGGTTTCAGCAAGCGTATCAGCACGGTCGCTATACCCATCTGAATAAAGCTGGTTAGATGTACCAGAAGCATCATTCCCGTTATGCGAACTATCCTCGCCTTCGCTACGGTCACGGGTCGCAGAGCTTTCAGCATCCGCCAACAGATTGCCAGTGCTATTGCCATCATCATCTTGCTTATCAAAGGTATCACGGCTGTCCTGTGACATGCTGCCACCAACCAGGGTTATTGCCACCGATCCAGCAGCCCCAACGCCAACACCGCCGGCAGCTGCGATCCCCTGATTCGAAATATTCTTGGTGCTATCGGCGATAACCAGCACATCATCTGTTGCAGAAATTACACTGCCAGCACCAATGCTGGCACGGGTTGTATTGCGGGTCACTGTAGCCACCACGCCAATACCAATACCGCTTACCCCGCCTATGGCCGCTGCCCCTGCTGCCCCTTGTGTGGTGACAACATCTGTTGCCAGAACATTTACGCTTTGGCTGCTGGCATTATCCATGGCCTGTTGATTGATAGAGGCGTTATTGCCAATTTCAGCCACGGTAGAGGTTTTTAGAATATTGATACCGATAGAGCCGGAAAACGCATCTGTCAGCCCACCAGCAAAGCCAGCGATATTCTGGTTCAAATTGGTTGTGGTATCGGCTGCAACGCTGACATTGTCAGAAGCGTGAATGGTTGCGTTATTGCCAATACGTGCTGTATTTGATGATTTGGCAATCAAAATACCAAGTGAGGCACCAACCCCCGAAGCGCCCGCGGCGACATTGCCTGCTGTTTGAATCATAGACAGATCCTGAACAGAATTTACGCGAATATCATCGCCAGCCAAGGCGGTGGCATTATCACCAATTTCGGCCAGCACATTATTATTGACAACCGAAACCTCTACCACACCTGAAACGCCGACAACCCCGCCAGCGATACCAATAGCGGTCTGTAATACACGGTCACGGCTTTCTGCCTGAACAGTGACATCATCCTTGGCGGTTGCACTACCCAGCATGCGGGCGCGAACATTTTTCTTGAATACTTGCGTGTCGATATCAAAGGTAACCCCGACACCGCCAACCCCAACGCCGGCACTGATATTATTCAACTGGCCTTCAGAAGCGGCTAGCAAGCTGACAGACTGGTTTGCCGCTGCTGCGCTATTATCCCCGCCATTTAGCAGCGCGCCCTGTTTCACCAGCGCTTCGGTAGTAGAGTTGGTCACTGTTGTTGCAACTACACCGGCAACCCCAACCGCACCGCCAGCGACCCCAATAGGGGCGAAATTAATATCTTCATAGGAAACCGCAGCTACATTTACGCCGCGGGCAGTACGGGTACCATAGCTGGCATCTACTAGCTCGATATTACGCTGTTCAGCCCCACCTTCCTGGTCGCGTGAATCTTGTGTACGTGTTTGCGTGCTTGTATTATCCACAGCGCCACTAAGGGCGGTTATCCCGTTGCCATCTGCCAATGCGGTAATGGCGGCATTCTCATCGATAATGGCAGAGGTGCGGCTTTCCACAATATAGGTACCGACCGAGCCGGAAACGCCAACTGCCCCGCCTGCCCCGGTACTGACAATACCATC
>JAYPEG010000018.1:0-6482 GCA_038125645.1 Alphaproteobacteria bacterium
CTCTATTACCATGGCCGCTCTGCGCTGCCCGCACCGTTTTGGCCGGCTGAGCTGTCTTGGTATCTCATTCATGCTGTTTTTATATATATTCATAAATATTGGGATGGTGACTGGCCTGTTGCCGGTTGTCGGTGCCCCGTTGCCGCTTATCTCATATGGGGGAACGGCAATGCTGACTGTTTTCATAGCCCTTGGTGTTGTTATGAATATTGTTGTTCATACTGACCTGAAAGACAGTGATTTTTACTGAATTGTCAGTGAATCATTTGTGTTAACGCCCAGAATACAAGAGAGATAAAAAAGATGTTTGAGAGTTTTTTCCCGCGCCCGAAACTGTTTTTCCTCAGTGTTGTCCTATGGGCGGCTGTCAGCATAATTATCTGGTACAGCATTGGCATGGATATCGGGGCCCTGCTCGGCTTTACCTTTACCAGCGATCCAGCAGCCCCGATTGTCGGGTTGGGATATTTTGTTACTTCTGAATTTCTCTGGTTTTACCTTTATTATGCGATTTTCTGCGCGCTCTTTGCTGCGTTCTGGTTTCGTTATCTGCCTCATAAATGGCAGCTCTGGTCAATTATCGGCTCGCAGCTGATTTTGTTCTCAACCTATTTCTCGGTTCAGGTGTCAGTGGCGGTCAATAATTGGCGGCGGCCCTTTTTTGATGCCGTACAGAATGCCCTGTCTGAAAACAGCACAACAACGGCTGCTGATCTCTACAGCCTTACACTGATTTTCACGCAGATTGCCTTTGTCTGGATAATTGTATATGTGATCACCCGCTTTTTTGTCAGCCATTATGTATTCAGATGGCGCACGGCAATGAATGATTTCTATGTTGCAAAATGGGCACAGGTACGCCATATTGAGGGGGCGTCCCAGCGTGTTCAGGAGGACACGATGCGTTTTGCTGGTATTGTTGAAGGGCTGGGCGTTGCGATTGTCGATTCTGTGATGACATTATTTGCCTTTTTACCAGTGCTGATGGCACTGTCATCCAATGTCACCGCATTGCCCCTTGTCGGCGAGATTGCAAATCCGCTTTTGACAGCGGCTATTTTCTGGGCGGTGTTCGGCACCGTCTTTCTGGCGGCGGTGGGCATTAAACTGCCCGGGCTTGAGTTTAAGAACCAGCGCGTTGAGGCGGCCTACCGCAAAGAGCTTGTTTACGGCGAGGATGATGAAAGCCGGGCGCAGCCGCCGACATTGACAGAACTATTCTCAAATGTTCGACGCAATTATTTCCGGTTGTATTTTCACTATATGTATTTCAATGTTGCCCGCAGCTTTTATCTGCAGGCAGACAATATTTTTGCCTATCTTCTGCTGATACCGACCATTGTCGCCGGGGCTATCACTTTTGGTCTGATGCAGCAGATTCTGACGGCTTTTTCACAAGTCACCAATTCTTTTCAGTATCTGGTGAACTCATGGCCGACAATTGTTGAGCTGTTATCGATTTACAAGCGTCTGCAGGCATTTGAGGCAGCCATATCAGATGTACCCCTGCCAAAGATTGATCAGGACTTTATGCAGACACAACAAGAAGACTGACAGTGATGGCTGGCAGGGCCCCGGCATCCAGCCGGTGAGCCAGCAGCTTGTTATTGTTGCAGAAAGGCGCTGGTGGAATAGCCATCCAGCAGGTCAATGACCGCAACAGTGCCGCCGCTGCGCCTGACGGTGTCATAGCCGGCAATATCCTCTGGCCTGTAATCCCCGCCTTTGGTCAGCAGGTCAGGCCGCAAGGCATCAATGAGCGTGGCCGGTGTTGGCTCATCAAACAGCACAATGCCGTCTATAAAGGGCAGCTGTCCCAGAATCCCGGCGCGTATTATCTGGTTCTGCAACGGGCGTGACGGGCCCTTCAAGCCAGCAATGCTGGCATCACTGTTCAGCCCGACAATCAGCCGGTCACATTGTGCGGCAGTCTTTGAGAGTATATGTAAATGGCCGCTGTGCAGCAGATCAAAACAGCCATTGGTAAACCCTATCCTGTCACCAGCCCTGCGCCAGCCTGCGGCCTTTTCCTGTGCGTCGGTCAATGTCAGGGGTGGGGGGGCATCTGGCAGACTGGCCAGCAGCTCGCCTATGCATAAGCACGCCGTCCCTGATTTTGCAACGACAAGAGAGGCGCCGAGATTGGCTGTCTGGGCGGCCTGTTCTGCGGACAGTCCGGCGACCAGCCCGGCAGCGATAAGGGCGATAACCGTGTCGCCGGCCCCGGAAACATCGTAAACCTCGCAGGGGTGGGCGGGCAGGTGAACACAGCTGTCCTGCCGCACAAGAACCATCCCGCGCGCGCCAACCGTCACCAGCATCGCGGCAATGTCATGGCTGGTCATTAACTGGCGGGCCGCCTTTGTAATGGCGGTGATACTGTCATCCTCAAGACAGGCGGCGCGCCTCAGTTCAGCCAGGTTGGGGGTGATAAGATCAGCCCCGGCATAATCAGAAAAATCAGCTGATTTGGGGTCAATGATGACGGTTTTATTGTTGCTCTTTGCTGCTTTTATAAGGGTTTGGACAGTGCCAGCTGTCAGGCATCCCTTTGCATAATCTGATATGACCAGAATATCAGCATGGCCGATAGTCGCTGCTGCTTGTGCGGTCAGCTGTTCTGCTGTCATTTCATCCAGTGGCAGGACGGTTTCTTTATCAACCCGCAGCATCTGCTGACCCGATGACAGAAAGCGCGTCTTCACTGTTGTCTGGCGTTCTGCACAGACAAGCGGGGCAAAAAACAGCTGCGGTATTCTTCCGAGCGCTGAAGTCAGTTCCTGTGCGGCACTGTCCTGTCCGACGGCACCTATCAGGCTGACATTACAGCCGAGCTGAGAGAGATTGCGCGCAACATTGGCGGCCCCGCCAGTTGTGATTTTTGTTGTTTCATGGCTGAGTATGGGGATAGGGGCCTCTGGTGATATACGGTGAACCTGGCCATGAATATAGCGGTCAAGCATAACATCACCGATCACAAGCGCTGAACGGCCCTGAAGATCAAGCAGCTGTTGGATAAGAGAGGGGGTATCAGCCATATTGCTATTTTTTCTTTTTCCTGTTCCGGGCCCGTTCGCGCTGTTTGTCCGCCCCGCCTTTGACAGTGTTCTGGGTTGCGCGGGCGAGTGCCAGGTCATGTCCACCAACATCAAAGGTGATCGTTGATCCAGCGCCAATCAGCGCATAATCGCCAATCGTTACAGGAGCGACAAGAGCGCTGTTTGACCCGATAAAGGCATATGCCCCGATACGGGTCTGGTGCTTGTTTGTTCCGTCATAATTACAGGTGATGGTTCCGGCCCCGATATTGGCATAATCGCCAATATCGGCATCACCCAGATAGCTGAGATGGTTGGCTTTTGCCCCGCTGCCCATTGTCACATTCTTTGTTTCGACAAAATTGCCGATTTTCACACCGCGCTGAAGTATGGTTCCGGGCCGCAGACGGGCATAGGGCCCGATAACACACCCCTCTGCCAGCTCTGCTGATTCTATATGGCTGAATGATTTAATCACACATCTAGTGCCAATCCTCACCCCCGGCCCAATCACGACATGCGGTTCGATGGTAACATCGCTGCCAAAGACAGTGTCAGCTGACAAAAACACAGTTTCAGGTGCCTGCAGACAGACCCCGTCCTGCATTGCTGCAGCGCGCAGCCGCTGCTGTATTACGGCCTGTGCTGCGGCCAGCTGGGCCTGGTCATTAATGCCGGCCAGCTCTGCTTTTTGTACCCGCATGACAGTGATGTCTGCCCCTTCGGCGGCAGCCCGGCCGACAAGGTCAGTCAGATAATACTCGCCTTGTGCATTTGTGGTTTTAAGCTGTGGTATGAGGCGTGTCAGAATCCCGGCTCTGGCTGCCATAACCCCGCCATTGACAAGTGTTATTTCTCTTTGGTCATCAGTTGCATCGCGGTCTTCTATGATGGCGGTCAGGCGCGCGCCGTCCATGATCAGGCGGCCATAGCCGTCCGGTGTGTCTGTGTCAAACCCGCATACACATATATCAGCCCCGCCGCTGAGGTTTTCAGCCAAATCAGATATTGCAGACTGCGTGATCAGCGGCGTGTCTGCATAGAGGATTACCACCGGCATTTCAGCGGGCAGGTCACAAAGCTGGTCAAGGCAACAGGCAACGGCATGGCCGGTTCCCCTTGGCGGATCCTGTGTGATCAATTCAGAGCGCTGGCCAAGCAGTTCTTCAAACGCTTCGCTGTCAGGGCCCGTGACAGTCAGCACCCGGCCCGCGCCAGCCCCTTCAGCAGCGTCTGCAACCCACATGACAAGCGGCTTTCCGCAGAGCGCATGTAAAGGCTTCGCCCGTTCTGATTTCAGCCTGCTGCCCTTGCCTGCTGCCAGTATGATAACGGTAAAACTCATTGGGCTATATAGCCATGCACGCCCTGATTTCGCAAGTGATTAGCGGCCTTTAGCCGTTAATTTGGATTTCCTGATCATACATATTCAGCTTGGCATTGCCCAGGCCATTGGTTAAGACAGAGAGAACAGCCAGTAATGTCTGGTTCAGTGACAGGGATGCAGGTTTATTATGTGCGGAATTGTAGGCTATATCGGTACAGACATTGCAGCACAAACCATATTGGATGCGCTGCGGCGGCTGGAATATCGCGGCTATGATTCAGCAGGCATAGCAACGATTGACGATAACCGGCTTTATCTGACCCGTGCTGTGGGAAAGCTGGCTAATCTGACAGCAGCGCTGCAGGCAGCCCCGCAGCCAGGGCATACAGGTATCGGCCATACGCGCTGGGCAACACATGGCGGTGTGACAGAAGCCAACGCCCACCCCCATATAGCGGGAGACGAGGTTGCCATCGTCCATAACGGCATTATTGAAAATTATGCTGAACTCAAGGCCGGGCTGTTAAAAAAAGGACATAGTTTCGCCAGCGAGACAGACAGCGAAGTGCTTGCCCATCTTTTTCTTGACAGCCGTGCACAGGGCAAATCACAGCTGCAGGCTGTGCAGGATGTTCTTGGCCAGATCAGGGGCGCGTTTGCGCTTGCGGTCATTTTCCGTGATATGCCCGGTGCCATATTTGTTGCACGAAATGCCTCGCCATTGGCCATTGGTGTTGAAGAAGAGCTGGTCTGCGTGGCATCAGACGCGCTGGCAATGGCGCATCTCACACGCAATGTGATCTATCTCAAAGACGGTGACTATGCTGTGCTCCGGCCAGGTGATGTCCAGATTTATGATCACAATGGCCAGCCTGCAAACCGCGAAATGATCAAGGCCAGTGCGGCGCCGGCCTTGATTGACAAGGGTGGCTACCGGCATTTTATGGAAAAGGAAATCCATGAACAGCCCGAGGCGGTTGCCCATACAATATCAGCTATGACTGATGCCGGGGGAAAGCTGAGAACAGGCCTGTCAGACCAGCAGCTCAGTGATATCGATCATCTGGTGATTCTAGCTGCCGGAACCAGTAATTATGCGGGCCAGATTGGCCGTTACTGGATAGAGGGGCTGGCAGGGGTGCCGGTCAGCGTTGAGACAGCCTCAGAATACCGCTACCGCCAGCCGGCACATCTGCCCCGCGGGGCGGCCCTTGCCATATCACAGTCCGGTGAGAGCCTTGATACATTAATGGCCCTCAGGCATGCGGGCGCGCTGGGTCTTCAGACGATCGCTGTTGTCAATGTTTTGGAAAGTACGATTGCCAGAGAGGCCGGCACTGTTCTGCCCACTCGTGCAGGCCCTGAAATCGGGGTTGCCAGCACAAAGGCTTTTACTGCACAGCTGACTGTGCTTGTCTGTCTTGCCATTGATCTGGCCCGCGCAAAGGGGCGGCTGGCGGCGGGGCGCGAGGCTGAATTACAGCAACAGCTCTTGTCTGTTCCCGGCGCACTTGGCAGTGCAATCGGCTGTTCTGACCAAGTGGCGGCTGTTGCCCAGACCCTGAAACGCGCCTCCTCCTGTCTGTTTCTGGGGCGTGGACGGCTGTTTCCTCTGGCCCTTGAAGCTGCGCTCAAGCTGAAAGAGCTGAGCTATATTCACGCAGAGGGATTTGCCGCCGGAGAGATGAAACATGGCCCCATTGCCCTGATAGAGGACGAGCTGGCAGTGATTTGCCTGTTGGATGGGGACGGGCAGTCGCAAAAGACCATCAGCAATTTAAAAGAGGCAGAAGCACGCGGCGCGCAGATCATTATCATTGCGACAAAGGCTGTGGCTGCTCTTGTTGATTTTGACCATCAGCGCATTGTCATTGATGATTGCGATAGCCTGCTGGCCCCAATTGTGCTTTCTGTGCCTGCCCAGTTGCTTGCCTATCAAACCGCGGTGGAAAAAGGCACAGATGTTGACCAGCCCCGCAATCTGGCAAAATCAGTGACAGTGGAATAGGCGGTCATAGCTGTAATATTCTGAAAACATTATGTTATGACGGTTGCTGTGCCGGTTGATAGGCGCCCTCCCATAAATTTTTGATAATTTCCAGATGGCGATCAAAGGA
>JAYPEG010000018.1:6557-13821 GCA_038125645.1 Alphaproteobacteria bacterium
TTTCGGGGCTGGACTGAGGACTCTCTGCAATCTTCTGCAATCTTCTGATCTTATAGGGGCTAGGTCTGAATTCTTAACGATCATAGGCTCTTTTGACATGGCTGAAATCACCTCTTGGGTAGCGGGACGCTATTCCAGGCCTCTTCAGGGCTCGTGCGGGCCCCATCAGGCGTGGGGATATCAGGCGAAAAATCAGAGGCGCTTAATTATGAACTCAATTTCGTCTCGTTTAAAGGCTGTTTCAGGCGCGGTACTGACAGTCCTGAAATCATTCCTATTCCTGTTTAAAATTTCCTGGAGAGCGGTTTTCACGCTGCTGTTTATCGGCTCTCTTTCCATAAATGTGATCATGTTTACATGGTCAGCCGGGGCGCTGGCCCTCAGCACTGCGTTCAGCGCGGTGACAGGCATAAGCACTGTTGCTACTGACCTGGTTGATAGTAAAGCAAAGCTAGCCGCAAGCAATAAACATGTTGCCAGGATGAGCAAGAGGATTGCTACACGAACCGGCCTAGGTGTAGCGCGCAGTGTTGCAAGCATATCTGCTGAAGCTATTCCCGCTGCTGGTGTGGTTACTATAATCGCGGTTACTGGATTAGAGAACGCGATTACTGGATCAGAGATTTATGATGCCTGTGCCACTATGAAAGATTTGCGTGAGCTAAATCATTTTTTGGATACAGGTGAGGATATTGATACAGGCACGGTTTGCGGGCTAGGTGTTCCAGATCCGGAAACGGTGATTGAAAAGGTCAAGAAATCACCAAAAGCCGCATATGAATCTGCAAGGTCTGCTGATGTTCCCCTGCCATCCTGGTCTGATGTAACCGCCATAACAAAGCGTGGCTGGGATGGCAGTCTTAACAGCTTGAAGGGCATAGGGGATTGGCTGTTTGGGGGCTAGTCACTATTTTCTGGCAGGATGATTATCGTTTCTGGTAAGGCTCTGCTAGGATGGTGGCAGACAGGAAAAAAAAGGCTGGTTATGGAAAAAGATATCATCCTGCGCCCTTTTGAGGCTGCAGACACCGAAGCGGTTATCGCGCTATGGGGCCGGGCCGGGCTAACGCGCCCCTGGAATGACCCGCATAAGGATATCACACGCAAGCTGGAAGAAATGGCCAAAGGCGGTCATAGCTGGTTCTGGATAGCAGAACAGTCAGGCACGATTATCGCGGCAGCCATGGCCGGCTATGACGGGCATCGCGGGTCAGTGAATTATTTAGGCGTTGATCCCTCTGCCCAAAATAGCGGGGTTGGCCGGCTGATGATGCAGCGCATTGAGGCAGATTTAACTGCAGCTGGCTGTCCTAAATTAAATCTGCTTGTGCGCGAGGATAATGTCGGCGTGCAGGCATTTTATGAACAAATCGGCTATCAGCGTGATGCCACCATATCCCTGTCAAAGCGGCTGATAACAGATGATTAATTTTCCGCGCCCCTGTCCCCTGTGGCAGCCGGTATTATGATGCAGCCTGCAGATCTGTTATCCGCAGCGGCCGGGCTGTGGATATTTATCATTATTATGGTCGCAACGCCGGGCCCGGCTAACCTGCTGATCATGAGCATGGGCGCGCGTTTTGGATTTCTGGCATGTCTGCAGTTTAATTTAGGCCTGTGGGCGGGAAAATCAGTGGTGAATGCTGTTGTCGGCCTTGGCCTTCATTACGGGGTCAGCCCCTATTCAGCCGGACTGACAGCCCTCAAATATGCCAGCGCTGCCCTGTTGATTTTTCTTGCCTTGCGGGGCTGGCAATTCCGCCCCGGCCCGGATGACAGGACAGCACCTCCCGGCTTTGTCGCTGGCTGTCTTGTCCATCTGCTTAATCCCAAAGCATGGGTAATGGTGGTGCTGGCATGGAGCGAGTTCGGCCCCGCCCTTGGCAGCTGGCAGAGCCAGATGATTGTCATTCCGCTCAGCTTTATGTGCGCGCAGGCGGTGTTTCACAGCCTTTGGGCCGGTGCCGGGGCATGGCTGTCAGCCCGGCTCGGCGCCTCTGTTCTGCTGACGCGCGTGCTGATTATTATCACCATTATAACCGTTTTATGGGCAGTGTTTGTGTGAGAGCTGTCCTGACAGCCTGTCTTCCCACTATTGTGTCAGCGAGCCAAGATATTTAAAGGTGAGGAGAAGCTGAACCTCATTAACCCGCTTAATATCGCGATCAGCATAAGGATCGCGCTTATAATCAAGAGATACACTAAGACAGTCCTGAAAGCCGCCAGCCCAGCCGAGCGACATTATTGACTGGTCTCTTTTCACCTCTTTTGATGACAGATTCCAGACCTGCTCTGCGGTGAGGGTCAGCCCGCCTCCAAGTGCCTGTGAAAAGGTCAGGGTGGCTTCTTCGCGGTCATCAGCACTGTCGGTGAAATAGCTTTGTGCCAATTGTGTATGGGTCAGCGCGATATCTGTCTTTTCACCGTCAAAGGCGGCTGTAGCAACCGATTCATTCAGCTTTAGTGTCCGCCTGTCGGCGCGGCCAGACCATTCCAGGGTGAGTGCGTTTGGCGTGCGCAGCGAGAAGCTGGTGACATAATCTGAGTAGCGGTCACGGCTGTCAGAATCAACCTCAGATGAAGAGGTGCCGGTTGCCCGGTAAGACAGTCCGGCAAAGCCGCTGACATCGCCGATAAAGGGGTTCTGAACTGCAGCAGATATACCAGAGGCAATCTCAGTGCCCGGCAGCATATAATCGCGCCCTTGAAATCTGTTGTTCAAGAACAGATTTGCCTCGTCAAGGCGGAAGTCAGCGGCATCACGATTTGGAATTCGGTCTGTCCTGTCTGAGCCTTCAATGCCGATTGCCTTTATCTTGGGTGCGATGATGACTGCGGTTTTCTCTTCTTTTCCAAAGACAACACCAAAGGGATACTGCCATTCAGCAGTCGCAACAACATGACCCTGTCCAATCGTGCTTAGCTTGTCTGAGGGATTGTCAGTTGCCTGAATGTCATGATAGCTGCCAAGAAGGTCGCCGGAGGCAGAAAAAATATGCCCCCCTAAGTCATATCTGAAAGCTGAGCCGACAAGACCCGTCCATCTGACCAGCTCATGCCCTTCATCATTGTCCAGCTGCAGGGCTGAAAACTGCTGGCGCACCGTCTGGTGTCTGAACGGGCCGGCTGATATTTTCTCATAAAATACAGACGGCAGGACAAGCGGTTCAAAATCTGCTGTGTCACCGGCTTTCAGACCTTGTGTGTCACTTGCTTCCACCCGGTAATAACGTGTATTCGTCAGCTTTTCAGCGCGTACATAGCTATCAAGCTGGTCATCGGCCACATAGCCGTAACGCCGCAGAAATGTGTCCTGGGATGTGCGGTTAAGACGCATATCCAGCATCCAGCCCTGTCCGATTCTGGTCTTGTAATTCGCATCAATGGCTGCAACCTGTTCGCGATCCTTTTTAAAGGTCTCGACCTCAGCTGAATATAAGATGAGGTCAAGGTCGCTTTCATCCCAGCGCTGACGGTATATGGTTTTCAGCCCGTTGCCGCGGCGCTGGAAATTTGTTGGCTGAAACTCAATGTCCGTTGATTTGTCAATCACATGAAAATAAGGCGTTGTTGCTGTCATCCCCTTATCTTCAGAATAGGCAAGCCTGGGGGTCAGAAAGCCGCTCTCGCGGGCCACTGTGCCATCTGGATGGACAAGCGCAGGCAGAAAAAACACTGGCAGGCCCAGAACCCGCATCACAACATTCTCATGCGTGATTGTCTGTGACTTTCTGTCATGCGTGCTGCGTGTTGCGCGCAAATCCCAGATGGGGCTTTCTCCGCTGTCATAATCACATTTACATGGCGAGAAGACGCTGCGGTCAAAGACAGTCTGGATATCTTTTTTATGATCGCCTGAGGCAGCGGAAAAAGTCGTGCCATCAGCAAATCTGGTCATCAGGGGCGTGGCAATGGCATGGGTGAAATTCTGATCCAAAGCCATCTCATCCGAGCTGTGGATAATACCCTCTTTTGTAATGATACGCACATTGCCAACAGCCCGGGCGGCCATATTGGTGCGATTATATATGATTTTGTCAGCATAAAGGGTCTCACCTTCCTGTGTGACCTTTACATTGCCTGTGGCAATCATCACCCCGCGCTCGTTTGATACGGTCACGCTGTCAGCTTCAAAATCAACAGGGCTGTCATCCTGTGCGTGAACATTGCCCCCCCCAACGGACAGCAGAACGGCCAGCAGGCCAGCGAAAACCGCCCGCCCCAGCGTGTCATACCATTTGTACTGTCCTGTGCCTGTCACGTCTTTCAGTTCCGCCCATTCCTGGAGTGTTGCAAAGAGATAAAGTAAAACCAGTAAAATGTAAATTAAAGCCAGAGATTTGTCCTGTAATTATCCGCATTTGCCGCCATATTTTCCGCGCTGAACGGGTAATTTTGCCAGGCGGTGGCCTGTAGCTTGTTTCTGGCCTGCTCATCATGCAGAAAATGATCCAGCCGCCCGGCCAGTTTATCAGCACAGACCGCATGACAGAGAGCCTTGTCAGACTGCCAGTCAGGCAAAGCGATAATATCTGCACGGCCCCCTGCGGTTTCCGGAATACCGCCGCGGTCAGTTGTGATAAGGGCACAGCCATGCATAAGGCTTTCCATAACTGTCAGGCCTGCCGGCTCGTGCCATAATGAAGGGACGATTGCGATGGCTGCCTGTGCCTGCAGGGCGGCCACCTCTGTTCCCGGCAGAAATCCGTGATAGCGGGCCTGCTGGCCGAGCGGCGCAAGGGCTCTTATTATTTTCTTTTCATAATCGCTGGGGGCCTCTGTCCTGAAATGCCGTCCGCCGGCAATATCAATTGTCCATGAGGGGTAAGACGGCAATATACGGGCAGCAGCCTCACAGGCTGGCAGAATGCCCTTTTCCGGCACCATGCGGCCAGCCAGGATGATATGGTTTTTCTTTTTCGGGGGCATGCCATATGTGCGGGTAACTTCATTGGGGATGACAATCAATTTTTCAGCATGGCTGTGTGCCGCCTGTAGCCCGATGCTGAAACAGTCCCGCAGATAGCTGGAAACAAAAATCACCGCGTCCAGATTCTCCAGCAGCCATTGGCGTTCTGCCGGCGTCTTTGCACCTTTCATCTGGCTGGGATCATTATGCAGATAAAGGCTGACCTTAATATTTGGATGCTGCTGTTTTATCTGTTTTGCAACCTGACAGCGGCCATGCACCTCAACCAGATCTGGGCGTTCGCTGTCCGGTCTCTGGCGAAGATGTGCAAGATAGGCCCGCACAAAACCGTCATTCTCGCCATAGAGCCAGCCAAGGCGTGCTTTCAGCGGCTGATAGCCGGCACCGGTCAGCCAAGGCGTGTCAAGCGGGCGGCCATAGATGCAAAGCTGCGCGCTGTGGCCGGAAAAGACAGACAAATCCCTTACAATCCGGGCAATAGCCCCGGCATTTGCCTCTGACATTATTTCCTTGTAGGGCAAAAGAATATCTGTTTTGGGGCCGGCAGACGCCATATTTTCTCATCCTTTGACAATGCCGGCACAGTCAAAATTATGACAATCGGCATAACCCACCCTTTATAAGTGCAGATATGATGCCAAGACAAGCCATTGCCAGCCACTATCCGCACAGCTAAAACAACATAATGAAAAAACTGCTGGTCATAAAACATGGGGCACTGGGTGATATCATTCAGGCCATTGATTCTTTTGAAAGCCTGCGCCGCTCATGGCCGAAGGCGCATCTGACATTGCTGACAACAAAACCGTTTGCCGGACTTCTGGCCCCGGCCAGATGGTTTGATGAAATAGTCACGGACAAGCGAGCCGGGGCGTGGAATATCATCGAAACATGGCGGATACGCTCGCTTCTGCACAGCGGATTTGACGGTGTAATTGACCTTCAATGCTCACGCCGCACCTCTGCCTATTTCAGATTGATACCCGGCGGGCTACGCTGGTTTGGCACGGCAGAGGGCTGTTCAGATCCCATGCCTGATTTCACCGGTGTGAATAACCGGGAACGGATGCTGCGGGCTGTGACGATGGCCGGCGGCAGGGAATACACGGCCTGTCTTGACTGGTTGCGGGCTGATAAAACCAGTCCTGATACAGGCCGGCAAATTCCTGCACCCTATTGTATATTTATTGCCGGCTCCTCACCTGCAAAGCCCTCAAAGCGATGGCCCACAGCAGCTTATGGCGAAATCGCGGCCCGTTGCCTTGCACAGAATATTACCCCTGTCCTGTGCGGCACCGCAGATGACAGGCCGGCAAATAAAATCATTTCTGCCCATCATTCAGATGTCATTGATCTGACCGGTCAGACATCACTTGGCCAGCTGGCCGGGCTTATGGCTGGGGCTGAATTCGTGCTTGGCAACGACACCGGGCCGGTATTTCTGGCCGCCCGTACAGACACCATCACCTGTATGCTGATGGGCCCGGATACTGATCCTGATATGTCATCACCCGTGGGCAAGCGGGCCAGTTTTATCAAAACAGATGATCTGTCCAGCCTCAGTGCTGAACGGGTCTGGGCCCATCTTGGCCAGCAAATGGCAGCAGAATGATCAGAATGATGAATTCGGCCCAGTAAGAAAGTCCAGCTCTTCTTGGCTGGACGGGCGGCCCAGGACAGCGTTGCGATGGGGAAAGCGGCCAAAGCGCGCTATGATATCATGGTGGCGTACAGCATAATCATAGGTGCGCTCTGTTGTGTGTGCCCTGAACAGCGGCAATGATGTTTTCTGAATCTGGATATCTTCAGAATGCATCATCGGCATAAGGAAAAACCGGCGCCTTTCAACATGTGGTTCAGCTGCTATCATTCCTTCTTTTTCCGCGCGCACAGACAATGCCAATGCCAAATCGTCTCCAGGAAAGGCTGCGGGCCGGCCCCGATAGATATTGCGGGTCATCTGATCCAGCAGCAAGATAAGGGCCAGCCGCCCTTCAGCCGCACCCGCCCAGCTGTCCAGCTGTCCGGCAAGGGCCTGCTCGACCAAGCGGCCAAACCGTTCAGCCAGGAGCGAATCAAACGCATCGTCCTTTTTAAACCACAGCTCGGCAGATATCTCCTCAAACCAGAAGCTGAGTGTCTGTGCTGCCAGCTTTCTATTGTCTGTGTCCATCACCCTGCCCGTAAGTTCTTAAAAAAATGCTGTTTAGCTGATAACCTTTCCGGGGTTCATCAGGCCTTTGGGATCAAACATATGTTTGAGTTGCGTCATGACAGACAGGGCCACCGGGTCTTTAACAGTCTTCAGCTGTTCAAATTTCATCACGCCAATAC
>JAYPEG010000018.1:13846-24471 GCA_038125645.1 Alphaproteobacteria bacterium
TAGAGCCGTTAACCTTTGCCAGCGCGCGGTAGATAGCCGCCTTTAAATCCTCTTTCTTTTCCGCCCAGTCCGGATCACCGCCCTCAGCCTCTATCACATTGAAATGCAGATTGCCGTCGCCCAGATGACCATAGCTGCAAATGCGCGATTTGGCGCATACGCCCTTGACTTCCTCAACAGCCAGGTCATAAAAGCGCTGAAGATCAGCCCGTGTCACTGAAATATCAGAATTGACCGGGCTTGATTCGCGCTTTGTTGATTCCGGGGCATGTTCTCTTATATCCCAAAGCTGCTGACGCTGGCTTTCATTGCGGGCCAGCGTGGCGTCTGTTATCTGCCCGGCCTCAAAACGCTCAGCCAGAAATGTTTCCAATGTTTCGATTATGGGAATCTGGCCAGTGCTGTCCGGCTGGCCATCCTTTTCATCAGAACTGGCAATTTCCATCAGGATCATAAACTCTGGCAACGGGGACAGCGGCTGTGGAATATTGGGAAACTGCTTGAAGATCACCTCAAGCAATGTTGCGGGCATGATCTCAAAGGCCTCAACCTGCTCACCGCTGGCTTCCTGCAGCTGGCCCAGCAATTCAACACCAGTCGTAATATCCGGAATTCCTGCCAATGCGGTAGCCCGTGCCTGTGGCAGTGAGAACAGCTTCATTGATGCCGCAGTGATGATGCCAAGCGTTCCCTCAGAGCCAATAAAAAGCTGTTTCAGATCATAGCCGGTATTGTCCTTTCGCAGCGGGGTTAACAGATTCATCACCCGCCCGCCTAACAGCACAATTTCAAGACCAAGACACAAATCACGGGTATTGCCATAACGCACAACATTCACACCGCCAGCATTGGTTGCCAGATTGCCGCCTATCGTACAGCTGCCCTTGGCGGCAAGATTTAACGGGAAATAGAGACCATTCTCCTCAGCCAGCTTATGCAAATCCTGAAGAATGCACCCCGCCTCAACAACCATTGAACGGTTGGCCTTTGAGAATGAACGCACCTGATTCATCCGTGAAAGTGACAGCACGAACGCCTGTCCGCTGCTGTCAGGAACCCCGCCGCCGACAAGCCCTGTATTGCCACCCTGCGGGACAATAATGATGCTATGCTCCTCAGCAATTCTCAGAATCTGGCTGACCTGATCTGTTGATCTGGGGAACAGCACAGCCTGGGCCATGCCCTTATAGTTGCCGCGCCAGTCATGCAGGTAGGGCTGCATATCTTCCGGGCCGGTCAGAATATCTTTGTCTGCGAGCAGGTCTGTAAAATGCCTGATGTCATTCATGGTCTGTTATCACTTTTGTGCTGTCCGGCTGCTGTGCCGGTTATAATGGGGGTCAGCGCGGCGCCGCCGCACGCATGAGGCGGTCATTAATCGCCTGTCCCAATCCTGACATGGGCACCGGGGCAAAGGCAATAGCATTTCGTGCCAGCCTGTCAGCCTCATGCAGAACAGAAAACAGATTTGCTGCTGCTTCGATAACACAGCCCGTTGAGGACAGTGTGAAATCGGCAGTTATGCCCTGCGGCGGCGGCCCGAAACCAACAAATATCTCGCCCGGCTGCCTGTCTGCGGCATTCAGCCTGACAGCGGCTGTGGGGGCATAATGGCTGGCCAGCTGGCCCGGGGCCACAAGAGGGTCTGCTGCTGATGCCTTTCTGGCCGGCAATCTGACAGACAATCCGGTTTTTTCTTTGATCTGCTCTGCTGTGATCGGGCCGGGACGCAGTAAGAGAAGTGTCTCATTACGGCAGTCAATCACTGTGGATTCAATTCCGCTCTGACAGGGCCCACCATCCAGAATCATGTCACAGCCTGTCCCAAGGCCGGCCAGAACATGTTCTGCAGTTGTCGGGCTGATGCGCCCGCTGGGGTTGGCAGAGGGCGCGACAATTGGTGCGTTTATGGCTGTCAGCAGCGCCTGGGCCTGTGCATGAACAGGCACCCTGACGGCCAGGCTGTCGGTTCCTGCCGAGGCCAGCGCACTGATCCCGCAACCCTTGGAACGCGTTAATATCAGCGTCAGCGGCCCCGGCATAAAGACCCGTGCCAACTGTTGTGCTTGCAAAGAGGGGATGCCAGCAGACAAAGCAGCGTCCGGACTGGCAAAATGGCTGATCAGCGGATTGAATGAAGGGCGGTTTTTTGCAGCGAAAATCCGTGCAACAGCTTTATCATCGCTGGCCAGCGCCCCCAGCCCGTACACAGTCTCGGTTGGAAAGGCAACCAATCCCCCGCCGCGCAGACAGTCAGCTGCCCGTTGAATGGCGGCATCTGTTATAGGCGTGATCTGCATCCCTGTCCCCGTCACAGCCACCGAAAATCAGGCAGCTGCGTAAAAGTTTCTTGCCTCTTATGCGGTGTTTTGCTGTAGAGTGCAATTCATATATGTGCTGCCCGCCCGGCACAGCTGCGCCGTGAAAGAAGATTTCGATGACGGATTTATTGCGGATATGTGCGGTCGTTTCAGTCTGACTGCGAATAATAATGAGCTGAACCAGCGCTTTGGTATTGCTGTATTGCAGAATCTGGCGCCGCGCTGGAATATTGCCCCGTCGCAGTCAACGGTTATTCTGCGTGCCCGGGGGCTGGAAACAACAGCAGAAATGGCAGCATTCGGCCGCCCGTCCGGGGCAGCTGGCAAACGCCTTATCAACGCCCGCGCAGAGAGCGTACAGGAAAAACCGACATTCAGGGATGTATTTGTGCACTCACGCTGTCTTGTGCTGGCCAGCGGCTGGTTTGAATGGGCCGCCCCGCAGTGTCCCTATCATATCCAGCTGCTGGATGGCCGGGTAATGGCAATGGCAGGTCTGTATTTTCCCGGGCACAGCACTGAACAGGGACATTTTGTCATCGTGACGACAGCAGCAGATGGCAGCTTGAAAGATATTCATCATCGCTGCCCGCTGGTTCTGCCCTCTGCGCGCTGGACAGCCTGGTTGCGCGAGCCTGTTGATGCCGCCTCATCCTGTCTGGTGCCCGCGTCAGCCAGCTTCTTCAACAGTTACCGGGTTAGCCCGGACGTTGGGAATGTCAGAAACGATAATGCCGGGCTGGTTGCCCCTTTCACAGAACCGGCCAGCGCACAGGCAACCGGCCAGCGGGACTTATTTTCCTGAGGTCTCTTTGCCGCCCACAGGCCGGGCATCGCGCACCTCACAGGCATAGTAATGCCACAGCAGCAGGGCAGCGGCACCGCGCCAGGGCTGCCAGTTCAGGGCCAGTTTATCCATGGTCTTGTGATCAGGACGTTCATTGAGGCCTTTCAGCCGCCTGACAGCCTCCATCAAGGCCAGATCATTGCCTGGCCAGGCATCAAGATCAGCCAGACAGAACAGGCGGTAATTGCTGATTGTCCACGCCCCGACACCGCGATAGCTTATCAGCGTCTGTGTAAAAATATTTGCGGGCTGGCGGGAAAGCTGGCTGAGGTTCAGCGCGCCGGACATTTCTGCCCGCGCCAGATCAATAATATACTCTGCCTTGCGCTGTGACAGGCCGAGTGCCTGCAGATCACCATATTCACACAAGGCAAGGGGGCGGGCCTCTGTCCAGCCTTTCTCGCTCAGGCGTGTCCACAGGCTGACTGCGACTGCGCGTGATATCTGCTGGCCGAGGATAATACGCACCAGTGCCGCAAACCCGCCCTTTTCAAATCTGTCCCCCGGTGGCCCGTAACGTGTCAGCACAAGCTGAAAATCAGGGTCAGTTTTTGCCAGTTCCCGGACAGCTGCCAGCAATTTTGCACGTTCTGTCATAAATATGTTACCTGTGCTAATTATCGTGAGATCACAGTTGCAAGACTAGCACAGTTAAGGCAGCGGGACTAATCTGTGCTGCATGATGTTTACGCTGCCATACTAGAGAAACATACTGGGGAAACATACCGGGGGAATATACCGGGGGGGAATATACCGGGGGGGAATAGGATAAAAAGGCACATGCAGGAAAACAGCAAAGAACACATAACTGTCTGGGATCTGCCCCTGCGGCTGTTTCACTGGCTGTTGGTGAGTGCTGTCATTGGCGGCATTGTCACAGGCAAAATGGACATTCTGTCAGTCCATGAACATTTTGGTATGGCAGTTATGGGCCTTGTGTGTTTTCGTCTGCTCTGGGGTGTGACTGGCAGCCAGACCGCCCGCTTTTCCCGCTTTATGCGCCCGCCGCAAGAGGCACTGGCCATGCTGGCAAGGATAAGACGCGGCGAGGCAGATAACCATGCGGGCCATTCAGCACTGGGTGGCTATGCAACGCTTCTCTTGCTGACCGTGACGCTCATCATGTCGTTGAGCGGGTCATTTTCCAGTGATGATGTCCTGTATGAGGGGCCGTTTGTGCATCTCTGGCCAGCGATAACAGGATTTGCAGGGCAGCTGCATGACATCACAGAAAAATTTTTATTTCTGGTCATTGCCCTGCATATTGCTGCCTTGCTGGTCTATTATTTCAGGCTGAAAAAAAACCTGGTGCCGGCAATGTTTACTGGCAAACGACAGGGGGCGACAGGTAACAATGGCCATATCAGCCGCAGACATACGGTATTTGGCCTTATTCTGCTTGGCCTGTGCCTTGGGCTGTTTCAGTCATTTGTGCTGCTGCGTCCATCCCTGTTTTGATAGTCAGTCCAGCTTGTAGCTTGAATGGCAGCTTTTACATGTCCCGCCCAGTGTCTGTAGGGCTGCCGTGACACTTGCTGTGTCTTTCTTTTCTGCCATTTCCTTTAACTGCATGGCGGCTTGCCTGTTAGCCTCTGCCTTGGCTGTAAAATCATCAAAATCCATCCAAATTGCCGGTGAGGCACCATCGCTGTCAGACCCTTCTGGAAAGGCAGCAGGTATATTCTGCGCCCATGCAGCAATCTTTTCAGCGCCATTTGCGATCGCCTTGAAATCACCGGCGGCCAACTGGCCGCGCACAGACTTTAAAATTGCCGCATTCTGCTTAAAGTTGGCTTTGCGCGTCTCAATAGTTTTATCAGCAGCCAGCGCGCCGCCGGCCGTCACGATGATAAAAGCACACATTCTGAGAAATATCCGCATCATTGAATGTCCTTGTTAAGGTTGGATTTGTATCTTATACGAAAGAAAGATGAGTGTCAGATTGGCTGGCATCAGCCGCACATAATATTTTATGACTATTTCTGTTCAAATAAAGGGCGTGCTGCTCACGCTTGCTGCAATATGCTTCGGTGTAACAACGGGCCTGTTTGTCAAGCTGATGTCCGGCGACATCAGCTTGCTGACGATGCTGTTTTTCCGCTTTTTATTCTCCCTGCCCCTGCTGCTGGGTGCCGCTGTGTGGGTGAGGGGGCGTTCATTCCTTTATATCAGCCAGAAACGCACGATGGTTGTGCGCGTTCTTTTCGGCCTTGTGGGCATTACTTTCTGGTTCCTGTCCGTACGCAATATACCCCTTGGTCAGGCCACTGCGATTTTTCAGTCTTCTGTGCTCTTTGTCACGCTTGCCTCGCCGTTTTTTCTGGGTGAGACGATCGGCATTTACCGGACGATGGCCGTGATTGTGGGGCTGTGCGGCGTGACACTTTTGACAGACCCATTCTCATACAGTGTTTCACCTGCTGTTATTTTTGCCCTTGTTTCGGCACTTGCCGGGGCCGGGCTGTCTATCACCTTGCGAAAGCTGGGCAAGGGGGATCAGCCGGTGACTGTGGCTTTCATTTATAATTTTTGTGGATTTGCAGCGATGAGCGGGATGCTTTTATTGCTGCCGGAACAATTCACCCTGCCGTCTGCGCATGATTTTATCCTGCTGCTGGCTCTTGGCGGCTGCAGTTCTCTTTTACAACTGTTCCTGACCACGGCTTACCGTTACAGCGAGGCTGTTGTTGTTGCCAGTCTGCGCTATCTGCAGATCCCCCTCGCGACCCTTGCTGCCTTTATCCTGTTCACAGAAATGCCCTCAACAGTGCAGTTTGCCGGTATGGGCGTTGTCATTTCATCTTGTATGTTTATTATCTGGCGTGAATTCACACTTTCACGCAGACAGACAGAAAATGAACAAAAACCAAAGGTGGCATCATGATTATCAGGGTGATGGGCGAGATAGATATTCACAGCTTCGATGCCGGTGCGCTGTCAGCACAGCCCCCCGGGATTGCTAGTCTGAACGCACTGCAGGACAGGACTGACGCTGACCTTGTAAACTGGCTGGGCCGGACATTAGATAATCCGGGCGCGAATCCGCTTGATGACGCTGACCTTGTTGCTGAAATAGAGGCGGCTGCCAGCTATTGTGCCCACAGCCGGCGTGATGAGACAGGTACAGGTGATTTTGTTCTGCTTCTGGTTTTAAGACAGAGATGGCCTGTAGGCAGCAAGGCCCGTTTCAGGGCAGTGGCAGAACGGGTCGGGGCCGATCACACCTATTTGCTGCTGGCCTGTCCGGCACAGACAAATGCAAGCCTTGATGATGATGACAGCCTGTCAAAGGCTGAGGCCGGTGCCCTTCAGGCAATGGTGCCGATTTTGAAAAAAAACCGTAAACAGTTCGCCGCCAGCTCTGGTCTGCAGCAGTTCCTGCAGCAGCTGGGTTGACGCCAGGCTCTTATCGCCTCCCCCCCGGCCGCCATGGCATCAAATATAACGGGGGGTTAAATCTAACGGGCCTGCAGATATTGTTCAGGTCAGTTCCGGGCGGTTCTTGAACGCCTCAAGGGCTTCAGGGTTGGCAAGGGCCTCAGTGTTTTTAACAGGACGGCCATGAATGATATCCCTGACTGCCAGTTCGGTGATCTTTCCTGAACGGGTGCGTGGTATATCGCTGACTGCGCAGATCACAGCCGGTACATGGCGCGGGCTGGCCTGTTGGCGCAGGGCAAACCGCAAACGCCCCTGCAAACCGTCATCTAGATCATGGCCGGGACTTAGTTTTACAAAGAGAATAACACGAACATCATCCTCAAAGCTCTGGCCGATGACAAGTGCTTCGCCAATTTCATCAAAGGCCTCGACAATGCGATAAATCTCTGCGGTGCCGATACGCACCCCGCCGGGATTTAATGTGGCATCAGAACGGCCGTGGATTATAACGCCGAAATGCTCTGTCAAAGTTGCCCAGTCACCATGACGCCAGACATTCTCATAGACATCAAAATAGGCTGCATGATAACGGCTGCCGTCAGTGTCATTCCAGAAGCCGACCGGCATTGACGGGAAAGGTGACAGACAGCACAGCTCACCCTGGGCGCCGCTGACAGCCCTGCCTGCCTCGTCCAGAATAGCAACATCCATGCCCAGCGCGCGCACCTGAAGCTCTCCTGCATAGACAGGCTTTACCGGGCAGCCCAGAACAAAACAGCCCATAATATCTGTGCCGCCTGAAATAGAGGCCAGTTGAACATCATCCTTAATCGCCTCATAGACAAAGCCAAATCCTTCTGATGACAGAGGAGAACCGGTTGAACATAAAATCCGCAGGGACGAGAGGTCAAACCTGTCCTTTGGAATCAGCCCGGATTTACGCACGGCATCAATATATTTTGCCGAGGTTCCAAACAGGGTCATCTGCTCATCACGGGCAATTTGCCACAGCCGTTCCGGCCCGGGATGAAAGGGGTTGCCCTCATAGACGATAACCCTGGCCTGCATCATCAGCGCGGAAACAAGCCAGTTCCACATCATCCAGCCGCAAGTGGTGAAATAAAACACATTGTCTTTGTCGCTGATATCACAATGCAGCCTGTGTTCCTTGATATGCTGTAACAGGGTGCCGCCTACAGAATGAACAATGCATTTCGGCGCCCCGGTGGTGCCTGAGGAATACAGGATATAAAGCGGATCATTAAAGCTGGTTCGCACAAATCCGGTCATCGGTTCATGCCTGAGGCAGTCTGAAAAATGACAGCTTCCCGGAACCGATGATATGTCGGGCCGTGTGTCCAGATAACCGGCAACAATGACATTTTCAACACTGCTGAGTGTCTGTGCCAGCTGTGCAACAATATCCAGCCGGTCAATTACCTTGCCGTTATAATGATAGCCATCAACAGTGATCAGCAATTTTGGTGTGATCTGCCCAAATCTGTCCGCCACTCCATTCAGCCCGAAATCAGGTGAACAGCTGGAAAATATCGCCCCCAGGCTGGCTGTCGCCAGCATGGCTATCAGCGCAATTTCGCTGTTTGGCAGATAGGCAGCCACGCGGTCACCCCTGGCGACCCCCTTTGCCTGCATCCATCCAGCAAGCGCAAAGGCCTGTTCCTTTATCTGCCGGCGCGTCAGGCGGGCCACGCGTCCATCCTCGCCATAGGCGATAAAGGCCAGCCGGTTATCTGCATCCTGCAGCATGTTTTCAGCATAATTAATGCGGGCGTCAGGGAAAAACACAGCCCCCGGCATTTTTCCGCCATTGATTAGAATACGTTCACCTTTTTCACCGATAACCCCGTGCCAGTCCCACAGGGCCGACCAGAACTGCTCTTTCTGCGAGACAGAAAAAGACCAGAGCTGTTCATAATCCCCGCCCCAGTTGAAGCCGCTGGACTGCCTGAGCTGTTCAGCAAAATCATAGATTTGGGTCTCTTCTTCATTATGCGGACGCCATAACATCTGTCCGGCTTCAATCACTGACATGGTTTATCATTCCTGTTTACTGGCCTGTGCCCTGTTACAAATGCGTTTTTCTTCGGCCAAGATCAATGTTTCCGCACAACAGGGTAAACAGCCCTGCGCCGGGCTGCAAATATAAAAAAATCCCGGCAGCTTTAAAAAGAAACCTCATCATGCCGGATAGGATCATCCCTTTGAATAACTGGCTTTCACTTTGTTAATTTGTTTTTAATCTTTTTATTCGCTCCTTAATCAATCCGGGCCGTTATTAATGTTATATCATGAACTTGATGCCTGTCTGGCAGGTACGTTGCGTGACGCAGGGGCTGGAAAATGGCTGTTTTATCCTGATGATGTGCCGGTCATTATTCAGATGGAAATGTTGCTGGATGACAGCCTGTTGATTTATTGCAGTTTTGCCCGCGATGGCAGCGGCCTGTTTCTGGCCTCATTCATGACAGTGCTGATGACTGAAGATATTCTGGCCCCCGCCCACAGGCCACATTGTACAGGCACAGCACAGAACCGTTCTGCCGGCAGTCTGCATTATATAGCCGGCTCAGTGTCTGTCACCTGTTTCACGCGGTTATGCACAAAAGCGGTGCTGCCCACGGGCTGACCACAGATTATTACCATGACAGCAACAAATCAGAATTGCGGATGAACACAAAGAACCTGTCAGATTTGCGCCTGTCCCATCTGCTGCAAATTACAGAAGAGCCCTGATCCGCGTGCGGGCACCAGCTTTGTGAAGGCTCGACAAGCCCGGCCCTAACCGCGTAAAAGACAGATATGTCTTATCAACTGCGCGAAAGGGAGAGCTGTCATGGCAGAGGCATTTGATTTTGACCTGATCGTCATCGGCGCGGGCTCTGGCGGCGTGCGCGCCGGGCGGATTGCGGCTGGCCATGGCGCGCGTGTTGCGGTGATAGAGGGTGACAGGCCAGGAGGCACATGCGTCATACGCGGCTGTGTGCCAAAGAAGCTGCTTGTCTATGGGGCTTCATTTTCTGCGGATGCACAGGATGCGGCCAGATTTGGGTGGCAGCTTGGCCCCCTTCAGCATGACTGGCCAGCCCTGATTACTGCTAAAAATGCTGAGACGGCGCGGCTTGAGGGGATTTACCGTAGCCTGCTGAAAAATGCGGGTGTGACACTGATCGAGGGCTGGGGCCGCCTTGCCGGCCCGCATGCGGTGGATGTCGCTGGGAAAATCCACACAGCCCGGACAATTCTGATCGCTGTTGGCGGACGCCCGTCCATGCCCCCCGGCATACAGGGGCTGGCCGCACATGCTGTCACTTCGGACGGGGCACTTGACCTGCCTGAGCGTCCCGAGAGTATTGTTATTTTTGGCAGTGGCTTTATTGCTCTTGAATTTGCCGGTATTTTCAATGGTTTTGGCAGCAGGGTTGATCTTGTGTTCAGAAGTGATCTGCCCCTGCGTGGCTTTGATGATGATCTGCGCCGCCAGATCAGCACAGCCCTGTCGCAACGGGGCATTGCGCTGCATAGCGGGCGGGTTGTCAAAAGCGTCAGCACCGCCGGAACCGGGTATCAGGTCACACTTGATGATGGCAGTATAATCAGGGCTGACAAGGTTATGGCAGCAACTGGCCGGGCCCCCAATACCCGTGATTTGGGTCTTGCTGAAGTCGGCGTCAGGATGAATGAGCGCGGCGCGGTGCTGGTTAATGACTATTGCCAGTCCAGTGTTGATTCTGTTTATGCGCTTGGCGATGTTACAGACAGAATCAATCTGACACCGGTTGCGATTGCACAGGGGCACGCATTTGCTGACAGCTTGTTTGGCAACAGAGTCCGCACAGCCAGCCTTGAAAATATTCCCTGTGCCGTTTTCAGCCAGCCGCCGGTTGCCTGTGTTGGCCTGACAGAGGCTGAGGCCACAGAGCGGCACGGCCCGCCCGCTATCTATGAAAGCCGGTTTCGGGCGATGAAAAACACCATTTCTGGCCGCCCTGAACAGACCTATATGAAACTGATTGTCAACCGATCGGACAACCGGGTGGTGGGCGTGCATATGGTTG
>JAYPEG010000018.1:24481-25568 GCA_038125645.1 Alphaproteobacteria bacterium
TCACCCCACTGCGGCCGAGGAGTTTGTCACCATGCGGGCTGTGCGCCAGACCTAGCCTGTTTTGCCCCCCTCTTTTATCAGCGGATATTTATTTACCGCTTTTTGGCGAGAAATCTTTGCTTTTGGTGCAAAAATCGCTATTTTGGGGACAGTTTTTCACTGATAATAAAAGGCAGCCGGTTGCCTGCTTGGGGCAGGGCTGAAAAAGCATATGACTTGGCAACCAAAAAGCTGGCGTGACCTTCCAATTCTGCAAGTTCCAGACTATGCAGACAAGGAACAGTTGCATCAGGTTGAACAGACCTTGGCGCATAAGCCGCCGCTTGTCTTTGCCGGTGAGGTTCAGAATCTGCGTGCCCAGCTTGGCCAGGTCGCCAACGGTCAGGGGTTTTTGCTGCAGGGCGGCGATTGTGCAGAGAGTTTTGCTGAATTTTCAGCAGATATGATCAGGGACACATTTAAGGTGTTTCTGCAGATGGCTGTTGTGCTCACATTCGGTGCATCAATGCCAGTTGTGAAAATCGGGCGCGTTGCCGGACAGTTTGCCAAGCCGCGCTCTTCTCCTGTTGAGGTTGTCGACGGCGTTGAATTGCCGTCATACCGCGGTGACATGATCAATGCTATTGGCTTTAATGCTACAGAGCGCGAGCCCGATCCGCAGCGCCTGCTAAAAGTCTATGAACAGTCTGCCTCTACGCTTAATTTATTGCGTGCCTTTGCACAGGGCGGGATGGCTGATCTGCATGCTGTGCATGACTGGACAACTGAATTTCTCTCTGAGGGCGCGCATCGCTATGCAGAGCTGGCCGCCCGCATTGATGAATGTCTTGCCTTTATGAATGCCTGCGGTGTCAATGCCCGCACATCGCGTGCACTGGCCGAAACAGATTTTTTCACCAGCCATGAGGCCTTGCTGCTGAATTATGAAGAGGCGCTGACCCGGCGGAACACCATCACTGATGAAAAGGGCTGGTATGCCACATCTGCCCATATGATCTGGATTGGTGACCGCACCCGCCAGCCCGGCGGCGCGCATGAAGCTGGCGCCCATGCGCGAGACAAAACTGTGACCCGCCATCGCCACGAC
>JAYPEG010000018.1:25578-34827 GCA_038125645.1 Alphaproteobacteria bacterium
GTTGAGTATATGCGCGGCATTTCAAACCCTATCGGCCTGAAATGCGGGCCCAGTCTGGATCCCAGTGAACTGCTGCGCCTGATAGACCAGCTAAACCCGGACAATATCCCCGGGCGGCTGACATTGATAGCGCGCATGGGCGCGGATCATGTGCGGGCGAAATTGCCGCCGCTGCTGAGCGCTGTTAACAAACATGGGGCGTCTGTTGTCTGGTGCTGCGATCCCATGCATGGTAATACTGTTAAGGCCTCTTCAGGATATAAAACCCGGCGTGTGGATGATATTTTCAAAGAAGTTCAGGGCTTTTTTGACGCGCATGACGAGGTCGGAACCTATCCGGGCGGTGTGCATTTTGAAATGACTGGAAAAAATGTAACAGAATGTGTTGGCGGTGTTGTTGAGGTCACAGAAGAGCGGCTTGGCGACAGGTATCACACCCATTGTGATCCGCGCCTCAATGCCGGACAGGCGCTTGAGCTGGCCTTTCTTATCGCTGATCTGATGAAAAAAAGACGTGATGCTGAAAGCCGGATAAAACAGGCTGTCTGACAGGCAAAGTGACTATGGGTAAATCACGCACACCAAACAGCGGGACGCTGGTGGCGGCCAGCGCTGCGGGCCGGGGGGCCGGGCCGTCCCCGGACGAGCAGCCGCGCTATACTGACAGCTATTTCAATCTGACCAGAAAAATTGTTGCCGGGCATGGCAGTAAACAGGTGACTTATGCGATTTTCATGCGCCGCCCTGTGACCCTGGCCCCAAAGCTGGCAACCGACTGGCTGGAATGGATGCTTGCCAGCCGGGGGGCAGTGGCAGATATCGAACCGCTTTACAGGGAAGGGGCATGGGTCGGGGCCGGTGAGCCGCTATTCTATATCACCGGGCAGATGGCTGATCTGGTTGATTTGGAGACAGTTTTTCTGCAGCGTCTGGGTAGTGCCTGTGTGGCTGCTTATAATGCTTATCAGATGTGTGTTGAGCTGCCGCATGTCGGATTTCTGGCAATGGATGCGCGCCATTGTGCAGGCAGTGAGATGGCTGACCTCATGGCTTATGGGGCATCAGTTGGTTCACGAAAGGCACAGGCAAAGGTCGGGGCAAAGGGATTTCTTGGCTGTGCTACTGATGCCACTGCGCCGTATTTTGGCCAGTCAGCGGGTATGGGCACAATGCCGCATGCACTGATAGGCTATGCCGGTGACACGCTTCGGGCTGCGCAGATGTTTCATGAAACATTTCCTGATCGGCCCCTGACTGTTCTGGTGGATTATTTTGGCTGCGAGATTGATGACGCGCTCAGCGTTTCACGCCATTTCAGCCAGCTTGCACAAGACGGGCGCCTCAGCGTTCGTATCGACACGCATGGGGGGCGGTTCTTACAGGGGCTGGACACGCAATCATCCTATGCTGTGCTTGACCGCAATGTTCCCGAAGCCATCCGTGGCTATCGTTCAGAGGCCGAGCTGAAGCATCTTATGGGGACAGGTGTCTCTGCAGCGGCTGTCTGGCATATGCGCGAGGCACTTGACAATGCCGGGTTTGAGACTGTGAAAATTGTTGCTTCAAGCGGATTTGGCCCGGATAAATGCCGGGTGTTTTCTGTTGCCAAAGCCCCGGTGGATATAATCGGGACAGGGTCATTCCTGCCGCAGAACTGGTCAGAAACCTATGCAACAGCTGATATCATAGAATATGAGGGCCGCCCGCAGGTAAAGCGGGGGCGTGAATTCTTGCACCGAAAAACGAAGGCCCGGCAAGGCTGAAGGCAATTATGACAGAACCCTCTCACCTGCAAATCGCGCTGATACAGGCAAATGCCCATCTTGGCAATGTGACAGCCAACTACGAGCGACTGCTGTCTATGCGCGCAGAGGCTGCGGATAAGGGCGCTGATATTGTCCTGGCCCCGGAAATGTTCCTGTCCGGTTATCCGGCAGATGATCTGGTGCTGCGTTCTGATTTCATGGCCCTTGTTGAAGGTGCGGTAGAAAGGCTGGCAGCCGCAACAAAAGATGGCGGGCCCGCCATTATTGTCGGGGCCCCACACCGTGACAGGGACAGGCTGTTTAACAGTGTTTTTCTGCTGGATGACGGAAAGGTTCAGGCCATAAGGCATAAAGTCAATCTGCCGAATTATGGCGTGTTTGATGACAAGCGCCATTTTTCTGCGGGTGCGCTGCAGGGGCCGGTGAATTTCAGGGGCTGGCGGCTGGGACTGGCTGTGTGTGAGGATATCTGGTTTGCTGATGTGTGTGAAACACTGGCTGAATCCGGTGCAGAAATTTTGCTGTCCTTGAATGCTTCGCCCTTTGAATCCGGCAAGACAGACCAGCGCATGGTGCACGCTGTTGCCAGGATAACAGAAACAGAGCTGCCCTTTGTCTATGTGAATATGGTCGGCGGTCAGGATGAGCTGGTCTTTGACGGCGGGTCTTTTGCACTGAACAGGGGCGGCGGCCTTGCGTGTCAACTGCCCCAGTTCAATGAGGCTGTCAGCCTGCTGAGCGCTGGCAGAACAGAAAATGGGGTCAAGCTGAGCGGCGAGGCAGTGCCGCCGGATGACAGTGATGAGGCGATGTGGCGGGCCCTGATGCTGGGCATCCGTGACTATGCGGGAAAAAACGGTTTTAAGGGCGCGGTTCTTGGACTGTCCGGCGGCATTGATTCAGCTATAGTGGCAACATTGGCTGTTGATGCGCTGGGGGCTGAGAATGTGCGTGTGGTGATGATGCCCTCAGACTATACAGCTGATATATCTGTCACAGATTCACAAGTGCTGGCAGACAGGCTGGGCCTCAGGCTGGAAGAGATTTCCATAAGACCCGGCATGCAGGCCTTTGATGGCATGCTGGCAGACAGTTTTGACGGATGGGGCCCGGATATTACCGAGGAAAATATTCAGTCACGTCTGCGCGGCATGATCCTGATGGCCCTGTCGAATAAATTCGGTGCGCTGGTACTGGCAACCGGCAACAAGTCTGAATATGCGGCAGGCTATTCAACGCTGTATGGGGATATGTGCGGCGGCTTTGCACCAATAAAGGATGTCTGGAAAACAAGGGTCTTTGCCCTTTCAAACTGGCGAAACAGGCATCTGCCCAAAGGCGCGCTGGGGCCGGCCGGCGAGGTGATCCCAGAGCGGATTATCACACGCCCGCCCTCGGCAGAACTGCGCCCTGACCAACAGGACACAGACAGCCTGCCGCCCTATGATATCCTTGACCCCATACTTATGGCCCTGACAGAGGAAATGGCTGATATCAAAACCATCGCCGCCAAAGGGTTTGAGATGAGAGATGTGGAGCAGGCCAGCCACCTGCTGTTCCGTGCTGAATATAAGCGCTTTCAGGCCGCCCCCGGCCCGAAAGTGACCGCCAGGGCCTTTGGGCGCGACCGCCGCCTGCCACTTACCTCTGGCTTTCGCCCGCATGTATCGGAGACAAAATGAGTACAGTCAAAGTCCGCTTCGCACCCAGCCCGACTGGCAAACTGCATGTTGGCAATCTCAGAACCGCACTGGTGAATTACCTTTATGCCCGCAGCCGTGGCGGTATATTCATGCTGCGCATTGATGATACTGATGATGAACGGTCTCGCGCCGAGTATGAACAGGCCATCCGCGATGATCTGAACTGGATGGGCATGCGCTGGGACTGTGAGGACAGACAGTCAGACCGCCTTGACAGATATGATGCTGCCCTGCAGCAGTTGATAGAGTCTGGCCGGGCCTATGCCTGTTACGAAACGCCTGAAGAGCTGAGCCTGAAACGCAAGTCACAGCTGATGGCTGGCCGACCGCCTGTTTACGACCGTGCCGGACTGCGGCTGACTGATGGGGAAAAGAAAAAATTTGAAGCTGAGGGCCGGCGTCCGCATTACCGCTTTTTATTGAAGGATGAGGAGGTGAGCTGGACAGACCTTGTGCGGGGGCTAGTCAGCTATCATATGTCCAGCCTTTCGGATCCAGTTCTGATAAGAGAGGACGGGCGGGTTATCTATACGCTGGCCTCTGTGGTGGATGATATTGACCATCAGATCACTGTGATTATCAGGGGTGAGGATCATGTCACAAACTCTGCTGCACAGATTCAGCTGTTTGAGGCATTGGGCGGGCATGTGCCGGAAATGGGGCATCTGGCCCTGCTTTCCGGTGCAGACGGAGAGGGGCTGTCAAAGCGTCTTGGCAGCCTGTCAGTTGCCCAGCTGCGTGAAGGGGGTATCTATCCGCTGGCACTTGCCAGCCAACTGGCCCGTATAGGCACATCAGAGCCGGTTATTGCCCAGACCCGTTTTGATGATATTGTCACAGGCTTTGATATAGCCAATTTTGGCCGGGCGACAGCCAAATTCTCAACCGCAGAACTACAGCAGATAAATGCCCGTATTGTCCAGCAGCTTGATTTTGATATTGTTGCAGAAACGTTGGCCGCACAGGGTTATGCTGCGATTGATGCGGGATTCTGGCAGGCGGTCAGGGGTAATCTTGCAACTGTCGGCGAGGCTGGAAAATGGTGGGATATCTGCCATAAACCAGTTAAACCGGTGATGCTGGATGAGAGCCTGACTGCGGCTGCAGCTACACTGCTGCCAGAGGGCGCATTTGACGATCAGACCTGGTCTTTATGGACACAGGCTGTGGCAGCGCAGACCGGACTGAAAGGAAAGGCCTTGTTTATGCCGCTTCGTCAGGCCATAACAGGCGAGGGAGCAGGCCCTGATGTTGGCTGTCTGCTCAGCTATATGGGCAGGGACAGGGTGCTGGCCCGCCTGAATGGCAGGACAGCCTAGGGCTGATATCCTGTCCAGAGAATGATTTTAAATTATGACCGCTTTGACATTAACGCTATACAATACGCTGAGCCGCAGAAAACAGCCCTTTTCAGCCATTGATGACGGTCATGTCAGGCTCTATGCCTGTGGGCCGACTGTCTATGACCGTATTCACATTGGCAATGCCCGCCCACTGGTTGTGTTTGATGTGCTGGTTCGGCTGCTGCGCCGTCTTTATCCGCAGGTGACTTATGTCCGTAATATCACGGATGTTGATGACAAAATAAACGCCCGCGCCGCTGAGCGTGGCATATCCATTTCCAGCTTGTGTGATGAGACCACGGCCAGCTTTCACAGCGATGCGGATGCATTAAATGTTGAGCGTCCGGATATTGAGCCGCGCGCCACAGACCATATAGCTGAGATGATCGAGATGATCGGCAGGCTGATTGCAGGCGGTTTTGCCTATGTCGCACATGATCATGTTTTGTTTTCAGTCAAAACCATGCCTGCCTATGGCCAGCTGTCTGGACGCACGCTGGATGAAATGATTGCCGGGGCGCGAGTTGAGGTAGCCCCCTATAAGGCAGATCCGGCTGATTTTGTGCTCTGGAAACCGTCTGAAGACCCGCTGCCAGGTTGGCAGAGCCCGTGGGGGCGCGGCCGGCCCGGCTGGCATATCGAATGTTCGGCCATGTCAGCAAAATATCTGGGCGATGTATTTGATATTCATGCCGGGGGCCTGGATTTGGTCTTTCCCCACCACGAGAATGAAATTGCCCAGTCATGCTGTGCACATAACACTGAATATATGGCCCGTTACTGGCTGCATAACGGCTATGTCACCGTCAATGGCGAGAAGATGTCAAAATCCCTTGGCAATTTCACCACTGTTGAACAGGCCATAAGCAGCGTCAGGCCCGAGGCTGTGCGTTACGGGCTTTTATCCACCCATTACCGGGCCCCCTTTGATTATTCCGACACGCTCATGGATACCTCGGTTCAGGCCCTTGACAGGCTCTACCGGGCCAGCCAGAACGCCCGCGGGACTGCATTGATAACAGAACCGGACAGGTTGGACAGTCAATTTGTCAGTGCCATGCTCGATGATCTGAACACACCTCTTGCTCTGTCTGCCCTGCACCGAATGGCAGCAGAGGCAAACAAGGGGTCAGATGAAGCAGCCCTGCAGCTGTTGTCCTGTGCGGCCTGTCTTGGCCTGCTGGGTGATAACAGCTGGTTCACAGGCGATGACACACAGCTTGACAGGGCCCGTATTGAGGCCCTGATAGCCGAGCGCAATGACGCCAGGGCCAAGCGTGATTTTGCCCATGCCGATGAAATCAGGGACAGGCTGGCTGATATGGGTGTGCGTCTGCTTGACAGTGCACAGGGCACGCGCTGGGAACGTGCATAGGAAAAAGCGGCAGCAGGTGAATTGCACTTGATGTTTAATTCATCTAAAAAAAACGGTGACACTGCCGGAATACCGGCAGGAAAACAGAACGGACAAATTGCAATGGATGGCGAAAAAATCTGGCTGTTTGACACAACCCTGCGCGATGGTGGCCAGACACGCGGTGTTGATTTCACGGTCGGCGACAAACAGTTTATTGCAAGGGCACTGGCAGATTTCGGTATTGATTATATCGAAGGGGGCTGGCCCGGGGCCAATCCCACAGATGATGCGTTTTTCGCCAGCAAACAGGCATTGGGTAGCGCAAGGCTGGTGGCCTTTGGCATGACCAGGCGCGGCGGGCGGTCAGCGGACAATGATCCAGGCCTCAATGCGGTGCTGAATGCTGCTGCGGATGCCACCTGTCTGGTTGGGAAAAGCTGGGATTTTCATGTTACAACAGCGCTGAATATAGAACTGGGTGAAAATCTGGATATGATCAGCCAGTCTGTTGCAGCGGCAAAGGCGCGCGGATTTGAATCAATGTTCGACTGCGAGCATTATTTTGACGGTTTTAAGGCTAACCGCGATTATGCCCTGGCTTGTGTAGGAGCGGCCCTTGACGGCGGGGCCAGCTGGGTTGTTTTATGCGATACGAATGGCGGCTGTCTGCCAGAAGAAGTATTTGAAATTGTCAGCGAGACAGCCGCTGCCTATCCAACCAGCCAGCTGGGGATTCACTGTCACAATGACACGGGCATGGCCGTCGCCAACTCACTGGCAGCGGTACGGGCCGGGGCCCGCCAGGTACAAGGGACAATTAATGGCCTGGGCGAGAGATGCGGCAATGCTGATCTGATCACCTTGATACCTAATTTGATGCTGAAACTGGGCTATGCAACCAATATCAGTCCGGAAAAACTCAGCCGCCTGACACATCTCTCGCATTTGGTTGAAGAGCGCCTTAACCGCCAGCCAAACCCGCATGCGCCGTATGTCGGGTCGGCTGCCTTTGCTCATAAGGGGGGGCTGCATGCCTCTGCTGCCCAGAAAGATCCGCGCACCTATGAGCATATTGTGCCTGAATTGGTGGGTAATGAGCGTGTTTATCTGATTTCTGATCAGACTGGCCGGTCAAATATTCTGGCCCGCTTTGATGAGGTCGGCATTGAAATTGACCCGAGGGATTCCCGTATTGAGGGGCTGATAACAGAAATCAAGGATAAAGAATTTAATGGCTGGGCCTTTGATAGCGCTGAGGCGAGCTTTGAGCTGCTGGCGAGGCGGCATCTGGGTGGCGTTCCAACTTTCTTTGAAATTGGGCGTTTCCGGGTTATGGATGAGCGCCGTTTTAACGCAAGGGGCGATCTGGTTGTTGAATCTGAAGCTACAGCCAGCATTATCGTTGACGGCGCGGCCCATCATGAAGTGGCTGTGGGCAATGGGCCGGTCAATGCAGTTGACACAGCAATCCGCAAAGCGCTGGTGAAAGTATATCCAGGCCTTTCTGATGTTGAGCTGGTGGACTATAAAGTGCGGATTTTGCCTCCGAATGCCCAGACAAGCGGCACGGCAGCGGTGACCCGGGTGCTGATCGAGTTTCAGGATGGCAACGGTCTGCGCTGGCGCACTGTGGGCGTATCGCCCAATATCATTGACGCTTCTGTGAATGCCCTTGCTGACGGTATGGCATGGAAATTGTTGCATGACGGCTGACCGCACGCGCCATGCACCCGGCGGCCAGGGCGCACAGGACTCGCTGTTTGATTCACTGGTAACACCTGTTGTAATTCTGGCCCGCCCGCAGATGGGTGAGAATATCGGTGCGGCTGCGCGGGCAATGAAAAACTGCGGGCTGCACGAGCTGCGTCTGATTGCCCCGCGTGACGGCTGGCCCAATCCGGCCGCATGGCCGATGGCAACGGTCGGCACAGATATTCTTGAACAGGCACAGATTTTTGACGATCTGCCGACCGCCCTTCATGATATCAGCTATTTGCTGGCCACATCCGCCCGCCCGCGTGATATGGAAAAACCAAGCTGTGATCCGCGCCATGCTGCCGGTATCCTGGTGACCGAACAGCTGGCCGCTGCAAAGCAGAACAGGCGTGTCGGCCTGTTGTTCGGGGCGGAACGCTCAGGTCTGGATAATCACGAACTGGTTCTGGCAGACTGTGTTGCCCAGGCCCCGCTGCAAAAGGGGGCCAGCTCGCTCAATCTGGCACAGGCTGTGTTGCTGATGGCATGGGAATGGCGCATGGCCGCGCTGGCCGGGCTGGCCGAGCAGGATAGTACAGCACCGGCTAACAATGATGGTCTGTCTGAACCCGCCTCTCTTGGCCAGCGTGACTATTTTATGACCCGTCTTGAGGGGCTGCTGGATGCGAACCATTTTTTTGGGAATCCAGATATGGCCCCGACAGTAAAGCGCAATCTGCGCTGCCTGTTCAGCCGTGCCCGGCCAACTGAACAAGAGCTCAAGACCATGCATGGGATTATCAGCCTGTTTCAGGAGATGGCGCAAAAGCCCTGATCAAGGCTTGACAAATTGGCGAAAATCACTATTTGTTTTGCCATTCCTGGGAACGCTGACAATGGGGATGAGCCCTGTTGCCACGGCAATTACGCCCTACCGGGACAAAAATTGTCAAAGGTTATCTATCATGGCACCAAAAACTGATCACAAACGCCACTCATCGAAACATAAAATCGACAGACGTCTGGGCGTTAACCTGTGGGGTCGTCAGAAATCCCCGCTTAATACCCGCTCATACGCGCCGGGCCAGCACGGCCAGCGCCGTAAAAAACCAACCGACTTTGGTATTCAGCTGATGGCAAAACAAAAGCTGAAAGGCTATTACGGCAATATCGGTGAGAAGCAGTTCAAAAAATATTATACTGAAGCTGTCCGTAGACGCGGCGATACAGGCCAGAATCTGATCGGCCTTCTGGAATCACGCCTTGATGCGTTTGTTTACCGCGCAAAGCTGGCCCCAAGCGTTTTTGCGGCCCGCCAGATTGTTAATCATGGCCATGTCCTGTTGAATGGCAAGCGCTGTAATATCGGCTCTGTTCTGGTCAAG
>JAYPEG010000019.1:0-3800 GCA_038125645.1 Alphaproteobacteria bacterium
AGGACGGCATTGGATAAGTCAAAGAAGAATATATGCATAAGTGTATGATATATATTTAATAATTAGATATAAACCATAATTAAAACTAATATTTAATAAGGGGGTGTGGCGGAGGGGAAGGGATTCGAACCCCCGGAAGGAGTTTCCTCCTTCAACGATTTAGCAAACCGCCGCCTTCAGCCACTCGGCCACCCCTCCGCAATACGGGGCTAATGCGAGGATGTCTCCTCCACGGCGTATGCCCCCTCTTCCTAATCTGCCCGGGCCTGTCTGTCAATTTTGAAAATCAGTGGCGGGGTTATCTTTTTTATGTCTGCCAGGACAGGCCACCATAGCCAGTGCGCCCCTGTTTTGCTAAATTAATAGCGCAGAACCAGGTGCAGGCCATTACAGCTCAGAGATAAAAAAAATGGACAAGCTGACATCCATGCGGATTTTTACAGAAATTGCGCGGCTGCGCTCCTTTAAAGGGGCTGCAGAACAGTTAAGCCTTGCCCCTTCTGTTATATCCAAACATCTGACCGCACTGGAAGCAGAGCTGGGCGTCAAGCTGATAGAACGCACGACCCGCAAGGCCCGCCTGACAGAGCTGGGCGAGCTTTATCTGACGCGCTGCACGGCTATACTTGATGATATTGATGATATTGAAACCACGATGGTCAAAGAAACCGGGCTACTAAAAGGGCCCCTGCATATCAGCGCCCCACCCGGCTTTGCCCACCGCCATATCGCCCCGCATCTGCCTGTATTCTGCACCGCCTTTCCAAATATAAACGTCAATCTGGTCACCTCAGGTACAGAGAGCGATTACATGCTCTCTCATATTGACCTGCATATTAAAATTTCAGAGACCCGCGCCAATGAGGGCTTTGCGATGAAAATTCTTGCTGCCAACCGGCGCAAGCTGGTGGCAAGCCCTGACTATCTGAAACAGATGGGAACACCGCACGCGGTATCTGATCTGCCCGCACACAAGCTGGTAAGCGTTGAGCATAATCTGGAAAGCAATGACTGGCATTTCCGTGAGGCAGAGAACAAGCTGACAACTTTTAAGGCACGCGGCTATCTGCGCCTCGACAGCGGTGATGCGATACTGCGCTGTGTGCTCAATAACGGGGGACTGGCAATGCTGCCGACTTATATTGTGGGCCGGCATATCTCGTCCGGTGCCTTGGTTGCCGTCCTCGATACTCAGGTGGATGAACGCACGCCCGTGCATGCAATCTGGCGCCAGAAAAACCACCGCCTGCCAAAAATTGATGCATTTTTGGGCTTCCTGCGTTCCATCTATGGCGACATGCCCTATTGGGATGAGGTAACAAAATCCAATCAGGATGCCGCCAGACGGGCCAGCAAATAGCCCCCGGGTCGCGCCTCAGCCATCCAGCTTTTTGCGCAGCAGCTCATTCACCATCGCCGGATTGGCCTGGCCGGCTGACAGTTTCATTGTCTGGCCGACAAAAAAGCCGAACAGCTTGTCCTTGCCGCCGCGATATTCAGATACCTTGTCAGCATTATCGGCCAGAACCCTGTCAATCAATGCCTCTATCTGGCTGCTATCTGAGACCTGTTTCAGGCCCTTTTCCTCTATTATCTCTGCTGCCGGCCTGCCGCTGGCAAACATCTCGGCAAATACATCTTTGGCAATGCGACCTGAAATGGTGCCGTCTGAGATAAGTCCGACAAGACGGCCCAGTTCCTGCGGGCTGACCGGGCTGTCCGACAGTTCATGCCCGGCTTTGTTCAGCGCGCCGAACAGTTCTGATGTCATCCAGTTTGCCACCAGTTTCTTATCCTGGTTCTCGCTGGCCGCCTCGTAAAATGCAGCTGTCTCGCGTTCTTCGGTCAGCACTGACGCATCATAGGCAGACAGCCCATATTCAGCGATCATTCTGGCCTTAATGGCATCTGGCAGCTCTGGCAGTGCCGCCCTGATGTCAGCAACAAATTCTTCTGTGAGCTGTAATGGCAGCAGATCGGGATCAGGAAAATAGCGGTAATCATGGGCATCTTCCTTGCTTCGCATGGGCCGCGTTGCGCCGGTGGCCGTATCAAACAGGCGTGTTTCCTGATCAATCTCGCCGCCGCTTTCCAGAACCTCTATCTGACGCTCAACCTCATAGTCAATCGCCTGCATTATAAAACGCACAGAATTCAGGTTTTTTGTTTCAGTGCGTGTGCCCAGGGGCCCGCCGGGGCGGCGGACAGACACATTCACATCGGCCCGCAATGAGCCTTCCTCCATATTGCCGTCACAGGTTCCAAGATAACGCAGGATAGAGCGCAGTTTCTTGATATAGGCACCCGCCTGCTCGGCCGAGCGCAGATCAGGGCGCGATACTATTTCCATCAGCGCAACACCAGACCTGTTGAGGTCTATATAGCTTTTCGCCGGGTGCTGATCATGCAATGATTTTCCGGCATCCTGTTCAAGGTGAATCCGCTCTATGCCAATATCATGGGCAGACCCGTCACCCAGCTCTATCCGCAGGCTGCCCTCGCCGACAACCGGATGCTTGAACTGGCTTATCTGATAGCCCTGCGGCAAATCTGCATAAAAATAATTTTTTCTGTCAAACACACTGTAAAGATTGATCTGGGCATTCAGCCCCAGCCCCGTCTTTACAGCCTGACGTACACAAGCCTCATTAATCACAGGCAACATTCCGGGCATCGCTGCGTCAACAAGTGAAACATTTTCATTCGGCCCAGCACCAAAACTGGTGGATGAGCCGGAGAACAGCTTTGCCTGTGAGGTAACCTGTGCATGAACTTCCATGCCGATTACCACTTCCCAGTCGCCTGTCTGCCCTGACACAAGATTTGACATGTTCCTATCTCCTTTATCTGTCTGCCAGCACATGACGCGGCGGCAGGCCGGTAAAGCCTGCCTGTGCCTCAAGACAGGCAGCAACACGATAGAGCGTATCCTCACGAAAGGTATTTGTTAGAACCTGCAGACCCAGCGGCAGGCCCGCACCGCTCATGCCGGCGGGAACCGATATGCCGGGCAGACCGGCAAGATTGGCGGGAACAGTGAAAACATCATTTAAATACATGGTCACCGGATCATCCTGTTTGTCGCCAAGAGCAAACGCAGCTGACGGTGTCGCAGGTGTTAAAATTGCATCCACGGTCGCAAAAACAGTGTCAAAGTCACTGCGGATAAGTTGGCGGACTTTCTGGGCCTTGAGATAATAAGCGTCATAATATCCGGCAGACAGCGCATATGTGCCGATCAGTATCCGCCTCTGTACCTCTGCCCCGAAACCGGCAGCCCGGGTGGCTTCATACATATCGTCCAATGAGCCGCCATTATCCAAACGGGCGCCGTAACGCACCCCGTCATAGCGGGCAAGGTTGGATGACGCCTCAGCCGGCGCAATAATATAATAGGCAGGCAGCGCATACCGCGTATGCGGCAGCGACACCGCCACCAGCTCTGCCCCGGCATCTCTCAGCCATGCCTGGCCCTGCTCCCACAGAGCAATGATGGACGGATCCATCCCCTCTATAACATATTCAGACGGGACACCGATTTTCATTCCCTTCACACCTGCCTGCATGGCGGCGTTCAAATCTGGCAGCGCAATATTTGCAGATGTTGAATCCTTTGCATCATGCCCGGCCATGGAAGCAAACATCAGGGCTGAGTCTGCAACAGTTCGGGTAAAGGGCCCGGCCTGATCCAAAGATGAGGCAAAAGCAACAATACCCCAGCGCGAGCATCTGCCATAGGTGGGCTTCATGCCAACCACACCGCAAAAGGCAGCTGGCTGACGTATAGACCCGCCCGTATC
>JAYPEG010000019.1:3810-13754 GCA_038125645.1 Alphaproteobacteria bacterium
CTGTGCCGGTTGCCATTAACGCAGCCCCTGCTGCCACAGCAGAGGCAGATCCACCTGACGAGCCGCCGGCAGCCAAATCCTGGCCGCCCTGTGCGCTCCAGGGGTTGACCGCCGGGCCAAAGACTGAGGTTTCATTGGCAGAGCCCATAGCAAACTCATCACAATTCAACTTGCCCAGCATCACAGCCCCGGCCTGCCACAGCCTGTCCGTCACTGTGCTTTCATAGGTGGGGGTAAAGCCCTTCAGAATGGCGGAACAGGCTGTTGTTTCCACCCCGCTTGTACAGAACAAATCCTTGACACCAATGGGGATTCCCTCCAGCGGGCCGGCGCTGCCATCAGCAAGGCGGCAGTCACTTTGCGCTGCCATTTCAAGTGCTTTTTCTGCTGTCAGGGTGACATAGTTATTCAGCCCCTTTGTCTGCTGAGCTGCCTGAAGATAGGCAGAGGTCAGTTCGGTCGCTGATATCTGTTTTGTGCTGAGGGCTGTGCGCGCCTCACTGGCAGTCAGTTCAATAAATTCACGCATCATTCAACAACTTTCGGCACGACAAAAAAACCACTTGCCGTTTCAGGTGCATTGGCAAGCACCTGTTCTGGCATATGTCCATCAGTCACCTTGTCGGCACGCATAGGCAGACTGTGACCTGTGACACTGGACAGAGGCTCGGTTGTGCTGGTGTCAACCTCATTCAGCTCTTCAATCCAGCTCAGGATTGCATTCAGTTCCCCGGCAATCTGATCCTGTTTATCCTCAGGAACTCTCAAACGCGCCAGACGGGCGATTTTTTTTACGGTATCTTTATCAACAGACATGCTTTATGACTTTCCCATGCCAAAGCGTTTCGACAGATTTGTATCAGCTAATTAGCAGTCACTATGCCAGTCTGCAACCTTTACAGCATAAATCAGGCGATTTCACCCAGTCAGCGGCTGATGGGCCTTGATATTGGCAAAAAAACCATTGGCCTTGCTATTAGTGACACAGGCCTGCGCGTAGCCAGTCCATTGCGGATTTTATGGCGGCAAAAATTCACCTCTGATGCACAGATACTTATAGCAGATATCAAGGAGCACAATATCGGTGCGCTGGTTCTTGGCTGGCCCCTGAATATGGACGGAACAGCGGGCCCACGGTGTGATTCTGTGCGTGATTTTGCCCATGCCTTTCTGCGTCTGCATGAAATTGCAGTCACTTTTCAAGATGAGCGCCTGTCCACACAGGCAGTAGAGCGTGAAATGCTGGCAGCTGACATGACCCGCCAGAAAAGAGCCCGCAGACGCGATGCGCTGGCAGCCAGCTGGATACTGCAGGCAGCCCTGGACAGTCTGGACAACAAAAACAGCACTGATAACGCATGCTGACATCTTTTCATCCCTGACCACTGGACGCAGAGACAAAATTTGATTAAAAGACGGTTTTTAGATGAAAGACAAAATCTCACAAGCGCCAGCCGCCACACTTACCGGTCGCCATCTTCTGGGGATTGAGGGACTGAGTGTTCCCGAAATGCAGGGCCTGTTGGACAGATCAGCCTATTTTGCCGGCGTTATAACAGGCCAGATTGAGGACAGTGCTTTATCACATATCCTCAGCGGTAAATCCGTGGTGAATCTGTTTTTTGAAAATTCAACCCGCACCCGTGTATCATTTGAAGTCGCAGCAAAGAAACTCGGTGCCTCTGTCTATAATCTGTCAGTTTCCGGCTCTTCGGTGAAAAAGGGGGAAACCCTGATTGACACGGCTGTGACACTGAATGCCATGCACCCGGATATTCTGGTCATCCGCCATCAGAATGCCGGCACGCCTGCCCTGCTCAGCCAGCGCGTTGATGCTGGTATTGTCAATGCCGGCGACGGCCGCCATGAACATCCCACACAGGCCCTTTTGGACGCCCTGACAATTATGCGGCGCTGCGGGCGCATAGCCGGGCTGAAAATTGCTATCTGCGGTGATATCGCCAACAGCCGTGTTGCGCGGTCAAACCTGTATCTGCTGGGCGCGCTCGGGGCAGAGCTGCGTTTTGTCAGCCCGGCAACGCTGCTGCCGGCAGGGATTGAGAATTTCGGTGTGCCGGTTTTCACTGATCTCGAAGCTGGCATTGACGGGGCAGATATTGTGATGATGCTGCGGCTGCAGACTGAACGTATGCAGGGACGTGAAATTCCAAGCCAGCATGAATATTTTAACCTGTTTGGGCTGAACGCTGAACGGTTGATGCGTGCAGCCCCGCAGGCACTGATCATGCATCCCGGCCCGATGAACAGGGGGGTCGAAATTGATTCTGCTATTGCTGATGACAATGAAAAAAGCCTGATTTCAACACAGGTGGAAATGGGCGTGGCAGCGCGTATGGCCTGTCTGGAGGCACTGGCACTGGCCACGCCGGACAGGGGGCGGACATGACAGGGACAGTCCTATTCACCAATGCCCGTCTTGTCTGCCCAGAACAGGGGCTGGATGCAACGGGTTGGCTGTCCTGCACAGATGGCATCATCACAGAAACGGGAACAGGCAGCGCTGGCAAATCTGTCCACAAGGGCAAGGTGATTGACTGTAAGGGCGACATTCTGGCACCCGGGCTGATAGATATGCGCGTGCAGTCCGGCGACCCGGGGGCAGAACATCTTGAAACCCTGACCAGCCTGAAAGAAGCCGCAGCTGCGGGCGGTATCACCGCCTTTGCTGTTCTGCCATCAACAATGCCGGTCATTGACACAGCCGCCATGATAGATTCCCTGCAGCTGCGCGCCAGCCGTGAGGGCGGCCCGGCCCTGTATTGTTACGGCGCAGTGACAAAGGATTTAACCCCGGATCAAATGGCCGAGCTGGGCATGATGGCCGGTGCCGGGGCAGTGGGATTTGCCAGCGGCACCCTGTCAATTCAGGATTCCCAGACCATGCGCCGGATTATGACCTATGCCGCCATGCTGAACCGCCCGGTCATCCATCATTGTGAAGACATCAGCCTGACATATGAGGCTGATATGAATGAGGGGGAAACATCAACACGCCTCGGGCTTATCGGACAGCCAGCAGAGGCTGAGACCATCATTGCCCAACGCGATATTGCGCTGTGCAGACTGACCGGGGCACATCTGCATATAGCCCATGTATCAGCTGCCGGCACGGTTGCCGCAATCAAACAGGCAAAAAAAGAGGGGCTGCGGATAAGCGCTGACACGGCCCCGCCTTATGTATTTTTGAATGATATTTCTGTCAGCGGCTATCAGTCTTCTTGCAAGCTGAATCCGCCGCTTCGCAGTGAGGAAGACAGACAGGCAATCGTCACAGGCCTTACTGACGGCACGATTGATGTTCTGGCTTCTGATCATATTCCGGTTAATCCGGACATGAAGGCCCAGCCCTTTTCACTGGCAAGCACGGGGGCCTCTGGCATTGAACTGCTCCTGCCGCTGGCGGTAAAGCTGGTCAAATCAGAAATTATTTCATGGCTGGAGGCGATTGCCCTTACCAGCACAAACCCGGCCCGTATTCTGCAGCTGCCCGGTGGCAGCCTGAGGCCGGGAACCCCTGCCGATCTGGTGCAGATCAATCCAGACAGGAGCTGGCGCATAGACGGACGGCAGTTTAAGTCACTTTCGCGCATTACACCGTTTGAGGGCCAGCCAGCAGAAGGCTGTGTCACCGGTCTGTGGATTGCCGGCCGCAAACAAGGTGAAGGCTGATGGCCGCGCTGATGGCCGGCCCGGACGGGCTTCTGGCAGTTGCGCTGGGCTATTTCTCAGGCTCTGTTCCCTTTGGCTTAATACTGACAAGGATGCTGTCTGGACTTGATCTGCGGACTGTCGGTTCGGGCAATATCGGTGCCACCAATGTTCTGCGAACCGGTAACAGGCTGCTGGCTCTTGCAACATTGATACTGGATGCAGGCAAAGGTATGGCAGCTGTCATTGTTGCGGGCCTTGTCTGGTCTCCGGCTCTTGGTGCTGCAGCAGGGCTGGCTGCTGTTATCGGTCACTGTTTTCCTGTGTGGCTGCGATTTTCCGGCGGCAAGGGGGTGGCAACAGGCATGGCTGTAATTGCAGCCCTCAGCCCCACGGCAGGTCTGATTATGGCAATTGTCTGGCTTGCCGTTGCCTTTCTTGTGCGATATTCATCACTTGCCGCACTTGTCAGCTATCTGTCAGCCACTCTTTACGGGTTGTTTTTTCTTTCATCAGACGATCCGCGCCTGGCGGCGATTGCTGCCATCGCACTTTTATCCTGGCTGCGCCATTATCAGAACATCAAGAGGCTGATAAGGGGTGAGGAAAGCCGCATCAGCCTGTCAAAAGCCCAATAACTGTGCATGACGACAGAATCTTTGCCCCGCTTAACGGAAATTTAAAATCCATCCGCTATTCTGGTCGGCATGAAACATAATGATTTGATCAATTATCTGCGTTTGATACGCACACCCTCTGTCGGGCCGATTACCTGCAGGCTGCTGCTGAAACGCTACAGCTCTGTGTCCGAGACTGTCCGCGCTGTACCTGAATTGTCAGCGCGTGGCGGACGCAAAATAAAGCTGTTCAGCCGTGATGACGCAAACAGGGAAATTGAGGCTGTTGAACGGGCAGGCGCAGCGTTTATCTGTTTTGCACAAGAGGGCTATCCTGACTCCCTTGGCCAGTTTGATGATGCACCCTTTGTCCTGACAGTGAAGGGCCATAAAAGTCTGCTCAGCAAACAGGGATGCGCAGTGATAGGGGCTCGCAATGCCTCAATTAACGCAGTTAAATATACCTGCCAGCTGGCAGCTGAGATTGGCAGGAGCGGCTATGTGATCACGTCCAGTCTTGCCCGTGGCATTGACAGTGCAGCCCATACAGGGGGTCTGGAAACAGGCACCATCGCTGTTCTAGCCAATGGCATTGATGAGGTTTATCCGCCAGAAAATAAAGACCTGTTTGAGCGGATTGCCGCACAGGGTCTGCTGGTCACTGAAATGGCTATGGGCACAAAGCCGACCCCGCGCCTGTTCCCTCAGCGCAACAGAATTATTGCCTCACTGTCCAAGGCAGTATTGGTGATTGAGGCGGCACTGCGCTCTGGATCGCTTATTACAGCAAGAGAGGTCGCAGAACGGGGCATTGATGTGATGGCCCTGCCCGGCTCGCCATGTGATCCGCGCGCACCAGGACCCACCGGGCTGATCCGTGACGGTGCTGTTTTAGTCCAGAATGCTGAGGATATATTGACTGTGCTCAGCCAGCCTGCGATTGTCAGAACACCAACCGATGACAGTTTTGAGAGCCTGCCGGACACCAGCACGGCCATCAGCGAGAAAGACTATGCTGATATCAGGCAGAACGTGCTGGAAAATCTGGGCGCTGATCCGATAGCTGTTGACGAATTGTGCCGCTAGTGCCATGTCTCTGCTGATATCATGTAATCTATCCTGCTGGAACTGGAGCTGTCCGGACAGGTGCAAAGACATTCTGGAAATCGGGTCTCCCGATTATTTTTTTCCAGCTAATTTACTGAAATCCCATACTAAATTTGATATGGGGCTGACACTGAAAATATAAGGGCGTCTGGTTTTATGAAAGTTGTTGTTGTCGAATCACCAGCGAAAGCCAAAACTATCAACCAATATCTTGGCACAGATTATACAGTCCTTGCCTCTTATGGGCATGTGCGTGACCTGCCTTCAAAGGACGGGTCTGTAAAGCCTGAGAATGATTTTGAGATGAGCTGGCAGCTGTCTGATTCCGGCAGCAAGAGGATGAGGGATATAAGCACCGCACTGAAAGGGGCGGACACGCTTATACTTGCCACTGACCCGGATCGCGAGGGCGAGGCCATAAGCTGGCATGTCTGCGAGCTGCTGAAGGCCAGCCGCAAGACCGAGGGGCTGAGCGTTGAGCGGGTGGTGTTCAATGAAATTACCAAGACAGCCATTTTAAAAGCAATCGCTGAGCCGAGAGACCTGGATATAAATCTTGTTGAGGCCTATCTGGCCCGCCGCGCCCTTGACCATCTGATTGGTTTTGGCATTTCACCTGTTCTTTGGCGTAAATTGCCCGGCTCGCGTTCTGCTGGGCGGGTACAGTCAGTAGCATTGCGGCTGATCTGCGAGCGTGAAAGTGAGATTGAGGCCTTTCACATTCAGGAATATTGGTCTGCTGATACGATTTTCAGCACCGCTGACAAACAAAAGCTGAGGGCCCGCCTGACCCATCTGGACGGCACCAAACTTGATAAGCTCAGTCTGAAAAATGAGGATGAGGCACAACAGGTTGCCAGCCGGATACAGGCAGCTGAATGGAAAGTGGCAGACACGGAAACCAAGCGAGTCCGCCGCCGCCCGGCCCCGCCTTTCACCACCTCTACGCTGCAACAAGAAGCATCACGCAAGCTGGGTTTTTCAGCCAACCGCACCATGCAGATAGCCCAGAAGCTGTATGAAGGCATCAATATCGGACAGGAGACCACCGGGCTTATCACCTATATGCGTACAGATGGTGTGCAGATGAGCAGCGAGGCCGTCAGCCAGCTGCGCGACATGATAACAAACAGCTTTGGTGCGCGTTTTGTGCCGGAAAAGCCGCGTCTGTATAAGTCCAAGGCAGCCAATGCACAAGAGGCCCATGAAGCCATCCGCCCGACGGCGATCAGCCACTCACCGGATGATATGCGCGCCTATCTCGATTTTGATCAGCTGAGACTCTATGAGTTGATCTGGAAACGCGCGCTTGCCAGCCAGATGGCTGACGCTGAGCTCGACCAAACAGCTGCTGATATCCATGCTGTATCTGATCAGATAACCATGCGGGCAACAGGTTCTGTTATTGTTTTTGACGGTTTTATTAAAATATACCGCGAGGATAAGGACGATGTTCAGTCAGAAAATAAAGATACAGATGCCTTGCTGCCACCACTCAAAAAAGGTGACGCGCTGAGCGTTGCAGACGTTCTGCCAGAGCAGCATTTCACCCAGCCGCCGCCGCGCTATACTGATGCCAGCCTAGTCAAAAAAATGGAAGAGCTGGGCATCGGCCGCCCATCCACCTATGCCAGCATTATGCAGGTCATAGAAAAGCGCGGCTATGTCATAAAGGATAATAAACGCTTTATACCCGAGCATCGCGGCCGGATTGTCTCTACTTTTCTGGAGAATTTCTTCTCACGTTATGTTGAGTATGATTTCACCGCCCTTCTTGAGCGGCAGCTGGATGAGGTCTCTGACGGAAAGATGGAGTGGCGCCAGCTTCTGCGCCAGTTCTGGACGCGCTTCTCGGCTGCGATTGAAGACGCGATGACGCTCTCTGTACCAGAGGTCATGAGCAAGCTGGATGCTGAGCTTGAACAGCTGTTTTTCACCCCGGATGAGAACGGCCAGATAAACCGCAGCTGTAGTAAATGCGGTAATGGGCGTCTGGAGTTGAAGCTGGGTAAATTCGGCCCCTTTGTCGGCTGCGATAACTATCCAGAATGCCGCTATACCCGCCAGATCACCTCTGTTGCAGAAAATGATGATACAAATGAAGAGCTGGACGGTGACAGACAGCTGGGCCTTGACACAGCGTCCGGGCTGCCGGTTCTGCTGCGAAAGGGGCCTTATGGATTTTATGTGCAGCTGGGCGATGCAGAGACAAAAAAACCTAAACGCGCGTCACTGCCAAAAGGAACAGCTGCCGCAGCGGTTGACCTTGATTACGCGCTGGGACTGTTATCCCTGCCGCGTGATGTCGGCACCCATCCCGAGACCGGCGATATGATACAGGCCGGTCTGGGCCGTTATGGGCCCTATCTGAAATATCAGGGAAAATTCACCAGTCTAAAGGATGGTGATGATCTGATGACCATTGGCATAAACCGGGCAGTGGATCTGCTGGCAGAGGCCAGTAAGAAGGCGGGCCGTCTGCTTGGCATGCACCCAGAGGGCGGCGAGGTGCATGTGAAGGCTGGCCGCTTTGGCCCCTATTTCGAACATAATAAATTGCGTGCGCCCCTTGGTAAAATGCTGACGATTGAGACTGTTACCCTTGATGATGCTGTTGCCGTGCTGGCGGCTAAGGCATCGGCGCCCAGAGAGGCACGTCCACGCAGCGCATCAGCTGGAAAAAAGCGCGCGAAATCAAAATGACACCCTGTTTTAATTCTGTGAATATGTGGTTGTTTTGAGCTGCGAACTGCCAGATGCTGAACAGTTGCGCGCCTATCTGAAAAATTGTGATACGCCGCCAAAGCTGCGCGAAATTGCCCGTCATTTCGGTGTTCCGCCGCGTGCACGCGCAGCCCTGCGCGCGCTTTTGCATCAGACGGCCACACAGACAGCATCAGATGCACCGCATAACAACAAGGATCATAACGCTGCACTGTCACAGGAGCTGAGCCTTATCGACATTGTCACTGTTGACAGTGAGGGCACCGGTCATGCCCGCCTGTCAGGGCTGGGCAATGAGACAGCAGCTGATATTCTGATCCTGCCGGCTGGAAAGAACCGGCGCGCATTGAAAGCCGGGCGGCGCTGCCTTGCGCGTATCAGCCAGCAGGACGACGCTCTGTATGCCCAGATTATGCGTGTGCTGCCGCAGCAGAAATCCCGCTTTTTCGGGCGCGTTTACAGGAACAGACACGGGACAGGATGGATGGCTGAACCCGCGCAGAAGGGACATAACCGCCCGGTTGCGGTGCTGCCCGCTGGCAGTGACGGTCTGCGTGAGGGCGACATTATTGAGGCTGAGCTGATCCGCAGCCAGCGCCACCAGATGTCTGCCCAGATTTTACGCACCCTGGGCCCGGATGGCAGCCCGCAGGCACTGATTGCCCTGGCCGTTGCAGAATTTGACCTGCCCAATCTGTTCAGCCGGCAAATGCGTGAGCAGGCAGAACAAGCAACCATACCAGAACTGGGCACGCGAGAGGATATCCGCCATCTGCCGCTGGTGACGATTGACGGTGATGATGCCAAGGATTTTGATGATGCTGTCCATGCAATCCCCGCCAGCGATGGATGCTGGCAGCTGACAGTCGCCATCGCTGATGTTGCCCATTATGTACAGCTTGACAGTCCGCTTGACAGAGAGGCGCGCCGCAGGGGCAATTCTGTCTATCTACCAGGCCATGTCATACCAATGATTCCTGAAGCCCTGTCAAACGGATTATGCTCATTGCGGCCAAACGAGGATCGCGCCTGTCTTGCTGTTGAAATCATCATTGATGGTCAGGGAAAGAAACTGAGACACCGTTTTTTCCGTGGCCTGATGCGTTCTGCAGCCCGTCTGCGCTATCAGCAGTTGCAGGATTTTATGGAGGCGCTGGTTCAGGAGAGAGATTTGAATCTTGCCCCAGGCACCCTGTATCATCTGGTTTCAGTCTACCAGCTTTTGCGCCAGCAGCGCGATGAGCGCGGGGCGCTCAATCTTGACCTGGCGGAACGGAAAATCATTACAGATGCACACGGCCGCCCGGAACATGTTGCGCTGATACACCAGCTGCCGGCCCATCAGCTGATTGAAGAAATGATGGTTCTGGCCAATGTCTGTGCAGCACAGACCCTTGAAGAAAAGCGTACTTTATGCATGTTCAGGATTCATGAACAGCCCGACCCTGAAAAAATGGATGTTCTGCGTGAACTGGCCACAACAATTAATATCAGCCTGCCAAGGGGTGAGCGCGTCACGCAAAAAAGGTTCAACCAGATAATCGCAGCCGCAAAGGGCAAGGGAATTGAAACAGCTATACAGGATGCCATCCTGCGCTGTCAGGCCCGCGCCATATACAGTCCGGCCAATGCCGGCCATTATGGCCTGGGCCTCAGCCGCTATGCCCATTTTACCTCTCCTATACGGCGCTATGCAGATCTGATGGTGCACCGTGCCCTGATATCTGCCCTGCATCTGGGCCCGGAAACAGCACAGACAAGCCTCAGTGCCGCTGAGGAAACAGCTATGCATATCAGTCAGAGCGAGCAGACAGCCGCGAAGGCTGA
>JAYPEG010000019.1:13764-21611 GCA_038125645.1 Alphaproteobacteria bacterium
AATAGCAGCTGGTCTTATCAGCCATCTTGCCGGAACAACTGTTGATGTCAGCGTGACAGGCGTTACCCAGGCAGGGCTGTTTGCCCGGATTGACGGCGATTTGGCAGAAGGCTTTGTCGCACGCCGCAGTCTGCCCGATGATTATTACCAGACAGATTCAGCTCAGACGTGCCTGTATGGGCTTCATAATGGGTGGCATTTTACTATTGGTGATAAATTACGCTGCCGGATTGACAGTATCAGCCAGATAAGCGGCGATGTCACACTCAGCTGGCAAGAAGGCGGCGGTCAGAAGAAAGCAAAATATGGCGGCAAAGCAGGGCAGAGGGACAGGAAAAAGACTGCGGGCAAACGAAACAGCTAGCGCCGGCGATAGCAGGCTGTCTCTTGACATTACAGGCAATTTGACGCATACAGCTCTGACTTTTGCAATTTACAGATTTATCGGAGCCCTGTTATGGCCAAGCCAGCCACCCTGCAGATCAAACTTGTCAGCACAGCTGATACCGGCTTTTACTATGTGACAAAGAAAAATCCACGCTCAAAGCCAGAAAAACTTGAGCTGAAGAAATATGACCCAAAGGCGCGCAAGCACGTTCTGTTCCGCGAAGCTAAGATTAAATAACAGCTGTCAAATTTATTGCCAGACCAGATTTATTGCCAGACCCTGATGCCATGTCGGTGATTTGTGCATTCGCTCTGGCTGATGATGACTGCCAGATCGCCATCCTGTCACAGAATGGCAATTTTTTATTTCACACCGCACTGGCATATGCCCCGGACTATGAGACGTTTATTCGCGATCTGCACAAAACAGCCAGCATGGCGGCTGCAAATGCTGGCCATAACATTTCGCGTATCAATGTCACGCTACCCGGTACGGCAAATCCGGCAACCGGCCGCCTTGAATGCCCGTCCCTTGCCTGCTGTGACAGCAAACCCCTGCAACGCGATCTTCAGGCGGCTTTTTTCTGTTCTGTGAACATTATTAACCATGGCCAGGCCCTTGCCTGTGCTGCAGCCAGCCAGACAGAATACAAGGACAGCCAGTCAATTTTCGGGCTGTTTCTTGATACTGTTGTCTGTGGCGGCATCCTGGCCGGAAACAGGCTGCTATCCGGGGCCAATCATCTGGCTGGCAACTGGGCACATATCTGTCTTCCCTGGCCAGTTGAGTTTGAACTGGAGGGCCGCGTGTGCCCATGCGGACGCACAGGCTGTCTTGCACAATTCACAAGCCTGCAAAGCCTGTCCTATGATTATGAACTGCTGACAAGAAATAAAATTACAGCTCAGCAGATTATCAGCCATGCTGAGGGCGGTGACATTGTGGCTGAATCCGTGCTTCAGGCATTCGAGGACAGGCTGGCCAGAGGATTGGCCCTGATAATTAATATCCTTGATCCAGATGTGATTGTTCTGGGCGGCAGGCTGTCATTTCAAGACCGCCTCTATATCAACATATCCCGAAAATGGCCCGGTTATGTGAGCGGCGGGGCACCGCATACACAGCTTATCAGTCTGAACCGGCCAGAAGAGGACAGCCTGGCCCCCTGCATTCGCGGTGCTGGCTGTCTCTAGCAGTCAGGGCTATTGAGGGCCGTTGCCTCTGTCAGGCGCGCATCAATGGCAAAATCGCCGTAATCAACCTCATAATAGGCGACAACACCATTTGGCTGGATGTGAAAGGTAATTTCATATTCAGGGGACGCCTCTTTGCTGGCGGGATTGAAATAGGCTATCATTACCGGATAATAGCTGTCTTCGGCTAATGGCCCCAGAATATCTGCATTGGCCACTGCCTGACGCGGGCCGATAATCGTGCTGGCATGTTTCAGCGCGCTGTCAGGTTCAGCGCCAAAAAAAATTGTTGCTGAAAACAGCTTTTCGCCCTTTGCTGCTTTTTCCAGAACCTCCATCGTATGTGCCACAGGAAAATAAACTGCTTCTGGCAGCGGCAGGGCAACATCAGGCTGCATCGAAAAATAAGCAGCCGGTTCTTCAGTTATCGGCGGCAGGCTGGCATGGCCATAGAATTGTTTTTCCTCTCTGTAGGTTGACCCTTCATGTATCTCAAAGGAATAAAGCTGTCCTGAGAGCTGCTCCCATGATTCAAAATGTGAGGCGAGTATCGCGCTTTCGCCTGATTCATAGGCAAATTCCAGCAGATAATCCTCGGATGATATCCAGCCGTCACAATCCTTTTTCAGCGTAAAACTGGTTTTTCCGGCGATGCCGGTCATCTGTGTTTCACGGCCTGCAGTCAACAGTCCCATCTCGTATGTTGCTTCATGGGAGGCCAGTTCAAGCGCGCCCGCTGGCAGACTGTAAACACAGCCCAGAACAAGGACAAATACGGTTGCGTGACAGAATGTCTGATTTGTCCGGCTGATAATCGTCATGGTCTTTCTGGCCTTTGTTTAAATGAACCTTGTCTTCTGACAGATGAAATAGAAGGATGTCATCACTTGCCAATAGCTGATAGGGTTTCTGCATAAATTATCTAACTGTCCGTAAATCATAGCGTCATAGACAGAAACCGCAATTCATTCGATAACAGATTGACTAAAATCATGGCCAATTCCCAGATGCTGATCACAACAACTGCAGACTTAAACAAACGGATTACAGAAATCAGCAGCAGCCCCTTTGTGGCGGTTGATACAGAATTCATGCGCGAGCGCACCTATTATCCGCAACTCTGCCTGATACAGCTTTGCGATGGCAATGATGCATTTTGCGTTGATCCCCTGGCACCTGATATTGATTTGTCTGCCCTGTTTTCACTGATGGCGGACACAGCGGTGACCAAGGTTTTTCATGCAGGAAGACAGGATTTGGAGATTTTTGTGCATTTAACAGGTTCTGTGCCAGAGCCTGTTTATGATACACAAATCGCTGCCATGGTCTGCGGGCTTGGTGAACAGGTCGGCTATGACCGGCTGGTTCATCATTATACCGGCAAACAGATAGACAAATCCTCACGCTTTACTGACTGGAGCCACCGCCCCCTGTCACAGCGCCAGCTGAGTTATGCGCTGGATGATGTGATTTATCTGGCGCAGATTTTCCCGAAAATGCGCGACCAGCTGGCCGCACAGAACCGTGAAAGCTGGGTGGCTGATGAATTGCAGGGCCTGAGCGTCAAAGACCTCTATCAAATTGATCCGGCAACAGCATGGAAGCGGATAAAAATCCGCAGCAGCAAGGCTGAACAGCTGAACCGCCTCGCCTGTCTTGCCGCATGGCGTGAAACAGAGGCCCAGACGCGCAATGTCCCACGCGGACGGATATTGCGTGATGACACATTGATGGATTTAGCTGGCAGCAATCCGCGCACAGCAGCAGATTTAAGGAAAATCCGCGCCTTTCCGGGCGGTGAGACCGGTAAATTCGGCCCGGCCGTTCTGGCTGTGCTGAAACAGGCGGCACAACAAGACAAAGCCAGCTGGCCAGTTCCAGATAAATCAAAGAAATCAGAGCGCCCGCCCGCCGCGCTGACAGAATTGCTGCGGGTGTTATTAAAGCATATCGCTGATGAACATGCTGTCGCACCGCGCCTGATAGCCAGTGCAGATGAACTGGAACAGCTCGCCCTGTCAGATACAGCAGACATTCCAGCCCTGAAGGGGTGGCGAAATGAGATATTCGGCCAGCCGGCACGTGACCTCAAAGCCGGCAAGCTGGCCCTGTCTGTTGCAGACGGGCGGCTGCGGCTCAGCCGCCTGTAAGCCTGCCTGACCTGCTGTAACAAAGAGGCCGGAGAAGGGCATGTTTGCACATCAGTTGGCGTTAAAGCTACCACCGTCAATAAGAATATTCTGGCCGACCAGATAGCCTGAATGCGCCGAGCATATATACGCGCAGGCAAAACCGAATTCATCAATCTCGCCCAGACGGCCGCACGGATTCTTTGCCTCAAGGTCAGCGCGGATATCCTCGCGTGCCTTGTTTGTCTGGCGCGAGGCACTGTCAATGATCTGTTCAATTCTTGCTGTATTGAACTGGCCCGGCAACAGCCCGTTGATTGTCACATTGTGACGGGCAACCTGGCGGGCCAGCCCGCCGACAAAACCGGTCAGACCAGAGCGGGCCCCGTTTGACAGACCAAGATGCGGAATAGGTGATTTAACAGACCCGGAAGTGATATTTACGATGCGCCCGAATTTCTGCTCGATCATCGGATCAATGACCGCCTTGATAAGCTCTATGGCCGTCAGCATATTTGCATCGATCGCCTTAATCCAGTCATCACGGCTCCAGTCACGGAAATCACCCGGGGGCGGGCCACCGGCATTATTCACCAGAATGTCAACATTGCCGGCCGCAGCCAGCACCTCTGCGCGTCCCTGTTCGGTTGTGATATCACAAACAATTTCTGTGACACTAACGCCGGTTTCATCCCTGATGGCAGCCGCCGCCGCAGCCAGCTCCTCAGCGCCCCTGGCGCACATCACCAGATTAACACCAGTACGCGAGAGGGCTTGTGCACAGCCAAGACCCAGCCCCTTTGAAGAGGCGCACACAATCGCCGTTTTTCCCTGCAAACCAAAATCCAGCATTCTACTTTCTCCTGTGGATATTACGCTTTCGTGTCAAAATCAAAATCGTTCTGTTTATTGTTCTCAGCATCCATTATCTGCCTGACCAGTGCCTGTGTCACCGGCTTTTTCGCTGATAAAGACGCGCTGTCTGTCAGCTGGGCCAACCTGTCAGCCTCGGCAAATTGCCTGTCCATATGTGATACCATATGATCAATCACGCTGTCAGGTACAGCCATCTGGCGGTCAGCAAATTTTTTTCTCAGCACAGCTGTCAGCAGCTGATCGTCGGGGGCGTGAATTTGCTGCGCGGCAAGTGCACGCAGGCGTGAGCGCAGATCATTTGTTGCCACATCCAGACGGCCTACTGCCTCGACAGACAAGAACAGGGCGGTGCCGCCCTGCATGGACAGATGATTGAGCAGGTGAAAGACAGCCTCATCATCATACAGGCCAGGCCTGTCAAAATCATCCAGAATTACATGCATCGCCCCGCTACTACCAGGGTCACGAAACGCTTTCAGCCCGTCAAGGCGGACAGCCTGCGCGCGGGCCTGAAAGACGTGTGAGAGATGGGTTTTGCCACAGCCAGACGGGCCAAATATATTCACCCCCCTGTAAGGCAGGGGCCAGTCCGGCCATGCAGATATCCAGTCATATGCTTCTGCATTTGCTGGACTGCGGATGAAATCCTCTGGTCTGTATGAATGGGTATGGGGCAGGGAAAAGGGGATTTGCTGCATTGGCGCATCCATAAAATAACAGCTAATTCGCGCTTACAGACAACAGGTAGCCATTGGTGTCACTGTCCAGCCGATAGCCTGTTGGTCGCACAGCCAGCTGCAGTGCTTCCACAGGGCCAGACAGGCGAAGCCTGAGGACACCTCTTTGGGCAGACAGGCTGTGTGCGCTGACATCGCTGACCACGGCCATTTCAGACAGAAGCGCCTGTATATGGTACCAGCGCTCAGGCGAGGAGACAGGAACAGTGACATAAATTTCATCGCCTGCACCCGCCACATAAAGATTTGCCAGCCGCCAGCTGTTCTCTATTGCTGCCAGAACATCCTGCTGAAAGCTGTCAAAAGCAGCAGGCATGCTGGTTTGCCCGTTCAATGCCACCTCTCTTTCCAGCACTTCAGTCAGGGGGCTGCCATCAGCATCATAGAGGCTGGCGCGCATGCGAAGCTGTGGATCAGACCGGCTGTAATCAAGACCGGCATAAAGCAGGGCAATCTGTGCCGCATTAGAGGCAAGAGCTGCCTGTCTTAAGAGCCGGCTGTCAGCAGCCATCAGCCCCTGCGGGTCAAGCTGGCGCTCCAGCGAGAGTTCAGGATCCAGAAATGTAAACTGCAGAAGACGATCCTGATAGCTGTCAAGCTGCCGCCAGCTCTCCAGCCAGAGCGTGTTCTTTGTCCATGCCCGCACCCCTGATGGATCCTGCCAGACAGGAAGAAAGAGAATCTGCGGGGTATTGAGTTCTGACCATTTAAAATTATTCTGCATTAGCACAGACCGCACCCGTGCCGCATCAAAACAAATGTCAATGTCAGCTATGTAACGCTGAGGCAGCGCGTTTTCATTATCAATATGAATGAAATCCACAAAATCAGCACTGTTCAGACCATCAAAGATTTCAGCGGCGGGCTGGCCGGGCACAAGCATACGCCTAACCAGTATATTAAAGGCATTCCTTGTTGCCGCAGCAATCGCCTGTTCCCTTGCCAGGGTGCCCGTTGCCGCTGTTTCATCCAGATGCATATCCGTGACTGCATAGACGGCCAGCCGGCAGCCATCCTGTGCAATGGCGTTTATGTTAATGGCTAAACACAGCCATATTATTATGCTATGACAGGCAAAACGAAACACAAACCCAATCCAATCCGTCCAACAAACTCATTCATACAGCTGCAACCTAGCTGATGAAAGTGGCAGAAAATGACAAAAAAAGATAGTCAAAAATCCTCTTTAACCTATCGGTCATCCGGTGTGGACATAGACGCAGGAGAAGCGCTCGTCTCGCGTATCAAGCCTGTTGCAGGCAGGACTATGCGTGCCGGTGCCAACCCCGACCTTGGGGGCTTTGGCGGCCTGTTTGACCTGCGCGCAGCAGGATTTTCCGATCCACTACTGGTTGCCGCCACTGATGGTGTCGGCACAAAGCTGGAGCTGGCCCAAAAGGCAGACCTTCACAGGGGCCTTGGCATCGACCTTGTGGCCATGTGTGCAAATGATATACTTGCACAGGGGGCCATGCCGCTGTTTTTCCTTGATTATTTTGCAACTGGAAAGTTAAGCATTGACAGCGCCGCAGAAGTGATTGACGGCATAGCAGAGGGCTGTATTGATGCCGGCTGTGCGCTGATTGGCGGCGAGACAGCAGAAATGCCGGGCATCTATCCCACAGGCGGATATGATCTGGCTGGATTTTGTGTTGGCGCGGCTGAGCGCGGCTCTCTTTTGTCAGCAGACAAGGTGGCGGCCGGCGACCGTGTCATTGCCCTGGCGTCATCTGGAATTCATGCCAATGGATTTTCACTGGTCAGGAAGCTGATTGAACGCGATGGGCTTGATATCAGCGCCCCTGCCCCCTTTGCGCCAGAGATGTCCCTGGCACAGGCCCTGCTGACCCCAACGCGTATTTACACAAGGGCAGTGCGTGCCGCCCTTGCCAGTGGACGCGTAACATCTGTTGCCCATATCACCGGCGGCGGACTGATAGAGAACCCTCCGCGTGTCTATGGTGCTGATCTGTGCATGCATATCAATCTTGAACAGCGCGCCCTGCCCCCCATTTTCAAGTGGCTGAAAAGGGAAGCCGGCCTCAGTGATTTTGAACTGGCCCGCACCTTTAACTGTGGATATGGTTTGCTGATGACTGTAGACAGGCGTGACAGTGATGCCGTATTTGATGCGGTTGCCGCCACTGGTGAGGTCTGCTGGCATGCCGGTGACATGCGAGAGCGCACGCACAGGGCTGTCAGCCTCGATGGCATGGACACAGCCTTTGCATGACCGCGCCGCTTATGACAGAAAAATATTTTTCCGCAATGAACACAGATGCAGATGATGCGTAACAGCCAAGAAAAATTGCGGATTGCCGTGCTCATCTCAGGACGGGGAAGCAATCTGGATGCGCTTATCACACAAGCAAACAGCTATGAAATCTGCCTGGTTGCCGCCAACAGGCCGGCAGCCGGGCTTGCCATTGCTGAAAATTGTAATATCCCTGCTCACCTTGTTGACAGGACGCTGTTTGACAGCCGCAGCGCCCATGAGGACATGCTGGCCAGCATATTGGAGAAC
>JAYPEG010000019.1:21621-34014 GCA_038125645.1 Alphaproteobacteria bacterium
GCCCCTGACTGGATTTGTCTTGCGGGCTATATGGCTATTCTGTCATCTGATTTTATCGCGCGTTTCAGTGGCCGCATCCTCAATATCCATCCCTCATTACTACCTGATTACAAGGGGCTGGACACGCATGCAAGCGCAATAAAAGACCGGAAAAAATGGCATGGTGCCTCAGTCCATCTTGTGACAGCCGCGCTTGATGATGGGCCTGTCATTGCCCAGATGCGTCTGCAGATAAGGGCTGATGACACACCGGAAAGTCTGGCGGCTAGGGTGCTGGTGCTTGAACATCAGCTTTACCCGCATGTGGTTAACGCACTTGGCATAGGCAGCCTCAGCCTTGCAGACGGGCAGCCGGTCTGGAACGGCACAGAATCACAGCCAATTGAAAATACAGATGACAGCTGCCAGCTGATAACAGCGAAAACACAGCCCTGCTGACTTGATTTTGCCATTGGTTAACAGGTATAAACGCAGCAGTGATATGAATAATTTCAAATCGGGGGGCGCACAGATGAACACAGATAATTTTGACAAACAGGCCAAGGCCCATCTGGCCTTTTATGAGGGCTTTTTGAATTTTACCAAATATGTCATTATAGCGATTGTTATTACCCTGGCCCTGATGGCCTATTTCCTGGTATAGACCGCTGTAATGAACTGAAAAAAAGGGCTGATGGATCATCAGCCCCTTTTTTATCCTTATGATTTCAATCTATTGTGTCAGCCAACAATTTCGTCGGCGCTGAAAAAATGTTTGATTTCAATCGCCGCATTTTCATCACTGTCCGAGCCATGAACAGAATTTGCCTCAATGGATTCAGCAAATAATTTGCGGATTGTGCCGTCTGCGGCTTCTGCCGGGTTCGTCGCACCCATCACCTGACGATAAGCCTTGACAGCATCCTCACCTTCCAGCACCTGCACAACAACCGGCCCGGATGTCATAAAGCTGACCAGATCACCGTAAAAGGGACGCTCTGCATGAACGGCATAAAAAGATTCTGCCTGTTCCCTTGTCATGCGGATACGTTTCTGGGCAACGATACGCAGCCCCGCCTCTTCGATTTTGGCATTGATGGCACCGGTCAGGTTGCGCCGGGTTGCATCCGGCTTGATAATAGAAAAAGTCTGTTGAATGGCCATTTAAGTTTTTCCTTTATGCGGTAATGGTCTGTGTGAACGCATCTGCGTAGCTGAGGCCGCTTATAACAAACCGCGCGGCCAACACAAGAGCTGAGTTTAAAGTATCAGCGAAAAATCAAATTAGCCATTGCAAATGCGGGCTTATTTCCTGCGCTGCCAGTTAGCATTCTCATCCTGGGCAAAATAGCGGCATTCAGCCTGTTCTATGGCTGACCAGTCTTTCCAGCACGAGCGCGCCAGGGAGACAGCCTTGTCATTGCTGCCGTCGAACAAATTGAAAATACGGCTGAACGCGCGCAGATCAGGGGGAACAAGCGCTGAGGTCAGCGCAACGAAATCAGCCTGTATGTGGTTGTGCTCCGGCATGCTGGTTAACCAGACAGGGGCATGGTCTCTGCCCTCATCCTCGTCACAGCCATGGGCAAGGAAACTTTCTGGATAACGGCACCAGAGCTGGGTGCTGATTTCAGAAAAATCCTCTTTTTTTGCCACTATCAGCAATTTATGGCCGCTGCTCACAGTCTTGTTGGCCAGCATCGCCAGCGGTGCTGCGAGTGCCCCGTCTTTCAGGTGATAAAAATCAATCTGCACAGCCTGTGCGGCTCCTTATGCGTATTAATCTGACCAGTTTTCAGCCAAATGATGCAGCAGGCGCACACCAAAGCCAGTGCCGCCCTTGGGCACGGTCGGCTTGTCCTTGTCTGACCATGCCTTTCCGGCAATATCCAGATGCACCCAAGGGGTATCATTCTCGATAAAACGCTGCAGAAAACAGGCAGCGGTGATCGAGCCGCCATACGGCCCGCCGATATTCTTCATGTCTGCAATATGCGATTTCAGCATATCATCATAATCTGCACCCAGTGGCATGCGCCAGCAACTCTCCTCTACAGCCCCGCCAGAGGACAAGACCGCCTCAGCCAGCTGATCATTATTGGCAAACAGTCCGGCATGCTCCTTGCCAAGGGACACGATTATGGCCCCGGTCAGCGTGGCCAGATCGATAATCACCGCGGGCTGATACCGGCTTTGGACATAGCTGAGGATATCAGCCAGCACGAGGCGCCCCTCAGCATCTGTGTTAATTACCTCAACTGTCTGGCCGGACAGGGTTGTGACAACATCTCCCGGCCTTTGGGCCTTGCCATCAGGCATATTTTCCACCAGTCCGATGATACCCACAACATTGCGCTTCAGCCCGGTTCCGGCAATCGCATGCATAGCACCCGTAACCGCAGCAGCCCCGCCCATATCCCACTTCATATCCTCCATGCCCTTGGCCGGTTTTAATGAGATACCGCCAGTATCAAAACAGACGCCTTTGCCGACAAGTGCCAGCGGGGCCTCATCGCCCCCGCCCATCCATTTCATGACGACGACAGCTGACTCACGCTCAGAGCCCTGACCCACGCCAAGCAAAGCCCCCATGCCGATTTCTTCAAGCTGTTTCTCGCCCAAAACCTCAATCTCCAGGCCTGTTACGCCCAATGCCTGACAGCGGCGGGCAAACGCAGCCGGGTACAGAATATTAGCAGGTTCATAAACAAGGTCTCTGGCTGTGAACACGCCGTCATAAAGTGGTTTTGCCGCCTGCCAGCTTTCATCCAGAACAGCGGCATTATCACAGATAACCAGCTCTGCCTGAACAGGCGGTTTGTCTTCTTTGGTGAAATACTGCCTGAAATGATAGCTTGCAGCATAGGCCCCGCCCAGCACAGACAAAAGGATATCGCTGGCAAGAAGCTCAGCCTCCAGACAGGCCTTGTTGAACGGGGGCGATTTCATATGTGAAAACAGCTTGCCGCCCCAGTTCTCTGCTGCCTTGCCGCCTTCCAGCCCGCTGCCAATGCCGCAGACAAGCACGGGGCCCTGCTGTGTATGCAAGGGCAGAAATGTCCCTGATTTACCATTGAAATCTGCAGCCCTGCACGCGGCCGCGACAAATGACTGCTGGGCGTCCTCTGTAGTGTTCAGAAAGCCGCCGTCACTGTCCATCAGCAGCAGTCTGGCGGCATCAGTTGGTATTTCAGGTGAGAATGTCAAAGTCAGTCTGTGGGCCATAATTTATCTCTGTTATATTTACGGTGAACGGCACAGCCGGATTCATATGATCGTCTGTCTGTGCCGCATGCACCGAACAGGAACAGGCTGGTGCAACAGCCTTTAATATATTGGTTTTCCCCTGTAATACAAGCATATGTAATACTGGCATATGTAATTGCTGGTGGTTGTAGCCGTCTGTGTCAGGGATGATGAAATATCCGCAGCAGAACTTTATAAAAATAAAAAATTATGTTATCTGCGTGAATGGCAGTGCTGTTTGCGCCGTTACACTCTGTGCTGTTATAGTTTGCGCTGTTACATATATCAGCGCTCGTGCACACGCATTCTTAACCGATTGGCCGGTCATGCATCTGAACCTCTATCTGTTCAAACAATTTCTAGCAACCAGCATGATGGTTTTGGCCAGCCTTGTCGGGGTTGTATGGCTGAACCATGCATTGCGTATGCTGGAATTTGTTGTCAGCAAGGACAGCTCTTTCACTGATTTTATTTTACTGTCTTTGTTTCCCGTTCCCCTGTGGCTGGTTGTGGCCCTGCCCATGGCCGGGTTTATTGGGGTAATATGGGTCATCAGCCGGTTTTTGTCAGACCGTGAGCTAATTGTCATGCAGGCTGTTGGCCTCAGCCCCCTGCAATTTGGCAGGATGCCGGCCCTGTTTGGCCTGTTTTTGACCGGCTGTCTGTATATCAATTCTGTATATCTGCTACCTGCCAGTTTCAGTGAGTTTAAGAACATTCAGACAAAGGTCAGAAATTCCATCCCCAAATTGCTGATTCAGGATAATATTTTCATCGATATTGCTGATGACCTGACCCTGTTTGTAGGCGAGCGGATCAGCGCCAACGAGGTAGGGCGTGTGTTTATCCAGGATGCCCGCAATCCGGATTCTGTTGCCACTTTCACATCTGAGCGCGGGCAATTCTCGACATTGGACGGCCGGCCTGTGTTTCTGCTCCGCAACGGGCAGCGCACCGAACTGAACAGGGACGGGCAGTCAGGTGCCCAGCTGACATTTGACACGCATACGCTGGATATCAGCCAACAGGTTGTGCAGAACGCGAACAAGGACATTCCCGATGTCAATGAGGACACGATTATAAATTTGCTCAACCCGCGCCTCGCACCAAGTGAAAAATATGCGCGTGAACGAATGGCCATGGGCCATTACCGGCTGAGCTCGCCTTTGCTGGGGCTGGCCATGTGTATTCTGGCAGCTGCTGTCATGCTGCAGGGGCGCATTCTGCGCGAATCCATGGTAAGACGCGTTTTTATCGCGGCAGTTGCAGGCATTGGACTGCAGACAGTCATGGTGCTAGCGCGCAGTGCAGCGGTATCGCTGCCGGCGCTCTGGCCGCTGATGTATCTGTGCAGCCTCATACCGATTGGCATAGGCGTGCTTTTGCTGTGGAAGCCTTTCTTTTTATCCTCTCTGCGGCGTGATTTGGTTGCCGGCCGCAGACACAAGCAGGCAGTGTAAAAATGGCGGCGTTTGTTCCTGTGACATTGTCGGGCTATTTCTCGCGCCGTTATATTCAGCTGGTACTGACAGCAACATTCATTCTGGTGAGTTTCATTTCCTTCATAGAAATCATTGAGCTTTTGCGCCGGGCAGGCAACAAGGCACCCGATATCTCAGCGCTTTATCTTGTTCTCATCAGCCTTCTGAATATTCCAGGTCTGATTGACCAGACGCTGCCCTTTGGCGTGCTGTTCGGGTCTATCATCTGTTTTTACCTGTGGAGCCGCACGCACGAATTCTTGATCGCCAGAACCATGGGCCAGAATATTTGGCAGGCATTAATGCCGGTGATTTTATCTGTTTTCCTGCTGGGCAGTCTGCATGTGGCAATTATTAACCCTGTCTCGGCCGTGGCCACAAAACATTACAGCTTTCTGATGAAGTCCATCTTTGGTGAGGGCGAGCGTTCCGGCCTGTCTGTTCTGACCAACGGTGTCTGGGTAAGGGATTTTGATGCCAGCTACAATATGATTATAAATGGCGGTACGCTTGAGGTGACAAAGAGCCTGATTACAGAGCCGGTTGTGTACCAGCTGGGCAACAGGGGCGAGCTGGTTTCGCGCCTACAGGCTGCCAGCATGAAGCTGACAGAAAATGGATGGATTATCAGTGATGCAGTGCGAATAAGCAACAGCGGCGAGACAAAGGTGCTTGGTGATATAATCCTGCCAACAATCCTTCAGCCCTCTGATCTGGCAGAAAGCAAGCTCCCCGCAAAGACTGTCAGTATCTATAAACTGCCAAAATTCATCGCTGTTCAGCAGCGTGCCGGCTTGCCGGTCAATTCCCATCTTGTGCTGTTTCATCAGCTGTTATCAACACCGCTGAAGCTGGCGGGGCTTGCATTGCTGGCAGCTGCATTTACACTGACTGTCTATTCCCGCCAGACAAAGACACGCCTTATCCTTGTTGGCACTGCTGCCGGCTTTGCTATTTATTTTTTATCAAATTTTGTGTATTTGCTTGGTAATTCAGCAAAGATTCCGCATCTTCTTGCGGGCTGGGGGCCGGCAGTTATGATCTGCCTGTTAAGCGGATTCCTGCTGGCACGCGCTGATGAGTAACCTCTGGCTGACAAAGGGTTCTGAAATATAATGACTGCGGGTCTTGTCCATATAACAGCCGTTGCAAATAGCCGTTCTCCATCGGCTATGGCTTTTTTATGCAGCCTGTTTGCGGCTGTGATGCTAATATTTTCAGCGACTGCGGGCATAGCCCAGACAAAACAGCGTATTGGTGTTGTTGCATTGGTAAACAACGAGCCGATCACCAGTCTTGACCTGGAGAACCGGATCACATTTTTAAAAGCGGTCAGCAATCTGAATATCAGTGATGAAGATTTAGAGCGTGATGCGCTGCAAAGTCTCGTCAGTGATAAATTGAAACTGCAGACTGGAAAGCAGGCCTTTCCCGGGGCACTGGCACAGGTGCGCCAGCCGGCGCTGGATATTATTGACACAGCCTTTGCCAGGGATGGGATAAAGGGCCGTGAGGTGCTGAAGGGCCTTAATGTACCGCTTTCAAGCGTGACCGACAAATACACAGCAGATATTCTCTGGAGCAATGCCTTGCGGAAACAATTTCGCAGACAGTTTGAAAATATAGACAATCTGGCCGCGCAGGAACTGGAAAAAATAAAAAAATCACAGTCAGAGCCACAGGTGAAACTGAGCGAGATTATACTGTCTGTGAACCCCAAACGGTCTTTTGAGCAGACGAAGGCGCTGGCTGACAAAATCACAGAGGCGCTGGGCAAAAATGCCAGCTTTGCCAATATTGCCGCACAATATTCAGAATCCCCGTCCGCACAGCAGGGCGGTCAGCTGAATTGGGTGTTACTGTCACGCCTGCCGGATATGATGCAGGAGGCTGTACGCGCCGCCCCCGACAATGCTGTTATCGGCCCTCTTGAGTTTGACGGCCGGATTTATATTCTGCGAAGAGATGGTTTTCGTGAATTTGGGCTGCGTGACCCAAAGGCAGCCAAGCTGACCCTCGTGCGGGCAGTCGCCCCATTGCCGGCACAAGCAACAGATGCTGACAGAAAGGCCGCAGCAGAGATGCTGGCCAGACGTTCTGCGGATATAACCAGCTGTGATGAGATGCAGACCCTGCACCGGGAACTGGGATCACCTGCGCTCTCACTTATCGAAAATCTTTCTGTCGGCAGCCTGTCACCGCAGCTGCAGAAAGTTATCATGCCCCTGGCTGACGGCGAAAAGAGCCCCGTGCTGCCGTTCAGTGAGGGGATGACAATATTCATCATTTGCGGGCGCACATTGCCAGACGCACAGCTGCCGGACATTGACATCCTCAAGCAGGCTGAATTTGACCGGATATTCTCAGCAATCAGCAGCCGGTTTCTGATCCGGCTGCAGCGCAAGGCCGCAATAGAATACAGATAATTAAAAGGGGGGCTGGTTCTGATCAGCATGATTTCAGCACCCATGGCAGCTTTCGGCTGCAGGCGGTGTCCGGCCTTACCGGTTTCTGATAACTGTAATTTCAGCATCCCAGACAGTTTGAGACATAACACGGAAACATTGACGCGCAGATGGCACAGCCTGTTATCATAACCCCTGGCGATCCCGCTGGCATTGGCCCTGAGATCGCCCTGAAAGCCTGGCAGGCTGGCAGGCGGAACTGTGTATTCATGGGGGATATTCCGCATTTTGAATCTGTTGCTGCCGGTTGCGGGCTTGATATCAGCTTTAAAGATTATCAGGGCCCAGATGACTGCGGCCCAGATGACTGCGGCCCAGATGACTGCGGCCCAGATGACTGCGGCCCGGATAAACAAAAATGCCCGGTATTGCCTGTTAAATGGGCCCGCGATCCCTGCCCAGGGCGACCGGATACGGCAAATGCCGCTGCTGTCATCACAGCCATTGAACAGGCCACTGCGCTGGTCAGGCAGGCGGCGTTTTCTGCCCTTGTGACAAATCCTATTGCCAAGAACACGCTTTATGAAGCGGGCTTTTCCTATCCTGGGCACACTGAATTTCTTGCGGCCCTTGACCAGCCGGCGTCCCGGCCCGTCATGATGCTGGCAAATGCTGAATTGCGGGTAGTCCCCCTGACTATCCATGTCCCGCTCTCAGAAGCAGAAGCCCGCATTACACAGGCAGATATCCATAATGTTCTGTCAGTTATGGCAACAGATATGAAAAAATATTTTGGGATAAGACAGCCGCGTATTGCCGTTGCGGGGCTGAATCCGCATGCCGGCGAGAATGGTCATATTGGCCGTTTTGAAACAGATATCCTCTTGCCGGCCCTCCAGACATGGCAACAGGCGGGCGGCAAGGCACAGTTGGCCGGGCCGTTTTCAGCTGACAGCCTGTTTCACAGCAGTGCGCGCGCCAATTATGACGCTGTATTATGCATGTATCATGACCAGGCGCTGATACCGGTTAAGACAATCGATTTCTTTTCCACAGTGAATATAACCCTGGGGCTCAGCTTTATCCGCACATCGCCTGACCATGGCACGGCCTTTGACCGGGCGGACAAATTTAATGCGCGGCCGGACAGCCTGTGTGCGGCCATTGATATGGCGCAGAAAATGGCCCGACAGCGTCTGGGCCAGCCATGACAGGCACAGACGCTACGATAAACGCTGTAGCCAATTTACCCAGCCTGAGAGAACTGGTGGCAGCAGCTGATCTCAAGGCCCGCAAATCACTGGGGCAGAATTTTCTGTTCGATCTGAATCTGACAGGGAAAATTGCACGCGCAGCAGCCCCCTTTGCCGACCAGGTCATAGAAATCGGGCCGGGCCCGGGCGGTCTGACGCGGGCCCTGCTTCTGGCCGGGGCCCCGAACGTGACCGCGATTGAAAAGGACAGGCGGGTTATTTCATTTCTTGAACATCTGAAGGTCGCCAGTGCAGGCAGGCTGACCGTGACAGAGGCAGATGCGCTGAGCACGCAAATATGGACATTTGGCACCGGCAGCCGTCAGATTGTTGCCAATCTGCCCTATAATATTGCCACGCCGCTGTTATTGCAGTGGCTCGCCCACGCGCAATGTTTTGTATCATTTGTGCTGATGTTCCAAAAGGAGGTGGCAGAACGCCTGACCGCCCGGCCCGGCACATCCGCCTATGGCCGCCTGTCAGTCATTACCCAATGGCGGACACAGGCAGAACTGCTTTTTGATATTCCGCCACAGGCCTTTGTGCCGCCGCCAAAGGTCACATCCAGCGTTGTGCGCCTGATCCCGCATGCCGAACCTTGCCAGATATGCACGCAATCACAGCTGGAAAGGGTGACGGCAATCGGCTTTGGCCAGAGGCGTAAAATGCTGCGCGCGTCCTTCAGGGCCCATGGCGGCCCCGCGCTCTTGAACGCTGCTGGGATTGACCCGGCCGCCCGGCCGCAGGAATTGTCTGTGTCTGATTTTTGCCGTCTTGCTGCCTATTTTGACAGCTTTCAGAAATAAATCAAAGCCTGTTTTATGGGCTACTGCGCAGCTGTTTGACGAAATCACTGAGATTTTGCTGCCTGTCAATACGCAGCCTTTCTGCATTCAAAATCGTCTGCACAGCCGCAACCGAACCAGCCAGATCATGATTGACGATAACATAGTCATATTCAGGGTAATGGCTCATTTCATCTGCAGCCTTTTCCATTCTTGCCGCCACCACATCAGCGCTGTCCTGTGCGCGGCTGAGCAGACGGCGTTCAAGTTCGGCTGTAGAGGGCGGCAAAACAAAAATACTGACTAAATCCTGGCGGGCGCTTGCCTTTATCTGCTGGGTGCCTTGCCAGTCAATATCAAATAAAACATCGCGCCCCCCGGCCAGCGATTGTTCAACTGTGTGAACAGGGGTGCCGTAAAAATTGCCAAAAACCTTTGCATATTCCAGAAACCAGCCCTGATTAACGCGGGTTTTAAAAATCTCTTCAGTGACAAAAAAATAATCCTTTGCCTCTGTCTCACCCGGACGGCGCGGACGTGTTGTGGCTGACACTGACATGCTGAGCTGGCGATCCTGTTTCAGCAGGGCCCGCGCAATAGAGGTTTTACCCGCACCCGACGGTGAGGACAGCACGAGCATCAGACCGCGTCTTAACAGCATTTCAAGGCCTCTTATTACTTATCGCCTTCATTTTCTTCTGCCGCTGGCTGCGATTCTGCCAGTGAGCGTCTGTATATTCTGACATTCCGGTTATGCCCGTCCAGTGTTTTTGCAAAATTATGTCCCCCGCGGCCGGAGGCAACAAAATAGAGATACTCACTGTCAGCAGGATGGGCAGCTGCCAAAAGTGCCGCATGACCGGGATTCGCAATCGGTGTGGCCGGCAGTCCTTTTCTCTGATAGGTGTTCCATTTATGATCAGCCTGCAAATCAGAGCGTGACAGCACTGTCTGCAAAGGCTGGTTCACAGACAGCCCATAAGCAACCGTGGGGTCTGACTGCAGGCGCATATTTCGGCGCAGACGATTAACGAAAACAGAGGCAACAAGCCTGCGCTCTGCTGTCAGGGCTGTTTCCTTTTCGATCACTGAGGCGAGTATCAGTAACTCCTGCGGTGTCTTTATGGGCAGGCCCGCGTCACGTTCAGCCCAGCTAGCTGCCAGGGTCAGTTCCATCCTGCGCTGCATGCGGGACAGTAATTCGCGCCTGTCCATGCCTTTGGTATAGTAATAGGTGTCTGGAAAGACACTGCCCTCATCAGGCGGGCGCAGCAGCACAGATTCAAGGGCGGGGGCGTCATTTATTGCCCGCATAACATCAAAGGCCCGCCAGCCTTCGATAATTGTAAGGCGGCGCTGAAAAACCGTGCCAGCATTCAGCAGGGCGATGATTGCGTCTATACTGGCACCGGCTGGAACCAGATATTCCCCGGCCTGGGGGGTAAAATCAGGCGCTGTCAGCCAGACCACAAGATGCAGATGCAAAGGATGGCTGATAACACCTGCCTGTGCCAGCTGGTGCTTTATTGCATAAAGTCCGGCCCCTTTTTCGATATCAACAAGCACTGCTGTATCATGGGGGCCAGTTTGGCCACGCAGAACAGAAGCAAATAAAAAGGCCCCGGCCCCCGACACAGCTGTGACAATACCAAACACGACAAGCAGGCGCAGACATACTGATTTCAGCGAAAATCTGGCGGGGGAAGGGGGCGTTTGTCTTTCAGCGCTCACGCGTCAACTTTGCCGATAATCAGCGAGGCATTAGTGCCGCCAAAGCCAAATGAATTGGACATTGCGTTGCGAACAACGCGCTTTTTGGCTTTCAGGGGAACCAGGTCAAGTCCGTCAAGAACTGGTTCTGGATTCTTCAGATTAAGAGTGGGCGGAACAATATCCTGCGCGACAGACATGGCAGAATAGATGGCCTCTATAGCCCCGGCCGCGCCCAGCAGATGACCTGTGGCGCTCTTGGTGGAGGACATTGAAATATTCTTATTGTCAGTGCCCAGCAGACGGCGCACGGAATTTGCCTCTATCACATCACCAAGGGGGGTAGAGGTTCCGTGAGCATTGATATAATCAATTTCAGAAACATCCAGCCCTGCCCGTTTCAGCGCAGCTGCCATTGCCCGGTAACCACCATTGCCATCCTCAGCCGGTGCAGTAATATGATAGGCATCACCTGACAGGCCATAGCCTTTGACCTCTGCATAGATCTTTGCCCCTCTGGCGCGGGCATGCTCTAATTCCTCAAGCACAACAACACCGGCCCCCTCGCCCATGACAAAGCCGTCACGCCCTGTGTCATAGGGCCGCGATGCCACTTCCGGCGCGTCATTATAAGAGGTGGACAGAGCGCGGGCTGCGGCAAAGCCGGCAATACCAAGGCGGCAGACAGCTGCCTCTGCCCCGCCGGCAAGCATCACATCAGCATCATCAAAGGCGATCAGCCGTGCGGCATCCCCAATCGCATGGGCGCCCGTCGAACAGGCTGTGACAACAGCATGATTCGGCCCCCGATAACCATAACGGATAGAAACCTGACCAGAAATCAGATTAATCAAAGCCGAGGGAATAAAGAACGGGCTGATCCGGCGCGGCCCCTTTTCATTCAGTAGCTCTGTGGTTTCAACAATCGTCTGGAGCCCGCCAATACCAGAGCCAATCATCACACCTGATCTGTCCTGATCCTCTGTCTTTTCTGGTTTCCAGCCTGCATCTTCCACCGCATCAACGGCCGCAACAATGCCCAGCTGGATAAACCGATCCAGCTTGCGCTGTTCTTTGGGCTCGATATAGTCTGAAAGAACAAGTGCCCCGGGCTGGTCATTCTGCGGCACCTGTCCGGCAATCTGACAAGCCAGGTCATCCACCTGAAAACTCTCAATCCGGCCGATGCCACTTTTCGCCGCTAACAGGCTGTCCCAATTATGCTGCAACCCCACACCAAGCGGCGAGACAATGCCCATACCGGTAATCACTACACGTCGCATGAAAACTCCACCCGTTCACACAAAAAAACGCCCCTCACCTGCAAGTCTAGCACGGGAAATCCCGGCTGTCACAGGTTCAGGGCGCCGATAAGCAGATGAAATTTAGGCTGCGTTTTCCTGAAGGAAATCAACAGCATCTTTTACTGTCAGAATTTTTTCAGCTGCATCATCAGGAATTTCACAGCCAAATTCTTCTTCGAAAGCCATAACCAGCTCAACTGTGTCAAGGCTGTCAGCGCCCAGATCATCGA
>JAYPEG010000020.1:0-5961 GCA_038125645.1 Alphaproteobacteria bacterium
CAGCAATACAGACATCCGCCTCAGAGAAATACCGGCATCCCTCGTCCTCAAAATAGCCGTTAACCTCTGGCACGGCCATCAGGGCGCTGGCCGCTGCCTTGACCACCATATCATTCACAGAAATCTTAACGCCCTCAGCAACAGCAGCATTCAAGGCCTTGCGGGCCGCCAGCAGCGTGTCTATCTCGCAGTCAACTGTCAGATAAAAATGCGGTGCTGTCTGTTTTGAGGCCTGTAGCCGTTCTGCAATCACACGGCGCATAGCGTTATGCGGAACAAAATTTTCCGTCTGTGTGTCTGTGGCCATAACAGCTGTTGCTTGACCGCCGGGACGGGTCCTTCCGGTGCCCGCGGTCATCGCCTCCTCAACATCAGCGCGGATAATCCGCCCATGCGGGCCAGTGCCTGTCAGGCCAGCCAGATCAATGCCGGCATCTGCTGCAATACGGCGCGCGAGCGGGCTGGCAAAAATCCTAGGGGACTGGGACTGGGACTGGGACTGTGACGGTGACAGTGATGATGATGACACAGCGGCTGTGGGGGCCGGTGCCGGCGCATCTTTGCCGCCTGATGGCAGGACAGTCTGGGTAGCGGGCTGAAGCGGGGCAGCGGGCTGAACACTGGCAACGGGCGGGGCAGCAGCAATGCTGCCAGCTGCAGCTTCAGTGCTTTCCCCCTCTTCTGCCATAACAGCAATGACATCATTTACAGCTACATTCTGGGCCCCTTCCTTAACCAGTATTCTGGCCATGATGCCGTCATCCAGGGCCTCAACCTCCATAGTGGCCTTGTCTGTCTCAATTTCTGCGATAACATCGCCAGACCGTACCGGGTCGCCCTCAGCCACCAGCCAGCGGGCCAGCGTGCCATGTGTCATCGTCGGGGACAGGGCCGGCATCAGAATTGAAATTGCCATTTTACGCCCCTCCTGAACGATAGCAGACCGCCTTGCCTGCCTCTGTTATGTCTTGTGCCTGTGGCAAGGCAAGTGCCTCAAGATTAGCCGCATAGGGCATCGGCACATCCTTGCCGGTTACCCGCATCACCGGTGCGTCAAGATAGTCAAAGGCCTGTTCCATCACCTGCATGGCAAGCTCTGCACCGATACCGGCAAAGGGGAACCCCTCCTCACAGGAAATCATCCGCCCGGTTCGCCTTACCGATGAAATAATTGTATCAGTATCCAGCGGACGCAGGCTCCGCAGGTCTATGACTTCAGCACTGATACCAATGCTGGCCAGGGCTTCTGCTGCCTCCAGGGCCTTGCCAACCATTATGGAAAAGGCCGTAATCGTCACATCCGTGCCCGGGCGCAGGATTTTTGCCTTGCCAATCGGCACCAGCCAATCATCAGTATCGGGCACATCAAAGCTCTGGCCGTACATAACCTCATTTTCAAGGAAAATTACCGGGTTGGGATCACGGATGGCCGATTTCAGCAAGCCTTTGGCATCTGCAGCTGAATAAGGCGACACAACCTTGAGGCCGGGACAATGGGCATACCAGCTGGCATAGCATTGCGAATGCTGGGCCGCAACACGGCTGGCAGCGCCATTTGGCCCTCTGAACACAATCGGACAGCCCATCTGCCCACCAGACATATACAGGGTCTTTGCCGCAGAATTTATAATTTGATCAATGGCTTGCATTGAAAAATTAAATGTCATGAACTCAATAACCGGGCGCAGCTCACCAAAGGCGGCACCGACCCCGAGACCGGCAAAACCATGTTCTGTAATTGGCGTGTCTATCACCCTTTTGTCACCAAACTCATCCAGCAGCCCCTGTGTAACTTTATATGCGCCTTGATACTGGGCGACCTCCTCACCCATGACAAAGACGTTGTTGTCACGGCGCATTTCCTCAGCCATGGCATCGCGCAGGGCCTCTCTGACAGTCATGCTGCGTGTTGGCCCGCTCCATTCACTGTCCTGTGCTGGGGCTGACGGGCGGGCGTGAACAGACGCTGGCGGGGCTGTGTGTGTTGCCGGCATCTGTGATGACTGTTCTGCGGGTTTTTCAGTGCTGACAGCCGGCTCCGCCTGCTCCTCAGCTTGCGCCGCACCGGGCTCCGGCTGCGGGGATTGCGGCACCTCACTCTCACCCTCCTCAAGCAGAACCGCTATCACAGCCCCGACAGCGACCTTGTCGCTGCCCTCTGCAACAGTGATGGCCCCGACTGTGCCTTCATCGATTGCCTCAACTTCCATTGTGGCCTTGTCTGTCTCAATTTCTGCGATGACATCGCCGGAACTGACCCTGTCGCCCGGCCCAACCAGCCAGCGTGACAACCGCCCCTCAGTCATTGTCGGGGACAGGGCCGGCATTTTTATCTCTATAGCCATAATAACTCTCTTTCTGGCAGCTGACCGGTTCAGGCCACAATTACATCTGTGTAAAGCTCTGCTGCGTCCGGCTCCGGACTTGCCAGCGCGAAATCCGCTGCCTCGCCGACAGTTTTCTTCACTGACTGGTCTATCGCTTTCAGATCGGCTTCTGCGGCCCCCTCACGCACCAGTAAATCGCGCAGCTGTTCAATCGAGTCATGCTGTTTACGCATAGCGTCAACTTCTTCTCTGGTTCTGTATTTGGCAGGATCAGACATGGAATGGCCGCGATAACGGTAGGTTTTCATCTCAAGAATGAACGGGCCCTTGCCGGCGCGGCAATGTGCGAGCGCCTCTGCAGCAGCAGCGCGCACCGCCAATACATCCATGCCGTCGACCTGTTGGCCTGGTATGCCATAAGCCTTGCCGCGGTCAGCCAGCTCCTGTCCGGCAGCTGCCCGTGATACGGCTGTGCCCATACCATATTGATTGTTCTCTATGACAAAAATGACCGGCAATGACCACAGGGCAGCCATGTTAAATGTTTCATAGACCTGCCCCTGATTGGCCGCGCCGTCACCAAGATAGGCCATATTCACCCCGCCATCACCCTTGTATTTATGGGCAAAGGCCAAACCAGCACCAATCGGTACCTGAGCGGCCACAATACCGTGCCAGCCATAGAAATTTTTCTCGCGGCTGAACATATGCATAGACCCGCCCTTGCCGCGCGAATAACCGTCTTTGCGGCCGGTCAGCTCTGCCATTACCCCGCCTGCATCCATGCCGCATGCCAACATATGACCATGGTCGCGGTATGAGGTTACAACAGAATCCTGCGATCTGGCCACAGACTGCATGCCAACAACAACCGCTTCCTGACCTATATACAGATGACAGAAACCGCCAATATGCCCCATACCATAGAGCTGTCCGGCCTTTTCCTCAAATCGGCGTATGAGAACCATTTGCTCATACAGTGACATAAGCACATCCGTGGATGGCTTGTCATTTATCACCAATTTAGGCGGGCGACCGCGCTTGCGATCAGTTTTTTTTGTGTCAGCCATGGCTGCGCTCCCCTCAAAACGGACAGATCCATTCTCAACAGAGATCAGCATGACAGCAAAAACTGGATTTTTGCAATAATTTTATTTGATTGAAAATATTGAATAAATTATATTTAAACTTAATTTCAGTTAATTTGAAATTATACTAAAATTTCAAATTATTCATATCGATTGAAATTATGACATCATTTTCAGAATAGAGGCCCAGCTCCGTGCGGGCAGTCTCAGCCAGCATATCGGCATCGATTGCACCTGCGCGCAGCAGGCGTACACGGTTTTCCATCAACCTGTTCTGTTTGTGAATAAGAGCCAGCTCTTCCTGTGTGGCGACAATCTGGCGGTCAAGACTGGCCCGTGCCATCAAACCGCGCTCTCCGGCTATGGTGTGAAAGCCAAAAAACACGATTAAAATTCCGATCAGCAGAAAGCTGCCGATATAAGCAAAAGGACGCCGGACAAACCCTTGCATAACTGCATCTCCTTAATCGGTTGCAAAACGCACACCGCAAAAGCCTTGACTGCGGATTAGTGAATCAAAATTGATTCGCAGCGTCAAGCAAAAAGCGAATCGCGGGAAATGCTGGAGTTTTTAAGTGTCTGGTCAGCCGATAAAAGGGTCGTCAGGAAAAAATATTACCGGCATAGGCTGCCTGCGTGCCGAGCTCTTCTTCAATACGCAGAAGCTGGTTGTATTTCGCCAGCCGGTCAGAACGTGACAACGAGCCTGTTTTAATCTGGCCGGCATTTGTCGCCACGGCCAGATCAGCGATAAAGCTGTCTTCTGTCTCGCCAGAGCGGTGCGAGATAATAACACCAAAGCCTGCCTGCTTGGCTGTATAAATTGTCTGCATTGTCTCTGAGAGCGTGCCTATCTGATTGACTTTGACAAGCACAGCGTTACCGGCCTTCATCTCTATGCCCTGTTTCAGGCGTACAGGGTTGGTTACAAACAGATCATCGCCGACAATCTGAACCCTGTCACCAATCCGGGCTGTCAGCGCGGCAAAGCCCTGCCAGTCATCCTCAGCCAGGGGATCCTCAATTGACACAATCGGATAATCCGCTGCCAGCCCCGCCCACATTTCGACCATTTCATCTGTACCAAGGGAGCGGTTCTCACCTTTCAGGTGATAGGTGCCCGCATCAAAAAACTCAGTCGCCGCCGCATCAAGGGATATGAGAACATCGCTGCCCAGTTTATAACCGGCCCTGCTCACAGCAGCAGAAACAAAATCAGCCGCCTGTTTGGTGCTGGCAAGTGCCGGGGCGAACCCGCCCTCATCCCCGACAGCGACTGACAGACCCTTTTTGCCCAGTTCTGATTTCAGAGCGTGAAAGATTTCTGCCCCCATACGCAATGCCTGTGAAAAGCTGTCAGCACCGACCGGCATAACCATGAATTCCTGTGCATCCAGCGCATTGTCCGCATGCGCCCCGCCATTAAGGATATTCATCATCGGCACTGGCAAAAGATGGGCATGCACGCCGCCAAGATAACGCCACAGGGGCAGGCCGGCTGACTCTGCGGCGGCTCTGGCAACTGCCAGACTTACGCCCAGGACAGCATTGGCCCCTAAACGGCCCTTATTCCCAGTGCCGTCAAGGGCAACCAGATCAGCATCTATCTGCTGTTGATCCAGCGCATCCAGCCCGGAAAGCGCATCAAAAATTTCGGTGTTAACTGCATTGACGGCCCCCAGAACACCCTTGCCGCCATAGACAGCACTGTCACCATCACGGCGCTCAACTGCCTCATAGGCACCTGTAGAAGCCCCAGAGGGAACACAGGCCCGCCCAAAGCTGCCATCATCCAGCAGGACATCAACCTCAACTGTTGGATTGCCGCGGCTGTCCAGAATCTGGCGGGCATGAATATCGATAATCTCAGACATAATGTATTTTCCTGTAATCGTCTGGTGACATGCAGCCCGGCTATGCCATCCGTGCAGCTTCAGATATGCGCGCAAGCGTGCTCAGAACAGCCGCCATCTCATCAAGCGGTATCATATTCGGGCCATCAGAAGGGGCATTTTCGGGGTCAATATGGCTTTCCATAAACACCCCCTGCACACCCACCGCGACGGCCGCGCGTGCCAGTACCGGCACAAATTCACGCTGGCCGCCAGAGGCACCGCCCAGACCGCCGGGCTGCTGTACGGAATGGGTGGCATCAAAAATAACCGGATAGCCAAAGGCCTGCATCTGCGGCAGGGAACGCATATCTGAGACCAGCGTATTATAGCCAAAGCTGGTGCCGCGCTCTGTCAGCAGTAGATTATCATTGCCAGAGGCAGAAATTTTTTCTGCTACATGGCGCATATCCCACGGGGCCAGAAACTGGCCTTTCTTGACATTTATAACCGCCCCGGTTCTGGCCGCAGCGATCAAAAGGTCTGTTTGACGGCACAAAAAGGCAGGTATCTGTATGATATCAACCGCCTGTGCGGCAACAGCGCATTGTTCAGGCAGATGAACATCTGTCAGTACCGGACAGCCAATCTGGGCACGCACCTCAGCCAGGATAGCCAGCCCCTCATCAATACCAACACCCCTTTTTGCTGATA
>JAYPEG010000020.1:5971-9299 GCA_038125645.1 Alphaproteobacteria bacterium
GATTTATAGACAAAACCCATGCCCGCACCCCGGGCGGCCTCTGCCAGCCTTTCAGCATGCATCAGCGCATGATCCCGCCCCTCAATCTGACAGGGGCCGGCAATCAGTAGCAATGGCGAATCCGGCCCGGCAGACAAATCTGCGATAGTGACTGTTTTCATCTTTATTCTCTTCAATCCTGTCCTGGCCTGTGTTTCCGTCAGACCAGCCCCTCAAACAAGGCGCGACTTTTCACGTGCCGCAGCAACAAACCCAACAAAAAGCGGGTGCGGCTCAAATGGCTTTGATTTCAGCTCAGGATGGAACTGAACGGCAACAAACCATGGATGATCGTCACGCTCAACAATTTCCGGCAGCAGCCCGTCCGGTGACAGGCCCGACATTTTCAGACCCGCAGCCTCCAGCTTTTCACGATAGCTTATATTGACCTCATAGCGGTGGCGGTGACGCTCTTCAATATCCTGTGCGTTGTAGAGACCGCGCACCAGCGAACCCTCAGCCAGATGACAAGGATATGCCCCCAGCCGCATTGTCCCGCCTAGATCATCCTCACCTGTCCTGGTCGTCACCTCATTTCCGGCAACCCATTCAGTCATCAGCCCGACCACAGGTTCATCACAGGGGCCAAACTCAGTCGAGCTGGCCGCCGGCAGGCCGGCAAGAGACCGGGCTGTTTCCAGCACCGCCATCTGCATGCCAAAACAAATACCAAGATAGGGCACTTTGCGTTCTCTTGCAAAGCGGATTGCCTCAATTTTCCCTTCAGAGCCGCGTTGGCCAAAGCCACCAGGCACCAGAACAGCAGAAACAGATTCCAGATGATGCATATAGCTGGATTTGTCCTCTGCCTCAAAAATTTCTGAATCCAGCCATTTAATATTGACCTTCACCTGGTTGGCTATGCCGCCATGCGTCAGCGCCTCACCCAATGATTTATAGCTGTCCTGCAGGGATGTGTACTTACCCACGATCGCGATGGTCACTTCGCCCTCGGGATGCGCGACATTATGGGCAATCTTTTGCCAGCGCTGCAGATCAGGGGCCGGGCTGGACAGATTGAAATGGGCACAAACCTGTGTATCCAGCCCCTGCTCATGATAGGCCAGCGGCACTTCATAGATATTACTGACATCTTCTGCCAGTATCACGGCCTGCGGCCGCACATTACAGAACAGGCCGATTTTGTCGCGCTGTTCCTGCGGAAGAAAATGCTCTGTGCGGCACAGCAGAATATCAGGCTGTATACCCACTGACTGCAGCTCTTTAACAGAATGCTGTGTCGGCTTTGTTTTCAGCTCTCCTGCTGCCCTGATATAGGGCAGCAGCGTCACATGGATAAAACAGGCCTGCTCTGGCCCCATCTCATTTCCAAGCTGGCGGATAGCCTCAAGAAACGGCAGGGATTCAATATCCCCCACAGTGCCGCCAATCTCACAAAGAACGAAATCCTCATCGCTCAGGTCATTGGTGACAAAGTCCTTGATAGCATCAGTTACATGGGGAATCACCTGTATGGTTGCACCGAGATAATCGCCCCGCCGCTCTTTTGCCAAAACATCTGAATAAATCCGACCGGTTGTCACATTATCTGTTTTGCGGGTATGCACACCTGTAAAACGCTCATAATGACCGAGGTCAAGGTCTGTTTCTGCCCCGTCATCAGTGACAAACACCTCTCCATGCTGGGTTGGTGACATGGTGCCGGGATCAACATTCAGATAGGGATCAAGTTTTCGCAAACGCACCTTGAAGCCACGCGCCTGCAGCAACGCCCCCAGGGCTGCAGAGCCCAGCCCCTTGCCAAGAGAAGAGACCACCCCGCCAGTTATAAAAATAAAACGAGTCACCATCCCCCCTCTGAACATTGCCTGACAATGGAGAGACAAGCGCAGTACATGGATGTGCTTATTGCCCTGTAGGCACCGCAGGTGCGGTATTTTCGCTCTTTGAGGACGCGCTGGAATCTATTACCTCATCAACGATAGAGGTCGATTTATTTCCTGCACCGGCCAGAATGGCAAGCCCGATAGACGTTGCAAAAAAACAGGCGGCCAGGATCGCCGTTGCACGTGTCAGCAGATTTGCCGTCCCGCGCGCGGTCATAAATCCGCCGCCAGATGGCCCGCCGATACCAAGACCGCCGCCTTCATTGCGCTGAAGCAGAACAACGCCGACAAGCGCAATGGCAATCAAAATATGAATGGTCAATAAAATCGTTATCATGATGGTGACTGTCTTGAATAAAAACTGTACAGCATGCCGTTAAGCCAGCAGACGCCCCTGTCTAGCAAATTGCCGCTGCAATGGCAAAGTAAAAAATGCGGCTATAGTCTGGCAGCGGCCTGACAGATAGCGGCAAAGCCAGACGCATCCAGTGACGCGCCGCCCACCAATGCCCCTGAAACATAATCACTGCCCAGAATATCACTGGCATTATTCGGCTTTACAGACCCGCCATACAATATTGGCAGGCCTGTGCGCGGTACATGTTCGCAAAAATGGCGTTCCAGCTCATTATGAATATGTCTGTGCATGGCGGAAATTTGATGAATAGTGGCCACATTGCCTGTGCCGATGGCCCAGACAGGCTCATAAGCAACAACAAGACGCGCCAGCGCCGTTTCCAACCTGTCCCCGGGCAGCCCGTGAAGACCAGACAGCCCCTGTTCAAGCTGTGCAGCAACAAAGGTTTCATGACCGCCCCCGTCCCGTATATCGGCCGGTTCACCGACACAGATAACCGCACGCAGCCCGCATGCCAGTGCCCGCTGCAGCTTTGCTGCGACCATCTGGTCATCCTCATGATGGTACTGGCGCCGTTCAGAATGGCCGACCAGCACCCAGCCGCCGCCAAAATCAGTAATCATGCCTGCACTGATATCCCCTGTAAAGGCCCCGGTTTCCTGTTCATGGCAATCCTGTCCGCCCCAGCCAACACAGGTGTCGCCAAGCAGAGACTCTGCCAGTGAAAAATAACAGGCCGGCGGAAACACCAGCACCTGGCATTGCCCCTCAACAGCCTTTCCGGCCGCAAGAACAGACTGAAAAAGCAGGCGGGCTGTAGCAAGGTTCGGGTTCATTTTCCAGTTAGCAGCAATAATCATAAAAAAAAATCCTGTTCAGCGGCTGATTTTCGTTGTTTTTAATTTGCAGTTGCACAGCTCTAGTCACTATAGTGTGCCTGATTTTTGATCATCATGACAGTGCCAATGACAAACACCGCACGTCAGATAAAAAGAAAAAGAGGGCAAGCATGTTACGTTCTATGCGCGAGGGCGCCAAATCGCCGGTAATGAAAGTCTTTTTGCTGTTTCTTGCAGGTGGTTTT
>JAYPEG010000020.1:9309-19183 GCA_038125645.1 Alphaproteobacteria bacterium
CACATCTGGCCTGTTTTCGTCCGGCAACAAGGCGGTTAAGGCGGGCGGTCAATCAGTCAGCATCAGCGAGGCAGCAACAGAGTTTGAGCGCACCCGCCGTGCGATTGGCGGCAATCTGAATACCGGTGAAGCCCTAGAGGCCGGCCTGCTGAATGAGGTTATCGGAACGCTGGCACGGCGCACCCTTTATGCTGCAGAGGCTGAAAGGCTGGGGATTACTGTTACCCGTGAAATTCAAAGACAGGCTGTGGCCCAGACACAAAATTTTAAAGATGAGCTTGGACAATTCTCTCAAACCCGCTTTCGCCAGGCATTGGCACAGGCCAATCTGAGCGAGGAGGATTATCTCAGGCGCCTTGACAAAGCCCTGCTGCAGGAACAGATAGACGAGGCGATAACCGGCGGCGCGCGCGGCGCGCGTGAGATGGCTGGACTTCTGGCCGCCTATCAGCTGGAAACGCGCACCGCTTCTGTGAAGACAGTCAAGGCTGGCATCAGTGCTGTTGCACCGCCGGGTGAGGATGTGCTCTCTGCCTTTTATGAGACAGTAAAGGAAGGTTACAGCGCCCCTGACCTGCGCCGGTTTGAGCTGATTTTAATATCGCCAGAGACTGTGAGCGAACAGATAACAGTTGCGGACGCGGATATTGAGGATGCCTATTCACGCCGCCGGGCTGAGTTTGTTACGCCAGAACGCAGACAGGTGCGCCAGATGGTTTTTGAAAATCAGGAGCAGGCTGTCGCCGCGCGCGCCGAGCTGGAGGCTGGGAGCAGCTTTGCCGCTGTTGCAGAAAAAATGCTGGGCTGGACTGAAAATGATATTGAGCTGGGTCTTGTAAGCAAGGATGAGCTGGCAGATGAGCTGGCAGAACCAGTCTTTTCCGCTGCCACCGGAGCTGTTCAGGGGCCAGTTCAGTCTGTATTTGGCTATCATCTAGTAGTTGTTGACACAGTTGAGGCTGGCGCTGAAGCCAGTCTTGCAGATGTAAGAGATGAAATTGAGGATACACTGCGCGGCGAGCAGGCCATTGACCGTGTCTATGATCTGGTGGCCCAGCTGGAAGATATAATGGGCAGCGGCGCTACCATGCAGGAAGCCGCGGCCAGAACAGGCCTCAGCGTGTCCCAGCTCTATGATATTGACGTAAATGGCCGGAATATTGACGGCGCGCTGGTTACGGACAGCATTGGCGATTTAGCCAGTGACAGCCTGTTTCTGGCACAGAGCTGGGCATTGGACATGGATGAAGTCAGCCCGGTCATTGAGACTGCAGGCAACAGCTTCTTTGTTGTAAAAACAGTCGCACAGTCGCCTGCACGTGAACGCAGCCTGTCAGAGGTAAGAGACCGGCTGGTTGCAGACTGGACAAGAATACAGGCACTGGCCGCTGCAAAGGCACGCGCAGAGGCTGAGAGCAAGGCCCCTGAAAAGGCTTTTGCCGGCACGCAGAAATCGCCGGCCTTTAACAGGAACGGGGCCGGTCTTGACAATGAGGCGGCCAGCCTTATTGCACAGGCCGCCTTTGCACAGGAAGCAGGCCAGACACAGCTTGTCGAGACCGGTGAAAGCGTGATTCTGGTGCGCACAGATGAGATTATTGCCGCAGAGGATGAGAGTCTGAAACTGCTGACAGAACAGCTGTCTATCTCACTTGGCAATCTGGCACAGAATGACATGGCCGCGGCACTTGTGCTGACATTTTCTGAAATGCATGAGCTGGAGCTCAACCCGGCCGGTGTTCAGCAGCTGTTGCTTGGCCAGTCAGCACAGTAATATCCGGGCATATGCCGGCAAGGACACCGGCAGATAAATAAGGGCTGATATGACACAGTTGGATATGTCTTTGGCGCATCATGATTATGATCGTTGCCGCGCGCTTTTTGAAAAGGGCAAAAACCAGATCATTTACCGAACGCTGGTGGCGGACACCCAGACAGCTGTAGGGGCGATGATGAAGCTGGCCGAGGGACAGAGCCATCATTTTCTGCTGGAATCAGTTGAGGGCGGAGAGATGCGCGGGCGTTTCTCAGTCATTGGCCTGGAACCTGACTTAATTTGGCGTGCCAGGGGAAACAAGGTTTTTGTCAATAAATCCCCGCAGACAGACATAAACGCCTTCAGCGAGGACGGGCCGCTGAACCCGCTGGACAGCCTGCGTGCGCTGATAGCAGACAGCGCAATGGAAACAACGGCGCCCCTGCCGCCCATGGCTGCGGGCCTATTTGGCTATCTTGGCTATGATATGATCCGCCATGTCGAATCGATTGATGACAATAATCCGGATGTTATTGATGTTGATGATGCAATGATGATGCGCCCGTCAATCGTGGCTATTTTTGACCGGCTAAGGGACACAATCACCCTTGCCTGCCAGATTCGCGCGAATGATGTCCCGACAGCTGATGCAGGATGGGAACAGGCACAGGCATTGCTGAACAAAACAGAAGAGCAGCTGAAATCTCCCCTGCCCTCTGCTCCGGCGCTGCCGCCACAGACTGAACCGCCAGCCCCAACGAGCAATGTATCAAAAGACCGGTTTTTTGAAATGGTCAGAAAGGCAAAGGACTATATCAGCGCCGGAGATATTTTTCAGGTTGTGCTCTCTCAGCGTTTTACCATTCCCTTTTCCCAGCCATCGCTTGCGCTCTACCGCAGTTTAAGGCGCCTGAACCCGTCACCTTTCTTATTTCATTTTGCCCTTGGCGATATCGCTATTGTCGGCTCCAGCCCTGAAATCCTCGTTCGTCTGCGCGATGAGGAGGTGACCATAAGACCGATTGCCGGCACTCGGCCCAGAGGCAGGAATGAAGAGGAGGACAAGGAAAATGCCCACTCTCTTATTTCAGATGTTAAGGAGCGTTCTGAACATTTGATGCTGCTCGATCTGGGCAGGAATGATGTTGGGCGTGTATCACAGCCGGGAACAGTGCGTGTCGTGTCAAACTATGAGATTGAACTCTACAGCCATGTTATGCATATCGCATCAGAGGTGCGCGGCCGCATCCGTGCAGGCTATGATATGATCGATGCGCTTGTTGCCGGTTTTCCTGCCGGCACAGTTTCCGGGGCACCAAAAATCAGGGCCATGAACATTATTGACGAGCTGGAACCAGACCGGCGCGGTGTTTATGCCGGGGCTGTTGGATATATCTCTGCTGCCGGTGAGATGGACACCTGTATAGCGCTGCGGACAGCCCTGCTCAAAAAGGGTGAGATGCATATTCAGGCCGGCGCCGGAATCGTCTATGATTCTGTTGAACAGTCTGAATATGAGGAATGCCAGAACAAGGCACGCGCCCTATTAAGGGCCGCTGCAGACGCCCTGCAATTCAGCTAGCGGCACCTGAATCAGGCATTGTTTTTGCATCTTCAATCACACTGTTCATGATGATAAGTTGAAAGACCCTGTTTTTATTATGAAAAACACAATCTTTGCCCTGTTATCCGGTCTTGTGCTGACAACGGCGCACACAGCCGCACGTGCCGAGATTAATCTGGACAGCTGGAAACATTATGCCCATCTTGCTGAACAGGGCGCTGTATGTGCCAGCTTTTCGGCCCTGATGGAAGCCCAAAGCATGTTAAACAGGGATATGGGCAGGCTGTGGCAGGAACGGCGTAAATTCGCCGGGGCTGTGATCAGCAAGGCTGTCAGGATGGAGCTGGGAAGAGACGCAGACGAGACCGAGATCAATCAATTCATAGGCCATTATCGTGATTGGGTGCTTGCCCGCCTGATGATGCCGGTTGATGACAGTGCTGAAACTGCCGGCGATATCGGTGATACAGACCGGCTTTCAGTCGGGCGGGAGCGTATCGCCAGCCTCATCCAGACACAATGTGCGTTGTTGTTTGAACAGGGCGACAAACAGATTACCGCGGCTTTTCCTGAACTTGCTTACCTGACGGATAAGAGGGCAAATTCAGACCAGACGCAAGGCCCGGACAGATCGCTGCAAGAAACAGAGCCAGTGATAAATACATCAACGGATGAACCCCGGACAGATACCAAAAACCGGACAGATACCAAAAAACAGCTGCCGCCCACAAAGGAACCAAAGGCGGAAGCGGCTGATACTGCTTCTGGGAATATTGTTGCCCTTGCAGTGGGCGGCGGACGCAGCTTTAACCTGCAGCTGCCGGGCAGCAGCTCTGCGGCGCGGCAGACGGCCCGCAGGCAGGAAAAGAAAACAACAGCACTGCCGGCTTCCCGCCCGCAACAGGTGCAAAACAGGAAAACCGAACCGGTCATAAGCCGGCCAGATGGCGGCGTGCCGGCAAAGCCGCAGCAGCATGCGGCAAAAGAGGGAACAGCAGAACAGCAAAGGCCGCAAAACCAGCCACCGGCAAAAACTGTGCAGCCGCCCCGGCCAGGCCCTGAAGAAATAGCGGCAAGCGAGCTTATCGTTCCTGTCAGTCTGCTCAGTTCCGCACCTCAAACCGGTGATTTTCAGATCAGTTTCGGCGAGTTTTCAACCCTGGCCAAGGCCCGTACCATGCGGGCTGGGCTACAGGCACGTTTTCCACGCCTGTTTGCCAGATATCCCCTGTCAATTTCCGACCTTGAATTTGCTACGGGTGACAGGACTTTCAGCATTGACACTGCCCCTGTAACGCATGCTGAGGCACAGCAGCTCTGCGCCCTGTTATGGCCGCATCAGATAAGCTGCCTTGTAAAAAATAAATTTAAGGGGTAAACAACAGGTTTAAAGGATAACGCTGTCCTGTTATCTGTGCAGGCATTCAGTCCTGCTCAGGCTGTGTTTCAGGATATGGGTGTGAATGATGGATTTTCCTGCATTATTGGGTTTCAGCATTTTTGCAGCGGTCGCCGCCTTCACACCTGGGCCAAATAATCTGATGCTTGCCGCCTCTGGGGCCAATTTTGGCCTCAGGCGCACATTGCCGCATATTCTGGGCATAACAACAGGTTTTCTCAGCCTTGTTGTCTTTGGCAGCTTTGGTCTGGGCGCCCTGTTTACAGCCTGGCCGGAAATTCTGGTGATTGCCAGATGGGCATCTGGGATATTCCTGCTGTATCTGTGCTACCGCATTGCAACAGCAGCGCCGCCAGAGGGCGGGAATACTTATGCAAGGCCCATCGGTTTTGTCACAGCGATGCTGTTCCAGATTGTCAATCCAAAGGCCCTTGTTGTGATAACCAGCGCGCTCACGGCCTATGCCGGCACAGCTGATAACCTGTATCTTGCGACATTTCTTGTCACAGTCATCTTTGCCTTTGTAACAGTGACATCCACCCTGCTGTGGGCCTATGCCGGCAGCCTGTTCGGAACATGGCTGAATGACAGGCGCAAGCTACGCCTGTTTAACTTCACAATGTCCGGATTGCTGCTGATCGGACTGACACCTGTTATTTTCACGCTGTAGCGGGCGGTTCTGCTGTCTCGGTGGCAAAATCAGCCGGTGAGCATATCTCAATCAATTCCAGATCATCACTGTGACGCACTTCGCGGTGCCGGATGCCGGGCGGCTGCAGAACGCAGGTACCCGCGCGCAGCATATGCTCTCCCTGTCCCTCATATTCAAAGACCACCCAGCCCTTTAAAATATAGACCATCTGAAAATCCAGATCATGGGTATGCCATACCGGCTCTGCATGCTGTCCGGGCACGGCCCTGATGACATGGGCAATAAATTTCCCGTCCGTTGCTTTACTGATCCCCAGATCGCGATATTCAAAAAAGGCCCGCAGACCACCTTCAAAGCTGCTGGCCGCTGTGCCGGAACCGTCAGCATGGCTGATACTGAAAGCCTGTCCTTTCCAAATGCTCACCTTGCCTGCCCTTTCTTAAAAAATACGATTAAAATGCACCCAGCAATGCTCTGAAATGCTGTGGAAATAAAATATACCACATCAACAGGGCAAAGATGAATGACTGAACAAGACAGACGGTGATTTTATTGCCTGGATCACCACCTGAAAAAGCCAGACGGATGCTGGTCCTATGATGGCGGCAACCGCAATATAGAGCGTATAGTCAGCCCTGTGATTGGCCAGGATCAGCAAACTCCCAAGAATAACAGCCAGATTCTGCAAAAAGACTGAGACCATGCGCCCCTCCCCAACGTCGCCTCATTCACGCATGTTTACAAAGGAGCATGGCAAGAACAGGTGTGTTCTGGCAAGTGATTTAACAGCTTATCTCTCTAGTCCTGGCATGTGACGCATAATCAGGATTTGTCAGCATCCCAGCTGTTGGGCCAGATCAAGGAAGCTGTCAGCACACAAATCCCAGTCCTGTTCAGCATGAAGGTCTGTTGTCTGTGCCGGGCCGTGCTCTGTGGGACGCAGAACAAAGGCTGTACGCATACCACATTGGCGGGCGGCCGCCAGGTCATCATTATGGGCTGCAACCATCATGCAGGCATTTATGGGCAGGCCAAGAGCCATGCAGGCGCGCTCATAGGCCTGTGGTGAGGGTTTGTAATAGCCTGTCACCTCAGCGCCCAGCACAACATCCCAGTCAAGCGCGGCCCCTTTGGCCATATTCACAATCAGGGCAATATTCCCATTTGACTGGGTGGCAATCACAAAGCGGCTTTTAAGGGCGCGTAGCCCGTCTGTGCTGTCTGGCCAGCCCCTGAGCCGGTGCCAGCTCATTGTCAGCCAGCCGCGGTCTGCCTCTGATAAATCTGACAACCCGAATTTATCAACAATTCGGTCAAGATTTTCTCGGTGCAGCCTGTCAAGAATCACAAAGGGGCGACGGTTTTCACGGATTTCCGCCATTGCCGGCTGATATTCAGCCCGCCAGGCATCCGCCATCGCCGCGCTGTCAACATCAACGCCATAGCGGGCAGCGATTTGCGCAATATCATGACTGACGCCGCCGCGCCAGTCCACAACAGTGCCAAAAACATCAAACAGCAGCGCCTTAATTTCTGACATAACCGCCTTCCCCCCCCCTTTATCCCAAAATAATAAAAAAAGGGTGGGCGGCAGCACAGCTGCTGTCAATAGGCTGATATCAGACCAGCGTTAAAGCCAGCCAAAAGGCAAGTCAGCAGAACCGCATTTTTCAATCTTCTGGGTGTTTTGCGGATCCCAATCAGCACAGTCAAAGGCAGCTGCATATTTCTCGCTGACCTTTAATGCCATTTCCATCGTTTCCGGCTTTACCTGCACGGCCAGCTGGCTGAGCATAACCTGTAATGCCTGATCGCGTGTCAGTCCGGTGCTGACAAGCACCCTGACAGTTGCCTCAATAATATCAACAATGAATTCAGAGCTGAGTTCTTCTTTCATCGCTGCTGTCCTCTCTCATCCATGACTAAGGACAACAAAAGATGCAAAAATCAGGCCAGTTAACCGTTCTGTGTAGGAAAACCTGCCATCTAGAATAGGCCCAGAACCGCTTCCGGCGGCCGGCCGATAACAGCATGCGGGCCCGCAACCACAATGGGCCGTTCAATCAGTTTTGGAAAGCGGCACATAAAATCAATGAGCTCTTTTTCATTCAATGCCTGATTATCAAGACCGTTCTGTTTATACTCAGCTTCGCCCCGGCGCAGAAGCTGACGCGCCTCCATCCCCAATTTTTTCAGCAATTCGGCCAGCTGATCAGCTGTTGGCGGCGTTTCCAGATACAAAATGACACACAGCTCATGCCCGCCTGCTTTCAGCAGCTCAAGTGTCTGTCTCGACTTACTGCATCTTGGATTGTGATAGATTATGACCTCAGGCACAGGCAGCCCCCCTTGCTGCTGATATAAAATTGTTTTCCTGCTTATCAGCCATTGCTGGCTATGATAAGTGAGGCTGTGATCTGATAAGCAGACGAAAGAGGGCTGTCAGGCGGCTGTCTTAAGGCGCGCCGTCTGTTTGACATTCAAAAGCCCCAGAACATCGGTAATGATTTCTGCTTTATTCAGCGTATAAAAATGAAAATCTGAAACACCGCCGGCACGCAGCGTGATCAGCAGATCGCATAATACGGCCAGAGACAGAATATGGCCTGACCGCGCATCCCCGGCGCAGTCAAATTCAGCATTTAATTCCTCTGGAATCCGCACACCGCACCGGACAGAAAAGCGTCTGACTGACTGCCAGTTGTCAAAAGCCAGAATTCCGGGAATCAGGCGCTCAGCAAACCCTGCCCCCTCACACGCATCGCGCAGACGGAAAAACGCATCCGCATCAAAGAAAAACTGTGTGATTGCCGTACTGGCGCCCGCATCAAATTTTGCTTTCAGCCAATCAATATCCGCCTGCAGCGAGCGGGACTCAGGGTGCGGATCAGGATAGGCAGTGGTGCGGATCTGTTGCCATCCCCTGGCAGACAGGGTGCTGATAAGCTCAACTGACGAGGCAAAGCCGCTACGTTCATTCCTGGCTGTCTTCGGATTGTCCCCGCGCAGGGCCAGCAGCCCTTCCACCCCCAGTTCAGCAAAGCTGTCAGCATCTGCCAGCACAGCAGCGCGGTCATTTCCAGCTGCCGCAAGATGCGCCATCACAGGCACCTGAAAATGCTGGCGCACAGCCTTTATCGCCTCAAGCGTGAGGTGGTTTTCAGACCCGCCCGCCCCATAGGTCAGGGATATAAAGGAAGGTGAAAAAACAGAAAGTCTTGACAGTGCCTCAAACAAATCAAAGCTGCCAGCCATTGATTTCGGCGGAAAAAACTCAAAAGACAGGCCAAGATTATCAGCGTCAAATATCTGGCATTCAGCCGGGTCATTCAATAAATACCGGCCATTGATAGAGGCGCCGCTTTGTGTTCCGTGCGTTTGCATGTCCATGCCTTCCTGCAAAAATGTCTTTTTGACTTTCCTCATGTTAACTGACAGGTTAATATGAGAAAATATCATAATTCGCATAATCATTATGAATTTTACTCATGAATATTGAAATCAAGCATCTGAAGGCAATTCTGGCAATCCGTGATGCTGGTTCTGTGGCACGGGCAGCATTGCAGCTTAATATGACACAATCAGCCCTGTCGCATCAGATTCGTCAGATGAAAGAAACATTTGGTGTTGATATTTTTGTCAAGAACGCCAAACCTGTCCGCCTGTCAGCAGAGGGCCAGCGTATTGTTGATTCTGCAAGACGTATTCTGCTGGAAATTGAACGGCTGAAAAATGAGATCATTGAGCTGAAAGACGGCCAGACCGGCCGGCTTTACATTGCCATCGAATGCCATGCCTGTTTTGAGTGGCTGTTTCCGGCATTAAATGCCTTTCGGGCCAGCTATTCTGAGGTGGATATTGATATCAAACCCGGCCTTGCTTTTCGGGCGATGGACGCATTGCGGGCAGAAGAGCTGGATGTTGTGATAACAGCTGATCCTGAAAACATGGATGGCATTGTATTTGAGGAATTGTTCAGCTATGAGGCCTGTTTTGTTGCCTCGGTCAATAACCGGCTGGCAAACAAGGATTATATAGAAGCCGATGATTTCAGTGACCAGACAGTGATCACCTATCCAGTGCCTAAACAGCGTCTGGATTTGTTTAACCAGCTGTTAATTCCGGCCGGGATTGAGCCGCTTGACATACGACAGGTTGAGCTGACTGCGGTGATTTTACTGCTGGTCGGGGCAAATAAGGGTGTGTCTGTTCTGCCTGACTGGGTAATTAAATCGTCACCTGTGTCTGCACAAATTACTGTTAAACAGATTGGCCCGCAGAAACTGTACCGCAAACTCTATGCGGCTATCCGCAGTGCAGATATTGACAAGCCTTATATGCAGCGCTTTCTTTCGCTCTGCCGCTCTGGCGAGCTGACGGCCAAGCCGCGCTGAACTGGGCGTCAGCAGGTAAATGGCGGGCCGGGGCTGCCGGCATCTAAACGGAAACCTGTTACAATGCCTTGCCGCGTGCGGAAACCGGCCAGATCTGCTCAACAATACC
>JAYPEG010000020.1:19193-20127 GCA_038125645.1 Alphaproteobacteria bacterium
ACAATACCAGCGCGCACACAGACATACCAGTCATGCAGGTTACAGGTTGGATCGCAATGACCGGGGATGAGTCGCAGACGCTGATTGACGCAGAGCTGGTCTGCATCATCCCTGATTATCCCATGCTCGTCTGAACAGTTTGTGTAGATAATATCATCGCGACCGAAAATAACTGGCAGTCCGCTGTCCACAGACTGGACTTTCAGTCCCGCGTCACACACAGCCTGTCCAGCCTTTGCGGTACTGATTATACTGGTCAGGATAAACAGCGCATTTTTAAATTCTGCCCGGTCAAGGCGCTGCCCGCCCTGGTTAAGAATGCGGCCATAATCAGCATCCATAAAAGCATAGGAGCCGCATTGAATTTCATTATAAATACCGGACGCAGCCTCAAAGGTAAAACTGCCGGTACCGCCGCCGCTGATAATCGCGCAGCCCAGACCCGCTGTATCCAGAGCAGCAGCAGTGTCCCTGACCTTTGCAATAACGCCATCCAGCACGGCCTTTCTTGTGTTAAAGTCAGCTTCATGCTGGGCAGAGCCATGATAAGCCTGCAAACCTGAAAATTTGAGGCCCGGTGCTTTGTCTATGGCACGGGCAAGGCTGAGAACATCAGCAATTTCTGTTACACCGCAGCGCCCTGATCCACAGTCAAGCTCAACCAGACATTCAATCTGTGTCCCCTGCAGACTGGCTAGATCAGATAAATCAGCGATATTCTCAGCCATGTCAACGCAGCATATAATTCGTGCCCCATATTCAGTTAACCCTGCCATGCGGGCAATTTTCAGCCGGTCTGTAACCTGATTGGTGATAAGAATGTCCTTGATGCCCGCCCGGGCAAAAACCTCAGCCTCAGAGACTTTCTGGCAACAGATGCCAGACGCCCCGCCGATTTCAATCTGCAGGCGCGCCACATCAACTGACTTATGCA
>JAYPEG010000020.1:20137-24018 GCA_038125645.1 Alphaproteobacteria bacterium
CGCGCGCAGACGAACCCTGTGCTTTTGGGCAATGGCGGCCATTTTGGCAAGATTATTCTCAAAAGCGTAAAGATCGATTACAAGACATGGCGTTTGTATTTCATCTTCAGGCATGCCGACATAAGCCGGACAATCAAACCCTATCTCACCCATTTGGCCCGCCCCGGGGCGAGGCTTATTTTTTTGTACCATTGCCAATTTTTACGAAAACCGGGGCATCATTGACATTCTCAACATTGACAGCAAGAGATTTCTGGGCACGCGCCCCGGCCCGGTCAGAAACCTCAACACTGAATTCATGCTGGCCGACATGCTGGTTTTGCGGCACGCCAGACAGCATGCCCGTATCCGACAGGGACAGCCAGGCCGGCAGTCCCACCCCCTTAAAGCGCAGACTGTCACCATAGGGAATGTCAATATCTTCTGTTTTAACCGGCACAGCATATTCAGCGTCCTGACGTGCTGCGGGCAGCTTGCTGGTAAGGATAACCGGCGCATCATTGGTGTTCACCACCTCAACAGAAAAGGACATATCATCTGATTTTCCTGCACGGTCGCTCACCCGCACCGCGATTTCGTGCATGCCGACATCCTTGTTGTCGGGCGTGCCCTTTAACAGCCCCTCACGCGAGAGACCAAGCCATCCGGGCAGACGCACAGCAGAAAAGCTGACCTTATCCCCATAGGGAATATCAATATCCACCACCTCCAGCTGAAGGCTGTATGGCTCATCCTCTGTTGCTGTAAGGCTTTTTTCTGTCTTTGTTGATTTCATCACAGCAGACGTGCCAGACCCCCCCGTCCAGTTGCCTGAACTCTGTGCCTGTGCGCCGAGTTGACAGGCAAAAAGAAAGATAACTGTCATGCTGAAAGCTGTCCTGATAATTAACTGCATTGGTCTGCCCGTAACTTTTCATACTCCTGCATCGCTTAGAGGATATAAGGATTTTAAAAAAAGGCAAAGAATATCGCCTCGGCAGTACCGGTAATTAAAAAAAACTGTCTGTTATCCGGGTCACAAACAGATAGTGCATTGCTATGGGCATTGTTATGGTCAGTGCTATGATCAGTGCTATGGTCAGTGCTATCAGCGGATTATGGTCGGAGTGGCGGGATTCGAACCCACGACCCCCTGCTCCCGAAGCAGGTGCGCTACCAGGCTGCGCTACACTCCGCCTGAATAAAATCCACTTGCCCGAAAAATGGCTGTGACTGCGCGTCAATTTATATCGAAATCAGCCCCCTGTCAGTATCATTTTTGCTCTTTGTCCAAAACAGGTAAGCTGGTAGCAGACGCCCCAGGCAGGGGGCGTGAAACTGTTTTGAACATATTGGGGGCCGGGCCATGAGTGTTATACGTTCTGTTGAATTGCATCAATTTTATTTTGAGGCCGAAAATCTTGCTCCGTCCGAACAGGGCGGCTCTATCGGCGGACTGTTCTATAAAAAGGGTGCACGCACGCCGATTACAAAATATGCAGTCAGACTGACCACTGATGACGGATGCTGCGGTGAATATGTCCTGAATTGGGGGGCCTCGCCATCAGTCTATGGCCAGATGCAGATGCTGGCCCCGATGCTGGTTGGCCGCCATGCAGAAGAACGGCAGGGTATCTATGATGATCTGAAACGTGAGGCCAGACAATTTGACCATATGGGACATGGCCCGCTCGATATCGCCCTATGGGACTGGCAGGGCCGCCAGTTGAATTGCTCTGTCGGCACGCTGCTGGGCAGTTACCGCCATAAATTGCCGGCCTATGCGAGCACCTATCACGGTGACCGTGACAAGGGGCTGAACTGTAAGGAGGCCTTTGCTGACTTTGCTGTTGCCTGTCGGGAAATGGGCTATAAAGCCTTTAAAATCCATGGCTGGCATGAGGGCAATACCAAAGAAGAGGCAGAACTCGTTCTGCATGTGCGTAAAATTGTTGGGGATGAAATGACATTGATGCTGGACCCTGCCTGCGAGCTGCGCCGCTTTGCTGACGCGCTCTATGTCGGACAGGCCTGTGATGAGGCCGGGTATTTCTGGCTGGAAGACCCGTTCAGGGATTCAGGCGTGTCTGCCTTTGCCCATAAAAGACTGCGCGGGATGATAAAAACACCGCTTTTGCAAACAGAACATATCAGGGGGGTGGAACCAAAGGCAGATTTTCTTATTGCCGGGGGCACAGATTTTCTGCGGTCTGATCCTGAATATGACATGGGCTTGACAGGCTGTGTTAAGATTCACAGCCTTGCAGAGAGCTTTGGTATTGATGCAGAGGTTCATGCCTGCGGGCCTGCCCATCGACATCTGATGGCCGCCTCACGCAATTCAAATTTCTATGAGGTGGCGCTTGTCGGGCCTGATTGCCCGAATGCGGTTGCACCGGTTTATCAATGCGGTTATTCAGACCAGTTGGACTGTATTGATGAAAATGGCATGGTCAGCCCGCCAGACGGCCCCGGGCTGGGTGTTATCTATGACTGGGATTTCATAGATGTCCACAGAACTGCCTATCTGAGCTTCAGTTAGGCAACCAGTTGCCCTGCACAGAGGCCGGCAGCAGCACTGAGGAACCCGGACAACCATTGGCGGGCCCGGTTCTGCTGCATAAATACAATCTGCTACATAAATACAAGCAGGGCACAGCAGCACATCAAGAACAGTCAATATCGGCCAGAAGCAAGGCCATCTGGGCCCCATGCATGTCGCGGTCATGCCGGCTGCCCTGTATATGCTGGCGCGGCAGACTGAATTTCAGAACCTGCAGCTCATCGATTTCAAACCTGTTCAGCCTGTCTACCGGCACCCGCAGCCGGGCGGCTGTCTTTTCATTTGTCAGACAGTTTTTAACCTGTTCATAGCTTTGTTTGTCAGAACAGAAAATATCAATGGTTATCCAAAATGGCCCGGCATTTTTTGACCGGATGCGCGCAGCCATCTGATCAAGTCTGCTCATAGCTGACCTCATCCAGCTTTACCGTGAAACCGTCTGTTGGCGTATTCAGATGCAACAGATGGTTCAGAGCGAACTCAAACACTGGCCCACGCTCGCTGTGAGCGGGGGAATGGGGAAAGGCAAAGGTAGGCATGTCATCTCTGTCACCAAGCGGTAGATGCAGCAGATAAGGGTTAATAAGGCGTGCGATTTCTGTTGCCTGTTCCTGGGTTACGGCAGTAACTGTCACCAGAACGCCCACCTCAACAGGATGGGATTTCTGTGTTTCAGCCGCGCCCAGCGCCGCATTTATGCCAATCAGACGGATATCAAGATCGTAATTTCCAGCCTGTGCGGCCATTGTTTGGGCAATCTTTTCATCTGCGCGCGCCCTCAGCTTGTCTGCCCATTGTTCAGCTGCCCGCACATAGTCAGGATCGCGGATGATCGCCAGCATGATCGTCTGAAAGCCTGCCTGCCGCGCCCCTTCCAATTTCACCATATAGGGTAAAACCGGTGTCCAGACAGCACCATATGCACGCACGCGCCTTTCATCCAGATTTTCATAGACAGCACCGCGGACATCCAGAAAACCGCCCGGCTCGTGCAAAATCAAGGGATCGGCATTTTCATACAGCATATGGGCCGACACAGAACGGGCCGTGCATTGTGCCTGTGCCGCCATTGGCTCTACAACAAAGCCTGTATCATCAATTTCAAGCAGAATAACCCCGGTTTCAGGATGCGTGGTGCAAAAGGCCCCGCATTCAGCGATTTTTGCACCGTGCCAGCAGGGCCCGGGTGCCTCGCCGCGCATCAGCGGCACCGCGGCTATCACTGCTGTATCTGTCATTCTGCCCGCAAGGATGATATCCGCCCCAGAGGATAATGCGGCAAAAACCGGCTCAACCCCGGCAAGGCTGACAATATGGCTCATCCCCTCAAGCGTCTGGC
>JAYPEG010000020.1:24028-27539 GCA_038125645.1 Alphaproteobacteria bacterium
CTGGCTGTTAATTTCAGGGGCCGGATCCAGTGTCCCTATGCGCCCCTTATCCAAGGCCTCGGCAATCTCTGCAACAGGCCGTTCACAGTAGATACGGGCAATTTTTAATGTCTGTCTTTTCTCTCTGGCAATGGCAATGGTCATCTCATACATCCAATCGACCATATTATCTGTTCCACAGGTGCCACAGCTGCCGATAATCAGGGGGATGTCAAGCACGGCCCGCGCAGCCATCAGCTCTGCCCATTCAGAGCGGCAGATATCATAGGCATATTTCGATGAACCGCTTCCAAGATAAAACGGGCCGCTGTCCGTTGATCCCCCGTCTATACAAATGGCATGCGGATTCCTTTTCAGCCCGGCAGCAAGAGCATCACTGTCAAAGCCGAGTCCCAGAACACCCGAGGGAACGAGAATACGCGTGCTCATTTTGCCTGATCATCAATGAGGGCTTTGACTGACAGGAAACGGCGCAGCACCAGCGGCGCCACAAAGCCCAGAACTGCGGCAATCCAGAGCCCGACAGCTATCGGGGTTGAGAACAGGAATGTCCAGTCACCGTCTGACAGAACCATGGCACGGCGGAGGCTGACCTCCATATGTCCGCCAAGCAGAATACCTAAAATCACCGGCACCGTCGGAATGGACAATTTCCGCAGGAAATATCCCAGAACACCAAAGGCAATCATCAGCAGCAGATCAAAATAACTGCCCGACAGAGAGTAAATGCCAACAAATGAGATCATTGCCACACTGGGCAGAAGAATGGCAGCGGGAACCTGCAGAACACGGCTGAACAGCTTGACCATCGGCACATTTAATATCAACAGCACAATATTGGCAATCAATAGCGAGGCAATCAGCCCCCAGACCACATCCGGGCGTTCCTGAAATAATAGGGGGCCGGGTGTGATGTTCAATGTCATCAGCAGGGCCAGAAGAACAGCCGTCGTGCCAGAGCCGGGCACGCCAAGCGTCAGCATCGGCACCAGTGCCCCGCCGGCAGCCGCATTATTTCCAGCCTCTGGGGCAACAACTCCCTTTTCCTCTCCCTTGCCAAAGGCCGCCTGCTCACCGGCAACGGATTTTTCTGCCATATAGGCAAGAAAACTGCCGAGAGAGGCCCCGGCCCCGGGCAGAACCCCGGCGACAAAGCCGATGAAACTGCCACGCAGCATTGTCCATCTTGTCCGCCATATCTGGCGCAGCGGCAGGGTTACAGCCTCCAGCCTGACACCTATGCTGGAATCACGGCCATGACTCTCGATAAACACAAAGATTTCAGAAACAGCGAACAGGCCAACAATGGCCACCAGAAAATCAATCCCGTCATAGAGGTGCAGATTGCCGCCGGTAAAGCGCGTCAGACCGGTCGAGCTGTCTACGCCGACCATTGCCAGCCCCAACCCAAGACACACGGATAAGGCTGCTTTTGCCTGGTTGTCCGAACCAATGCCGCCAAGCGTGCAAAAAGCCAGAAGATACAGGGCAAAATATTCCGCAGGGCCAAATAAAAAGGCAACCCGTGCCAGCACGGGGGCCAGCAGCATCAAACCGATTGTGGCAAGAAAGGCCCCGACAAATGAGGCAACACCAGAGAGTACAAGTGCATCACCAGCACGCCCCTGCTTTGCCATCGGATAGCCGTCAAGCGTGGTCATCATTGCCGGCTCATCACCCGGAATATTCAGCAAAATAGACGAAATACGCCCGCCATACATCGCCCCGTAATAAACTGAGGTCATCAATACCAGCGAAGCTGTTGCATCAAGACCGAATGAAAAGGACAGGGGAATGAGAATAGCCACCCCATTGGACGGGCCAAGCCCCGGCAAAGCACCTATCATCGTGCCGAGGATACAGCCTATAACGGCCAGCATCAGGGTCTGCGGGCTGAGTGCCACTGAAAATCCAAGGGCAAGATTGCTCAGCAATTCCATAATATCTATCCGTGAAGCCAGCGCGGCAGGGCAAACAGGCCGAGCCCCAGCCCAAATTTGAAAATTATGAACAGCCCGGCAGACAGACAGATACCGGTCAGCCCGGCCGCCCGCCAGTCCGCCTTAATCTGATAGGATATAACACCGGCAGCCAGTGCCGTTGGCAACACAAATCCAAGCGGACGCAACCCAAATGCATAGAGACTGAGTACGCAAACCGCAAGCAACAGCCGCAATATGGTCGCACGCGCTGGCCATTGCGGCTCTGCATCGGGGCGCAGGACAAGCATAACCCCAGCAACCAGCGCTATCGCAGACACAAACATTGGGAAACGTTTCGGGCCCAGCGGATCCGCAAAAAATGGCTGTTCAAGCTGCATGGCACCCGCAAAAAATGCGAGTGCCACGATAATTGTCAGCAAGCCTGTCAGACGGTCTGACATGTTATTTCATAACACCCAGTTCGACTGACATCTCACGCACCTCGGCGATCACGCCATCAACATAGTTCTGGAAATCAGGGCCAACCTTGTTGAACGGGGCCAGGCCATTGGCCATCATAGCCTCTTTCCATTCCTTTGATGCCCCAACCTTTCGCAGTGCGTCTGTCCATTTCTCATAGGATGCCTGAGTGGCCCCCTTTGGTGTGTACAGACCGCGCCAGTTCACAGCAACAACATCAATCCCCTGTTCCTTGGCTGTCGGGATATTTTCAAAGCCGGGAATACGCTCATCCGTGAATGAGGCCAGAACCCGCACATCACCGGATTTGATAAAGCCGACAACGCCTGAAATATCACCTGTCATTGCAGAGGTGAAGCCACCGACTGTCTGGGTTATCGCATCCGCATCGCCGTCCACACCGATATATTTCACCTTTTTGATATCAGTAAAGCCTTTGCGCTTCAGTGCCATCAGCACTTTGAGATGGTCATAACCGCCAGCTGCAGAACCGCCGGCAAACGCATGTTTGGACGGATCAGCAATGACAGAATCCAGCAGATCATTCAGTGTTTTGAAAGGCGAATCAGCCGCCACAACAATAACGCCTGGATCAGCCCCAATCGCGCCCAGAAAACGAACCTGGTCAGCAGTCATCCCGGAATAGGCATTCTGGGCCAGACGTGTTGCTGTCGCTGTAGAGGCGGCAACAATCAGATCATTGTCTGAATTGCGTTCATTGACAACATGTGTAAAGGCAAGGCCGCCGCCGCCGCCAGCCATGTTGGTTACCTGAATTGAGCCGTCATAAGCACCAATATCGCTCATGATTTTTGTGATGGTACGGCAGGTGAAATCCCATCCCCCGCCAGGGTTGGCAGGGGCAATACATTCAGCTGCGAATGCTTGTGCTGCCAAACCAAAACTCATGACAGCCGCGGCTGCCAGTTTTGGTAAATAACCTTTCATTTTTGCAATCTCCTCCAAAAAAATCTGTTTTCGCTGTGCCCCGGCCCTTTATTCCAGTGCAGGGCATCTGCAAACTTGACAATAGAATCCAACCAGTGTCAATGATTGACAGAGCACATTTCCAGCCCCGGATGACGGTATAAAACCCTTTACAAATATTG
>JAYPEG010000020.1:27549-30566 GCA_038125645.1 Alphaproteobacteria bacterium
CATGGAAACAGGACTGTTTTATGATGTGGTCAGTATGAATTTTTTAGCTATTCTGTGATTGTCCGGGCTGTGCCTATCATGCTCCAAATCATCCTCCAAAGAACGGTTTTTTCTGTGCTGCTGGCCTGTGGGCTCGCATCCTGCTCTCAGGCTGTTGTGCCGGAAATGATGCTGGATAAAACCATTGCCACGGTTGACGGGCACCCCGATGTGCGCGTGCTTGAATACCGTGAACGCACCTCATATGACAAGGGGGCTGTGCTCTTTGTAAAATATGAAAAAAATATCGATGGCAAATGGTATCAGGCAGAACAGCACGGCAAGGAATTTGTCCTGACCATCAAGGGCGACCGCGATCTGCGCCGTGACCACCTGCCGGCAGTGAAATAGATACAGCCTGCCCGGTCAAACACCCCCCCCACCTACTGTATGGCCTGATAAAAACATCTGCCGGCATCCGTTAGTATCCCTTCGGCCGGTCATTTATTATTGCAGATATATCCGACCCTGCTATGTTAGGTCACAGAAATGAACTTAACCAAAACAGGTAATCCAGAATGAAATTGACTGCTGCAGCTGTATTGTGCCTGGTGGCACTGCCCTTTGTTTCCGCCTGCTCAAAGGCTGTTGTGCCTGAAATACTGCTTGACAAGCATGTATCCGTTGTTGAGGGGCATACTGACATCAGAATGGTTGAATTCCGCCGTCCCTCGCAGGATGGAAATGGCAATATCGCCTTTGTCAGATATGAAAAGGATATTAATGGCAAATGGTATGAGGTCGAGCAAAAGGGCGATGAGTTTGTCCTGACCCCAAAGGGTGACCGCGATCTGCGCCGCGATAATTTGAAGACGCCGGGCAGCTGAGGGAAACCTCAGCCCCTATTGACAACAGGCCTGTCGGCACCGGCACAGCAAAGCCCACCCGCCCAGGCAGGCCAGCAAGGCTGGATGACGCGGCCCCTGTTCAGACAGCCGGGTATTCCTGCAGTGACACAAAACACATCATTGAAAAAAAATGGTCGGAGTGGCGGGATTCGAACCCACGACCCCTACACCCCCAGTATAGTGCGCTACCAGGCTGCGCTACACTCCGACACTGGGCCTGTATAGCCGAGGGCGGGCCGAGAGGCAAGACATCATCATTTCAGCCTGTCCAACCCGTGGCCAATATGACTGGCACGGGCAATTATTGCGGGCGGTTTTGAAGGGGAAACAGGGGGGCGGAACCCGTCACTGTCCTGTCAAAGCTGGGCAATCAGCCTGTCGAGGCGCGCTTGTGCCTGTGCCAGAAGACCAGCCGCCTCAGCCAGACGCGGGGCTGATATCGCTGCCGGTGTTTCTGGCGGCAGGGGCGCTGCTTGCTGCGGTTCCTGGCCTGAATCGGCACGGCGGCGACGCGAAAGACTGGCCTGCGCCCCCTTTATGGTATAACCCTCATCATAGAGTAGCGTCTTGATCAGCCCCAGCAGGGCGATATCATCCTGCCGGTAATAACGGCGCCCGCCGCTGCGTTTCATTGGTTTCAGCTGGGAAAATTTACCCTCCCAGAAGCGCAGGACATGGGCCGGCACAGACAGCATATCTGACACTTCGGAAATGGTTTTATAAGCCGCGTCTGATTTTTGCGCCATCAGTCGTGATTAACCCGCTTTTTCAACAGATTTGACGGGCGGAAAGACAATACGCGGCGCGGCGTGATTGTTGCCTCAACCCCGGTTTTGGGATTGCGCCCGATGCGCGCATTCTTGCTGTTAACTGAAAATGTGCCAAAAGAGGACAGTTTGACAGAATCACCTGTCTCAAGACATACAGAGATTTCTTCAAGAACCGAACTGACCAGTTGGGCACTCTCATTAAAAGACAGCCCAATTTGCTGATGCACAGCTGCCGCCAGATCACTTCTTGTTATTGTTTTGCTCATAACAAAAACCGTAACACCGACCTGAATGAAGGTCAATTACCCTTATTATGATAAAATAGTAAAAAATTTGTTAAAATCTGGGGGTTATGGGCGTCCATATCTGACCAGTGATGCCCCCCATGACAGCCCGCCGCCAATCGCCTCAAAAGCCAGCAGATGGCCCGGCTGGACACGTCCGTCAGCAACCGCCTCGCTCAGTGCAAGCGGTATGGATGCAGCCGATGTATTGGCATGGCTGGCAACTGTCCTCACCACTTTTTCAGCCGGCAGCCGCAGTTTTTTCTGCATACCGTCTATAATTCGGATATTTGCCTGATGGGGAATCAGCCAGTCAATGTCATCTGGCTGGTGGCCGGACTGGCTGATCACTTCATTCATCGCCCCGGCCAGTTTGTCAACCGCATGTTTAAACACATCCTGACCACGCATTCTGACATGGCCGATTGTCTTTGTGGCTGACGGGCCGCCATCAACATATAAAATATCCCGGTAGCGGCCGTCTGTATGCAGAACAGAAGCCAGAATACCCCAATCATCTGTCTGACGGTCATCTGCTTCAAGAATCACCGCACCGGCCCCGTCACCAAAAAGCACGCAGGTTGTTCTGTCTGTCCAGTCCAGCAGCTTGGTAAAGCTCTCTGCCCCGATAACAAGGGCCCGCCGCCCCTTTTGGGCGCGCAGCAGTGCCTCTGCAACACCAAGGGCGTAGATAAATCCGGCACAGACAGCCTGAACATCAAAGGCAAAGGCACTATATGCACCCAGCTTATGCTGCACGCTTGATGCGGTAGAGGGAAAGGTATCATCAGGCGTTGTTGTTGCCACAATGATGATATCAATGTCAGCGGCCTGTAATGCAGCTGAATCAAGGGCCCGCTGTGCGGCCCGCACCCCCATATCAGAGGTCAGCTCATTATCACCAACAATGTGACGCTGTTTGATACCTGTGCGTTGCTGAATCCACTCATCATCAGTGTCAATAAAGGCGGCCAGATCATCATTGGTCAGTATTTTTTCTGGCAAATACCCGCCCGCGCCAACCATTAAAATCGTTCCGTTCATCATTCAGTGCCAGTCATTTCCTGTGCAAATAT
>JAYPEG010000020.1:30576-33436 GCA_038125645.1 Alphaproteobacteria bacterium
CAAATATGCGGTTGGCCTTATCAATCGCCTTCGTGACCTCTGGGATAAATCCCTGTTTAACCATATTGACCGCAACACCAATGGCATTGGCATAACCGCGTGCATCCGTGCCCCCGTGCGATTTCACAGAAATACCATTCAGCCCTAGAAAAACCGCGCCGTTATAATTGCGCGGCTCCAATTTGCGGCGCAGCTCCTTAAATCCACCACGGGCCATAAGATAGCCGAGCTTTGTCATTGCCGACTGTGAAAAGGCCTGTTTAATCGATTGCTGAAACAGATGTGCCACCCCTTCTGCCGTCTTCAGTGCTGCATTTCCAGTAAAGCCGTCTGTGACAACAATATCAACTGTGCCGCCCAAAATATCCGAGCCCTCTACAAATCCCTGATAATTCACTTTCAGGGCTTTGTTATTGAGCACCTGTGCCGCCTCACGCAGATAATCAAAACCCTTTTGATCTTCCTCGCCGACATTCAACAAACCAATAGAAGGCGATTTTTTTCCATGTATGTTGCGGAAAAAAGCGCTGCCCATGATGGCAAACTGGATCATATTTTCAGCATCGCACTCGATATTGGCTCCTAGGTCAAGCATGCAGCACTGGCCGGTTTTGCTGGGCAGAAAACCGGCAATCGCCGGGCGGCTGACACCGGCAATCATGCGAAGCTGTAATTTTGACATTGCCATCAGCGCGCCTGTATTTCCCGCAGACACAACAGCATCAGCCTGCTTGTTCGCCACCAGTTCTATGGCCTTCCACATTGATGTCTGCTTGCCAGCCCGCAATGCCTGTGACACACGCGCCTCAGCGGCCACAGTGTCTGGTGCATGGACAACCTCAACCGAGCTGAGGTTTCGCGCTGTTTTTAACAGCGGTGTTATCCGTGCCTCATCACCAACCAGAACCAGTTTCAGTTCCGGATGGCGCGCCATCGCCAGATCTGCACCGTCAATGACCATTTTCGGCGCTTCATCACCACCCATTGCATCAAGCGCCAGTTTTTGTTGTATTGTCATAAAAATCATTCCCCGTGACGGGATCACCTTAATGGGAAATTCTATTTTTTCAATTCAGAAAGTTTGGCAAAGGGCCGAATTGTCCGTGCATGCCCCTCGTCAGGCACAGGCTGCGGGGCATCAGGATGGCGCGGCCAGGCAGCAGCGTTCAGTGCCAGCGACTGGGCGATAGCCTCACCCACAGGGATAAAGCCGCCCTCCAGCACTTCTGTGTCTGCTCCCATCGGATCAACTTCCTGCACATCCTCAAGCCCGTCAACATACCGCTCGCACACAGTATATGACAGGGCCTCGGGCACCGCATCACCGGTTATCCCACATTCCTGAACAATATGCGCGGTGATTTCTGCATCCAGCTGCCAGCAATCTGTGGCAATCCGGCTGATTTTTATCACCCCTTGCATATTGTCAACGGAAAGAAACCGGAACCGCGCTGCAAGGTCTGCACAGGCACTGTCATCCAGGCAAAAGGAAAAAGCGGCGGCGCCTTTCTGGCCTACACTGTCTGCCGCCAGGCAGAGGTCAAGGGAAAAATCCTGCATCAGCTGGCCTGTCAATTCAAAATAAAGCAGCCAGTGACATCGCCGCCGCCCACCAGCTGGCTGTCACTGATATCATCCAGGCGCTGCCTGGCACGCATGACATAGTCGGCACAGGCATTATCTGCGGGCCCGGCCACCGGGCGTCTGCCCAGATTGCGGGCCAGCGCATCTGCCAGCTGTGGTTTGTCAGCCTTATCGATCGCCTGACCATAGGCAGTGAGCCGCCCCATATAGGCCTCTGACATCTGGCGTACACGCCGTGCCACGCCCAAATCGCCAACACCCATCTCGCGCAGGCTCAGATCCATATCGGCGAAGAAAATGTCAAACAGCTGCTGGCTGAATTCTGCAGCGCCCCCATGCTGTGCTGATTTTAACCTGTGCATAACACAAGCGATATGCAAACAAAGCATATCAAAGCGGCCGTCCAGAGTATCACTGACATCAAAACTGCGATATAATTGCGGCATGCGGCTGTGTTCCAGAACCTGTCGGTAAAGCTGTTCTGCTGGGGCTGATTCTTTGGCGTGTGCAGACAGCGAAAAGGCAGCAATAATTTTTTTAAATACAGAAATGGGCATAAATTTTAAATGGCCGGGCCGTTTAACAGGGTTGTTTAAAAAGATTAAGCCTCTTATACGGTAAGTGACCGGCCCGCGTCTATGGCTGAGTGCTTCTTATAAAGACCACTTGGCAAATGAAAAGCCAGAATATGGTGAAAGGCCAGAAGCGTTGCGGTCAGCAGCCTGAATGAAGGGAAGCACAGATATTATGCGACTGATTATCAGAACAATCCTGCCGGCATTTTTTGGCTTTATACTGTTTTCAGCATGCGAGTCACAAGTGACATCCCATGGCCATCTTATTGAGCTCAGCGCGCTTGAAAAAGTTGAAATCGGCAAAACCAGCCGGACTGAGATACTTTCCCTGCTCGGAAAGCCCAGCTTTGAGGGGGCCTTTGATACATCACGCCTCTATTATAACAGCCAGAAAGTTGAGAAAGTCATTGCTGGTCACCCCCAGACTATCGAAAGACAGCTTCTTGTCTTAACATTTGATAATAATGATTTAATAGAATCTCTTGAGGTAAGAGATGAAAGCACTGACCAGCAGATCGTCAAGCTGGATGCCTCTACCCCCACCCCTGGTGACACAGTCACACTTATTGATCAGATTTTCAGCAATCTGCGGCGGCGGGTTGACGCGCCTAAATAGCTGTCCAGCCGGTGAATTGCCTACCCCGGACACAGATTTCAGGCACTGCCCTGCAATTCTGCTGTACGGAAACGTCGTGCCAGCC
>JAYPEG010000021.1:0-17950 GCA_038125645.1 Alphaproteobacteria bacterium
TCTTTTCCCTGGTCAGGGCATCCAGCGCGCCCAGCGGCTCGTCCATCAAAATCAGTTCCGGGTCATTTACCAGACAACGGGCAAGGGCCACACGCTGCTGCATCCCGCCGGACAGCTGATAAGTCGGCGTATCCCCAAATCCGGTCAACCCGACAATATCAAGCCATTTATCGACCAGCCGCGCACTGTCATCAGATGACATATTTTTCATCCGCAGACCAAAATCGACATTGCGCGCCACGGGCAGCCATTCAAATAAAGCACCCTGCTGAAAGACCATCCCGCGCTCAACACCGGGCCCCTCAATTTTTTTATCCCCGAGCGTCAGCTCGCCAGCTGTTGGGTTCAGAAAGCCAGCCACCATATTCAGTAATGTCGTCTTGCCGCATCCGGACGGGCCGAGAACAGATAAAAGTTCACCCTTCTTCAAGGTGAAATTAATATCCTGCAGTGCATTGACCACCCCGCCTGTCTGCGGGTTGGTAAAGGTCATGGATAAATCCTTGCACACTAAATCAGTCATCTGCCCAGCCTTTGGTCTGTGCGGCTCTGCTTGCAAAGCAAGGCCCTGGTAAACAGGGCCTTGCCAGTGATTTTCTATCCGCAGCAGCGGCTTTACTTCAAGAAAGAGCCGTCAATGGTTCTGCCAATGGAACCCTTGTAGTTCACAACATTGACCTTGACAAAGACATGGCCCAGCGATTCAGCAGCAGCGGCCGCAACACCGTCATTCCCGAAATACTGGTCGAGCTGTTCCTGGGCTGAGGGGAACACAAAACCGGCCATCTGGTTTTTGGTTGTGGCAAAATCCATTCCTGCATCTGCAGCAACTTTTCTGATTTGCTCATCTGAACCTGTCCAGGCGGCATTGGCTTCTTCGGTAACCTCAAGGAATGTCCGCAGTAACTCAGGGTTTTCTGAAGCAAATTTCTCGGTTACTGAAATCACGTCAAAAGAACCGATACCCGCATCCTTCTTTTCTTGTGATGACATGATAGCCGTGCCAACCTCACCGGCAATTTTGGCAGACGCACCGCCAAAAATACATGCCATGTCAACAGAACCGTCTGTAAGCGAGGCCGCCCCGTCAGACGGAGCCTGATCAACAAGTGTCATTGTTGATATATCAACATTCAATGCAGCCATCTGTTTTCTAAACGAGAAATCGGCCATTGTATTGAATGGCACAGCCACTGTCTTGCCTTCCAGTTCAGTCGCATTTGATGAATTAATCCCCAGATCATTGCGCACGAAACAGTCATTGGCCTCATAAACAACAGCAACGGCAACCATTTTCAGCGGTGCCCCCTGCTGGATAGCGGTCACAAACGGGGCCAGCCCCTGTGAATAGGCAATATCAATATCACCTGCAAGCATTGCCTCTGTCATGGCAACGCCAGTTGAAAAATCTGTCCAGTTTATATCAACGCCCATTGCATCGTCATAAACCTTGTCAACCTTTGCAATCTGGTTTGGTGTTGCCCATTCCAAAAAGAACGCAACATTCACACTGTCAGCTGCCTGCGCCATGCTGGCTGTGCCAAGTGCGGCTACGCCGGCCAGACCTGCCAATGCATGTTTTAGATATTTTTTCATTTCTCACTCCCTGAATTTTTAAAAGTTATGACCGAACAGAACGCTTTGGACTGCCTGGACATAAGGCTCAAATCATACTCTCTCAGACTTAATAAGCAAACGCAATATTTCTATAATAACACCGAATAATATCCGCGTTTCAGCTGATCTCAACCGGCCAAAACCAGCAGTCCCCTGCTTGCCGGCACCTGTCGACAATCATGTGCGGATGCACCGCATTACAGCCCTGCTGATGAGACAAAAACTATCCTGTTCACGCCATTTTCATATGCTGGCAGCAGGGTTTTTCAGCCCCTGCCCGCAGCAGGCAACTCTTCGGCAATGATGCGGGCAATAACCATACAGTCCTGCGGCGTGAATGTCAGGGGCAGACGCATATCCATTGTCTTTGCCAGCGCCTGTTTTGTCTGCGGCAGATCTGGGATATCTGGCAAATATTTCCAGCTGTCATAGCGGCTGGTAAAACCGGCGGGCTGGTCAGCACCAAACCATTTCAGCTCTACCCCGCGCCTGAGACAGGCCGAAACAAAGCCCGGAATCTCCTGGCGGCCGAGACAGTCGGTGCGAAACTGCAAAGAAGAGCCGACATAAAACTCTGCCTGCGCGCGCTGCGGGATTGTAATGCCATCAATCTCTGTCAATGCTGAAAACAGCGTGTCATAAAGCTGGTTCCAGCGGCTGATTTTCTCTGCAAGGCGCGGCAGCTGATCACGGATTAGGGCAGCACGAAGGTGATCCATACGGCAGGACAGATTGGCCGTGTAATGATGTATCCTGTCAAAGGCAGATTGCGGCGGGCGGGCACCGTGGCGCTCATACAGCATATAAGAGCCGGAATGGACAACTGCCCGCGCCGCCTTTACCGGGTCAGATGTTGTTACAAACCCGCCCTCACCAGAATTGATGTGTTTGTAGGTTTGTGTTGAAAAAGCGGCGACCACGCCGAAATTACCGGAATTCACACCCTTCCATTTTGCCCCCATCGTATGGGCGCAATCCTCAATAACCTGCAAGTTCAGCTCTTTTGCCACAGCCATCACCCTGTCCATATCCGCAATATGCCCGCGCATATGGGACAGCAACAGCACGCGTGCCCCGCTGGCCGTGGCCCTAGCCTTTAGATCATCACAGTCAATATGGTAGTTATGGTCAATTTCCACCAATACGGGCTCTGCCCCAACCGCGTAAATCGCACCGGGTACCGGGGCGAGCGTATAGGCGTTGGCCAGCACCCTGTCACCCGGCACCACATCACAGATACGCAAGGCCAGCTGAATGGCCTGTCCGCCTGATGCTGTGGCAACACAATAATCACAGCCCTGAAAAGCAGCAAATTCCTCTTCAAGCTGGCTGGCTTCGGACAGCTCACCCGCAGCCAGATTGTAGCGGTGCAGACGCCCGCCGCGCAAAATCTCTGCACAGCGCTCTATAACCGCTTCAGACAGGGGCTCTTGCTGGGTGAAGGATTTTTCAAATATTTCCATCTTTTGCTCCTCTTCCTGCGCCCGGCTGTTCCCTGTCTGGTTTATGCCGGCCCACAGCAATCAGACCGGTATGCTCAACTTCTGATCTGTCCCATGCTTTTTCAGCGATGCGGCAACAAAGCCGGTGCTGATAAGCTCAGCAATCAATTCATTGAGAAAGCGCAGGGCCTTTGTCTGCCCCTTTTTGATACCAACAGCCTGGCGGATGGCGGTGAAAGGCGGTTCTATCAGGCGATAGCTGTCTGACAGGGCCAGCTCATCGACCAGTTTTGGTTTCAGGCTGGCCAGCGCATCGCTCTCTCCGGCATGAAACCTGTCATGAGACTCCTGAATAGAGGCCACCCGGTTAAAGGCAGGATTTTTGAAATTGTCTGTCAGCCAGAGATCATAGGCACTTCTGTTGTATAAAATAATCTCAACACCCGGTTTGTTGACCTGATCATTGCCGGTTAGGGGCGAGTCAGTCCTGACCATGAAATTTGCATCAATATTCACATAGGAGCTGCTGAAATCAATCGTCTGGGCCCGCTCTGGCTCAATGGCGATATTTCCGATATCCCAGACATCATTATTCACATCATCACCCAGCGGCCCCGGCCCCTCATAGGGAACCAGCACACACGGAACATCAAGACGGCGGGCAATTTCACGCGCCAGATCAGGCGATATGCCGTCTGGTTCACCGTCAGCTGTCCTGCCGGAGACAAGTAAAAAATTGCTCATATTAATTGCTGCCCGCAATTTACCATGCGGCGCAAGACTCTGTTTCACAGCATCTAACATTCTTTTTTATATTCCTTATATATTGCCTTTGGGTTGGATGTGGATACTCCCAGGATTGTTCAGCTGTCTGATGGCACCGCCAGAACAGGGCCGCACACGCCAGCCCCGGCAGCTGAAAAGATGACGCCATGTCAGCATATTTTCCCAGACCTGCCAATATGTCTGGCTGGGATTTGCCGTGTTTTCGCCGAAAAAATGACAAAACAGGCCAGAGCCGCGCAAAAAGAAGCAGCAGCCAGGCAACAGACATAAATATTATGAACGGCCGCCCTGTACAATACGGTCAAGGATCATTGCACAGAACAGAATCGCAAATCCGGCCAGGATTCCCTGTCCCACATTTGCGTATTGCAGGGCCTCCAGAACATCCTCGCCAAGTCCCTTGGCCCCGATAAGTGAGGCAACAACAACCATGGCCAGGCTGAGCATAATTGTCTGATTAATTCCAGCCCTGATAGACGGTGCCGCCAAGGGCAGATCCACACGGCTGAGCAGATACCATTTGCCGGTACCAAAAGACATGGCCGCTTCACGCACATTTTCTGGAACATCGCGCAGTCCCAGAACTGTCAGCCGGACAACAGGCGTGCCGCCAAATATCATCGTTGTTACGACAGCAGCAGGCTTGCCTGTTCCAAAAAAGGCTATAACCGGAATCATAAACACAAAGGCAGGCATGGTCTGCATAAAATCCATAATAGGACGGATGAAATTATAAAAGCGCTCGCGCCGGGCACAGTACATACCCAGTGGAATCCCGATGACAATCGACAGACAGGCTGCCGTGCCGAGCAACGCCAGCGTTGTCATCGCTTTTTCCCAGAAACCGAGAAGCCCCATATAACCAAGAAAGGCGGCAGAATAAATGGAAGCCCGCACCCCTGCTGACAGGCCGGTCAGAAGAACAATGAAGCTGATAATGACAAACCACGGAGTCTGGACAAAGGCCAGTTCTAGAAAATCAAGCACCAGCCTGATCGCATAGGTTATCGCATCAAACAGGGCCTCACCATTGAGAACTGCCGAGGAACACAACCCCTCAACCCATCCGATAGCCGTAAGACGAATCCCCTGTGTTGTCGGAAATTCAGTGAATTGTGCAGAAAAATTCGGAAAGCTGTAATGAAGGACGGTGCTGACAACGATAAATAAGCAAAAGCCGGCAGCCAGGGCCCAGTGCGCCGGTGTCATGCCGTTGGATATTGACCTGTCAGACAGCCAAGCGGAAAAACGCCGCTCTAATATTGTGTTGGCCAGCCCTGCCTGCAACACCTTTATCAGTAGCAGAAATACAATGCCGGCGATCATGAAATAAATGCCTGTTTTCTCGGCCTGTACTGCCTCCAGCCTTATTGTGTCTATATTGGCTTGAAGAGACTCCACCGTGCGCTGATAGACATCGATCTTTTCTGATCCCTTTTCTATTGCTGCCTGAAGCTGTTTTTTGCGAAACGCAAGTGTGCCCTCAATCTGGCTCATACGCTCTTGGGCCTCTGCTGCCAGATTGCCAAAGGCGCCGCGCACAATCTGAACCCAGCCGAATGTCTCAAGTATCAAAAAGGCCAGCGCATAGTTCCATACCAACCGGGCAGCAAACCAAATGGGCCCCAGAAAAAAGGCAGCCAGGTTAAAGCTGAAACTGTAGCTGGATTTATCCCCTATTTTCTGAAACTCATCAAAAAAATAATCTTTGCCTGTAACCACAAAGGCAGCAACCAGCGCATATTTCTCATCTCTTGCATCTGGATGTTCAACCAGGCTGTCAGCTGTTGCTGTCATGATGTTTCAGCTCCTTCTATTACAACCCGCATGATATCATTTACACTGATTATGCCAGCCGGCCGGCCGGCCTTTTTCACAAGGATTGGCTGTTCATGCTGCATGGCGAGCCTGATGATCGCTGTCAGAGACTCATCTGCTGTTACAACCGGCATCCTGTCGAGGGCATCAGCCGCGATATCTCCGGCCGGCGGGCGCATCACTGCCGCAGCCTTAACCACTTTCAGGCGTGAAATCCCGGCAACGAAATCTGCCACATAATCATCGGCCGGATTCATCACTATCTGTTCTGGCGTGCCGGTCTGAACGATCCGGCCGTCACGCATGATGGCAATACGCTCTCCCACCCTTGCAGCTTCATCCAGATCATGGGTAATAAACAGCGTCGTCTTCTTCATGACCTTTGACAGGTTAATAAACTCATCCTGAAGTTGGCGGCGGATCAGCGGGTCGAGTGCGGAAAACGGTTTATCCATCAGCAGCACATCAGGGTCAGCAGCCAGTGCAAGGGCAAGCCCGACACGCTGCTGCATACCACCGGACAGCTCATGGGCAAATTTATGCCCCCAGCCATCCAACTCAACAAGAGACAGCATCTTTTCTGCCTGTTCAAGACGCCTGTTCTTGTTGACCGCCCGGATTTCCAGCGGCAGGGCAATATTATCAAGGACAGAACGGTGCGGCATCAGGGCGAAATTCTGGAATACCATTGCAATTTTTTCATTGCGGAACTGCTGCAGCTCCTGTGGCCTGAGCGCCAGAACATCACGCCCGCCCACTGTGACCTTGCCATAGGTTGGCTCAAGTAGTCGGTTTACATGGCGCACAAGTGTCGACTTGCCGCTGCCGGACAGGCCCATGACGCAGAAAATCTCGCCCGGCCGCACATCAATCGATACATCAGGGCGCCCGAGGTCGGCAATATCGGTAATATTATTATCCTTCGCAAAGGATTTGGTCACGCAGAATCCCTGATTGCCAACATAGCTGTTCTGGCTGAGCGATACCGTTCCGGCTTCCTTGACATATTTATTGGTAAAGGATTCCTAGTTTGGCAGCCAGACATCCGGATGCACGTCAATATCACCCTTTCCCTGATCCATTGCCTAAAAAATGGTGGCGTTATTCCCCGGCACCAGCTCTGCCTGTCCGCCGATACGCTCTTCAACAACAACGGCGATAATATTGGCAATCGCCTGTGCCCCCGTCCATGACGGTACACCGATTGCCACCTTCTCAGCCGCAAAGGCTGTTGTGCTCATCACAGCGAGCGCTGATGCGCCGACGAGCCCGATAAGTGATTTTCTAATATCCTGTCTCCCTGTTTTGTTTGTTAGCGTGCTGACTATTCAGCTGCCTGTTGCGGCAGAAAACTGTCTTCATAGGCAAACAAGGATACAGACCCGCCTGTATGAAGGAAAATCACATCTCCTTTATCGGTCAAAATTCCCTGTTTGATTAAATCCAGCAATCCTGCCATCCCCTTTGCCGAATAAACGAGATCAAGAAGAATCCCTTCTGTGCGCGCCACAAGCGATGTGGCGTCAACCGTCCCCTGTGTCGGCACGCCATAGCCTGGCCCGACATAGCCATCATAGACGATTACCCGGTCACGGCTGACAGCTTTGTCTGTCAGTTGGGCAGCTGTTTTGACGGCCAGTTTGTGAACCGCTTGTGTCTGCTTGTCCTTTGGCTGGCGCACGCTGATACCGATAATGGGTATCGTGCTGCCAAGTGCATGAAACCCGGCAACCAGTCCGGCCTGTGTGCCCGTGCTGCCGGTTGCAACAACAAGTGCCTGAACATTCAGTGCCATAGCCTTTATCTGGGCAAGCAATTCCTCTGCACAGGATACATAGCCAAGGGCGCCTATCTCGTTAGACCCCCCGCCTGGAATAAAGTACGGATTATGCCCCGCTTTGCGCAGACGCTCACAAACCGCCATCGCCTCAGCATTCATATCAAGCCCTGATGGGCGGAACTCAATCTCCGTGCCGAACATATGATCGAAAAATACATTACCAGTCTGCTCATAGCTGGCATCCTTGCCTGATACGCGCCGCTCAAGCAGTGCATAGGATTTCATCCCAAGCCGACAGGCAGCAGCTGCTGTCTGGCGCACATGATTTGACTGCACAGCCCCTTGAGTGACAACAATATCCGCCTTCTGGCGCAGCGCCTCACCCATCAGAAATTCCAGCTTTCGTGTCTTATTGCCGCCTGTCGCAAGACCCGTGCAGTCATCGCGTTTAATCCATAAATCAGGCCCGCCCGCATGCGCGCTCAGGCGTCTCATAGGTTCAAGCGGTGTCGGCTGATGGCATAGCGGCTCACGCGCGAACGAAAATAATAAATCTGACATAGCTGTCCTGTTCCCCTTTTTCTTCCCAGCTTGACAAGCCGGTCACAGATAATCCAATGTTTATTTTGTATCAGCATGATGCGTTTTTTGCATAATTAAGCGATGCACAGGACAGGCGAATGGATTTCAGCTGGTTCAGGGATTTGGATGCGGTGGCGCGCACGGGCAGTTTTTCAAAGGCAGCCATGCAGCGCCATATCAGCCAGCCCGCGCTGACCCGCCGGATCAAAGCAATTGAAAGCTGGGCTGGATTTTTGCTGGTGAACCGCAATCTGCGCCCCGTGACATTAACCCCGTCTGGTGCAGAATTACTGGAATCTGTGTTGAATTTTTTCCAGCAAATCGAAAAACAAAAACAGGTTTTGCTGGCAGCGGGCAATAAAAACCGTCATCAGACTGTGCGCTTTACTGCCCAACATTCATTGGCATGGAGTTTTTTTCCTGACTGGCTGCAGTCAGTTGAACAGGTTATCGGGCCTTTCCCATCACGCATGCGCGCTGACGATCTGACCGATTGCATAGCGGCGTTTAACAATCATGAAATTGATTTTATGATTGCCCATGACCTGATCAACCGGCTACGCGACCAGCATCTGGAAACGGTAGAGCGGCTGATTATCGGAACGGATCTGCTGTTGCCGGTCTGTGCCTGTGATGAAGGGGGGCGGGCACTGTTCACGATGACCGCGCCTGACCAGCCCTTTCCGCTCATCTGCTATGCCAAGGAATCAGCCCTTGGCCAGCTCTTTCACGCAGAGGTAATGCCCCGGCTGAAGCCGCACAGGCCAGTGATCATCTATCAGAATTCAATGTCAGGTACGCTGTTGAATCTGGTAAAACAGAAAGCTGGTGTGGCCTGGCTGCCCTACCGGCTGGTGGCAAAGGAAATCAGTGCCGGCGAACTGGCAGTCCTGCCGCCTGATAACTGGAAAATTGAGCTTAAAATCGCTATTTTCAGCCATCCCGAAAACCGCATGGGCCTGCCACTGGAAATCTGGCAGCATCTGCAGCGTGGCCCCGCCCCGGTGATGGCGGCCCCTGTCTGGCCCGGCTGAGATCGCAAGGGGGAGGTGGGGGACGCTGGCCGGATACCCCTCCCTGTCGCCTGCACCCCCCTGTCGCCCCCCAGATGATGGGTAAGAAAACACTGGCATGGGGAAAACACCGGCGTGAGATTTTAAAAGGGCTGCACAGCCGCCCATAACCAAACTTTGGCACAAATGGTTAATGGCGGTAATCTGGCCCGCCAGACCATGCGCCCCCAACCAGAGAAGCCAGAAAATGAAACATACCCGCCCCGCCCTTGCCGCACTTCTGATTGCCCTGTTCACCCTGTTTGCTTTCCCAGCATTTGCGGGCGCGTGTATGCGCCTTTGTGACCGTGACTTTATGGCCACCGCCACCGCACAGGATATTCAGGCAGAAATAAACAAAGGCGCCGATATCGGGGCCAGAGGCGAAGATGGCGTAACCCTCCCTGCATTGGGCCGCTCTTGGCAATGTTGAAACTGTCACCGCTCTGCTGCGGGCCGGGGCGGATGCAAAGGCAAAAACAAAGGACGGCATGATACCCTTTGATCTGGCAAAGGATAGTGACAGGCTGAAAGGCACCGATGCCTTCTGGCTGTTGAATGATGGCCGGTTTTAGCCGCCCCCCCTTTGCGCCATTTTGCCCCCACAAGGGACAGGGATTGGGCCGCACCGCAATCAGCGGCCAGGACAGGGCTGGCTGAAAATATCTTAAAAAAAAACGGGGAAAACTGTACAGTAACGCACAGTGATGAGCAGCCGTTTGGCATCCCGTACGGGATTCGAACCCGTGTTGCCGCCGTGAAAGGGCGGTGTCCTAAACCACTAGACGAACGGGACGCAAGCGGTTGGTTTCAGACTAGTACTCAAAAACCGCGCGCAAATCAAGCCTGTATCCTGTCAGTCAGTGAAAAAAACAACAACAGCCTGTGTAACAGCCAGCAGAAGCATCCGCCCTATTGCAGGGAACAGGGGCAGCAGGGGCAGCAGGGACGCAAGAATGCAGGAACGCAAAGGAAACAGCATGACAGTCCTGAGAAAAAACAAAAAAAAGGGGGGGGCTGGCAGCAGCCAATGATATTACTGACAGCTGGGCCGGGCCCCATCGACAGCCCTGGCGTGATCTGGTCTGATTTTTATAGGGGATCGCCGCGCGCCCGCTGGCCGGGCCGCTGCCGCCCCTGGTTTATTCGGTGTCAGTTCTGCAGGGCGATGTCATCAATCATGAACTGCACCGCATCACCGCCGCGCCAGCTGTCAAACTGAAGCCGCCCCAAAACACGCACATATCCCGGATCGGCTGTGTCGATGAGGGCCCGGCCCATCGCGCTGCCCGCCATATTGAAACAGACAGCCCGCAGGGCCGGGGCTGTTCCGTCATCAAGCTGAACAGAATAATGCTGGGACTCTGCACCCATCAGATGCGGATTTTTCAGCCGGCAATGGGTAATCATAAAGCGGGGCTCAGCAAAACCGGCACCAAAGGGGGCCAGCTGTTCAAGTGCGCGGGCAAAATCAGCATCAAGACTTGCCACAGACACAGCCCGCGTGACCGTCCATAGCGCTTTCGGCGGCGCACCGGCAAAGGCCGCCGCGGCCCGGGCGGTAATAAAAGCGTCAAAATCAGCCAGCCTGGAATGATTAAGACCAAGACCGGCCGCCATATCATGCCCGCCGCCGGCGTTCAGCATCCCGTGCTGGCGGGCCGCCATGATGGCGTCACCGAGGGAAAATCCGGGCAGACTGCGCCCTGACCCCTTGCCCTGGCCTTTGTCATCAAAAGTGATAACAATTGCCGGGCGGTTAAACTTATCTTTCAGCCGGCCAGCGACAATGCCAATGACCCCTTCGTGCCAGCCCTGTGCAGAGACCAGCAGAACAGGCAGATCAGAACAGGCGGCCAGCCTGTCACGGGCGATTTCCTCTGCCTCGTCCTGTACCTGTTTTTCAATGATGCGGCGCTGCATGTTCAAATCATCAAGCTGGGCGGCTAGTGCACCAGCCAAATCCCCATCACCGGCACTGAGCAGCTGCAGCCCCAGGTCAGAGCGGCCCAGCCGCCCGCCGGCATTAATACGCGGGCCCAACAGAAAACCCAGCGTATGCGCGTTTGGAAAGCGATCCAGCCGCGCAACATCCATCAAGGCCCGCAAACCATGATTACCGCGCCGCGCCAATATCTTCAGACCCTGTTTTACAAAGGTGCGGTTAAGACCGGTCAGGGGTACAATGTCACACACGCATGCAAGCGCGACCATATCAAGAACAGACAGCAAATCAGGCACATCCCCGGCCGCCCTGTCATGGCCCAGCTGACGCCAACGCCGCAGCACACCGGCCAAAAGAACAAAACAGACACCAGCAGCGCATAAATAACCAAGCCCGCTATCATCATCCAGACGGTTGGGATTCACCACCGCCTCAGCCTGTGGCAGCACGGGGCCGGCTTTGTGATGATCAACAACGATCACACGCATCCCCAGTTCATTGGCCGCGGCCAGCGGTTCATGGGCACTGATCCCGCAGTCAACCGTTATAATCAGCTCTGCCCCCTGTTTCCGCAGGGCTTTCAGGGCCGCTAAATTCGGGCCATACCCTTCTGCAAAACGATCAGGAATATGACACCAGACAGGCACACCCATCTGTTCAAGAACAGCCTTCATAATGGCAGCAGAACAGGCGCCATCAACATCATAATCGCCAAAAATACCAATGGCTTGTTTAGATTTTATAATGTCACATATTATCTCTATGGCCTGTGCGGCATCGCGCATGACAGTGGGGTCAGGAAGACTGTCACGCAAGCGTGGTTCCAGAAATGCGGGCAGTGTCTGTGGGCGGTGTCCGCGGGCTGCCAGAAACCATGCAAGGGCGGCGGGCAGGCCAGCAGCATCCTCAATCGCAGCCGCCAGCCTGTCTGTTTCATTAGGCCCAGCCTTTGTATCGAGCCACTGCCAGCGTGCACCCGACAGAGAATTGTCAGTGATCATATCCACAGCCTATCGCCCTTCTCAGCAGACAAGACTGTGCGCCCCATTATGCGCTGTCCAATACAGGCAGGGCCAGCACATCACCATCGACAAAGGACTGTCCCCTTAATTCTGCACAGGCAGCAGCAACAGGTTCATGCGCGGTCTCGTGCATCGTCAGTACCAGTGGCACGGGTTTGTTGGCTGACTGGCTTTTTTGCAGCATGGATTCAACAGATATCTGATGATCCCGCAGAATTGAGGTAATCGCGGACAGCACACCGGTCTCGTCACGCACCATCACCCGCAGATAAAAACGCCCGGGCGGCACCGCCTTGAGGTCACCGTTGGATTTCAGGGACGCTGCGGGCCGGCCAAAGGCAAATGACCGCCGTCCCCTTGCAATGTCTATAATGTCAGCAAGCACAGCAGAGGCGGTTGGCCCGGCCCCGGCCCCCGGCCCGGTGCAGACGATTGAGCGCACCGGCTCTGCATCAAAGGCAACAGCGTTCAGCGCCCCGTCAATTTTTGCCAGCTGGCTGTCGCGGGCCACCAGCCAGGGCTGTACGGTCGGCACCCGCCCGCGCCCGGCGCTGCCCAGCAATTTTATAACAAAACCCAGATCACCCGCATAGGCGATATCAATATCTGTTATAGCGCGTATGCCGGAAATATTAACTGATGGGAAATTCACCTGTTCACCATAAGCAAGAGCAGCCAGAATGGACAATTTATGCGCCGCATCGATACCGTCAATATCAAAGCTGGGTTCAGCCTCAGCATAGCCCTTTTCCTGTGCCTCGCGCAGCACCTCGTCAAACCCCCGGCCGGTCTGTGTCATTTCTGTGAGTATATAATTGCAGGTTCCGTTCAAAATGCCTGTGACGCGCTCAATCTCATTGCCTGACAGCCCTTCACGCAGAAGTTTCAATGCTGGAATCCCGCCGGCAACAGCTGCCTCGAAACAAAGCTGCACATTCGCGTCTTCAGCCCTTTGTGCCAATAAATGGCCGTGATGGGCGATCATCGCCTTATTTGCGGTTACCACATGCTTGCCCTGCTTCAATGCTGCCTGACAGAGGTCAAAAGCGACACCGTCAGACCCGCCGATAAGTTCTACCACAATATCTATGTCATTTCGGGCTGCCAATGCTGTTGCATCTGGCACAAAATCAATGCCGCTGGCATCAAAACCCCTGTCCTTTTGCGTGCGGGCGCTGACCGCTCTCAGCACAGGTGCTGTGCCGGCGCGCGAATGCAGTTCTGTGTTCTTTTTTGTCAACTGGCGTGCCGTCTCAGCCCCTACAACCCCCAGCCCTGCAATCGCGATTCCGATTTCTGACATGTTCTTCAACATCTTTCCCAATTATCCGGTGCAAGGGCATCTGCCCCCATTACAGACAGCGATTTCTATGCAGTTTTCCTGTTTTTTGCAAGTCACACACGTTCACAGATAAACTGCAGGGCCTGTTGGCAATGCAGCCATGTTGTGTCAAACACTTTCAATTCTGTATCGTGCTGTGCAATCAGCAGGCCGATTTCCGTACAGCCCAGAATCACACTGTCGCAGCCATGACGCCTGACTGCTGCATCAATGATATCCAGATAAAGGCGGCGTGACTCATCACGCACTGTCCCGCAGCACAGCTCTTCATAAATAATCTGATGTATAATTTTCTGTTCCCCCGGCTCTGGGGTGAACAGCGTGCCCCCCTGGGGTTTCAGATAATCCTGCAGGGGCACCTTATAGAAATCCTGCTGCATTGTATAGGCTGTTGCCAGCAACAGGCTGGCGCGGGCATCACTGTGCATAATCGCCTGTGCTGTGGCGTCAACAATATGCAGCAACGGAATGGATACGGCCCGGCTGACATCATCTGCCAGCCTGTGCATTGTATTGGTTGCTATGATGATCGCTTCTGCCCCGGCCTGTTCAAGACCGGCCGCAGCGGCGCCCAGACACGCGCCGGCGGCTGCCCAGTCACCATTTTCCTGAAACGCCTCAATTTGCCTGAAATCAAATGAATGCAGAATGAGCGGGGCTGAATGCGTGCCACCACGTCTGTGTGCCACCCCCTCATTAAGCAGGCGGTAATAGGTCTGTGTGCTCTGCCAGCTCATCCCGCCAAGCAGGCCAACGGTTCGCAGACCGCTCCTTTTACTGCGCATATCCATATCCTGAAAACAGCATTTGATTATAACCCTAAGCCATATTAACGCTGAAAGAAAAGGCGTTTTTAAAGCAATAATTATCGTTTATCCAAAGGTTTCAGAAATAATCGAATTGTAGCATGATTAGGCAGACTGAGCACAGGACAGACTAGAATAGAGACGGCTTTATGCTGAAGGAAAATTTGCCGTGACAGGAGATACAGTATGAACCATCCAGACAGAGAATCAGCACCGGAACAGGCTGGGGCCCCGCTGCCGGGGCAGGCGCGTGTTGTGATCATTGGCGGCGGTGCGGTCGGCTGTTCCATTGCCTGGCATATGGGTCAGCTTGGCTGGTCTGATACGGTGTTGCTGGAAAAAAATGAGCTGACCTCCGGGTCAACATGGCATGCGGCCGGGAACTGTCCGAATTATGTGGGATCATGGACAGTGATGAAAATGCAGCATTACTCCACTGAGCTCTATCGCAGGCTGGGCGCACTGGCAGATTATCCGATGAATTATCATGTCACCGGCTCGGTGCGCCTGGCCCATTCGCGCCAGCGTATGGAGGAGTTTGCCCATGTCCGCTCAATGGCCCGGCAGATGGGTTTTAATCTGGAAATGATGAGCCTTGCAGATATGAAAGAGGCCTATCCGTTCCTAGAGACACATGACCTTGAAGGCGGGTTGTGGGATGAATATGACGGGGATATAGACCCGGCCCAGCTGTCACAGGCCTTTGCAAAAGGTGCGCGTGACAAGGGTGTCAGAATTATCCGTTTCTGTCCGGTTACGGGTATCAGGCGCAAGGGCGGCTTGTGGTGTATCAGCACTGAAAAGGGCGATATTGAAGCTGAGATTGTGGTGAATGCAGCTGGGTACAGGGCCGCTGAAATCGGCCGCATGATGGGGCGTGATGTACCGTGCATTTCTCTTGCTCATCAGTATCTTATAACAGAAGCAATCCCCGAGCTGTCGGCCCGTTCAGGCAAATTGCCCTTGCTGCGCGATCCAGACAGCTCATATTATCTGCGGCAGGAGAAGGACGGGCTGTTGCTGGGCCCGTATGAGAAAAATTGCCGGGCCCATTGGCTTGAAGCCAGCGACCCGATGCCGGATGATTTTTCCTTTCAGCTGTATCCTGATGATCTGGAACGGCTGGAATGGTATATTGAGGATGCTTGTGCACGCGTTCCCATCCTTGGCACAGCGGGCATAACACGGGTGGTTAACGGGCCTATCCCCTATGCCCCGGACGGGCTGCCCCTCATCGGCCCGATGCCGGGGGTTCCAAACGCGTTTGAGGCCTGTACATTTACCTTTGGCATTGTTCAGGCAGGCGGGGCCGGAAAGCTGATCAGTGAGTGGATCAGCGAAGGCGAGACAGAGACTGACAGCTGGGCTGTTGATCCTCGCCGTTTTACCGATCATGCCGACCACGCCTATTGCACGGCAAAAGCCATAGAAACTTATTCCCATGAATATGCAATGCATTTTCCGGGCATTCAATGGCCGGCCGGGCGCAAGGCCAAGAGCGGGCCGCTCTATGATACCAATTGCCGTGACGGGGCTGTGATGGGGGCCTATGGCGGCTGGGAACGGGCTGATTATTTTGCGCCCCCGGATCACAGGCCGGAACCGGTCAGCAGCTATGACCGGCAGCCCTTTTTCGACATTGTCGGGGCTGAATGCCGGCATGTGCGCGATCATGTCGGGGTTCTTGATCTGCCGGGGTTCTCGCGCTTTTCACTGTCCGGCCCCGGGGCCGCAGAATGCCTTTCTGTGATGATGACAAATAAATTGCCTCAGACAGGGCGGTTGGGACTAGGATATTTTGCTTCAGCAAAAGGAAAAATCCTCTCTGAGATGTCGGTAGCACGCTTTGGCCCTGACCGATTCTGGCTGATTTTCGGGGCCGGTGCTTATTGGCATGACCGCGATTTGCTGCAGGCAGGCTGTGCTGGATATGAAACAGTAAAACTTCAGGATGAAACAGGTGACTATTCTACATTGTTGGTCACAGGCCCGAAAAGCCGGGCACTGTTATCCGCGCTGTGTGATGCTGATTTCACCACGCCAGATTTTGGCTGGCTGACACATAAAATTGTGAAAATTGCCGGCTGGGATGTTGTAGCGATGCGAGTGTCCTATGCCGGAGAGCTGGGCTGGGAGCTACACATACCCATAGCCCGGACTGAAGAAATCTATCAGCTGCTCTTTGAGCGGGGCGCTGCTTTTAACCTGAAACCATTTGGCATGCTGGCCCTTGATTCAATGCGTCTTGAAAAGGGGTACCGTTCCTGGAAAGCAGACCTGACCTCTGATTACAATATGTTCGATGCCGGTCTGCGGCAATGGGTGCATTTCAGCAAAGCTGACTTTTGCGGCCGCGAGGCGCTTTTGGCACTGAAAGACAGGCCGTCACGCCATTTTGTGACACTGTCAGTTGATGATCCCGATGACGGGTTTGATATTTGCGGAGAGGCTGTCTATCTGTCATCAGTTTATACAGACACAGACTGTTCTGAAACTGCTGGCTTGGTGCTTTCAGCCGGTTACGGCCACCGCACGGGACAGTCACTTGCCCTCGCCGTTCTTGACCCTGATCAGGCACCGGCCATTGGCAGGGAGATGGGCGTGCAGGTGGTCGGACGGCCGCGCAGGGCCCGCATTATTGCCCATGGCGCTGTTTATGATCCAGATAATCAGCTGTTGAAAGGATAGCCGATGAACCAGACCCCCGTGCCGGACAAAGCCCGTGTTGTCATTATAGGCGGCGGTGTTATCGGCTGTTCTGTTGCTTATCATCTGGCCCATTTGGGCTGGTGTGATATTGTACTGGTTGAGCGCAGACAGCTGACATCAGGAACAACATGGCACGCCGCAGGGCTGATTGCCCAGCTGCGGGCCACCCAGAACATGACCCGCCTGGCTAAATATTCTCAGGAACTCTATACCCGCCTTGAACAGGAAACAGGCGTTGCCACTGGCTTCCGGCAGAACGGATCTGTAACCATGGCATTGAGCGAAGGGCGCATGGAAGAGCTGCGGCGCGGCGCGGCAATGGCACGGGCCTTCGGTGTTGAGATCGAGGAAATCACACCATCTGAGATTGCCGCCCATTATCCGGGGCTGAATGTCAGCGATGCCAAGGGCGGCGTGTTTCTGGCCAAGGACGGACAGGCAGACCCGGTCAATATCACACAGGCTCTTGCCAAAGGGGCCCGCCAGAAAGGTGTTACAATCATTGAGGGTGTCGGCGTTACAGCCATCAGTCAAAATAGCGGCGCGGTGACGGGTGTGATGACCAGTGCGGGGCCAATTACATCTGATTATGTGGTGAATTGCGGTGGTATGTGGGGGCGCAGGATCGGGCAGATGGCCGGTGTGAGTGTCCCCTTGCATGCCTGTGAGCATTTTTACATCGTTACAGAGCAGATAGAGGGGCTGGCGCGCAATCTGCCTGTACTGAGGGTTCCAGATGAATGTGCTTATTACAAGGAGGATGCAGGAAAACTTTTGCTTGGCGCGTTTGAGCCGGTGGCCAAACCTTGGGGCGGTGATGGGATTCCCGAAGATTTCGAGTTCACCACCCTGCCCGATGATTTCGATCATTTTGCCCCAATACTGGAACAGGCTGTCAGCCGCTTGCCGATTTTGGAGGCAGCAGGCATTCAAACCTTTTTCAATGGCCCGGAGAGCTTTACCCCTGATGACAGATATCTGCTGGGAGAATCGCCTGAACTGAAGAGGTTTTTTGTTGCGGCCGGATTTAATTCGATTGGCATACAATC
>JAYPEG010000021.1:17960-20525 GCA_038125645.1 Alphaproteobacteria bacterium
GCACTGGCAGAATGGATGGAAGCCGGCAGCCCGCAGATGGATATCTGGGATGTGGATATACGCCGCATTCACCCCTTTCAGGCTAACCGCCATTATCTGTCAGAACGGGTCACTGAAACGCTGGGCCTACTTTATGCTGACCACTGGCCCTATCGCCAGTTTGCCTCGGCGCGTGGGATCAGAAAAACCCCGCTGCATCACCGCCTCAGCGCAGAAGGTGCCTGTTTTGGCGAGGTTTTTGGGTGGGAACGGGCCAACTGGTTCCTGCCAAGGGCAGAACAGAAGGCCGGCAAGAAACCTGAATATGAATACAGCTGGGGGCGCCAGAACTGGTTTGACTATTCGCGCGATGAACATATGGCTGTGCGACAGACAGCTGGTCTGTTTGACCTGTCAAGCTTTGGAAAAATAAAGCTGTGCGGGCGCGATGCAGAAATTGTACTGCAGCGTCTGTGTGCCAATGATATCGCTGTGCCACAGGGCCGCATTGTCTATACACAGATGCTGAATGAACGCGGCGGCATTGAGGCTGATATCACGGTTACCCGCCTGTCAGAATATGAATTTCTGCTTGTCACACCGGCAGCGACTGTCCGGCGCGATTTGGGCTGGATAGAACGTCATATTCCAGAACATACCCATTGTTTTGCAGTTGATGTCACAGTTTCGGAAGCGGTGATTGCCGTTATGGGCCCAAATTCACGCAGGATATTACAGTCTGTGACAGACCAGTCGCTGTCAGGCGATGATTTTGGCTTTGGCATGGCGGTGCAGCTTGATATTGCACAGGCGCGCGCACGCGCGCACCGCGTCTCCTATGTCGGTGAGCTGGGCTGGGAATTATATGTCAGCTCTGAGATGGCAGAGCATGTCTTTGATGCTGTCTATGCCGCCGGACAGGGCGAGGGGATGCGGCTGGCGGGCATGCATGTTCTGGACAGCTGCCGCCTTGAAAAGGCCTTTCGCCATTTCGGCCATGATATCAGTGATGAGGATCATGTGCTTGAGGCTGGTCTGGGCTTTGCTGTAAAGACAGACAAACCGTCCTCACAGCTGGGCCATTTTATCGGTCGCGACAGCATTTTGGCAAAGAGAGAAAGGGGGCTGACAAGACGGCTGCTGCAGTTTCAGCTAAAAGACCCCGAACCCCTGCTCTATCATAATGAGCCAATTTTGAAAGATGGCAAAATTGCAGGTTACCTGACATCTGGCAATTACGGCCATGCGCTGGGCAGTGCCGTAGGGTTGGGATATGTTGCCTGTGCGGCGGATGAGAGCCTCTCAGAACTGCTGGCAGCAGAGTATCAGATAGATGTTGCCGGACGTATCTGCAGTGCCCGTGCAAGTGCAAAACCGCTCTATGATCCAAAAGGCGAGCGAATGAAGGGATAGAGTGTGATTGTAACACCCTGTCCATTTGGATAGGGTGTCTTGACTTCAACTGTTAATCTGTGAAGGCTGAACCCTGTTCGAGAGCAACAGGCATCTGTTTTTTTCAGTTTCTGGTTTGAGGAAGTTTACGGTTTATCAGCCGCCTTTCGCTTGATTAAACAATGGAAAATTAACATGTTTTTATCGCAAAAGAGTTGGTTTGACCCAGACCTTATCGGAATAACGCCCGATGACTTGCCCCAGTTTGAAGTCCCTACACTTCAGCAACGACAGCATACATATTATAATAATATACTGTCCTATTTCATGAAATCTTGTTCAGAAATAGATTCAGAAATGGCTGCGGAATTTGCAGAAGAGCAGCGAATCCAAATTAAAAAAATAAAAATGACATACAGGCATCAGGTCAATTCCTCTATTGCGGCAAAAGCTGAAGGAAGATTTAATGAAAAAGCAGATGCCGGAGAAATTGCCTAAAAAGCGTGCGGTTGGAAAAGGTAAAAAACAGCATCCTGAAAAGAAAATTAGTCATAGCGAAAAGATTGTCGAACTGGCAGTAACCGGGCAGAGTATAGAGAATTCTTTTTCTGGACCAGTTCCATCGCCTGAGATACTGGAAAAATACGAAAAAACGCTACCGGGTCTTGCTAACCGTCTTATAAAAATGGCGGAAAAAGAACAAGATTTAAATAACGCACATATTTCGCATTCGCTTGGTAATGAAACCAAAAAAATTTATGCAACAACGATTGTGACGATTGCTATTACAGCTGTCGCAGCCCTGGCAATCCTATATAATTACAGCCTGGAAGCAGTAATTATTATTGTATCCCTATCATTATCAAAGCAATTTAAGGATATCTTTGGAAAATTCTTTGCTAAATCGCCGTAAAACCCGCAGCTATTCTGCGACAGCGGCAAGGGCGACAGAAGCAAGGGCAACAGAGGCAAGCCGGGCGGCTGGTGGGTCTGCCCGGCTGGTCAGCAATACCGGCACCGCACCGCCCAGCACAAGACCCGCAGCACAGCCGCCAGATAAATATACTAATGCTTTATACAGGATATTTCCGCTAACAATATCTGGCACCAGCAGACAGTTTGCCTGGCCAGCAACTGCATCGCCTGTAATCCCCTTGGCGGAAACCGCATTTGCAGATAATGCCAAATCAAAGG
>JAYPEG010000021.1:20535-30121 GCA_038125645.1 Alphaproteobacteria bacterium
CAAAGGATAACGGGCCAGATACATCTATATCCTGAATATTTGCCTTTGCCCAATCAGCGCGTTCGCGTGCGACAAGCGAGGCGGGCACTGAGTCAATCGGTGTTTCGGTGGCCGATAATATAGCCAGTTTAGGGCGCGCCTGCCCCAGCTTTTTTGCCAGCGTGCACATCTCTATCATCGACTGATTTTGGGTTTTCTCATCCGGGCTGACATTGACAGCCGCGTCTGACACCAGCACAGGTGTCCCCTGCCCGTCAGGCGGGAAAATAGCGAAAACATGCACCAGCCGTCTGCCAATACGCAATCCTGTCTCGCGTTTCAACAGCGCGGCCATAAACACATCTGTATGAAGCTGACCTTTTATTACTGCCCCAATAGCCGGCCCCTTACCGCTAAGGGCAGCGTGAAGATAATCTGCAGCCGCGCCAGCGGCAGCCTCCTCACCGCGGGCATCTGTCACAGCAATTCTGTTAGCCTTTAAATCCCAGCCGATTAAGGCGGCTTCTTTTTCAATGAGCTCTGTCTCGCCTATCAGCACCGGCTGGGCAATTCCTGCCTTAAAGGCATCGCAGGCTGCCTGCATTGGCAACGGTGATGAGGCCCGCACCACCAGCATGTTCATCCGGCTGCCGCGGCGGGCCTGCTCAAGCAATGCCGGCGGGCAGACAGGCTCTGCTTTATGGATAAAACCGCTACCGGGTGATGGGCGCTGGTCTGTCACAGCCAGATATCAGACGGTCTGCGGGCGGAAATCAGCCGGATCAATCCCCGCAACAGATACAGGCTTTTTCATTGCATCACGGCGGAACGGCTCGCCCAGCTCCTGATTCAACAATACTTCGATAAAGGTTGTCTTCCTGTCTTTCATCTGCGCCTGAACAGCCTTGTCAAGGGCTGTCGCCAGCGCGTCCATATCATCAACCTGCACCCCTTCGAGTCCGCATTGACGCGCGATTCCAGCATAGGTTACATCAGTATCCAGCTCGGTGCCGACAAAATTATCATCAAACCACAATGTTGTGTTGCGCTTTTCCGCACCCCACTGGTAATTGCGGAAAATCACCATTGTGATGGGCGGCCATTCAGACCGGCCAACAGAAACCATTTCATTCATAGAGATACCAAAGGCACCGTCACCGGCAAAGCCGACAACAGGCACATCCGGCTGGGCGATTTTTGCCCCCATGATTGCGGGGAAACCATATCCACACGGGCCGAACAGGCCAGGCGCCAGATATTTGCGCCCCTCATCAAAGCTGGGATAGGCATTGCCAATCGCGCAGTTATTGCCGATATCAGAGCTGATGATTGCCTCTCTTGGCAGGACAGAGGTAATCGCGCGCCAGGCCATGCGCGGGCTCATCTTCTTTGGCTCTCTTGTTCTGGCCCGCTCATTCCATGTTGTGCCCGGATCATCATCTTCGTGATTAAGCGAGGTCAGTTCCTGTGCCCATGATGATTTTGTCTGCACGACAAGAGATTTGCGCGCTGCCCGTCCCTTGTCTCCAGCCTTGGGGCCAAGGCGGGCCAGAATTTCCTGTGCGACTTTCTTTGCATCACCAACAATGCCAACTGTCACCGGCTTGGTCAGACCAATACGGTCAGGATTAATGTCAACCTGAATTATTTTTGCCTTAGCAGGCCAGTAATCAATGCCATATCCAGGCAATGTCGAGAACGGGTTCAGCCGCGTTCCAAGGGCCAGCACAACATCTGCCTTTGCAATCAGTTCCATCGCGGCTTTCGAACCGTTATAGCCAAGCGGGCCAGCAAACAAAGGATGGCCGCCCGGAAAAGCATCATTATGCTGATAACCACAGCAAACAGGCGCATCGAGACGTTCTGCCAGTGCCATAGAGGCTGTTATGGCCCCGCCGATCACCACACCCGCCCCGTTCAGCATAACAGGAAATTCAGCCTCAGAGAGCATTTTTGCCGCCGCGGTGATAGCATCGTCACCCCCTGAGGGACGCTCAAAGCGCACAATTTCAGGCAGCTCAATATCTATCACCTGTGTCCAGAAATCACGCGGCACATTAATCTGGGCAGGTGCGCTCAGGCGGATGGCCTGGGATATAACCCGGTTCAGCACCTCGGCAATGCGGGAGGGATCACGCACCTCTTCTTGATAAGCGACCATATCCTTGAACAGCGCCATCTGTTCAACTTCCTGAAAGCCGCCCTGCCCCATGGTTTTGTTCGCTGCCTGCGGGGTCACCAGCAACAAGGGGGTATGGTTCCAATAGGCGGTTTTTACCGGCGTGACAAAATTCGTGATACCCGGCCCATTCTGGGCCACCATCATACAGATTTTGCCAGATGCACGTGTATATCCGTCTGCCATCATTCCCGCATTGCATTCATGGGCTGCATCCCAAAAGGTAATGCCCGCTCTGGGAAACAAATCAGAAATCGGCATCATAGCAGAACCGATAATGCCAAAGGCGTGCTCAATACCATGCCTTTGCAGCACTTTTACAAAGGCTTCTTCTGTTGTCATTTTCATGATTTGTTCCTCTTTATTTTACCCTTTAGACTGCGCAGCCACGATGGCGGTGCCGCAAAATCAATGAACCAGCTGCCAGTGCCCGGTCCTGTTCCCTGATCCTATCGCGCGAACCTGTTTCGCGAACCTGTTTCGTGACCCTGTTTCGCGACCCTGTTTCGCGACCCTTTTTATAGTACAGACACCGTCTCATCAATGTCGGTCTGGCTTGCGTCTGTCAAGGCCCTAAAGCCCCTTGCCGGGCCCGGTTTTTTAAATGACAGGATGATGCGCTGGAATGACGCGTGAAAATATCAAAAAATGAGATGAAAACAACAGAAAATTCGAACATAACAGAGATAATGTTGCCGGCTGGTAAAATCATTAGCAGCACAGTGAAATTAATTTGACTTTTCAGCACGGAAATCAGCTAAGATAAAACTCAATATTTTTCTGTTCAGCTCAGGCGTGAATTCATAGCCCCTCAAACAAGGAGGATAAAATGCCTTTTGATGTCAATTCTCTTGAAAACCACTGGATGCCATTTTCTGCTAACCGTGAGTTCAAGGCAAACCCGCGTCTGGTTGTGAAATCAGAAGGGATGTATTGCTGGGATTATAAGGGCGGCAAGCTGATCGATGGTTCTTCCGGCCTGTTCTGCACACCAGCCGGCCATGGCAGGCGCGAAATCGCTGACGCAGTTTACAAACAGATGGTTGAGAATGACTACACACCGCATTTTCAACTCGGCCATCCGGGTTCCTTTGAATTGGCAGAACGTGTGTCGCGTCTGCTGCCAGAGCCCATGAACCATGTTTTCTTTGTGAATTCCGGCTCTGAGGCGATTGACACTGCACTGAAGGTGGTAATGGCTTACCACCGTGCCAATGGCCAGTCACAGCGTCTGCGTTTTGTCAGCCGTGAACGCGCCTATCACGGGGTAAATATGGGCGGGGTTTCGCTGTCCGGCATGGTCAAGAATAGAGAAACTTTCCCTGTGACACTGCCCAATGTTGTGACCATGCGTCATACATTTACCGAGGATCAGCTGTTCACCAAGGGCCAGCCGCAAACAGGTGCAGAGATGGCAGATGATCTTGTGCGTATCTGTGAGACCTATGGCGGCAATACAGTGGCAGCTGTGTTTGTTGAGCCTATTGCCGGCTCTACGGGAACGCTGGTGCCGCCGGTCGGTTATCTCCAGCGTCTGCGCGAAATCTGTGATGAGCATGGCATTCTGCTGGTATTTGATGAGGTGATCACAGGCTTTGGCCGCACCGGCAAGCCTTTTGCCGCAGAAACCTATAATGTGACACCCGACATCATTACGATGGCAAAGGCCCTGACAAACGGGGCCATTCCAATGGGCGCAGTGGCCGTCAAGGATCATATTTATGAAACCGTGACCAATGCATCACCTGATTCAGCAATTGAATTTTTCCATGGCTATACCTATTCCGCCCATCCGGCCGCATGTGCCGCCGGCATTGCCACGCAAAAGATATATCAGGACGAGGGCCTGTTTGACCGTGCAGCGGAAATGTCGGCGTATTTTCTGGATGCTGTATGGTCACTCAAAGGCCACCCGGTGATAAGAGACCTGCGCGGATTTGGCATGATGGCCGGTGTTGAGGTGCATCATGACGGGGTTGCAGGACGGCGCGGCACACAATTACAAAAAGACCTGTTCTGGTCTGGTCTGCATGTGAAATTCACCGGTGATACTGCAATCCTGGCCCCTGCCTTTGTTGCTGAACGCAGCCATATTGATGAGATAATTGACAAACTCAAAGCCACTCTTGATGCCCATATATAAACCTGGCAAACAGTATAAAATAAAGGGCAGCTGTATGATACAGCTGCCCTTTTTATTGCCCTGTGACGAAGGACTATCTACCATAATACAGGCTGACAACATGTTCCGCCTCGGCAAAGAACAGCCAGCGCTCAACCAGCAGCCCCAGCATGTGCAATGCGGCTGCCACTGCAAGGATAACTGCCTGCATCTGAACATCGCGCCAGGCCAGCATAACAAGAACAAGCGGCAGCATCAGCCCTGAAATCAGAGCAATGTGACGCAGCCTGCGGGCATGTTTGCGCCCGATCTGAAAGACCATTTCCTTCATCAGGTAATTTTTTGTCATATGCGGGGCTTCGAACAGTTTAATGCTGGCATAGCCGGTAAGGCCAGTTGCTGTTGCCATAGTCGTTCCCAGCTGGCCACGGCCGGTGCGGTCTGCACGGTACCACCATGCGAATTTTACCAGCCAGGCCAGCACAAGAAAGAGCAGCCCTGTGCGAACAAAGTGAATATTTCCTGCATCGATGAGACAGAACAGCATCATGCCACTGGACAGGCCAAAACCCAGATAACAGGCAGGAGTCAGCGCACTGTTCCAGCGCGGCACCGGGCGCAGCTGGGCATAAATCATAGCTGTTGCATAAATCGTGAGCAATGCCAGCAGCGCGATCACGAAACCAAGTGCCAGCGGCACCTGCCAGCCAACATACAAACCTGCTGTCCAGATTGCAAACAGGCCGAGTGTCAGGATTGCCAATGCGCCCTCACGCGACAGCCACGAGCTGGTGATCTGGGTCAACGCCCGCCATGCCCGCTGAGGATTGCCAAGGTGGAAGGTTGATGACACCAGCCCGGCACTGCACAGCACCGTAGCCAGCACAGACATGATGAAAAAACTGTCCTGCATGTCAATCAGCCCCGCAGCAGCGCTGCCTGCCAATAACGCCAGAAGACCAAATCCAGCCCCTGAAACAGTTGTAAAAAAAATAACAGATTTTGCCGGATGCATGCCCTATCCCTTAATTTTCTGAACCCTGTAACTGACTAAAGGCGTGATAATGCGCTATCCAGCCAGCCAAGAAAGCCAGAGGCGCTGGATGTCTCTGCCAGTTTCACCAGATCAGGTATGCTGTCTGATCCCGGACTGGCAGACAAATCTGTTTTCCGGCGTGGTGGCAGATATTTATTTACCGGACGATTTCCCTGTTCCGGCATCAGATCAATCCCGCCGCGCTGGGCAACCATAACCGATACATCTGAATCAGGATCATTGAGATCGCCGAAATGGCGGGCATTTGCAGGACAGGTTCGCACACAGGCAGGCACCCGGTCTTCCTCTGGCAGGTTCTGATTATAAATCCGGTCAACACATAATGTGCATTTTTTCATCACACCTGCGGCCTCATCCATTTCACGCGCGCCATAGGCACAGGCCCAGGCACACAGCCCGCAACCAATACAATGATCCTCATTAACCAGAACAATGCCATCCTCAGACCGTTTAAACGAGGCCCCGGTCGGGCACACGCTCACACAAGGTGCATCATCACAATGCAGACATGATTTCGGGAAATGCACAATGCGCGCATCGGCCGGATTGGGCGCCCCCGACCGGTCATAGGGCACAGCCTCGAAGCTGTGGATGCGGTTCAGCCAGCTGCCCGACGGGTTGGCGCCATAGGCATCCTGATCAGACAGAGCATTGCCATAACCGCCTGTGTTCCATTCCTTGCAGTTTACCGCACAGGCATGGCAGCCGACACAGATATCAAGATCAATGACAAGACCCAGCTTCTTTGTGGGTTCAGCGGGAAGTGCGGTCATTCTGTCCACTCCTGTCCATAGCGCAGCTCTCCGGCCGGCCTATCAGCGACAGGCGCCTGTGCCGCAAAGGCGGGTTCGCTCACCTCTTCGCCCAGTTCTGCCTTTTCAATGCGTACACGCAGATCATACCATGCGGCCTGACCGGTTATAGGATCTGAATTTGACCATCTCAGCCCGTCTGCACTGCCCGGCAGAAGTTCATGGATAAGATGATTAAGCAAAAAGCCCTTTGTTGCCTCTGGTGCCTCTGCAGACAATGCCCATGCCCCGCGCCGTTTCCCTATGGCATTCCATGTCCAAAGGGTGTGACTGTTCACAGCTTCCATTCGTTTTATCTGGACTTTGATGCGGCCGTGATGAGAGCTGACCCACGCCCAGTCATCATCGCGCAATCCCACCTCATCACAGACTGCCCCGGGCACATAAAGAGGATTTTTTGTATGGATTTGGCGCAGCCAGCTGTTTTGTGATCCCCAGCTGTGATACATGGCTGCCGGTCTTTGTGTAATGGCATGATAGGGATAGTCACCCGCTGCCTGCAGGGCGGCCCCTTCAAATGGGGGATACCAGTCAGGCAGAGGATCAAAACAGTCAAGAATACGCTGCCTGCAGGCCTCTGGCGGCTGGCTTTTCCCATGGCCTTTCGCCGCAAGACGGAATTTTGCCAACGGCTCCAGCCACAGCTGGAAAGTGACTGGCTGCGGGGCATCAAAAAAGCCCATTTTTACAGCCCAGTCCTGATAGGCCTTATTGGCATGTTTAAAAAATCTTGCCTCTTTTGGAATATCTTCCATCCAGAAACCGCCATTTTCAATATAGCGGTCTATCTGTTCGGGGTTGGGAGCGCCGCGGCCGCTGCTGGCACCGTCTTCACCGCGAAAGCCGGCCAGCGGGCCAATGCCGGGTTTGCGCTGATGGTTGACGATATAATCAGCATAGTCGCGGTAAAGCGGCTGGCCGTCATCACCGACCATGCCAGGCAGGCCCAGACGTCCGCCAAGCTCAAGCAGGACAGACTGAAAACCGCGCACATCGCGATCCGGTTCAACAACCGGCCAGCGGATAGAGTCTGCCACCGCATCTGCCTCGCAGATGGGGCGGTCAAGCAATGATATGCAGTCATGGCGTTCCAGATAGGTGGTGTCCGGCAGAATTAAATCAGCAAAGGCCACCATTTCTGATGAATAGGCATCAGAATAGATAATCTTTGGTATGACATAGCTACCATCGTCCTTTTTGGCCCGCAGCATCTCCATGACGCCGCCTGAATTCATTGACGAGTTCCATGACATGTTAGCCATATACATAAATAGAACATCAACCGGATAAGGATCGCCCGCATAAGCGTTTGATATCACCATATGCATCAGCCCATGGGCTGAAAATGGTGCCTCCCAGCTATATGCCTTGTCTATGCGCTGCGGGCTGCCATCAGGATTGACCAGCAAATCCTCTGGCCCGTGAATATAGCCAAGCGGCGGGCCGGAAAGCGCTGTTGCGGGGCCCTTTGGGCGGCCAGGTGCGGGATGGGCAGATGACGGCTTGGGATAAGGCGGCTTGAAACGAAAGCCGCCTGGACATTCAACAGAGCCCAGTAAAATCTGTAGCAAATGCAAGGCCCGGCAGGTTTGAAAGCCGTTGGAATGGGCTGAAATGCCGCGCATGGCATGAAAACTGACGGGGCGGCCTATTATCTGTTTGTGATGCTCTCCTTTCCAGTCTGTCCATTCCTGATCAATGATAATTTCCTCATCAAATGCGGTTTGTACCAGTTGGGCAGCGAGTGATTTTATCTGACGGACAGATATACCGGTCTGGTCTGATACCGCCTCTGCGCTGTAGCGGCTGTCTAGATATTTTTCTGCCAGCAGGGCAAAGACCGGGCGGGCCTTGCGGCCGTCAGCCAATGTGACATCAGCATGCATTTCCGGGGCACAGTCCGGCTGTCCAGAAGCACAGGTTTTTTTGGTCTTGCGGTCAAAAACAAGAGGGGTTCCGTCATCATCGCGTGCAAACAGTCCGTCATCAGCCCCGCCCGGATTGTCAACAACCAGCCAGGGCGCATTGGTATAGCGGATCAGATAGTCCAAATCGATTTTACCGGCACCCAGCAATTCATTTACCAGTCCCAGAATCAACAGCCCGTCTGTTCCCGGTGTCACAGGCACCCATTCATCTGCAACCGCGTTGTAGCCAGTACGCACCGGGTTAACGGCAATGATTTTTGCCCCGCGCTGTTTCAGGCGCGAAAGCCCCATCTTTATCGGATTTGAATCATGATCCTCTGCCACGCCAAAGATCATGAACAGCTTTGTACGCTCCCAGTCAGGTGAACCAAATTCCCAGAACGCACCGCCCATCGTGTAAATGCCAGCCGCGGCCATATTCACCGAACAGAAACCACCATGAGCAGCAAAATTCTGTGTTCCGAATTGCTGGGCCCACCATCCTGTCAGCCCCTGTGACTGGTCACGGCCAGTAAAAAAGGCCAGTCTTTCAGGTGCATTTTCACGCAGCGGTGCCAGCCATGACACAGTTTCACTGATCGCCTCTTCCCAGCTGACAGGTTCGAACTTTCCCTCGCCGCGCTCGCCGACACGCCGCAGGGGTGTGTGCAGTCGTGACGGGGCATAATGCTGCATAATTCCGGCACTGCCCTTGGCACAAAGGACGCCCCGGTTAACCGGATGATCGCGGTTGCCCTCTATATAGCGAACCTTGCCGTCACGCAGATGCACATTGATGCCGCACCGGCAGGCGCACATATAACAGGTCGTCTTTCTGACCTCGTCTGAAACTTTTGCTGAAAGGTTAACCTGATGTTCTGTCATAACTGTCCGATGATAAATAAAAAATATTTCTAAGACGGGAGTGGTTCCTGGCAATTCACACTAAAAGCCCTGATAGTTGAGGTCAATTCTTCTATAGCGGAAAATTTTTCCTTTCTTTCAGGGGGCAGAAAAACCGGGCGAGAGAGGGCATCTTCATGCTGGTCTGCGGGCTGCTTTTGCTTCCTGACGGATATTGAGAATATTTGCCGCCAATACAATAAAGGCACCTGCAAAGACTGGCCATTCCAGCCCTTCATGATAGAGCACGACACCAACAAAGGTAACAAGGGGCAGCCGCAAAAACTCAAACGGCGCAACGATGGTTGCCGGGGCCAGCTGCAGGGCTTTAGTGATGCAGAAATGCGCGCTGAGCCCGCAGACCCCGATCAGCAGCACCCACAGGATTTCAGGGCCCTGCGGCACGGCAATATCCGCGTCATAGCCGGCACAGATCAGGCCAAAGACAGCCTGCAGCACTGTTAGCCAGAACAATATACCCGTAATGCTTTCATGACGGGTCAGGAGCTTTGTGCATAAGGTGGCACCGGCAAAACCGACGGCACAGAGGGCCGCAGCGATAATGGCCGGGCTGACAGAGGAAAAATCCGGCCGGGCAACGAGCAGAATGCCGACAAATCCCAGGGC
>JAYPEG010000021.1:30131-33234 GCA_038125645.1 Alphaproteobacteria bacterium
TCAAGCGCTCGCCCAGAATGAGCGGCGCACAAAGGGCAACCCAGATCGGTGTTGAAAACTCAAACACAAACATTTGTGACAGCGGCACATAAATAATGGCAAAAAACCATAGATTCTGACCAGAAAAATGAAAGATGTTACGGATAATATGCAGGCGGAAATGCATCATCCGGATTTGACCGAGCGTACCGGCACGTGCTGCAAAAAACAGGACAATGACAATGCCGAACAACGAGCGGTAGCTCATAATCTCAAACGTGTCGAGATGCCCGGCAAGAGACCGGCCTGAAATGGCCATCAGCGTGAAAGAAATCATCGCCCCCATCATCCAGAACCCGGCCTTTACCGGGTTTGAAAACCTGCTGAACACTGACATTTACCGCGCCATCCCCTTACCCTGTCTGAACCACAACCGAATAGACAGACAGCCCTGCCACTGCCAGCAGGCTGGCCGCCATGACCATATTGATGCCACGCTGCACATGCGGGGCCAGCTCCAGTGCACGCAGCCGCACCCCCGCATAAAGCCAGGCAAGATGAATAGGTATCCAAATAAGATTCAAGATTATCAGCTTCACAGCGATCTCAAAACCCAGATGTTCAGGATAGAAAGCAAAGCTGGTAAACAACGCTGTATTTACCGCGTAAGCCTTTGGGTTAATGAACTGCAGCATCATGCCGGATATGATGCCCGGCTGTCTCTGCGCGGTGATGAATCTGATTTTGCTGCCGGCAAAAGCAATCCGCAGTGCCAGGTAACCGAGATAGGCAGAAGAGGCAAACAGCAGGACTGTGCGGATAACCGGCACTGAGAAAATCACCGCTGCCAGCCCTGTTATTACAGCAAAACAGACAAAATTTGTGCCGAAAAATAGCCCTGTGACATAGGAAATTCCCGTCCGCCAGCCAAAGGCAGAACCAACGCCGGCTGTAGACAATACACCGGGCCCGGGCGTGACAATCAGCAAAAACACAGCAAGAGCAAAAGCAAGCATTGAAAAGAACTCAGCAAAAAACAGACAGGCGGGAACAGATATCCGGTTAGCAGATTTATCCTGCTGACAGTTATCCCCGGCTCATACAGAGACCCAGTTAAAAATTATATTTGTCTTACGTTGATAAAGGCTGTTTGTCTAACAGCTTTTTCCCCGCTGCCCGCCCGGCAGCTTTTTCCCCGCCGCCCCGGCGCGCTGGCAGCTTTTTCCCCGCCGCCCCGGCGCGCTGGCAGCTTTTTCCCCGCCGCCCGCCCGGCAGCTATGCCTCTCAGGCACGCTCAGATGATATATCCTTTTCAAAATAGAGTCTGTCATACCCATCGATTTTGCGTCTGTCAGTCTGGACAAAACCGATGCGCCTGTACCAGGCAATATTATCAGCCATACAGATATTGGTATAAAGATGATAAGAGTCTGTCAAAGGGGCGAGAAACTGCTCACAGGCACGGATCAGCTGGGCGCCATACCCTCTGCCCTGCTGCCCGGGCATAACAGCGATATTATCCAGCCAATAGCGATTCTGTGCCCGGGTGATCACTGCAAAGCCGCAGAGCGCGTCATTCTCGACCAGCACAAGCACCGTGTCTTGTGAAATATGCCTGGCATAGTCAGCCAGCATCGGTGCCGGCTCTTTATCCATGAGCGGCAGATAGACCGCATAGGCAGTGCTGGCGATTGCCAACAAAAGGGGGGCATCATCAGGGCGGGCATGTCTGATTTCTGCTGCCATATCTTATATCTTTGCCTGCTGTCCAAGACGCTGCATACGTGCGGCCATCATTGGTTTGCCGCGGGCTGCCAATTCCTTTCTGACTGCGACAAAATCCTGTGCGTCCCGGTTCTGGCTGAGTTTCGATTTGGCTGTCATTTCTGTAATCTCGATATGAAAGGCAACAATCGCAGCCAGCATATCAGCTATATAATCTGCGGGGGCATCAGCCATTCTCCAGCCCCGCCCCCCGTTCATCTGCTGTTCCTGCCAGCGGGTCAGCTTGCCAACAACAGCCCGCTTGTCCTTTTCCTCATGCGTGAAAAAAATCCGACCCCTTATATGAACCGCCTGATAATTCCAGGTGGGAACATGGCGGTGATGCTCTGCCTTGCTGGGATACCAGTTTGGCGAGACATAGGACTCCTCACCGGTGCAAACCGCCAGAACCTCTGCCCCGTCTGCAAGCAGATGATGCATTTCGTTCTTCAGGGCAATATGGCCGGCCAGCCTTGAGCTGTCTGCGTAGATGAGCGGTATATGATTGGCCAGCAGCCCGCCTTGTGTCTGGGCAACCAGAAGCGCCAGAGGAAAGTTTTTGATCAGATGTTCTGCCTCAGAGCTGTCATTTTCAGTAAAATGTTCTGGAAGATACATTGCCTCATCCCCTTTTCAGACAGATGCCTGTGCAGATATCCTGCCTGGACAGGGCCAAGCAGACATATTCAGAAATCCTGCCTCTGGTATTTCAAAGTCCTGTGTCAGTTTTGTAGAAATGCGGGCGGGTCAGAGACGATAAAGACTGCCGGGCCCGGCCCGCATCATCAAAATTATCAGGCGAAAGAAATCTCTCAAAGCAGCGTTTTAACTGTGGCCATTCCTTATCTATCGCAGCAAACCAGGCTGTGTCACGGTTGCGGTTCTTTACGATCAGCATCTGGCGAAATATCCCCTCATAGGACAGCCCCAACCTTTGTGCCGCCCGGCGCGAGGCCATATTCAGCGCATTGCATTTCCACTCATAGCGGCGATACCCTGCCTCAAAGGCCCAATTCATCATCAGATACATCGCCTGTGTCGCTGCGGGCGTTTTCTGCAATGCCGGTGAGAAATGAATATGACCGACCTCTATAGTGCCATGCTCAGGTGAAATACGCAGAAAACTTGCCATCCCCAGCGGACGGTTATCAACACAGGTGACTATCGCAAAAAACACAGGATCATCACCGCCTTCCAGCATGGACAGCCACTCGCCGAACGCAGCCCCGCTAGCAAACGGGCCATAGGGCAGATAACGCCAGCCCGCAGCCGATTGGTCATCCGCATAAGCAGCAAAAAGCGCATCACCATGTTTTGCCGCTGACAGGGGCTCCAGCCTGACCAGCGCCCCCTCAAGAAC
>JAYPEG010000022.1:0-33149 GCA_038125645.1 Alphaproteobacteria bacterium
GTTTACCTCACGCGCTGAGTACCGGCTGCATTTGCGCGCTGACAATGCTGACCAGCGCCTGACGGATAAAGCGATTGCAATCGGCTGTGTGCGTGCAGAGCGCAGACAGCACTGGCTGGAAAAAAAACAGGCCCTTGAACAGGCACGCAGTCTTTTGGACAGCGCGCCCCAAGGCCCGACAGCCCTCAGCCAGGCTGGATTGCCGGTCAGCCGCGACGGTGCTCTGCGTACAGCCTCTGATTTGCTTGCCCTTGAGGGTGTTACTATTGCTGACTGTGCGGCGGTATGGCCGGAGTTGGCCAGAATCCCACAGAGGCTGCACAGCCAGCTGGAGACAGACTGCCGCTATGCAGGGTATCTGCAGCGTCAGCAGGCGGATATTGAGGCGATGCGCCGTGATGATGCCGTGCTGATACCGGCACATCTGGATATCGCGGCTGTTGGCGGGCTGTCAGCTGAAGCCCGCGATCTGCTGCGCCGTTATGCCCCGCATACCATCGGTCAGGCCAGCCGGATTCCTGGCATGACCCCGGCTGCGATAGTTGCGTTGCTGCGTCATCTGCGTAAAGGGACAGGGCCAGCCCGCAGAACGGGCAGTGACACTGAGGCCAGTGATATTGAGGCCACCGTCAGAAAGGCGCGTTAAAATGGCAGTGCAGCCCCGGCCCCAAGCGGGACACAGCACAAGAGCTGATATCTGCACCTATCTGAATGTTTCACGTGAAACAGGTGACAGGCTGGCCATTTATGCCGCCCTGCTGGAAAAATGGCAGGCCCGCATCAATCTGATTTCAAGCCGGACACTGCCGGATATCTGGTTCCGCCATATTTTTGACTGTGCCCAGCTGGTGCGCCTGCTCCCCGCGGCACCGCAGAAAATAATGGATATCGGCACGGGGGCAGGCCTGCCGGGTATTATTCTGGCAATCCTTACAGACCATGAGATTCATCTGGTTGAATCTGATGCACGGAAGGTGAGTTTCCTTTATACGGCCCTGCGTGAAACAGGCAGCCGGGCGATTATCCACGAGGGACGAATAGAACATCTGCCCCCGCAAAACCCGGATATTGTCACTGCACGTGCACTGGCCCCGCTTGACCGGCTGATGAGGCTTGCATCCGGTCAGCATCATAAGCAGCTGACTTATTTATTTTTAAAGGGCCGTGAGGCAAAACAGGAATTGACCCTGTGGCCAACTTCGCCGACACTAGAGGCTGATCTGATACCGAGTCTGAGTGACAATGAGGCTGCAATCATCAGGTTAAGACCTATTTTTTCTAAATAATACAAATATTTAAGAGATTTTTATGTCTGTGAAAATCATTGCGGTTATTAATCAGAAGGGCGGTGTGGGCAAAACCACCACGGCGGTCAATCTGGCAACAGCGATGGCGGCCTGCGGTATGTCTGTTCTGCTGGTTGATTTTGACCCGCAGGGCAATGCCAGTACCGGCCTGGGTATAGAGTCTGACCAGCGTGAGGCAAACAGCTATCGTCTTGTCACTGGTGAATGCAGCGCATCTGAGGCGATTCGCCCGACTATAGTGCCGCGTCTCTCACTTCTTCCGGCTGTTATTGATTTGTCAGCCGCAGAGGTCGAGCTCAGCGATATGGACAGGCGTGAATTTCGTCTCCTGGACGCCCTTAAGAGTGTAAAGACCCGTTTTGACTATATTTTTATTGACTGTCCCCCCTCTCTCGGGCTGCTCACAGTGAACGCCTTATGTGCGGCAACCAGTTTTATGGTACCGCTGCAATGTGAGTTTTATGCTCTTGAAGGGCTGGCACAGCTGATGAAAACAGTTGCCAGCGTCAAGGCCAATCTGAATGCCCGCCTTGATATGCAGGGCATTGTTCTGACAATGGCCGACACACGAAACAGGCTGAGCGACATGGTTGAACAGGATGTGCGCGCGCATTTCGGGGCCAGTGTCTATCATACGGTCATACCAAGAAATGTGCGCGTGTCAGAGGCACCGTCATTTGGCAAGCCAGTTATGATGTATGATCTGAAATGTGCGGGATCACAGGCCTATGCCGCCCTGGCCGCTGAACTTCTGAAACAGGAAAAACAGGTAGCATGAGCGAGACAAAAAAAACGTCAACTGAAACAAAGCGGCTGGGCCGCGGGCTGTCTTCCCTGCTGGGTGATGTGCCTATCAGCCCGCAATCATCTGCACCGGCAACCGCGCGGGCCGCTGCTGCAAAGACGCCTGATGATATGGTTGCGGGCGTCTCTGATAATGGCCGCATCCGCCATATTCCTGTTGAGTGGATCAATCCCGGCCCCTGGCAGCCGCGCCGTGTCTTTGACGCCGGCCAGCTGAAAGACCTTGCCCAGTCAATAAAGCAGCGCGGGCTGATACAGCCCATCATCGTCAGGCCCAACCCAAAACACCCGCAGCGCTATGAGCTGATTGCAGGAGAGCGGCGCTGGCGTGCGGCACAGCTGGCCGCCTTGCATGAAATTCCGGCTCTGATCACGGATTACACCGATTTACAATCAGCAGAACTGGCCCTCATTGAGAATATCCAGCGTCAGGATCTGTCTGTGATTGAAGAGGCAGACGGCTATCAGGCCCTGATTGACAGCCATGGTTATACACAAGACCAGCTGGCAGAAATCATCGGTAAATCGCGCCCGCATATTGCCAATCTTCTGCGTCTGCGCCAGCTGCCAGCTTCAGTGCGTGAAAAGCTGGCGAACAGAACCCTGACAATGGGGCAGGTGCGCCCGCTTATCGGCCATCCGGATGCCGAAAGACTGGCAGCGAAAATTATGGCTGAAAACTTGTCAGCCCGTCAGGCAGAGGCCCTTGTAAAGGCACACAAAATTGACTCTTCCCCAACACAGAAAAAACAGAAATCAGCAGATATAAGGGCACTTGAGGAAAAGGCGCGCACCCAGCTGGGCCTGTCTGTATCAGTTGACTGGGATGAGGCGAGGGAAAAGGGCCGCCTGTCTGTATCTCTCAGCTCTCTGGAACAGTTTGACGGGCTGTTAAAGCGGCTGGGCCTGTTTTAGCGGCCTCTATTCAGCTGGCGCGCGCGCAGGCACAGCCCCAGAAGCGTTTGGCCAAGAAGCGTGGACGGATCAGCTGCTGCAGCTGATTTTGCCTCAATTTCCGCGTTTACAAGTTTTTCAACTGCCTCTTTTATCTGTTGCAGATCCCAGCGGGCCAGCTGCTGGCTCACCACAGGCTTTATGCGGAAATGCAGGGGCGGGCGAATCTGGCCAACTGCCTGTGTCAGGCTGGCGCCTGTCTGCATCCGGCATTTGGCGGCAAGCATGGCTTTGAAAAGGCCAAGAAGGGGGCGGATGACAGCGACTGGCTGTACGCCCTCACGCCGCAAACGCGCAAAATGTGATTCAAAGACGGCACAATTTCCAGTAAGCAAGGCTGCGGCCAGCCCATCGGTTTCTACAGCAGCGCTGTCCCCGAGCACAGCTTCGATATCTGCTGCAGCAAGCGTGCTGTCAGGGCCGTTGAGCAGTGCCAGTTTTTCTATCTCAGAGACGCTGGCCTGCCGGTCACCGCCAAGGCGCGCAGTGATAAGGCTCATGGCCTCGGGGCTGATCTTTATATTATCGCGTGCAAAAATATCATGCGCGAGCTGACTGAGAGACCGGCTGTCATCAGGATAACAGCCGATACTGGCACAGTGCGGCTCGCTGTCACAGAATTTCACCAGCGCATGCCGGGTGTTCACATCAGTTGCCCTTATTATGATCCGTGCCTGTGTGTTGGGTGTCTGTGCAGCTAGCTTAACAGCGGCAGTCATTTCCGTGCCGCTGCCGCTGACCCTGACAAGACGCAGCCCGCCGAATATATTGAGCGCGCCCGCCTCATCGCCGAGGCGGACCGGGTCTTGTGCCAGCTGATCACCGCTGAGTGTAACACAGGCGAAAGGATCATCAAGATTGTCACAGAACAGACTGGCGAGGCGGCGGCTGCGCTGACGTGCCAGCCCGCTGTCCGGGCCATAGAAAAGATAAATCAGATAGCTGTCATCTGGCTGTGTAAGAAGCCGGTCGGTATCGCGGGCCGCGATTTTCATCTATTCCTCAACAGATAGGAAATAGAGCTGTAATTTCTGATGCATCCGCTCTGCCAGCAATTTAACCAGCCGCTCGCCGGCAAAACGTTCTGATACCGCCTGTCCGTAGAGAGAATTAATGGTGCCGGAAGTTGCAGAGGCACTTGCCGTGCCACTGGTCAGAATCTCGCCTGTCTGCTTGTCTGTCAGGGTAAAATTCACCGCCATTGTTGTGCTGTTCAGCTGTGATTCCTGTCCAGCTGAGGACAGGGCCGTGCGGGTGGCCTGTGTCAGACTGTAATCGAGCTGATAGCGCATTTCTGCCTCAGCACCGCCAATAAGGCTGACCAATGTCTGATGTATCAGCTGGCTATGCCGGTCAGTTACCGCCGGTAGCTCTGTCTGCTGCAGATATTGCGCGGTTTTCTTGCTGGCAGACCCCATTGTCTGGACACAGCCCGCAACCAGCACTGCACAGAACAGCAGGCTGAAAAAATTTAGCAGGTATTTCAATTTGTCAGCATACAATGTTAATTATCCTGTTTGGCACGACAATGACGCGTTTGGGTGTCTGTCCGCCAAGATGTTTCTGCACAGCTTCATCGCCGAGGGCGATTTGTTCCGCATCCTCGCGCGGGCAATCAACAGCAAGTGAAATCCGTGCCCGCATTTTGCCATTGACCTGTACGGCCACCTCTATGACATCCTCTTTCAGCCAGGCTGGATCTGCGTCTGGCCATCCGGCTTGTGATACGAACCCTTCACCCCCGCTACGCTGCCATATCTCCTCTGCAATATGCGGGGAAAAGGGCGAGAGCACAATGGCCAGCTGCTGCATGGCATAGCTGAACGCATTTTTATCTGTTGACGGGCTATTATGATAGTCAGTAATGGCTGTGACCAGAATATGCAGATGCGCAACGCAGCGGTTAAAGGCAAAGCGCTCAATATCTGTGGCGATACCATGGCTGGCCTTATGCAGCGCACGCGCAAGCGTACTGGCCGCCTCGCCAATCTCAGCTGAACTGTCAAAGTAAAAATCCCGGGCACAGGGTGTGACAGACCAGCTGAGCTTCCAGATTTTCTGGATAAAGCGGTGGGCGCCCTCAACACCGGCCTCTGTCCATTCCAGATCGCGCTCAGGCGGCGAGTCTGACAGCATGAACAGCCGTGCAGTATCGGCGCCATAGGTGGCAATGATATGCTCTGGGTCGACAACATTGCGTTTTGACTTGCTCATTTTCTCAACACGCCCGGCATGCACGCCACGGCCGTCTGATTTCAAGACCCAGTTATCACCGCGCTTCTCCACCTCTTCAGGAAACAGCCAGTTTCCGTTCTCATCCCTAAAGCTCTGATGACAGACCATGCCCTGTGTCATAAGCCCGGCAAAGGGTTCTGCAAGGTCAAGATAGCCAACATCGCTTAGGGCGCGCATGAAAAACCGTGAATAGAGAAGATGCAGGACAGCATGCTCAACCCCGCCAATATACTGGTCAACAGGCATCCAATAAGCGGCCGCTTGCGCACTGAAAGCAGTGTCCGCATGCGGGTCTGTATAGCGCAGGAAATACCAGGAGCTCTCAAAAAAGGTATCAAATGTGTCTGTCTCACGCTTTGCTGCGCCCGCGCATTGCGGACAGGCGACATCTGACCAGGTGGGATGACGGTCAAGCGGGTTGCCGGGGCTGTCACACTCAACATCATCTGGCAGACACACAGGCAGCTGCTCTTCTGGTACCGGCACGGCCCCACAGGTAGGGCAATGGATAATAGGTATCGGGCAGCCCCAATAGCGCTGGCGTGACACGCCCCAGTCGCGCAGCCGGAAAGTTATTTTGCGCCGCCCCGCCCCACTGCTCTCCAGGGCATTGATGGCGGCCTCTTTTCCGGCCTCTATATCAAGGCCTGACCAGCCTGCAGAATTGAACAATATGCCGGGCCCGGTATAAGCCTCATCCTCTATGCTGAAATTATCATCACTGTCATGCGGGCGCACCACGGGAATAACCGGCAGGCTGCAGGCGCGGGCAAAGTCAAGATCGCGCTGGTCGTGGGCCGGACAACCAAAAACCGCCCCTGTGCCGTAATCCATCAGGACAAAATTAGCAACATAGACAGGCAGTTTTTGCCCGTCTATCAGGGGATGTACAGCATAAAGACCTGTAAAGATGCCCTTTTTCTCTGCCCGTTCAATATTTGCCTCAGATGTGCCCAGCTGCGCGCACTCAGCAATAAAATCAGCCATTTGCGGCTTGGTTTCTGCCAGTTCTGCTGCCAGGGGATGCTGTGGTGACAGAGCGATGAATGAGGCACCATAAAGCGTGTCAGGCCGCGTTGTAAAAACGGTGACTGCACTGTCTTTTTTCCCGTCTATAACAAAATCAACCTCAGCACCTTGTGAGCGGCCAATCCAGTTCTGCTGCATCAGCCGCACCTTGTCCGGCCATCTGTCAAGGCCTTCAATCGCATTCAGCAACTCATCGCCATAGCGGGTAATGGCCAGAAACCACTGCGAGAGCCGCCGCCGTTCAACCGGTGCGCCCGAGCGCCAGCCGCGCCCGTCGACTACCTGCTCATTGGCCAGCACTGTATTTTCAACAGGATCCCAGTTCACCCAGCTTTCCTTGCGGTAAGCCAGTCCCTTTTTCAGGAAATCAAGGAACATTTTCTGCTCATGACGGTAATAATCAGGCATGCAGGTCGCAAGCTCACGCCCCCAATCATAGGACAAGCCCATTGTTTTTAGCTGTGCACGCATGGCAGCGATATTCTCAGTCGTCCATGTACCTGGATGAATACCGCGCTCTATGGCCGCATTTTCTGCAGGCAGACCAAAAGCATCCCAGCCCATCGGGTGCAGGACATTAAATCCCATTGCCCGTTTAAAGCGGGCAACGACATCACCCAGTGCATAATTGCGGACATGGCCCATATGGATGCGCCCCGATGGATAGGGAAACATCTCAAGCACATAATATTTTTTTTGTCCGTCAGCAGTGCGGGCAGAGAAGATATCACCGTCTTCCCATTTCTGCTGCCATTTCTGTTCAAGTTCAGAGGGAATAAAGCTGGCCATTGGCTTATAAAAACGCTGTGAGAGAAAAGAAATTAAAAACAGTCAACGATGGGGCACAGGCCGCCTTGTGTGCGGCTACTGTGTTTCCTGAACCGTTGCGCCGCGCAGTTCGCGTGCCCGGGTAAGAATCAGCTCTTCAAGGCGCAGACCCATTTCATTGTCCGTGCCATTATCCAACCAGTTGCCCTGCTGTTTTTTCTGCAGATAAACAACCACGCGAATACCGTCAGAGCGTAGTTCCTTGTCCAGCACAAAAACAGCCAGTTTTATACGTTCATCTGCCCGCTCGTTCAGCTGATACCACTCTGTAACGATGGTTCCGCCGAATGTGTCAATGTCATCAAGTGGCAGAACAGAGGTGATATCAAGTGCCGCCCGCCATAACAGCGCATTAACCGGCAGGCCCGCACTGCTGTCATGCTCGCCGCCACCTGTGATATCTGAGAGGCTGATACCCTTTTCTGACTTTCCGGTCAGGATAGAGCCTGGGCCCTTTTGCGGTGGCACAGGCTCACCGCCCCCGGAACAGGCAGATATAAACAGTAGAAAAGAGAGCGTCAGGATAAAGCGCATTTAATACAAACCTCATAAAAAAAGAGAGGCTGGAAACCCAGCCTCTCTCTTATACATTAACTCTTTCAGATTAGAAAGAAGCAATGATGTTGAATACTGTGCGGTCTTCGCTAATTTCGTTTGAACCGTCACCTTCGTCGAACTTGCTGTCCTGAAGAGTTACGCCAGCTGACAGGCCAGGAGCAATTGCATAGTCTGCACTTATTGCTGTTTCAGTGAACTCCCAGTTGTCCCATCTCTCATCATCAACATCGCTGTTATAAGCACCCAATGTCCAACCTGCTACACGATACTGAATACCATAGCTGATTTCTGAGAAATCGTTTGCATCGTCATCATATGAGCGGTCGTTAACATCAACAACAACAGAGAATGAGTTGTAGTCAAGACGTGCACCATAAGAAGTTGCATCATAACCATCGTTATCGTTAACGATTACGCCAGTAGCATTAGTATCTACTGAGTTATGCTGAGTAGACGCATAGTTCAGAGCGATTGAACCTTGAGCAAACGGATGAGTGTATGAAACGATACCTTCAACAGTGTTGTCGTTGCTGTCGTTGCCGCTGTCGAAGTAAGACAGGCCAACATTCAAGCCCTGAATGGTTGGTGAGTTCCAGGTTACACCAGGATCAGTGCCTTCAGCTGATGTACCATATTTACGGAACCAGCGAGTGCCTGAAGTAGACGCATCCATCAGGGCATCCATGTCCGCAGAAATGCCCTCATCGTTAACAAGCGCACCAGCATCGATTACCGAGTCACCAACACCTTCCTGCTCACGATGGAAAGTGATTGTGCCGAGGTCAGCTTGGCTGATTGAGAAACGCTCATCATCAGTGTTACCACCTTCGTTCAGACCAATACGCAGACGCAGGCCAAGACCATTGTCAGTTGTGCGCTGGAAATCAAAGTCGATGTCTGTGTCCATTGCTGTAGCAGCACCGTTAGAACCGTTAGCAGCAAAACCAATGCCACCAGCCGGATCTTCAGAAATTGCATGGTCACGATACTGGAACTCAGTTGAGCCTGAGATAGACAGTTCATGATCAAGATGCGCCATTGCTGAGGTTGCGCCCAAAGCAACGAGAGCAGTTGAAGCAAGAAGAATCTTACGCATTATTAAACTCCCAAAAGATTACGTCCGCCAAAATTAGTGGACACCCCTAAAATATAAATAAACCCTTAAACAGCAATTCATTTATAAGATAAAAATAAATAATCAGATGCTGGTGTAGTATTTTTGCAACAGGGATCCTGATGCAAATCAGCCACAGCCAGCCCGAAAACTGTGAAAAATACTGTTTTTATAAGAAACTCAGCCTTTGTCTTACTGTGCTTATGAGGCTATAAACAGACAGAATCGGCTGTGCCGTTCGTTTGTGAAAGCTGCTGCGCAGGACAGGACAGGGACAGTTACAGCCGCCGTAGCGGGCCGGGAAATGCGATAAGGGGGGCGGGTTTTTATGATCGCTGGGATACAGGACAGAATTCATCAAGCGGCCCGAAAAGCGGGCCGGGCTGCGGCATCTGTCACGTTAATTGCGGTCTCAAAGCAGCAGAGCGATGAGCGCATAGACGCTGTGCTTGCATCTGGTGTGCGTGTCTTTGGTGAGAACCGCGTCCGCGAGGCAGGACAGCGTTGGCAACACAGGCGTCCCACATTTCCTGATTTACAGCTGCATCTTATAGGCCCTCTGCAGTCGAACAAGGCAAAGGAAGCTGTCAGCCTGTTTGATGTTTTCCATACCATTGACCGACAGAAAATCGCTCTTGCTGTAGCCGCAGAATTACAGGCACAGAATAAGCAGGCGGCGTGCTTTATTCAGGTCAATACAGGTGAGGAGCCACAGAAATCAGGCATTGCCCCTTATGAGCTGTCCGATTTCCTCAGCTTCTGCCGCATCGAGGCTAAATTGTCTGTCTGTGGGCTGATGTGCATACCCCCGGCTGATGAAGAGCCGGCGCTGCATTTCGCCCTGCTGCGGACACTGGCAGATACGCATGGCCTCAGCCAGCTGTCGATGGGAATGAGTGCTGATTTTGAGGAGGCCATTGCCTTTGGGGCCACCCATGTCAGGATTGGTTCTGCTGTTTTTGGCAGCCGGGCATCAGCCGTCAGCTAAAGCAAAGCCCCGCAATTTAAGACAATATAAATGACAGGCATGGAATAAGTGACAGGCATGGAGCAGGGGGCATGGATCAGGGGCGTGCAGGGACACAGGCCAGAAGGCTGTACGAACAAAAGATATGTGCTTCATCTAGCCGGCTGTGACGGGCCCTGTCCAGAAAACAGGGCCCCCGGCCAGCGCCCCGTCCGTTCAACCGCATTTCAAGACACTGGCCGTCTTACTCAGAGCCCAGCAGATGGCCGCTGCGCTGTGCCTTGGTCTGCAGATAATCAGCATTATGCGGATTGGCCGGCAACGTCAGGGGCACCCGTTTCTGGACAGTGATGCCATGGGCTTCCAGGCGCGCAATTTTATCCGGATTATTGGTCAGCAGCCTGACCCTGGTGCAGTTCAGAGCCCGCAGCATAGCCGCTGCCGGGGCAAATTGCCGCTCATCTGTTTCAAATCCAAGACTGTGATTGGCATCAACCGTGTCCAGCCCCTTATCCTGGAGGGCATAGGCGCGGATTTTATTTAACAGGCCGATATCACGCCCTTCTTGTGCTAGATATAATAAAATTCCCTGCCCTTCGTCACGCATCATAGAAAGGGCTGTATGCAGCTGCGGGCCGCAGTCACATTTCAGTGATCCCAGAACATCGCCCGTAACGCACTGAGAATGCAGCCGCACCAGTGGCGGGGCGCTGTCCCCATCCCCGCCGATGATCACGGCAAAATGCTCACTGCGGTCATTTTTCTCGCGGAACATAACGATGCGTGCCTCATCGCTGGCAATAAGGGGCAGATGGGCTGATGCTGTGCTGGTCATTTCTATTTCAGTGTCATTGTCGAGCTGTGCCAGCTCATGAGCGTCAAGAACAGGCAACTGGTAATTTTCAGCCAGATGCTGCTGCTGCTGGCTGTCATTATGGGTCAGACGGGTCAGCAGCGCGGCCGGAATAAGGCGGGCCGCTTTCAAAAGACGGCAGGCAATATCAGGCAGACTGCCGCTGCGCTCTGCCAGCAGGCTGGCTGTTGCTGGCAGGACAGAGCCGTCACCGAGAATCAGGGCAATTATCTTTGCGCTGCCCAGCGTTGAGGCGGGAAGACTGCAGCCTGCCAGATGATCAGGCAGCGCCCGGCCAAAGGCCTGCATATGGCGGCTGGTCAGGCATAAAAGCTCATTTTCCTGAACCAGTCCAGCCAGTGCCTCTGGGGTGAAATCAGCAAATTCAGCCGCGCGGATCAGACCCGCATTACCCCGCTCATCGCGGATCATCACCAGTCCGCCGCGCCGCAGAATCATAAAAATCCGGTCAAATTTCAGCTCGCTGTAAAAATGCTGCTGGCTCATCAGCTTTCTGCCTCTTTTTGGCTGTTTTTGCCTCTGTGCTGTTTTTGCTGCCCGCTTCGGGTATCTATGCTGACAGCACTGAAACGGCAATGTGCAATATTGGCAAATTATATCAGATTAATGCAAAATTAAGTTAGCTATTTATCTGTTCGGTGGTTATAAAAATAGTTCTTTGATAAACGGGCCGGTCAGCCATGGAAATGAATTCACTGCTTCAGTCAGCGCGCATTCTAATTGTCGATGATGATGCCGATTTACGCCATATCCTTGTCACCCAACTGGGCAATGAGGGAATCGCCCATCTGTGCGAGGCAGAAAATGCACAACAGGCCTTTCACAATATAGATGATTTTCAGCCTGATATCCTTATTCTTGATGACCAGCTGCCAGACGGTAACGGTTTTGATATATGCGAGCGTCTGCGTCGCCGTGGATTTGAAAAACCGATTATTATGCTGACCGGCCAGAATGGCGAGCGTGAGGTGATTACAGGCCTGGAAAAAGGCGCCAATGACTTTATTGCCAAGCCCATGCGTTTTGGTGAGCTGCTTGCGCGTATCCGCACACAATTGCGACAGTACAAAAAATCTGATGATATGCGGTTTACAGCCAGAGATATTGATTTTGTGCCTGCCAGCAAGACGCTGTGTGTCAGCGACAACAGCAAACGTGCCATTCTGACAGAAAAGGAAACATTGATATTGAAAAAGCTGTTCCGAAACTGGCCAGAATCTGTGTCAAAAGAAGAGCTGCTGGCAGATGTCTGGGGTTATCAGAGCGATATTTCCACCCACACACTGGAGACACATATTTATCGCCTGCGCCAGAAAATCGCGCGGCTGAGCAGTTCTCAGCTGGTGGAAACTGCCCAGAACGGCTATCGGCTGAACAGGGAAAACTAGCGGCTGTGCCCGGTCAGCCGGTCACGTAGACGCGGATAGCTTGCCTTGTTTCCCAGCCAGATATTCATGAATGCCTCTGCAAAATCGCTGTCATCAAAGCTACTGATCTCAACATCATTAATAAAGAAAATAATCCGGCCATCTGCTAGTCTGAGCGCGGTCGCGCTGTCCCCTTTTTTCAGGTCACGGAACACTGTGTTCAGATAGACAGACCATTTTTTTATCTGATAGCTGTCATATTTTCCCTGCTTTTCAATTTTTTCTACCGAGATTCTGACAATATCTTTTTTTGCGGCATTGATCAGATAATTCAGATGCAGGGCAAAATCGCCCTGCGGCTGATATATGCCTGAGGGGGCAAACAGGCTGGCCTCATAAATATTGGTGAAAAACACGCGCAGGACACCGCTGCCCACGGGCCGGGGATTGTCGAGCCATGCCCGCCAGCCCTCACCCGTCGCACCGGAACTGAACAGCAAACCAGTGCCCATTACAACCATCACCATGCTCTGCCGCAGCAATTTTGCCATTACCTGACTTTCATTTTCACACGCTTTTCCCAACCGCCTGCACCCTTCACGCAACTGCTGCCTGAAAGGCAAGATAGCGCAGACCAGGCGAGGAAACAATCACAGGTGCCGGAAATGGGGATGATTTATTCTCACATCCTGTATGTGCCGGGCGTGGATGATTAAGCGGTTCAGCAAAGAACGCAGTAAAATAAGCAAGAATAAAGAGAATTGGCTGGGGCGGTAGGATTTAAAAGCCAAAAGCCAAATATCCTACATTTTCTTATCTACAATTATTAGTTATGTTAGGGAATATTTTTGGAGTGTAAAACGACCTATGCCGTGCAAAAATTCTGGTGAGAGAATAGTTTTAGTAACAGGGGCTGCTAGAGGTCTCGGCCGGGCAATAGTAGAGCGTTTTGCAATTAAAGGAGATATAGTTCTAATTGCTGACATATTAGAAACAGAAGGATTAAAATTAGAACATAATTTAAATATAAAAAATTGTCGTACTAAATTTATTTACCTCGATGTAACATCACAGAACGACTGGGAAGTATCCTGCCAAATGATTCAGGATAAGTATCGAAAATTAGATATTTTAGTTAATAATGCTGCAATTATGGTCCGAAAACCTATTGCCAATCAAAGCATAGAAGAATGGAATGCTACACTAGCTGTAAATCTCACAGGCCCATTTTTGGGCGCAAAACATTGCCAGCATTTGCTATCAAAGTCAGCCTATGCATCAATAATTAATATTTCTTCAACAGCAGGATATTTAGCTCATTCTGACCCTTCCTATACAGCCAGCAAATGGGCTTTGAGGGGGCTTACAAAGACGATGGCAATGGAATTCATTGAGCATAAGATAAGAGTTAATTCTGTTCACCCTGCAACAATATCAACGCCATTGGCGGCGGCTGCTCCCAAGGGTCATTTAGAGGCCAATCGCTTTGCAATTCCTATGGGAAGAGAATCAAACCCAGAAGAAATTGCTAATATTGTAGAATTTCTTGCCTCAGATAAGGCATCGTTCATGACAGGGAGCGAAATTGTTGCTGATGGAGGCATAACATCGGCTGGTGTTGCTCACATGCGTGCCAAATATCAAGCACAAATAACAGAATAAACTATAATCTATATTAAAAAGAAAAAACGTCTCAATAGATTCAGAAAACGAAATAGCCTAGTACAAACTTAGTACAAAATGTTTCGTCAATCTAATATTATATTGTTTTTATTGATTTTATGAAAACTGGCTGGGGCGGTAGGATTCGAACCTACGATACACGATACCAAAAACCGATGCCTTACCACTTGGCCACGCCCCAGCAGACCGCCGGAAATAAATGCACAGACCAAAGCTGTCCCTGCTGTCTCCCCTGCGGATGTGAGCGCGACTATAGCGTTGAAGCAGCGGCTGATCAATGAAAAAAGAGCATCAGAGTTTTCACAGATGAAACAGCCGCTTGGGCCTTTATCAGCCATACATGCGGCTGGTGACTGCCCAAAGGCCCTCTTGTGTCAATTCCGTGCTGAGCGCGGCGGCAGCGGCCTCTGTCCTGAACAGGGCGAAACAGCTCGCCCCGCTGCCGCTCATCGCAGCGGCAATCTGGCCCGGGCGGGGCTGGCGCAGACGTTCCAGCAAATCAGCTGTCGGCGCCGAGAGGCGGCTGGCCGGTGTCTGTAAATCATTGCCGATTCCAATAATGGCGCGCAGGTCACGCGAGCGCACAGCAGCGGTGAAATCAGCCTCAACACCGCCTGAAACTGTTTCGAGACTGTGAAAAACCTCTTTTGTTGACAACTGGCATCCCGGATTGGCCAGAACGCACCAGAAAGGCCCGCCCAATGGTCTTTCAGCCGGCTGGCAGTCACTACCGGTAGCGCGCATAATCTGCCAGCCGGGTTGGAGACATACAGCCACATCCGCGCCAATATTTCCGGCCAGTGCCCGCAGCTCAACATGCGAAATATGCGCTGTGCCAATAGCCACCCAAAGCGCCTGCAGCAGTGCGCCGGCATCACTTGAACCGCCGCCAAGCCCGCCGCCGACAGGAATCTGCTTGTCCAGTGTGATGGAAAGGGGCGGAACAGGACAACCGGCCCTGCGCAGGCCTGCCAATGCCTGCATAATGAGATTCTCACTGCCCTTGCTGAGAGCAGGGGCGAACGGGCCTGTCACGGCAAGATTATCCTGTGCTGCCAGGCACACAGTCAGCTGATCACCAAAGGCCGTAAAGCCGGCAAAGGACAGCAGATCATGATAGCCGTCACTGCGCCGGCGCAGGATTTTCAGGCACAGATTCACCTTTGCCGGTGCTGTGATCACAAGGGGCTGAAGGGCCGCGCTCATATCACAGGCCCTGTCTAATTTTATGTAAAATGACAGGGACGGCCGCTTCTGCAATTCCCAGATCAAGAGCATGCTGCCATTTATAGCGTGCCTCAAGACGGCGTCCTGTCTGCCAATAAGCATCGCCCAGATGGTCAGAAATAACGGGATCGGTCGGGGTCAGCTGAATTGCCTTTTCAAGCCAGAAAACAGCCTCATCATAACGCTGCAACCGATAATAGACCCAGCCAAGTGAATCAGCATAATAACCAGAGCCCGGCTGAAGTTCCACAGCCCGTTTTATATAGGCAATGGCCCTGTCCAACTGCCGCCCCTCATCAGCCCACCAATAGCCCTGATAATTCAATGTAACCGCATCATCAGGATTGCGCCCCAGAGCCTCGTCAAAAAATATTTCCGCCTTTTCATCCTGCCCGGTCTGCTCAAAACAGATAGCCATACTGCGGTAGAGACGGTAATCATCACTGCCAGCTGCCAGGGCCAGCTGATAAATGTCAAGGGCTGTGCTGCAGCTATTATCGCGGCGCAGAATATCGCCGCCATAATGGGCCAGAAGCTGTAGCTGTGCAGCGGCGGCCGGATCAGGCATCTGTGTCTGCAACCCTTCCAGATAAACTGACAGGGCCGGCAGTACGACATCTGTTTCTTGCTGGGCCTCAGCAATCTCCAGCTCGGCCAGGCGCCGCTTGAGGGCATAGGCACTATTGTCTGACAGGGCGGCCAGATGGGACTTTGCGCGCTGGTAATCTTGTGTCTGTATATACCATTCAGCAAGAATCATATGGGCGTCATCAAAATCCGGCCATAGGGACAAGGCAAGATGCGCGCGCGCTATCAACAGGGACTCCAGTTCCCGATATTGTGAAAACCAGCTAAGCTCGAGCAGCAGCCTGGCGATCGCCTGTTCAGCTGACATCTGCTGGTCCAGCGCTGTTGTTTTGCCTTTCAGCCCGGCAATCAGACCGGCCGGATTATAATCACGGCTCAACCGGGCGGCGAGCATCTGTTCGCCCAGCGCCGGGGCCCCGGATCGCACCAGCCCGGCGGCGGCTGTGATAATCGCATAATCGCCTGCCATGCGGCTGTCACCCACATCCCGGTAATGGCGCACAGCGTCACTGAGCTGTCCCTGTAATTCTGCCATATAGCCGCGCTGCAGATGTAACAGCCATGCCCCTTCATCATGGCCCAATACCGAAAGACCGCCCAGCTGTCCTATTTCCAGCAGGGCTGTCTCAGGCTCCGACTGGCCAATATAGGCATAAGCGCGCAGAAGGGTTGCCAGAATATGACCTGATTCCGAAACATCGATTTTTTCAGCCAAGGCAATGAGCGCCTGCCAGTCACGCTTTTTCACCGCCAGTGCGAGCGCCGGCTCTGCTGCCAGGCCAAACTGCAAATTTCGCTTTTCGATTTCAGCTGATAATCCTGCGGCCATGGCCAGATCGCCATTTTGGTAATGATTGAGAAAACTAAGGCGCAGCAGCTCATCATTGGGCCTGTCAAGAGACAGTGATTTCTGGAAAAAACGGGCGGAGGCCGCATTGTCATTTATCTGCTGGGCATGCAGGCCGGCCAGATACTGTCCGGCAAGCGAAGCGGGTGCCACAGGATTATGAATCGTTTCCGCGCTTTGTGTTTCTGTCACTGCCGGCGGCGCAGACACGCCCGCACCGGGCCCGCAGCCTGCCAGACACACGCTGCCCAGCAGCGCCAAAAAGGGCCAGAAATTATGTATCTGATATATGCTGTTCTGCCTGGCCTGCATGGCATTTCCTGTTTTGCGTTACCAGACGGCCCCTTGCCGCCCAAGCGGTAACAAAGGACAGCCGGGCTGACTACATATTGGGATAATTCGGCCCGCCGCCGCCCTCTGGGGTGACCCAGCGAATATTCTGTGTCGGATCCTTGATATCACAGGTTTTGCAATGCACACAATTCTGGGCATTGATCTGCAGGCGCGGATTCTGCCCGTTATCATCATGCACAATTTCATAAACACCAGCCGGACAATATCGCTGTTCCGGGGCATCATACAGGGCCAGATTATGACTGACAGGCACAGTGCTGTCCTTCAGCTGCAGATGAACAGGCTGATTTTCCTCGTGATTGGTACCAGACAGAAAGACCGAGGAATTGCGGTCAAAGCTGACAATATTGTCTGGCTTTGGATAGTCAATTTTTGCTGCATCCTTCGCTGGTCTCAGGGTTGTGTGATCGCTGTGATGGTGGAATGTCCAGGGCGCGTGACCACGCAGCAGATAGGTGTCTATTGCCGCATAGCCCATGCCGGCCCATAGCCCCCTGGCAAAAGCGGGGCGAATATTTCTAACCTTGTAAAGCTCGCTCCACAGCCATGAAGCCTGCAGATTTTCAGCATAGCTGGTGGCCTCTGCTGCCGGATTGTCCGTGTTCAGCACATCAAACACCGATTCAGCTGCCAGCATGCCGGATTTCATGGCCGTATGGGTGCCCTTGATTTTGGGAACATTCAAAAAGCCGGCTGTACAGCCAACAAGACACCCCCCCGGAAACGTCAGTTTTGGCACAGACTGAAAGCCGCCCTCATTGAGCGCGCGCGCCCCATAAGCGACCCGTCTGCCGCCCTCAAAAACAGAACGGACGCCCGGATGTGTCTTAAAGCGCTGGAACTCCTCGAAAGGTGAGAGGTGCGGATTGCTGTAATCCAGCCCGACCACATAACCAACAGCAACCTGATTGCCGTTCAGATGATAAAGAAATGAACCGCCGTAAGTGTCAGTTCCCAGCGGCCAGCCAACAGAATGCCATACTGTTCCGGGCCGGGATTTTTCAGGCTCAATATCCCACAGCTCCTTGATACCTATGGCATAGGTCTGCGGATCCTTGCCTTCCCGCAGATTAAAGGTCTCAAACAGCTCCTTTGTCAGGTGGCCGCGGCAGCCCTCAGCAAAGATTGTCTGTTTGGCAATGAGATCCATGCCTGGCATATAATTGTCTGTTTTCTCGCCGTCACGGCCAATGCCCATATCGCCTGTTGCCACGCCCCTGACACTGCCGTCAGCAGCCCGCAATATATCAGCGGCGGGAAAGCCGGGATAAATTTCAACGCCAAGTGCCTCTGCCTGTTCCCCCAGCCATCGGCAGAAATTGCCAAGAGAGATGATGTAGTTTCCCTTATTATGCATCTGCGGCGGTGTGGGCAGACGCAGCGCTGCGCTCTGTGTCAAAAACATAAATTTATCGGAACTGACCGGGGTATCGAGCGGGGCCCCGCGTTCTTTCCAGTCCGGCAGCAGCTCATCAAGGCTTCTGGTTTCAAGAACTGCGCCTGAGAGAATATGCGCGCCAATCTCACTGCCCTTTTCGATAAGACACACAGACAGATCGCGTCCGGCTGCATTGGCCAGCTGTTTCAGCCGGATGGCAGCCGACAGGCCAGACGGGCCGCCGCCGACAATCACCACATCAAATTCCATTGATTCGCGTTCCATGAGTGCCCCCATTTCTGTCTCACCGGATAATGCCAGCCTTATTTTTGCCGGAAAACTAGCAAATTAATCAAGACGTCACCAGTTAATTATGGCAAAATCTGCGAATATCAGCCACCTGTCTGGGACATAAAACTGCATGTCAGCGTCTTATCACAGTAATGAACAGCTCATCCATGCCCTGAAGTGGCAGCTGGACATGGGAATTGACAGTGCGCTGGTTGACAGCCCGGCTGAACTGAATGAACCTGTCCGCCCGCCAACACCGCCCGCGCCTGCGATTATTGCCCGGCCCGCGCCTGCGATTATTGCAGAGCCATCCGCCCCCTCATTCACGGCACCCGCTGCCCGCAGGCAACAGACAAACATCACAACCGATGAAACACTGGCGGCTCTGGCGTCACTTGATGATCTGAAAGCTGCATTACAGGGTTTTGATGGCTGTGCCCTCAAACAGACTGCCAGCACGCTGGTTTTTGCTGACGGCAATCCGCAGGCAGATATAATGCTGATAGGTGAGGCACCCGGGCGTGATGAAGACCGCATGGGTCTGCCCTTTGTCGGCGCGGCTGGACAGCTTCTTGACAAAATGCTCTCTTCTGTTGGTCTTGACCGGCAATCTGTCTACATAACCAATATTCTGCCCTGGCGTCCGCCTGGCAACCGCACCCCCTCAGTCGAGGAAACCCAAATGCTCTGGCCCTTTCTGAAACGCCATATCCAGATCAAGAATCCAGGGATAATTCTTGCCCTTGGCGGTAGCGCGGCAAAATTGCTGCTTGACAGCCAGACCGGTATTCTCAAACTGCGGGGTCAGATGACACAGAGAAATTTCGGCAATTCAGAAGAGGAAAGCCTGATGATACCGGTTCTGCCCAGCCTGCACCCGGCCTATCTGCTGCGGGCACCGAATATGAAAGCGCTTGCTTTTAGTGATTTGCTGATGCTGAAAAGATTTATTGAGGCAAGCTGATGAATTTTTTGCGCTCCCTCGGGCTGGCCCTGGCTTTGAGCCTTGGTGTGTCCACAGCATTCAGTGATGAGTTGCCGCAGCCCCTGTCCGGCCAGGACGCTGAACTTTATGCAGAGATTTTTTCCTTGCAGGAAGATGGTCATATCAAAGAGGCCGCACAGCTCATAGACCAGCTGGACAGCCAGCTTTTGATGGGTCATGTGCTGGCACAGAAATATCTGCACCCAACTGCCTGGCGTTCAAGTTTCACAGAACTGTCAGACTGGCTGAAACTCTATAATGATCATCCGGCAGCCAGCCGAATAAAATGGCTGTCTGATAAAAGAAAACCCAAATCAGCCCGTCCGGCACAGAGCCCGAAACAGGGCTATCTCAATGGGGTTGGTATTTCGCGGCCGCAAAGCTATCGTGCGGATGTTCCAGAGAGCTGGTCAGGACGGGTCTCGCCGCGCACCACAGCAAAAATAGCACGCGACATAAGGGCTAAAATCAGGCGCGGCCACCCTACTGGGGCGAATGAAATTCTCGATAACCCGTCTAATCTGCGCTATCTCACAGCATCGGAAGAAGGTCATTTAAGGGGCGAGATTGCCCATGCCTATTTTATCTTTGGTGTTGATGACAGGGCTGTGCGGACAGCCCGTCAGGCCATCGCCAAGGGCGGGGCTGATGCCTATATCGCTTACTGGGCAGGCGGTCTGGCCTCATGGCGCTCGGGGCAGTATGAGATTGCCACCAGTTTTTTCAAGGAATTGGCAGAAAACCCCAATGCCCCTGTGGTGCTGCGCGCTGGTGCCGGTTTCTGGGCCTATCGCGGTCTGATGCATGGCGGGATGCCGGGGCAGGCCATGCGCTATCTTGCCATTGCCAGCCAGTCGCACGAGACATTTTATGGTGTGATGGCCCTGCAGGCGTCAGGCCAGGATGTGCGGCTTGATTTTGATCTGCCAGACATCTCGCCTGATTTCATGACCTGGCTGACAGCCCAAAGGGGCGGCGAGCGGGCGCTTGCCCTGCTCCAGATAGGTGACTGGACACAGGCTGCACGAGAGCTGCGCTATCTGTTTGAGGATATGCCAGAGCGTTTCACAACCGAACTTATATCCTTTGCTGCCCGCCATAATATGCCCGCGCTGGCGTTCCGGCTGGCGGATATTTACCAGACTGACAGGGGCATCCGCTATTTAGGTGCTCTTTATCCGCTGCTTGAAACAGATGTTGATGTGCGTATAGACAGATCCCTGCTGCATGCGATCATCAGAAAGGAATCCGGCTTTTATCCCCTGGCCCGCAGCCGTGCCAAGGCAGCGGGGCTGATGCAGCTTATGCCGTCAACAGCTGCGTTTATAGCCAAGGACAGGCGCTACAGGCGGACGCACAGACATAAATTGCATAATCCAGATGTCAATCTTGAGCTGGCACAGGATTACATAGAGCATCTGTTTGATGAGCCCTATATCAGCGGCGATCTGGTACGGATGCTGGCGGCCTATAATGGCGGGCCGGGCAATTTACAGAAATGGCTGCGCCGGATTGACAATAACAATGATCCCTTCATGCTGATCGAATCAATTCCCGCCCGCGAAACCCGCAACTATATAAAGGGCGTGATCAGCTATGTGTATATCTACAGCAACCGTTTTGGGGCACCGGTTCCGGCACTGCAGCATATGGTGACGGCTGACAATGCCCCGGGGCGTCTGGCCAGCCGCTAGGGCCCCGGACACAGGCTTGAAAGAGGTGAGGACAGGAACATGTCAAATCTGGACAGGACACGCGATTTTGTGCCAGTGCGTATCGCCGTGCTGACGATTTCAGACACACGCGGAACAGATGACGACCGCTCGGGTGATCTGCTGGCAGACAGGCTGCAGACAGCTGGCCATATTCTGGCTGCACGGGCATTGGTAAAAGATGAGCAGCCTGCAATCGCTGACCAGCTGCGCCTGTTTATCGGTGATGCTGACACAGACTGTGTGATTGCCACTGGCGGGACGGGCCTGACTGGCCGTGATGTGACACCAGAGGCGTTCCGCTCTGTCTTTGAAAAGGAAATTGAGGGATTTGGCGAAATGTTCAGATTCCTGTCATTTCAGAAGATCGGCACATCAACCCTGCAGAGCCGGGCCGTTGCCGGTGTGGCTGGCGGGACATATTTATTTGCCCTGCCCGGTTCTCCTTCTGCCTGTCGTGATGCATGGGATGATCTGCTGGTACATCAGCTTGATTACCGCCACCGGCCGTGTAACTTTGTTGAAATTATGCCCCGGCTGATCGAATCTGGGCTGCCCGGCCGCAATTCAGGACAATAATTCTTTTTAAAGACATGCAGCTGAAAAATGGCCAAAACCCAAACCCGTGCGGCAGAAAATCCCAAGCCAGAAAATCCCAAGCCAGAAAATCCCAAGCCAGAAAATCCCAAGCCAGAAAATCTCAAGCCCGAAAATCCCAAGCCCGAAAATCCCAAGTCCGGCCCTGATTATACAAATGAGAAAGCCTGTGCCCGCCGCGGGCCGGTTATTGGTATTGATGAAGCCGGGCGCGGCCCGTGGGCCGGGCCAGTCACCGCAGCCGCATTCTGGATAAATCCTGAACAGCTGGACAGACTGCCAGCACAGCTGACAGATTCAAAGAAACTGAGCGCCCGCCAGCGGGCTGAAATTGAGGCTGTGCTGACAGATGAAAAGGGCGGACATATTTGGGCTGTCAGGCATGAGGGGGTAGGGGCCATTGACCGGCTGGGTATCCTAAAGGCAACTTTTTCTGCTATGACAGCAGCTGGTCTGGCCGTCCAGGAATCCCTGAAGACACGCCTTGGGCCCGGCCCGCTCACAGCCCTTATTGACGGCAATCTTACCCCGGACGCCCCGTTTCACTGCATTCCCCTGATCAAAGGCGATGCGCGTTCTTTGTCTATTGCCGCAGCGTCAATTCTTGCAAAACAGAGCCGCGACCGTGTCATGGAACAACTAGCCACCCTTTGTCCCGGCTATGGCTGGCAGACAAATGCCGGCTATGGCACGAAGGCCCATGAAGAGGCCATCGACAGGCTGGGGGTGAGCCTGTATCACCGCACCAGCTTTGCCCCGATAAAAAACCGTCTGCAGCGCGGCTAGCGCAATCTGGCGACACAGCCGTCATGCCGCCAGATACAGGCCTGTCTGATACAAATCTGCCCACAATATCTCGCGGCGCTTGAAGGGCGCGCATACAATATATAGATATCACTTTAGGATATCCCACTAATCATTTGACTTTGTTAGATTCTATGGGTCATTGTTAGCCAGATTCAATTTTTCAGGCGGCGGCTGTTGATGAAACGGGATGTCATTTTACAGGGGAATTGTGTAGAGGTGCTGGCATCATTGCCGGCAGCCAGCATTGATCTTGTTTTTGCTGATCCGCCATATAATCTGCAACTCTCTGGAACACTTACCCGCCCCGATCATTCAGTTGTTGATGCGGTTGATGATGACTGGGATCAATTTGACAGTTTTGCTGCTTATGATGCGCTGTCACGGGACTGGCTGGCAGCGTGCCGGCGGGTGTTAAAGCCTGATGGGGCACTATGGACCATTGGCAGCTATCACAATATTTTCCGTATCGGGCGGACAGTACAGGATCTGGGCTATTGGGTTCTGAATGACATTGTCTGGCGCAAAACTAATCCGATGCCCAATTTCCGCGGGCGGCGCTTTACCAACGCACATGAAACACTGATCTGGGCGGCGCGTGATGCCGAGTCTAAATACACTTTTAACTATGATGCGATGAAAGCGCTGAATGAAGGGGTGCAGATGCGTTCTGACTGGTATCTGCCGATCTGTACAGGTGCTGAGCGGCTGAAATCAGCTACGGGGCAGAAGGCCCATCCTACACAAAAGCCTGAAAACCTGCTGGCCCGTGTCATACTCGCCTCGACAAAAAGAGGTGATGTGATTCTCGATCCGTTTTTTGGCACGGGAACGACCGGGGCGGCGGCAAAGCGTCTGGGCCGCCATTTTATCGGCATTGAACAAAACAGAGATTATGTCAGGCTGGCGACAGAGCGGATAAAAAATATACGCCCGCTGATTGATGATCAATTGCTGGAGACAGACCAGAAACGGGCCCAGCCGCGTGTTCCCTTTGGTGCCCTTCTGGAAGGGGGGGTGTTGGCCGCAGGAGACAGGCTGTTTGACAAAACAGGCACGATTACAGCTCGTGTGCGCGCAGATGGCAGCCTGGTTGCCAGTGACAGCCGCAGCGGCTCTATTCACGGGCTGGGAGCTATGCTTCAGAACCAGCCCTCCTGTAATGGCTGGCTGTTCTGGCACATCAAAAAAGATGGCCGGCTAATTATTATCGATGAGCTGCGTGAAGCCTATCGCCGCCAGCATCACACCGGCTGAGCTCTCAGCCCCTGCCATGCTGTTTTGACTCATGCTGTTTTGACGGCAGCAGGAAAAATCCAAGCAAAAACAAACCCAGAACCACAGCCATTCCACCCCGCTCAGTGCCAAAAAGCGCGACTAATGCAGCAAAGCCCAGCGGGCCCACAAAGGCAGTCAGCTTTCCTGAAAGTGCCAGAATTCCAAACAGCCTGGCCTGTTGACCGGGCCCGGCATGGCTAGCCACCCAAACACGTCCGGCAGCCTGACACGGGCCGATAAACAGCCCCAGTGTCATGCTGGCCGCCCAAAAAACGAGAACCTGTGTGGTTAGCACACATATCATCCCAAGACAGAACAGACATAAAAGAGAAGCCCTGATCACTGCCAGCGGGCCCAGCCTGTCTGTCAGCGGCCCAGAAAGCACAGCCCCGATCCCAGCGCTGACATTAAGGGCAATCGCAAAGATAAGAATTTCCTGCTGGGTAAAGCTGAATATTTTGGCGGTATAAATGCCACCAAAGGCAAATAAGGTTATCAACCCGTCTGAATAGGCCATGCGTGAAAGAAGAAACCGTAGCATTCCAGGTATTGCAAGGGCAGATTGCCAGCCCTGTTTCAGTGCTGCAAAAAAGGGGGGGCGGTTAGCAATATTGCGTGCCGCCGGTTCTGTCCGGGTAAAAATCAGCGGCAGGGAAAACAGCAAAAACCACAATCCGGCAAATATCATGGCCAGCCGCACGGGCGCACCTGTCTGTTGCAGAAGCGAAAAATAGGGTGGCTGCGGAAGGATTAAAATAAATAAGACCAGCACCAGTGCTAGCAGCGCCCCGGCGTAGCCAAGTCCCCAGCCATAGGCAGATACGCGCCCGCGCAAGGATGCAGGTACCAGAACGGGCAACAGGCTGTTATAATAAACAAAACCAAGCTCAGAAAAAATAATCACTAAGGCTGAGAGCAGAAGGGCTGGCACCGCATCACCCGGCTGTACAAACCACAGGGAACAGACAAATACAGCCGTGCCCGCAGTGCTGATAACAAGCGCCGGCCTGATATGATTATGCCGGTCTGCCAGCTGGCCTAAAACCGGGGCGCCCAGTGCGACAATCAGCGCGCTGAGGGCAGTCATTAAGGCCCAGGCAACACTGCCCCCCTGCGGCATCACTGCTGCAGTGAAATAAACAGAAAATATGAAACTTGTATGCAATGTGGGTATGACAGATGACGCCCAGTCATAGAGCATCCAGCTGAATATCTGTCTGCGGGCAGCGGGGGACAGGCTCTGGTGCGCGGCCGGGGGCTGCTGGCGGGCCTGCATAGTGACTAGAATTCGTATGTCTGCAAGGCAGCTACAGGACAATTCAGCCGCGCGCGCCCCTCAAGGCCGGTAAGCTCGATAACACAGATCGCCCCGGCGACAATCCCGCCCGCCCGTTGCACCAGCTTTTCAGCTGCTGCCAGAGTGCCGCCTGTCGCCAGCAGATCATCACACAGAACAACACGCCTGTCTTTGACCGCACGGCTGGCCTGTATCGACAGCCGGGCCGTGCCATATTCAAGGGCGTAGGATTCCTCAATTACTTTTCCGGGCAGTTTTCCTGCCTTGCGAACCATTACGGTGCCGCAGTTCAGCCCAAGTGCCAGGGGCATGGCAAACAAAAACCCCCTTGCATCAATGCCGGCAAAAATTTCCGGGCGAAAACTGCTGGCAAGGCTGGTCATTTCTGCAATCAGCCTGGCTAATATCTGCGGGTTTTCCAATGCCGGGCTGATATCATAAAAGGTGATGCCCTCTTTTGGAAAGCCGGGGGTTTTTGAAATATGATCATCAAGACAAAAATCTGTCACACGCAATTATCCCTGACAATGTTTCTGTCAAAGGCTAGGCCTGTGACGCCTTTTTTTCAAGCCGTCTTTGATGCAGGACAGGCTCAGTATAGCCAGATGGCTGCACCCGTCCCTTGAAAACCAGATCGCAGGCAGCCTGAAAGGCAACAGACCGCTCAAAATTTTCGGCCATGTTCTCATAAAGCGGATCATCCCTGTTCTGCTGGTCAACAATCGCCGCCATTTTCTGCATCACAGCTATCACCTCAGCCTCTGTGCAAATTCCGTGATGCAGCCAGTTGGCAATGTGCTGTGAGGAAATCCGCAGGGTGGCGCGGTCTTCCATCAGCCCAATATTATTGATATCAGGCACTTTTGAGCAGCCGACCCCCTGATCAACCCAGCGAACGACATAGCCAAGTATCCCTTGTGCATTATTCTCCAACTCTGCTGTGATATCATCTGCTGTCCAGTTTGGACGATCCGCCACAGGAATAGTCAGGATATCACTGAGCTTTGCCCGTTTCTGTCCAGTCAGATCTGCCTGACGGGCAAAAACATCAACTTCATGATAATGCAGGGCGTGCAGGGTTGCCGCTGTTGGAGACGGCACCCAGGCACAGTTTGCGCCGGCGCGCGGATGGCCAATTTTCTGCACCATCATCTCAGCCATCATATCCGGCATTGCCCACATGCCCTTGCCTATCTGTGCCCGGCCAGAAAAACCGCAGGCAAGGCCAATATCAACATTCCAGTCCTCATAGGCAGCGATCCAGGTAGCCTGTTTCATATCGCCCTTGCGGATCATTGGCCCCGCCTCCATAGAGGTGTGAATTTCATCACCTGTGCGATCAAGAAATCCGGTGTTAATGAAAACCACCCGGCTGGCAGCGGCGCGGATACATTCTCTCAGATTGACAGTGGTGCGCCGCTCCTCATCCATAATACCAATTTTAATCATATTTTCAGGCAATTCGAGCAGGGCCTCAACGGCTGAGAAAATCTCGCAGGAAAAGTCCACTTCCTCTGGCCCGTGCATTTTTGGTTTCACAATATAAACAGAACCTGTACGGGAATTACCCTTGCGGCGGCGATCCGGCATTGCACCCAGAACCGCCATAAACGCATCCATGATGCCTTCTGGAATTTCCGAGCCGTCTTCCAGCAATATGGACGGGTTCGTCATCAGATGCCCAACATTGCGCACCAGCATCAATGAGCGGCCATGCAAGCAAAACTCTCTGCCATCAGGGGCTTTGTAGCTGCGATCAGGGTTCAGGGCGCGGGTAAATTGCTGGCCGCCCTTTTCCATATCAACAAACAATGAACCGGTCATCAGCCCAAGCCAGTTCCTGTAAGCCAGCACTTTGTCCTCGCCATCCACAGCAGCGACTGAATCTTCACAATCCATAATTGTTGAGAGCGCAGATTCCAGGATAATGTCATTAATGCCGGCTGTATCACTGGCCCCAATCCGCCCTTGCGGGTCAATCTGAATATCAATATGCAGGCCGTTTTTCACCAGAAGAACAGAATGCGGGGCGTCTGTTGTGCCGGTATAGCCGGCAAACTGGCTGTTGTCCGCTAATCCTGTGACTCCCGCTTTTGTCTGTATATGTAAAAGGCCGGCAGCAACAGAAAAGCTGGTTATTTCTGACCAGCTGGCCCCTTTCAGCGGGGCCCGGCTGTCAAGCAATGCACGGGCGTGGGCAATCACAGCGGCCCCGCGTGCCGGGTTATAGCCGCCCGATTTTTCTGTCCCGCCACTATCTGCAATCACATCCGTGCCATAGAGCGCATCATACAAACTGCCCCAGCGGGCATTTGCCGCATTCAGCGCGTAACGCGCATTCATCACCGGCACCACCAGCTGTGGCCCGGCTATGCGCGCCATCTCATCATCCACATTGTCAGTTGTGATGACGAAATCGCCGCCCTCTTCAACCAGATATCCAATCTCCTTTAAAAAGGCCTGGTAATCTGCTGCTTCTATGCCAGAGGGTCGTGCCGCTGTCAGCCAGCTGTCAATCTTTTGCTGCAGCTGCTCACGCACAGCCAGCAACGCCCTGTTGCGCGGGGCCAGCTCATGCACCGCCCGGTCAAATCCCTGCCAGAACCGTGCTGTGTCTATCTGTGCTGCTGGTAACAGCTCATCGCTGACAAATCGGTATAATTTCTCATCAACAGATAAATTGCCCTGTTTTATATAATTCATAATCTGGCTCCCGGGTTCAAAACAGTCAGGCGTCTTACGCCCAGCCTCAGCACGAAAATATGACAAGCCCAGCTTTAAGAGGGTTAAGGCCTGAGTTTAAGATTCAATTCCGCAATATGGAAACGAATTTTATATGCTTGCCCGCTTTGTCCGGATCACGGGCCATCCCATATGATTCCCGCAGTGGCCAGCTGTCCGCGGATCAGGTCGATAAAGCGGTTCAGGGCGAACTCATCATGTCCTTCGGCACGAACAATCAGAGCCCCTTCTGTATTTGATGCCCGCACCAGACACCAGCCGGTCTCGTCGTTCAGCCTGACGCCGTCTGTCAGATTGATCTGGTCAGTTGGCATCAGTTCACTCATCTGCCTGGACAGTTTTTCCATGACAGAGAATTTTTCATCATCCGGACAGGCGATATGGCATTCAGGTGTGGTGAAACTTTCTGGCAGCCGGTCAATGAAGTCTGCCAGCGTGTCACCGCTGCGCTGCTTTTTTTTGTGCATTACACCAAGCAGCCGCAGCGCAACATACAAAGCATCATCAAAGCCAAAATAATCATCAGCGATAAATATATGGCCTGACATTTCACCAGCAAGCGGTGCGTTCAGCTCTGCCAGGCGCTGTTTCATATGGCTGTGGCCCGTCTTCCATAACAGAGGCCGCCCGCCGGCGGCTCTGACAAGGCCCATGGCAGAGGCGCTGGATTTCACGTCAAACAGAATTTCACTGCCCGGATGGCGCTCCAGAATATCGTCTGCCAGATAAGCTGTCAGTATATCTCCGGCAATATGCCGTCCCTTGGCATCAACCACCCCGATCCGGTCGCCATCACCGTCAAAGCCTATTCCGCAATCTGCCCCGCTGGACAGGGTTTGCGCCCGCAGAATTTCCAGTGTCTGCGGATCTACCGGATTGGGGTGATGATTGGGAAAGTGGCCGTCAATATCAGTAAACAGTGTTTTATGCGTGCCTGATATTAATTTTGTAATTGCCTCAACCGCCGGGCCAGCGGCACCGTTTCCCGCATCCCAGACAACAGACATACCGGCAATTTCAGCCCCGCTCAGCAGCCGCGCTATATAGGCATCAAAGACAGCTTCCTGTCTTTGTGTGCCGGCTGCCGGCTGGTTCAGGCCAGACGCGCATAATTCGGCAAGCTCAAGAATTGAGGCCCCAAAAAAACTTTTGTGCGCGCGCACCATCTTAAAGCCGTTATGGGTGGGCGGGTTATGGCTACCGGTAACCTGTACCGCCCCGTCACAGGCAAAATGCCGGTCTGCAAAATACAACATCGGTGTGGGGCCGACACCGGTATCAATAACCTCACAGCCGGCAGCAACAAGCCCGTCAATGAGCGCGGCTGCCAATTCCGGTGAGGTCAGGCGCCCGTCGCGTCCGACAGCAATGCGGCCAGGGGCTGTTCGGCGGATAATCTGGCCAAAGCCGGCACCGATAAAATAGGCATCTGCTGCTGACAGGGTGACACCAACCTCGCCCCTGATATCATAGCTGCGTAAAATAGACGGATGAAAATTATGTGCTGTCATTTCAGCCGCCCGTGAAGCCAGCTGGCCAGATCAGCCCCCAGCATAGTGTCGGCCAGACCAAAGGCTAGATTAGCCTTTAAAAACCCTAATTTTGAACCGCAGTCAAAACGCTCACCGGTAAATTGCAGGGCTGTCAGGGGGACTGCGGCAATCCGTGCTGCCAGCGCATCGGTCAGCTGAATTTCACCGCCTGCCCCGCGCTGTCCCTTTCCAAGTGCAGTAAAAATGCCGGGCTCCAGAATATAACGCCCGACAACGGCCTTGGTTGACGCGGCTTTGTCCGGCGCCGGTTTTTCAACAATTTCTGTGACCTGTGTCAACTGGCCGCTGTGCGCCCCGGGGGTAATAATGCCGTATGAGGCTGTGTCCTGGCGGGCAACATCCATGACGGCAACCATGTTGCCGCCCTGATAGGCAGCGACCATCTCGGCCAGCGCCGGCGGGCCCAGGATCAAATCATCTGCAAGAAGAACAGCGACCGGCTCATCGCCGACCAGATGGCGCGCGCACCACACAGCATGACCAAGCCCGGCCGGTTCCTGCTGGCGGACATAAGACACAGAACCGGCCTCACGCAGCATCCGCCGGACAAGATTCAGGGCGTCATTCTTGCCCTTGCTCTCCAGCACCGCCTCAAGCTCGGTTGAATGGTCAAAATGATCCTCTATCGCTGTTTTATTGCGCCCGGTGACAAAAATGAACTGCTCTATCCCGGCAGCAGCGGCTTCCTCGACTGCATATTGAATAAGAGGTTTGTCCACTACAGGCAGCATTTCCTTCGGCATAGCCTTTGTTGCCGGCAAAAAGCGTGTCCCGAGGCCGCCCACAGGAAAAATTGCTTTTTTTATTGTCATTTTATGAGTAACTTTCACGAAAGCGCAGTAAATATGTCTTTTATACAGATACGAAGCTCTGATCCGCCGGTCAAGGCATCGCGTCATAACAAATGCCTCAGGGCCGTGACAAAGACCAGAAAATGACAATAAAATCAATCCTTGACAGATCTGTGACAGTAAAACAGGCAATGGCCGTTGACTGTGCCGCCCCGGCTGAAGAGGCCGCACGGTTAATATCAGACAGCCTGAGGGCCGGCGGCAAGCTGATGCTGTGCGGCAATGGCGGTTCGGCCGGTGATGCCCAGCATCTGGCGGCTGAATTTGTTGCCACACTTGACCATACAAAGCCGCGTGCTGGGCTGGCGGCGCTGGCCCTGACCACGGACACATCCTTTTTGACCGCCTATGCAAATGATTTTGGCTTTGCCGGGGTCTTTGCCCGTCAGGTGGAAACACTGGGACATGCCGGTGATGTTCTGGTGGCTATATCAACAAGCGGCAATTCAGAAAATGTGATCTCAGCCGCAATCTGTGCCCGCAAAAACAATATCAAGGTGATCGCCATGACCGGGGCCAGTGGCGGCCAGCTGGCCGCCCATTGTGATCTGCTGATAGCCGTACCCAGCGATATCACCATGCATATCCAGGAATGTCACATTGCCCTTGGGCATGCCATCACTGCCCGCGTGGAAAGTCTGACAATGGCAAAGCCAGGCAGTGCGGTGATATGAGCGCGCGTTACCGTGCGCCCGGTGCTGTAATATCCCTGCAGCAAATTATGCCCGGGTAAAATGTTAAAGAGGCATGAGCAATGAATATAGTTGTTATTGGCACAGGATATGTCGGACTGGTTTCCGGGGCCTGTTTTTCAGAATTTGGCTTTAATGTTATCTGTGTTGACAAGGATGAGGCAAAGATAGACGGTCTGAAAGCGGGCCGGATACCAATTTATGAGCCTGGTCTGGATCTGCTGGTGGAACGCAATTTCAAGGCCGGCCGGCTGCATTTTACAAGCCAGTTGAAAGCAGCTGCAGAACAGGCGGATGCTGTCTTTATAGCCGTTGGCACGCCGACACGGCGCGGCGACGGCCATGCTGACCTCAGCTATGTATTCGCGGCCGCACAGGAACTGGCGGCCTGTCTGAACGGCTATACAGTTGTTGTGACCAAATCCACTGTTCCTGTCGGAACGGGGCGCCAGGTAGAGGCGGTCATAAAGGCTGCGAACAGCGCGGCGGATTTTGATATTGTCTCTAATCCTGAATTCCTGCGGGAAGGTTCAGCCATAGGCGATTTCATGCGTCCCGACAGGGTGGTGGTCGGCGCAGAAAGCCAGCGTGCTGTTGAGGTGATGCGCGCCCTTTACCGCCCGCTCTATCTGATAGAAAAGCCGGTACTGTTTACTGGTCTGGAAACAGCAGAACTGATCAAATATGCCGCCAATGCGTTTCTGGCTGTAAAGATTTCCTATATTAACCAGATGGCTGACCTGTGTGAGGCGGTGGGGGCAGATGTACATGATGTGGCAAAGGGCATGGGCCTTGACAACCGCATTGGCGGGAAATTCCTGCATCCCGGGCCCGGTTATGGCGGGTCATGTTTTCCCAAGGACACCCTGGCATTGGTAAAGACCGCTGGTCTGTATGATGTGCCGGTCTCTATAGTTGAGGATGTTGTCGCGTATAATGATGCCCGCAAAAAAGCTATGGCAGCGCGGGTGATTGCCGCCTGCGGGGGAAGGGTAAAGGGCAAAACCATTGCCGTTCTGGGGCTGGCTTTCAAGCCGGAAACAGATGACATGCGTGAAAGCCCGGCCATTGATATTGTCTCAGAACTGGCTGGTGCCGGGGCGAACATACAGGCCTATGATCCGGCGGCTATGGATGAGGCGCGCGCGCTGTTGCCGCAATCGGTTAAATTTGCTGCCGGCAGCGAGGCCTGCCTGAGCGGGGCAGACGCGGCCGTGCTGGTTACAGAATGGAATGAATTCCGGGCCCTGACGGCCCAGATGTTCACCAGTCGGATGAGGGGGGCTGTCCTGGTTGACCTGCGCAATGTCTATGATCCGGCCGTGATGCGCGCGGCTGGCCTGCATTACAGCTGTGTCGGGCGCGGCTGAGGAAACGGCCTGTGAAGAAAAAGATTTATCCCCGACCTATATACGGCATATTTGTTGCCATCACCGTCATAAATTGAACATTTGCATCAAGCGGCAAACTGACCATATGAAAAACTGAATTTGCTACATTGCTAACGTCCATTACTGGTTCAGGAGCCATCCTACCGTCTGCTTGAGGGCGACCAGTCTCCATGTTTTCAGTTAAATTAGTTAAAGCATTTCCAATATCAATTTGGCCGCAAGCTATTGAAAACGGGCGACCATCCAGGCTTATGGTCCTTGTAAGTCCTGTTATGGCATGCTTTGAGGCGGTATAGGGAGATGCACCCCATCGAGGAACATGTGCAGAAACAGAACCATTGTTGATTATTCTGCCACCTTGAGGAGATTGATTTCGCATGATTGAAAAAGCTTTTCGTGCGCAAATAAAAGAACCTGTTAAATTAATATCTATGAGATTACGCCATTGTTTGACATCAAGTTCATTTATTGGAGCGCCTGTCATTGTAATTCCAGCGTTATTAAAAAGAGCATCTAGATGTCCCCATGCTTTAAAAGCCAAATCAAATGCTTTTTCGACTTCGTTTTCGTTCGTCACATCACAAGGAAGTATCAATGCATTTTTACTGTTTTTAGCTGTCTCCTCCAGTTGCTCTTTACGACGACCAATTAAACCAACTTTCCATCCATTTTTTAGAAAGGCCTGTGCTGTGCCTCGCCCTACGCCTGAACCTGCACCGGTGATAATTATTGATTTTGTCATAGAATTTAGACCCCTTTGTCTTATTGCAGGAAAAAGTAAAACTAATATTTAGAACATTTCAAATAAATTGAGTGTAAAGAATGTAATAATTAATTGGTTT
>JAYPEG010000023.1:0-27166 GCA_038125645.1 Alphaproteobacteria bacterium
TCTATGAGGCCCGCATGTTTGCGGGCCCGCCAGCCCACCAGCCCGCTTTTGGGCTCTGCGCTGAGATTAACGGACAGCCCGATACCATCATTTATAGAAACAACGGTCTCATCATCAAAACGCACCAGCTGATGATCGGCCTGAAGACCCGCATGGTCACTGTCATTATAGCTGGTCTGGCCACGGCGTAGACGCAGCTGTGACAGGCGGCTGCCCTGACGCACGCGGACAGAAAAAGTCCGCGGTGAGATTTCAGCATATAGCGGGCCATGATATCCAGTTGCAACAGCCTCAAATTCATCAGCGCCGTCAGAAATGAGACGGGTAAATACATCCAGCCGCCCGGTAGAGCTCTTTGGATTGGCCAGCGCAGACAAATCCGGCGGCAGCGCCAGACTTTCCATCAGCTCAACAATATAAACACAGCCTGTCTCAAGCACAGCCCCCTGGCTTAAATCCAGCTCATACATGGAGAATTTTTCAATCTTATCCATGACGGTCTGGGCACGGCCGGGCAGGAAGGATGCCTGTATCCGCCATGCCCGTCTGCCCAGCCGCAGATCAAGGCTAGCGGGCTGAATCTGGCCGTCAGCAAGCGGTTCTGCTGTTTTGATCTGGCCGCTGGCAAGAGCGGCCGTCAGCTGCTGTACGGGCAGAATACCGTTGGATTCGCTGTTTTGAGCCATGAGATGCGCGCCTGTCTTTCCTGCAAAATTTTTTCAGCTTTTCAGCCAGAAACCTGTTGCCAGTATCGTATAGCAGATTGCAAAGAGCAGCAAATTAACAAAAACAATCACCCCCGCGCTGACCAGAATATGGCTGTCGACAAGGCCGGTCATGCCATAGCGGAAGCCGTCAATGATCATGAACACCGGATTAGCAGCAGCGATCACATCAAAGGGTGCCGGCAACCGGTGAACAGAATAAAAAGTGCCGGACAGAAAAGCCAGCGGCGTGACAACAAAGCTAGTAATAGCGGACAGCTGGTCAAACTTACGCGCCCAAATGCCGGCAATAACACCGGCCATAGCCATGGCACAGGCCCCGCCAAGCAAAAAGAATAAAGCGATTAAGGGATGCGGCGGCAGCATGACAGCATCAAAAAACATAAAGGTTATGATACAGATGACAGCTGTCAGCACACAGCGCGTCAGCGCCCCGCCTATCATCGCCACCAACACCTCGCCCGGGCCGAGGGGCGGCATGAGCAAATCAACAATATTACCCTGCACCTTGGCACTGGTCAGGGATGATGAGCTGTTGGCAAAGGCATTCTGCAGCACGGTCATCATCACAAGTCCGGGGGCAAGAAAGGTCACAAAGCTGGTGCCGCTGCCAAGCCCGGCCCGCTCGCCGACAGCAACGGCAAAGACCATCATGAACAGGACAGCCGTCACGACAGGCCCGAACAGGGTCTGGATAGACACTTTCAGGAACCGCTTTACTTCCTTGAAATAGAGCGTGGAAAGTCCCGTCCAGTTTACCACACCAATCCGCACAGGGCGTATTGGCAAGCGGGGTGTCTGCACGCTGTTATCTGTCATAAACCTGTCTGCCTGTCTTTTCTCTGCCTGTCTTTTCTCTGCCTGGCTTTTCTTTGATGGCGGGTGCCGAACATGGGGACAGCTGAACAGCGTGCCGTCCCTGTGACTGACATAGGGTGCAAAAGAAAAAAACGCAAGTACCATTGCCTTTGCTATTATGACATGCTGGCATTGGATTTAAAGCTAGAACGGCATAAAGGAGGGTGAATATAATGGCCGCTGTGCCGCTGACACCAGAACATGTCAAAAAAAGGCTGTGGAACAAGGCCCTGCACTATCTAGGGCGTTATGCCAGCAACAGCGCGCGTCTGCACCGGATTTTGCAGACATTTGCCGGACGCAGGCTAGAAGGGGCAGAGCCCAGCATCATCGCCGCGGCGATTGAGGATGTTGTCAGCAACTGTCATCGGCTTGGCTATATTGATGATGCGGCCTTTGCAAGACAGCGTATCCGCTCTGGCAGACAGGCTGGCTTGTCTGCGCGCGCCATTCACGCAAAACTGCTGGCGGCGGGCATTGGGCGCCAGCAGGCAGACGAGGCAATCAAACATAGCCAGACACACAAAGATGAGGACAGCGCCGAGCTCGCCGCCGCGCTTATTCATGCACGCAAAAGGCGGCTGGGGCCCTATGATCCGGCACCAGAACGCCCCTATGAGAAGACACAAAAACATATGGCCCGCATGGCCCGGGCCGGTTTCAGTCTGGACACAGCCCGACAGGTGCTGTCCCTGCGAGGGGCTGAGGAGGCTGAGAATCTGGCAGCACAGATAAATGCAGACAATCACCAGAAGCCGGAAAACTGATGAAATCTGCTTTGAATTTTCCTGACAGTCAGGCTAAAACAGGTAAAGATATTCACATCAGCATACTGTGCTGGTTTCAGCCACAGACAGTGAGACAGTAAAATCAGGCTCTGTTCGGGGAGGGAAAAATGAGCGATTATAAAACATTTTCGCCGCAGGCAGCACAAGCAGCCGCCGCCAATATAGACAAATCCGGCTATGAGACGGCCTATGCAGCCTCATTGTCTGACAGTGATGCCTTCTGGGCCGAGCATGGCAGACGCATTGACTGGATAAAGCCCTACAGCAAGATTTCAGATGTCAGCTATACAAAGCCCGATGTCCATATCAGATGGTTTGAGGATGGTACGCTCAATGCCTCAGCCAACTGCCTTGACCGGCATCTGGCCCGCCGCGGCGACCAAACAGCCATTATCTGGGAGGGTGACGAGCCTGATGAGGCAAAGCACATCACCTATAAAGAGCTGCATGCTGAGGTGTGCCGTTTTGCCAATGCCCTGAAAGCCAGAGGCGTGAAAAAGGGCGACCGGGTAACCATTTACATGCCGATGATCCCGGAAGCGGCTGTGGCTATGCTGGCCTGTACGCGTATCGGGGCCATTCACAGCGTTGTCTTTGGCGGCTTTTCCCCTGACGCGCTGGCAGGACGCATTCAGGACTGCGAGTCCAGCTGTGTGATTACCGCCGATGAAGGGGTGCGCGGCGGACGGGCCATCCCGCTTAAGGCAAACACTGACAAGGCACTGGCCGCCTGCCCGGACTGCACAACCTGTTTTGTTGTGCGCCGGACTGGTGCGGATGTAAACTGGCAAGAGGGGCGGGACGTCTGGTATCATGACGCCCTTGCGGCCGCAGCAGCTGACTGTCCGCCAGAAGAGATGAACGCAGAAGATCCGATGTTCATCCTCTATACGTCCGGTTCAACAGGCAAGCCAAAGGGGGTGCTGCACACAACCGGCGGCTATATGGTTTATGCTTCGATGACCCATCATTATGTTTTTGATTATCAGGATGGGGATATTTACTGGTGCACGGCTGATGTCGGCTGGGTGACAGGGCACAGCTATATCCTTTATGGCCCGCTGGCAAACGGGGCCACAACAATGATGTTTGAGGGGGTGCCAACCTATCCTGATTCAGGCCGTTTCTGGCAAGTTGTCGAAAAACACAGCGTGTCGATTTTTTACACAGCACCGACAGCGATACGCGCCCTGATGCGCGAGGGAGACGGGCCAGTTAAAAAATGGGACAAAAGCTCTCTGCGTCTGCTGGGCTCTGTGGGCGAGCCCATAAATCCAGAGGCATGGATGTGGTATCACACTATCGTCGGAGAGGGGCGCTGCCCGATTGTTGACACCTGGTGGCAGACTGAGACTGGGGGTATTTTAATCACGCCGCTGCCCGGGGCGACAACAACAAAGCCGGGCTCAGCGACACTGCCCTTTTTCGGCATAGAGCCTGTTCTTGTTGACGGCGACAATAAAGTTATTGACGGGGCCGGTGAAGGCAATCTGTGTATCAACAGGTCATGGCCTGGCCAGATGCGCAGTGTCTATGGCGATCACCAGCGCTTTATTGACACTTATTTTTCCACCTTTGAGGGACGGTATTTTTCCGGCGACGGGGCACGGCGTGATGAGGATGGATATTACTGGATCACCGGGCGGGTTGACGATGTGCTGAATGTCTCGGGCCACCGTATGGGCACAGCAGAGATTGAATCAGCCCTCGTCGCGCATCCGAAAGTCGCAGAAGCAGCGATTGTCGGCTATCCGCATGATATCAAGGGACAGGGCATTTATGCCTATGTGACCCTGAATGCCGGTGAGGAGCCGGGAGAGGCGCTACACAAGGAACTGCATCAATGGGTGCGCAATGAAATCGGCCCCATAGCCAGCCCTGATCTGCTGCAATGGGCCCCGGGTCTGCCAAAAACCAGATCAGGCAAAATCATGCGCCGCATTCTGCGTAAAATTGCCGCAAATGACTATGCTGAGCTTGGTGATATCTCGACCCTTGCTGATCCTTCCGTTGTTGATGAGCTGATAGAGAATCGCCAGAACAAGGGCTAGAAACAAACCAGACTGAAACCAAAGGGGCAGGCACAATAATGCCTGCCTTCTTTTTTTCGCGGTCTGCATAATAAGGCTGTCTTTCAGCCTGCATAAGAACGGCTCTCTTCAGCAATACCCAATTCCACCGCCCGGCATACAGCATGTGTGCGGTTGCGCGCACCCAGCTTGGAGCGTAGACTCTTCAGGTGATGTTTTATCGTTACCTCGCTTAACCCGTGCACACGGGCTATCTCCTTGTTTGAATGGCCGGACAGCAGCCCATTGAGAACATCACGTTCCCGGCCAGTCAGCCAATGACGGCCAGAGCGCGGCAGCGCCTCATCACGGGCCAGAATATCAACCGGTACAAATAATTCGCCGATCGCCATCATCCGCAGGCCGGCAAGAAAAGCCTGTGCGCTGAGCGCATAGGTCAGATAACCCGCAGCCCCTGCTGTCAGATAGTCCTTGATCTCGTTACTGCGGCGCGCAGAACCAATTAATGCCACCGGCACCGTGCCAGAACATTGGGCAATCATCTGGCGCAGACCTGAGGTGCCGTTCATATCCGGCATTTCTGTGTCCAGACCAATGACCGAAAGCGGGGCTGTCTCGGCCGCAATCTGTAATGATTCACGCAGACTGCCTGCGACAATAATATGCAGTTGGGGATCCAGCCGGGTGAGATGTTCATTAATGAAGTCCCGGCAAAGTGAATTTTCATATCCAAGTAAGATTTTCATGGAATTTTCCTCATCTGATTTGAAAAATTTACACCGAACAAATCAAGAAATTACACAGCTAATGATTGATATTTTACTAAATTAACAGATAAAAAAAGATATTCCAGGTTGTAAAAATTTTATGTTAATTCCTTTATCTTTGGTTGATATTTTTAGAATTTCTTGACCATGGCCACAGAGATAGTCCAGTGCCGGTAATCTTCTGGGACATGCCGTGAGTGGCTGATCTGGCGCTCTATCGTGAAGTGCGGGCGCAGCGTCCTGTATAATGGGGGCATAATGGCAGACAGCCCGATGGATGTCTTATCTGTCTGGTGCGGGCGCAGCGTCCTGTATAATGGGGGCATAATGGCAGACAGCCCGATGGATGTCTTATCTGTCTGGTGCGGGCGGGCCAGCTCTGGTGAATGAGCGGCCTCAGCCACCTGTGCGATCAGATGCAGAAATTCTGCCGGCATATGCTGAAAATCGAGCACCTGACGGGCCAGTGCCCATGCGCCCTTTGGATCGCCGGCGGCCAGCTTGTGGGTGATCTGCTGATAATGCCGGGCCATATCCTGCGGTGTTCCTGCACGGGCTGTCAGATCATCCACTGCGCCTTGCCCGGCAGCCTGCGCCACCGCCTGCACTGACAGCGCTGAAAACAGTATGAAAAGAAAGAAAAGATGTCTCAGGCTCATGAGAGTGAGAATGAACAGACCAGCTTAAGAAACGATTAAACAAAGGAATTAAATTAAGCCGAAAAGGATCAGGATCAGAAATTCATCCGAAAGCGGAATTCTGTTCGCCCGGATTTACCGCTGCCCGGCCCGGACAGGCTGAGGTGATGGCTGATTACAGCTTCTATCCCGTCATCAGGGATGAGCGTCCAGCCCAGCTGCAGCTGTTTGTCTGCGCGTCTGCCGGCCAGATGAATCTTCTTATAGGCGGCTGTATCACTGTCATAAACAGACAGGGTGCCGCTGGTTACCGAAACCGGCTGGCTGAGCGTAAGGCCGAATCTGCTGGACAGGCCGCCGGGCTGATGGGACAGTCCCAGCTGCCAGCCGGAAAGGCGGGCCGTGCCAGCATGTATAAATCCAGCCGTCTTTTTCAGGCGGCTGTTGCCATACAGCATCTCGGCCCGTGCTGTCAAAGGGCCTGATTTATGCTGCAGACCGGCAAACTGCCAGTACGAGCTGGCCCCGGTCAGATAAAAGGGGCCGCTGCCGCGGCTGTCCAGCCAGCTGTTTTTCTCATCCGCACCGCCCTGACCGAACCAGAGCCGGGTATTGGTGAATTGCCGGTAATAGCTGGCAGCAAAAGCCAGCCTGTCCGGGCGCTGGCCAAGATGTAATGTCCAGCCCCTTTTGCCTGCCCTGCCAGACGGGCGGCTGTGATCAGCCATATACCAGAAATCAGATTTTGCAGGGCTGATATCGGCAAGCTGCTGCGGGCGCGCTGGCAGGGATGGCAAAATTGTATCCGTGGCAATATAGTGAGAGAGCCCTGCCCCCTGACCCCCCCGCCGCGGCTGCCGGGCGGCTGGCATCAGGCCCGTCTCGTTCCGGGTCTGCCTTGCTATAATAAAATCATCTGCAGCCAGCCGGAAACGGGCCCCGTCAAAGCTGTCTATGCCTAGCAGATACTGACCTTTGAGGGCGTTACGCATGGGCCCATATAAGAGCGGCCCGGCAAAAAGCCCGGCATCACGGTTATCATAAAGGCGCCCGCCCGCCAGATAGGACAGGCCAAGGACAGGTGCCAGCGCCGCAGCGAGATCCATCTGGCCCTGACCAAAGACAGCGCGCATGCGTGCCTCGCCACAGCTGGCAAACGTGCAGCCATTTGCCGTCACCAGCCCGTCATAGCTGGCGGTTCGCAACAGCCGCGCCGCCGCACCCTGGGCCGAGAGCGTTGGAAAGGCCTGCATCACCAGTGCCAGCCCGCCTGATACATGCGGTGCTGACATAGATGTACCGGATTTGCGCGTGTAGCCGCCGCCTGTCTGGGCGGCCCAGATACCGTCCTGCGGCTGATTATCACCACCGCCGGGGGCTGTCAGACACCAGCTGGCCGCCAGCCCGCACCTGTTTGTGTAAACAGGTTCACGCCCGTCCGCACCTGACGAGACAACCGTGAGCCAGCCCGGCCTCAGCCCAGAAAAATAATGCGGCAGCCCGGCCCGCACGCTGACCTGATTATCGCGGTCATTGCCAGCTGCCCAGATCATTACCATCCCACTGCCGACCGCCTGCTGCCAGGCAGACAGCTCTTGCGGCAGGGCGGCCTGAATCTCGCCTTTAGTGATATCATCAATCTCAACAGACGATCCCCAGCTGTTATTCAGCAGCTGCAGGTTCTTTGTCCGTGCATCGCCGACAGCAGACGGGATCATCTGCTCTCCTGTGCGACGGCCGAAATAGCCGTTACTGTCCAGTATTCTATAGGCATAAAGTTCAGCCTGCGGGGCGATGCCATGCATACCTGCCCCGTCTTTTGCCCCGGCAAGGATTGAGGCAACATGCGTGCCATGACCGTTTGGATCCGCCCGCCCGTCTGATGATCCCTGAAAATCCAGGCCGGGATGCAGGCGTCCGGAAAATTCACTGTGTCCTGCATCAATGCCTGAATCAAGAACACCAACGCGCACTGACTTACCTGTCAGACCGGCTGAATAGGCTGGCTGTGCCGCCACCTGTGCCAGGCCTGTCTGTGCAGCAAACTCACTTGCCGCCCCGCCAAATTCTGCATTGCCGCCACCGCCACCGCCAGCAAGGCAGCCGCCCAGACCTGATAACACAATAAAATGAAACCCGCATGCTGTCTGTCTTAAACAACGCTTTGTGAACACGCCATATACCCTTGTTTTCCAACTGAAAAACAAGCAATATTAGTTTTTTCTAATTTACTATATGCACCTTACCGGTCAGTGTAGCTGCCCGAATGGCGCGGTTCCCTGTCCGTTTGGGCTTAAGTTTTGCGCGGGCGGTTATCTTGAATATTGTCTTTATGGGTAAGGCACAGTAAGCTACGCCCGCCTGATAGGTAGCAAGCAGAACAATCAGGCAGAACATCATCACAGGGCATGAGAGGCTATATGATTATGCAGGCGCTTCTGATTCTCATAGATAATATTGTTGATATCTATATTTTCACGCTGCTGGGATATGTTATTGCCAGCTGGCTGGTCGCTTTCAGGATTGTCAATCCGTGGCAGCCGCTGGTTCGCACAGTCCTGCAAATTCTGGGCCGCTTGCATGAGCCGCTCCTGGGGCGCATCCGGTCTGTTCTGCCGGAACTGGGCGGCATTGATATCAGCCCGGTTATCATATTGCTGGTTGTTCAGTTTGCACGGAATCTGCTGTTCGAATATCTGGCATGACAAAAATTGTCGCTTGCAGACACGCACAAAGCATCTGTGATGCTATCACCAGAACAGAAATGACAGAACAGAAATGACAGGGCAGAAATGTAATGGCAGCACAAATTATTGATGGCAGGGGTTTCGCATCGCGTCTGGTGGATAAAATCTCAGCCCATGCCGCAGAGCTGAAAACTGATCATAATCTGGTGCCAGGGCTGGCAGTCATACTGGTTGGCAGCGATCCGGCCAGCCAGGTCTATGTCCGCAACAAGACTGAAAAGACAAAGGCCAGCGGCATGCGCTCGCTGGAATACAGGCTGGATGCGGACACAAGCCAGGCAGAACTTCTCAAGCTGATTGACACGCTTAACAGGGATGACGCCATTGACGGGATTCTGGTGCAGCTGCCCCTGCCGCCGCAGATTGATGAAAGTGCTGTTATTCAAACGATTGCCCCGCAAAAGGATGTAGACGGCTTTCATGTGGTGAATGCAGGATTACTGGCAACCGGCCAGCCCGCTCTTGTGCCCTGCACGCCATATGGCTGTCTGATGCTGCTTGAGGATCAGCTGAAAAGCCTTGGCGAGCTGCATGCGGTTGTGCTGGGGCGTTCAAATATAGTTGGCAAGCCCATGGCCCAGCTTTTGCTTGGTGCCAACGCGACAGTCACAATTGCCCATTCACGCACAAGGGATTTACCCGATATCTGCCGCCAGGCTGATATTCTGATAGCAGCTGTCGGACGCCCGCAAATGGTTACCGGCGACTGGATAAAAAAAGGGGCCACTGTTATTGATGTCGGCATTAACCGTGTTGCCGCCCCAGAGCTGGGGCCGGACAAATTCCGCCTGACAGGCGATGTTGATTTTGCCTCAGCTGAAAAGCAGGCCGGGGCGATAACGCCGGTACCCGGCGGTGTCGGGCCAATGACGATTGCCTGTCTGCTCAGAAATACATTGGTTGCCAGCTGTCGGCGGCGCCAAATTGCACTAGATATCAGTTAAAACAGCCCGTGGCGGGAAAATCTGCAAAGCGTACAGGAGAGCGTAAACCGTGACATCATCTTTTATTTCCTCTTTCGGCTGGTCTGAAGCTGTGATGATTGCCGGGCTGGCAGGCGTGGCAGCGATCCTGTTCTGGGGCGTCATTACAATGGGGCGCGGCGGGGCTTATAATAAAAATAAATCAAATAAAATCATGCGATACAGGATCATCGCACAGGCCGCTGTGCTGCTGATTTTTATCACCCTGCTCTGGCTGCGCCGGTCAGCCTGAAAAACAAGAGATTTCACGAGGCAGTTTTCAATGGTTAAGCTGAATAAAATTTATACACGCACAGGCGATGACGGCAAAACCAGTCTGGTCGGCGGCGGGCGGGTATCAAAACACGCCAAGCGGCCGTCAGCCTATGGTGATGTTGATGAACTGAACTCAGTGCTGGGCATGGCAAGGATTCACTGTAATGCGGATACAGATACCCAGCTGGCCCGTATCCAGAATGATCTGTTCGATCTTGGGGCCGATCTTGCCACGGTTGATGAGAATGTACCGGCCCTGCGGATTACCGATGATCAGGTCAGCAGGCTGGAGGGTGAAATTGATGCGATCAATGAAAATCTTGAACCGCTCAACTCATTTATCCTGCCCGGCGGAACAGAGCTGGCAGCCTGGCTGCATCTGGCACGCACTGTAGCCAGGCGGGCTGAACGCCAAATGACCGAACTGGCTGCAGAAGAGCCGGTGAATGCCCCGGCCCTGCATTACATTAACCGGCTGTCTGATCTGTTGTTTGTCATGGCACGCCATGCTAATGAGGGGGGAAAATCTGACAGTCTATGGGTGCCTGGCGGTACCCAGGCTGACTGATAGCGTGATACAGGGGGGCAGCTGACTTGGCGTATGTGGCAAACTGCGCTACAAACTGTCTGCCAAATGAGTGAGAAACAAGAGGATTGAAGAGATGAAAATACTGGTTCCAGTGAAACGCGTGATCGATTATAATGTGAAGGTGCGCGTTAAGCCTGACCAAAGCGGGGTTGAGCTGGCCAATGTAAAAATGGCAATGAACCCCTTTGATGAAATTGCCGTTGAACAGGCGCTGCGAATCAAAGAAGCCGGCGGTGCAGAAGAGATCATTCTGGTCTCCATTGGCCCGACACAGGCACAAGAAACAATCCGCACAGGCCTTGCTATGGGGGCTGACCGCGGCATTCATATTGAAGCCTCGCAGGATACAGAGCCGCTGGCTGTTGCTAAGCTGCTAAAGGCTGTTGTTGACAAAGAGGGCCCGGGACTGGTGCTTTGCGGCAAACAGGCAATTGACGGTGACTGCAACCAGACAGGACAGATGCTGTCAGCGCTGCTCGGCTGGTCACAGGCGACTTTTGCCTCTGGTGTTGAGCTGGCCGGGGATCGGGCAAAAATCATCCGTGAGGTTGATGGCGGGCTAGAGCATATCAGCGTAACTATGCCAGCTGTTGTTACTGTTGATCTGCGCCTGAATGAGCCGCGCTATGCTTCTTTGCCGAACATCATGAAGGCCAAGAAAAAGCCGATTGACAGCATGGATGCCGGGGCGCTCGGCGTAGACACAGCCCCGCGGCTGAGCATTGTAAGAGTTGAAGAGCCGGCAGCAAGACAGGCCGGTATCAAAGTGGGTTCGGTTTCTGAACTGGTGGACAAACTGAAAAATGAAGCAAAGGTGATATGATGAGCATTCTGGTAATTGTTGAACATGATAACAGCACTGTGAATGCCGCAACGCTGAACACTGTCGCAGCTGCAAAGAAAATTGGCGGCGATATTCATCTGCTGGTTGCCGGTCATAATTGTGCTGATGCTGCCAATGCGGCGGCGGGGATTGAAAATGGCGCGCGGGTGCTCTGCGCTGACAGTGCCGAATATGCATCATCACTGGCTGAGAATCTGGCCCCGCTTATCCAGGCGCTCAGCAACGGCTACAGCCATATTCTGGCCCCAGCAACCACCTTTGGCAAAAATATCATGCCGCGGGCAGCGGCCTTATGTGATGTCCCGCAGATATCAGATATTATTGAGGTTATAAACCCCGATACATTCAAGCGGCCGATCTATGCCGGTAATGCGCTGGCAACTGTGAAATCATCAGATGCACTGAAAATCATCACTGTACGGAGCACGGCTTTCGAAGCGGTTGCGGCCAGCGGCGGTGTAGCAGCGATAGAGAACGTCAGTGCAACAGGCGACCAGGGCCTGTCAGCCTATGAAAAATCCGAGCTGTCATCATCAGAACGCCCTGAGCTGACCTCAGCTGGTATTGTTATTTCCGGCGGACGCGGCATGCAGGACGGTTCAAACTTTGCCATGCTTGAATCAGTGGCGGACAAATTGGGGGCAGCCGTCGGTGCGTCACGGGCAGCTGTTGATGCCGGATTTGTGCCGAATGACTATCAGGTTGGGCAGACGGGCAAGGTTGTGGCCCCTGACCTTTATGTGGCTGTCGGTATTTCCGGGGCTATCCAGCATCTGGCCGGCATGAAAGACAGCAAGGTTATTGTTGCAATCAATAAAGATGAGGAAGCCCCGATTTTCCAGGTGGCTGATTATGGTCTGGTTGCTGACCTGTTTGATGCTGTGCCGGAACTGGACAGGGAGCTGGGCTGAGCCTCTATGAGGCTGAGAACCAGCCCCTTATCTGGCCCAGCACCTGTTCATCATCCCAGACGGCGGGGCTGGCATGCAATGCATAGCTGGCCTGGTCAGCTCTGACCAGCAATGTTGTCGGCAAACCCCGCAGCGAAAAATGCCGCCCCCAGCTGGCCTGCGGATCATACAGCGCGCGCGCCGTGACAATACCGCGCTGGCGCAGAAATGGGCCGGCAACCGTCTTGCCGCCGCGATCCACAGAGACCAGAATCACATCAATATTGTCTGCGCCCAGCACCCCTGCCGCCCGATCAAGCATGGGCAGCTCTACAACACAGGGCGCACACCAGCTGGCCCAGAAATTGATCACAAGGCCCCGCCCCGCCAGATCAGAGAGATAAATATTGTCGCCGTTGTCATCGCTCAGGGCTGATGATGGCTGTATCAGCTGATGCGTGCTCAGCTGTAGCGCCGCAGGGCTGGCCGCGCCGACAGGGGCTGACAGGCACAGGGCTGAATATGACAGGCCGGCCAGCAGAAAACGGCGGGAGATATTTTGGGGCTGATTCTTTTTCATTTCTATCCTATAAAACGAGACAGATTATTTTCAAAGCACAACTGGGACAATACCCGATTATATGACCAGCATGACCGCTGATAAACGGTCTGTTATACTGAGGTAGGACAAGGATATGACAAAGTCAAAGGGCAAGGCCCCGCAGGATACAGCTGCCTCTGCCATTTGGGGCGGGCGTTTTGCTGGCGGGCCCTCGCAGCTGATGAAAGATATCAATGCGTCAATCAGCTATGACAAGACCCTGTACAGACAGGATATTGCCGGCTCGCTTGCCCATGCCCAGATGCTGGCAGAGCAGAAAATCATCAGCCCCGATGATCTGGCAGCTATCCAGAGCGGCCTGCAGACAATCCAGACAGAAATTGATACAGGCCAGTTCGCCTTTTCAGCCGACCTTGAGGATATTCATATGAATATTGAAGCCAGGCTGTCAGCGCTGGTCGGCGATGCCGCAAGGCGTCTGCATACAGCGCGTTCACGCAATGATCAGGTGGCAACGGATATCAGGCTGTGGCTGCGTGAGGCGATTATCAGCCTCGACGCACAGCTGAAGGGGCTGCAGGCAGCGCTGATAAGCCAGGCCGAACAACATATTGACACGGTTATGCCAGGATTTACACATCTGCAGACAGCCCAGCCGATCAGCTTTGCCTTTCATCTGATGGCCTATGTTGAAATGTTCGGGCGCGACCGCACACGCTTTTCTGACTGTCGGCAGCGGATGAATGAATCGCCGCTCGGCTCTGCTGCACTTGCCGGCACCCCCCACCCCATTGACCGGCAGCGCACGGCCAGCCTGCTGGGATTTGACCGGCCGATGGCGAATGCTATGGACGGGGTCTCTGCGCGTGATTTTGCAGCTGAGTTTCTGAGTGCCGCAGCGATTTGTGCAACCCATCTGTCCCGGCTGGCAGAAGAAATTGTTATCTGGTCAACTGACCGTTTTGGCTTTATCAGCCTGTCAGATGCCTTTACCACCGGCTCGTCCATCATGCCGCAAAAACGCAATCCAGACGCAGCTGAGCTGGTGCGCGCAAAACCCGGACGGATCATCGGCGATCTTGTTGCGCTGCTGACAGTGTTAAAGGGGCTGCCACTGGCCTATGGCAAGGATATGCAGGAAGACAAGGAGCCTGTATTTGATGCTGAGAGTGCCCTGTCTGTCAGCCTTGCTACCATGTCAGGCATGATAGCTGATCTGAGCGTGAATCAAACCGCTATGCGGGCGGCCCTTGAAAAGGGTCACCCCACCGCCACTGATCTGGCGGATTATCTGGTCAGAGAGCTGAATATGCCGTTCCGTGACGCACATCATGTCACGGGCCGGCTGGTAGCACTGGCAGATAAAAAGGGCTGCGCGCTCGATGCCCTCAGCCTGGATGAGATGCAGACAGCAGAACCGCGTCTGGACAACAGGGTGTTTGCCATTTTGTCTGTTGACGCAGCGCTGGCAGCACGGCACAGCTATGGCGGCACCGCCCCGCAGCGGGTGCGTGCCCATATCACAGCCGCAAAAGCCCAATGGCTTTAAATGGGAAAATGGGCCATATCTGAATGCCCTTTAATGAATTCAAGAGGATGCAATGCGTAACATTATAGCCCTAATTGCTGTTCTGCTTCTTGCTGCTGGTATTGGTGCCTGCGGCAAGCGCGGTGAGCCTGTGCGCCCGTCAGACGTTGAAAATGCCCGGATCAGCTGAGCCGGAACAGCAGCAGAAAGGGCATTAATATGGTTGATATATTTCGCGGGCCATCCGGTACGCTGATGATCGGCGGGCATGAGGCAGAGGCGTTGGCATCTCAGTTCGGAACACCGCTCTATGTCTATTCAGGGGCAGGGTTCATTGCCCATTACCGCGCTTTTCTCGCCGGGCTTGGGGGGCTGGACGCGCATATTCATTATGCTGTAAAGGCCAATTCTGCACTTGGTTTGCTCAGCCTTCTGGCAGCTGAGGGGGCCGGCGCAGATATTGTTTCTGGCGGTGAGATGAAAAAGGCCCTGGCGGCAGGCATTCCAGCTGAAAAGATTGTTTTTTCCGGCGTGGGAAAAACAGATGATGAGATTGCCGCTGCCCTGCATGCCGGTATTGGACAGATTAACGCTGAATCACAATCAGAACTGGCACATATCAGCAGCATAGCCGTTGCCATGGGCTGTCGTGCCCCGGTCGCACTGCGCGTCAATGTCAATGTTGACCCCGGCAGCCATGCTAAAATATCAACTGGCCAGCGTTCTACCAAATTTGGCATTCCCACAGCAGACGCGCAGGCAGCCACCCTGTACAGGCAAATTGCGGCCGACCCGCATATAAGCCTTCGCGGACTAGCTGTTCACATCGGATCGCAGTTACGCTCATTAGCCCCGTTTGAGGCCGCCTATCAAGAGCTGCTGGGGCTGGCAGACAGCCTGCGGGCAGAGGGGCTAGAGGTGCCGGGCCTTGATCTGGGCGGCGGGCTGGGCATTGACTATCACAGTGATGACGCTCCTGATTTTGCAGGCTATGGGGCGATGGTCAGCCGCATTTTCAATAATCGCGGCTATCGCCTCGGCTTTGAGCCCGGGCGCGCCATTGCCGCCGATAACGGACTGCTTCTGACCCGCACGCTCTATATAAAAGAGGGCGAGGACAAGAGATTTATTATTGTCGATGCAGCAATGAATGATCTGATTCGCCCCACCTTATATGACGCTTATCACAGAATAGAGCCGGCCAGGGCCAGCAGACCTGACAGCGGTCAGGCTGATATTGTCGGGCCGGTGTGTGAAACCGGCGATTATCTGGGCTTGGGCCGGGCAATGCCAGAGGTGGCTGAAGGAGATCTGCTGGCTGTATTTTCTGCCGGGGCCTATGGGGCTGTGATGATGTCAAGCTATAACAGCCGTCCAGAGGCAGCAGAGATACTGGTGCATGATGGGCAGGTGCATCTGCTGCGCCCGCGCCGCGATATTGCCGCGCTGATGGCATGTGAGCATAATCCCTTTGCCTGACAGCGCCCCTTGCCTGGGGTCACTGGGCAATGAGGGCTCCTGGCATCAGATCAACCCTCACATCTGCGTCCGCAGCCCCCTCTACCTCCAGCTGAATAAAAAACCCAGCTGACTGGCCTGCTTCAATATATCGGCTGTCCGGCAGAATCGGTTCAGCGGCAAGAATACTGCCATCCCTGCTGATGACCTTCATATCCAGCCCCGCCGCATGGGCGGTGAATCTGTCCTTATTATATATCTCGCCGCGCACCCGCAATAAACGGCCCTGATAGGCTGCCTGCAGATTGCGGATTTCAAGCACAGAAATGTCCGGGACAACGGACAGGCCGGCGCTGTTAAATGAGGCTGTCAGTACAGGAAAGCTGGCCGTGATCGGGCCCCTGAAACCATAGACAAGCGCACTGACAAACATAATGATCAGAAAAATCAGTGCCGGCCATTTCAGCTTTGCAGCTGTTTCTTTAAGCATCCGGTTATCTGTGCCGGGCAGAGTGGGACGCGGGGTCACTTTCCAGACATGCGTACAGACTGAACAGCGCACCTGTTGGGCAACAGGGCCAAGCGCCGTGGCATCAATGCGAAAAATAGTTTTGCACTTTTCACATGTCAGCAGCATAATTCGCATCCCTCACTTTCCAGCTACAGCTATTAACGGAACTTTTGTTGAGTGACCAGTCGTTTTTGCCTGGAATAGGCGGGTTTATCTCGGCAATATGGGACAGGGATTTATGACAGACAGGACAGATATGCATATCAAGGCGGTATTTCATCAATTTGTCCGCGCGGTGATGGCTGTATATTTTATCGCAGCTGCCATGCTCGCCTGTCTGCAGTATTTTGCCCTGACATTGGCTGCGGCCCCTGATCTGCAGCCGGTGCATACAGACGGTCTTGTTGTTGCCACCGGGGGCCAGCAGCGAATCAGTGACGGTCTGCGCCTTGTGCGCGATGGCGTGTCTGACAGAATGCTGATAACAGGTGTGGGCACGGGCATTACAAAGGACAGCCTGGCAGAAATTTTTGCCCATACACAAGAAGAGGAGCAGATTCTTAGCTGTTGTGTTGAGCTTGACAGAACAGCCATGGACACAAAGGGTAATGCGCTGGCGGCCAGACGCTGGGCAGAGGCACATCAGCTGGCCTCATTATCGCTTGTTACGGCAAATTATCATATGCCGCGCGCGCTGCTGCTGTTCCGCCGGATCATGCCTGGGCGCACCATCCATGGCCTGCCGGTGATACCGCGGGATCTTCAGCCTGCACGCTGGTATGCCGATTGGCCAACAGCAAAATTGCTGGCAAAGGAATATGCAAAATATATGTTTGCCATCCTCAGCACAAATATAATGTCAGACTGACAGCAGGACAAAGAGCCTTTCAGTCCTGACCGGCATCAATGATTGACCGGCGGATATCACGCGTGCGGGTAAACAGCTCAAACAGCTTGTCAGCCTCTTTCCATCTGATCGCACGCTGCAAATAGCTCAAATCTTCTGAAAAGCGCTGCAGCATTTCCAGAACCGCCTCATCATTATTCAAAAATACATCGCGCCACATGGTTGGGTCAGATGCAGCGATACGGGTGAAATCACGAAAACCTGAGGCAGAAAACCGAATCACATCATTTTTGATATCCTGTTCCAGATCCACAGCCGTGCCCACAATGGTGTAAGCGATAAGGTGCGGCAGATGCGAGGTCAGAGCCAGCACCCGGTCATGATAATCAGCATCCATCCGCTCAGCCATCGCGCCAATGCCGGCAAGCAGACCCTCAAGGGCTGTGATCTTATCCTCAGCAACCCCGTTTGGCAGCAACAACCAGTAGCGCTGTTCAAACAAGGCTGCAAAGCCGGCGGCCGGCCCTGAAAACTCTGTCCCGGCAAGTGGATGACCCGGAATAAAGCTGCAATGTTCAGGAATGAAGGCCTTTGTGTCGCGTATGACAGAACGTTTTGTTGAGCCTGTGTCTGTGATCACAGCCCCGGGGCTGAGCGCCGGGGCAATCGCCTGCATGACCGAGGCCATCGCCCCCACTGGCACAGCCAGGACAACAAGCCCAGCACCGCTGACGGCCTGTTCAATATCTGCAGTGATTTCATCGCCTATAGACAGGCTGGCAGCCACGCGGGCCACCTCATCGCTCTGGTCATACAGACATGTTGTGAAACCCAGCTTGTTATGCCGTACCGCCAGTGCTAATGAGGCTCCGATAAGACCTATGCCAATAATCGCAATTTTGTCTGAAATAAACCCGTTATGCACAGCTCTACCTGCCAGAAAAAAACAGACATAAGGAGAGGCAGAATCCAGCCATTGCCATCACTGGTCTGCCTTGTGAGTCTGCATCAGTTCAATAAACGCTTCCTTGACGGTATCCATATCCTCATCGCTGCCGATTGACATTCGTAGACAATCATCAAGACCATAGGGCCCCATGGTTCTGAGCAGAATATTCCGGGCAGAGAAAAACGCATCAGCCTGCCGGGCTGACGGCCCTTTGGCCGGATCAAAGCGCAACAGGAGAAAATTCGTTGTAGATGGCACCACTTCTATACCCAGCTGGCGCAAAAAAGGTGGCAGGGCCTTTATCCATTTGTCCGCGTGATCAAATGAGCGCTGCTGAAAATCTGTGTCCTGAACAGCAGCAATGCCGGCACGCACAGCGGCCTGATTAACAGAAAACGGCCCGCGGATAGAGGCCAGCGTCACCAGCAGATGTTCTGGGCAATAGGCCCAGCCCAGACGCAGGCCCGCCAAACCGTGAAGTTTGGAAAAGGTACGCGTCATCACGACATTCTCATACCGCTCAACCATCCGTGCCGCATCATCAGAAAAATCATCCGGCAGATATTCTGCATAAGCCCAGTCAAGCACCAGGAGCACATGCGGGGGCAGGCCGGCATGCAGGCGCCTGACCTCATCCATGGAAATCATTGTCCCAGTCGGATTATTTGGATTCACAAGAAAAACAATTTTGGTGCGCGCGCTCACGCCAGCCAGCATATTATCGACACTGACTGTCATATCAACATCATCAGCCCTGACCGGAACACCGCCGGCAATACAGGTGGCCTGTGGAATGACAAGAAAGGCATACTGACTCATCACCACCTCGTCACCTGGCTCAAGATAAGCAAGTGTGAGAAGGCTGATCAGCTCATCAGAGCCGTTGGCTGTTATGATTCTGTCTGCTGCCAGCCGGTAACGCCCAGCTATCGCCAGATTCAAATGATAGTCCTGAATCTCCGGATAGCGGCTGGGATCATCTGTGCCAGCCACAAGGGCCGTCTGCGCCGCCGGTGAGCATCCAAGAGCCCCTTCATTGGCAGACAATCTTATGGTACGGCCCGGCTGTGCCTCGCCGAAAGACGGGCGATAGGACAGCAGTGACTTTATGGCTTCTTTCGGCTGTGGTCTGGTCATAAAGAGGTGTCCTGTAAAGAGACTGGGGCTGAGACAGTGCAGATGCCAAGGCAGCTGGCATCAACCTTCCTGTCATAACTGGAAACAGATGAAAGCTCAATTTCATTTGTGCGGCTGTTATAATAAACCATGTGATCGCTGTCTGTGCGATCTGGCAGGGCGGTAGCAATAATCCAGCCATGCGGGGCAGAGTGGCCGGGCACACCCAGCGGCAGGCGCGCAATCACCATCGCCTGTCTGTCAGGGCCCAGATCAGCGGCCAACTCTTTTATTCCCGCGCAGCTGACAAGGCCAATATCCGCACGCAGGGCGATCACATCATCCATGACCGACATTGCTGTATCTTTTATCCTGACGGCCAGCTGACCTGCGGCAAACCCAGCCGCGACATCAACCATGTCCGCACCCGCCGCAAGGCAAAAATCCGGGCGTTGCTGGGCGATACTGGATGAGATAATTGCCCGCCAGACCACTGGTATAAGACTATGCAGGCTTTCCGGGGCCTGCTGCATCAAACCGGCAATCAGCTGGGCTTCCCGGCCGGGCCGGAAGACAGGCATATCAGATGATTTCACGTCACTGACTTTGCGTGACAGCGCCACTCTTTTGCTCAACACAGCAACAAGCTCACTGTCAAGACTGTCAATTTGGCGGCGCAGCGCTGCTAATTTTTCCTGCATATTAACCCTGATTTCCGGCAATCATCTGACGCTTTGTTCATTTCTCAATATTATTCATGCCGCTCTTTTGGGGACAGTGCCCCGGCTGGCTGTCTTACAATAAACTGCCTGAGACGGTGCCGCAATGCCGGGTGCGCCTGCGGATGGGCCGAATAGAGTTTTTTTGTGGCCCTTATTATCAGGATTCCGCCAAAAACGGGCCAGAGCCAGCGTCCCGCCCGATCAATTTTTCCCTGTAAACCAGCCGGCAGACGCAAACAAACAGGTGGCAGAAACAGGGCCTGCCTTGTTTTTTCAACAGCAAAACCAGCATGGCCCAGCTGGCGGATTATCTGTCTGCGGCTGAAGGGACGCCCCTGGCCAAAGGGCGTTTTATCTGCCCGTGCCCACAAACCGCGACGGTGCGGGACAATCATAATAAGCTCTCCTGAACCTGCCAGAGCCCGCCAGCATTCCTGTAAGAACCCCTGTTGATCCCTGACATGCTCCAGCGCATGAACGACCAGCAGCCCGTCAGCAGATTCACTGGCAACCGGCCAGGCCGCACTGTCAATCGCCGCTGCAATAATCCCGGTTTCAGACGGCCATGCCAGCGCCCCTGTCTCGGCCGGCATCAGCACTGGCGGCAGTGGCTGGCCGGCAAGCAGGACAAAGGGAAAACCAACCGCCAGCCGGTCAGCATGAACCGGCACAGCAGCGCCCCAGAATCTGCTCAGATGCGCGAGTTCATCACGGATATAACCAGCAACAAGCTGGCCGGGGCCGGCACCGTAAAACCCTTCAATATCTGTGATATCTGTGCTCATTAACAGCCAAATCCCCTTTGCTCTCCTGGCAGTGACATCTGGCAGTGACATATAGCATAAAGGGGGGAATCAGGCCAGGCAACACATTGTCAGAACAGGCAGAAAGCCTATTTTGCAGTGCAAAAAAATATAAATTTTTTATTGTTTTTCCCTGTTTTTAGCATTGTTTTTCCCTGTTTGTTATTATATTGCAGTGCACAAAGTTATTTTGGATCCCCAGCGACATGGTCACAATCAAAAAATATGCCAACCGGCGCTTATATGATGCCAGCCGTTCATGCTATATCACGCTGGGCGAACTGGCACAGATTGTCAAAGGCGGAGAGGAAATCTGTGTCATTGATGCGCGCACAGGTCAGGATTTAACCCGGCCCACGCTGGTACAGCTCATTCTGGAAATTGAGCTTGAGGGCCATCAGATGCTACCTGTTGATGTGCTACGCCAGATCATCATGGCCTATGGCAGCCAGATTGAACCGCTTCTGTCACGCTATCTTGAGCGCACAATGTCGTCCTTTGCCCGCCATCATGCGCTGGCCAATCACGCACTTGAGACATCCTTGGATGCTATCAGCCGCGAACAGGCGGGTTTGGGGCCCTCTCAGTCACCGGTGCACAGCCCCGCTGACAATGACATGATTTCCCAGCTGCGCGATGAGGTGGAGTTGTTAAAAGACCGGCTGAAGACAATCGACAGGGGCTGAACGATCAGCCCAGTGTTACGATCAGCCCAGTGTTGAGAGCTGATAAGCTGCAGCTGCAACATCCTCATAGACATCCGGCTTACAGGTGCGCACCCGCAGGCCCATAACCCCCGGCAAGTCTGTCAGACTGTCAAAAACAGCGCGCGCGAGCGTTTCCTGCAGATCAAAATGGCGTGAGCTGGCAATCGTCATCACGGTTTTTCGGATATCATCATAATTCAGGGCCTGGGCAATATCATCTGAGCGCGGTTCTGTATGCGGATCAAGCAGCACCTCTACATCTACAAGAATGCGTTGCGGGGCCGCACGCTCAAAATCATGGATACCGATTGAACATTGCGTTTCTATGCCTGTCAGCAGAAAGCGACGGGAAAGTGCTGTTGTCATGGGGTCACGCCTCTAGAAATGCCACGTCACGCGCAGGCGGGCTGAGATGTGCCCCCCCATCAAGAATTATCACCTCTCCAGTCATAGATGAAGCCTGCAAAAGCAACTGCATGGCAGCGACAATTTCTGGTATCAGCGCGCCCTGTCCCAAAAGATTGCGCTTATGGGATTTTTTGAATTCCGCTTCTGTCTGACCGCCTGATGGCAGGACTATGCCGGGGGCAATCGCATTCACCCGCAGGCGCGGGGCATAGGCCTGGGCCGCCAGGAGAGTCAGCGTATGGCAGGCCGCCTTTGACAGTGTATAGCTGTAATAATCAGGATTGATACCAAATAATTTCGCATCCAGCATATTGACCACACTGCCTGTTCTGCCCTTTGGCAGCTGTTCATATAAAGCCCTTATCAACAGGGCCGGCGCGCCAAGATTCACCGCCATATGCTTGTTTATATTGTCAAGCGACAGGCTTTTGGCACAGTCATAGTCAAACAGGGATGCATTATTGACAAGGGCTGTAAGGGGGCCGCTCTGTGTTGCTTGTGTTATCAGCCCCTCAATGGCGCCTTCTGTGCTGAGATCGGCCTGAACAAGCTCTATGAGGGCACCGGCCTGTCCCAATTCGCTGGCCAGTGTCGCCGCCTCGGCCGCATTTTTGTTGTAATGCAGTACCACAGACCAGCCAGAATCTGCAAGGGCCCGCACAAAGGCAGCACCGATTCGTCTGGCCCCGCCAGTCACAAGTATGCGTTTCTGCTCTGCTATCATTTATTTCTCACAAATTGCTAATTTCTGCTGAGACGCGCGTCGCGCTCACTTTTTCTCTTATACCCTGTCCACGGCGAAAACGGATGAATCAGAAATTATCACCAGATGCCCGGAGCGGCAGAAATCAGGGAACAGAAGCGTTCGGACAGGATAGCAGCCTCACAAGCGCTCAACCTGCCATGTCGGTGTGATCTGCGTTGCAGCAATAACTCTGTCAGCATCATGTTCACGCAGCAGCCCATAGCCGGTGACCAGAATGGTCGCCAGCCCAAAGGCATTTCCCCCCAGAATATCGGTGTGCAGCGAATCACCGACCATGGCAATGCGCTGTTTATCCATGATGCGGCCACTCAGGGCTGTCAGCCTGTCATAGGCCAGCTGGAATGCGGGGGCATGCGGCTTGCCAAACCACAATGGCCGGATATCTGTTCGCTGAATGGCCCGTGCCATCCAATAGCCTGGTTCAGCACTGAAACCGTCATGATGGGGCGCGCTGATGTCTGGATTGCCAACAAGAACCGGGCGGGGGCGTTTTAACAATGCCTGTTCTAGGACAGCTTGATCTGCCTCTGTCCAGCCAGAACTGCCCAGCATAATAATTCCGTCTGCCGCATCCAGTGCTGCCGCCCGCCCGTCTGCTGCGACTGGCCGGCCAGCCAGGGGCGTGACCGTATCATCGATACATATCCAGTTTCCTGTTTCTGGCCGGGCAGCAGCAAATTGTGCCAGCGCATCACGGCTGGACAGAACATTGCCGGTATCCAGCGCAAGGCCCCATTTTTTATATTTTTCTGCAACCCTGTCAGCTGGATGGCTGGCCCCGTTGGTCAGAACCAGAACCGGCATATTGCGCCCGCCGGCCAATGAGATAATCTCATCGATTGCATCTATTTTTTCGGTACCGACATTAATCACGCCGAACCCGTCCAGAATCAGCGCGTCAAATTCACTGATAATATCAGCCAGCCGCGCAGATTTTTTCACTGCCCGCTGCGGGGCAGCAGGCAAGAGAGGACGCAATGCCTCATAAAGGCTGATGGTGGTGTCAGCGTCAAGATTGCCGGGGGCCGGTATACGGCAAGAAGAAAGGGCAGAAAGCACAGTCATGGCCAGAAGATAACCGCAGGGCTTGTTAATTTCCAGCCCTTATCTATGTCGGTATATGACCGGTCAGCCCCATGCCGACAGCCGGTATGCAGGATAGGAGGAATAGGCTATGCACAAGCAGATCATCATAATCGGCAGCGGCCTTGCCGGGCTGATGGCCGGACGCAAGCTGACAGCGGCTGGCTGTGAAGTGCTCATTCTTGACAAAGGCAGGCGGATGGGCGGGCGCATGGCCACCAGACGCGATCAGGGCTGGTTGTTCAATCACGGTGCCCAGTTTGTCACTGCAAGAAGCGCGTTGTTCTCACAGCTTTGCAGAACAGCAGAACGGCAACAGATTTTGGCCCGCTGGCCAGAAAGCGGACGCATGCATGCCTTTTGCGGGCGCCCGGCTATGCGCGATCTTGCCAGCTTTCTGGGTCGCGGGCTGGCAATCACCCAGGAAATTGAAATCAGCGCCATAGAACAGCACAGGGCAGGCGGCTTTACCCTTGAAACACAAAAGGGAGCTACCTTTTCCTGTGATCATCTGATTGTCACGGCCCCGGCCCCGCAGACGGCTGCGCTGCTGCGCGTTGCCAGCCCGCTTCTGGCTGAGACTGCAGAAAAGGCTGTCTATGCGCCCTGTTGGACAGTGATGCTGGGCCTTGATCAGACAGCCGGTATTGTGCCTGTCCTGCAGCCGCCAGACGGGCCCATAGGCTGGGCCGCCTGCGAGGCTGCCCGTCCGAATGGCGGGCCCTCCGGGGCCGTCACAATTCACGCAGCAGCTGACTTTTCACAAAGCTGTCTTGAGGCAGACCCGCAACAGATTATCAGCCAGCTGCAGGCGCATTATTTCAGCCTGCAGGGCGGCATCAGCCCTGTCTGCCATTATGCCCGTGCCCATCGATGGCGGTATGCGCGTGTCCTGCGCCCGGCCCCGCCATCAGCCCCCTTTTTTGAGGTCACGGCTGCGGGCGGCTTTGCTGCAGTTGGCGGCGACTGGCATCCACAGGCCAGCGACACTGGCCCGGCCAGCGGGGCCCGCGCCGAAGAGGCCGGGCTATCCGGCCAGCGGGCCGCAGAGGCCCTTCTGGCCGCGCTCAGTTCAGCCGGGCTGAGGTAATAAACGCAGAAAAAGCCTCACACCAGATAAGCACACTGTCATAGCCAGAAAGGTCAAGCCCGTCCGGCACAGTGACAGAAAAGTTCTTATAGGCCTTGATCGGGGCAATCTGCAGCGCATCCTGCTTTACCGGCAGAAATTCATTCTTTGTCATTATCTGGCCCTTTGTCAGATAAAGCCGGTAATCAGGGCCAGGGGCAATCTGCCCGTCCAGCCAGATACGCTCAGCACTGACATGAATAGTCCCCTCTCCCCAGTGGAACGCATCCGATCCGGGCAGATCGCGGGTAAAAGTGCCTGTCCGCAGTGATACCGCAGCCTCCTGCTTCAGATGAGAGAACTCAGCCTAGCTGAGGCCTTCCTCTGCGGTCAGGATTGGCAGAAAATAAACCCCCAGCCCAAAACCAATAACCAGACCGGCACAGAATTTAACCAGTGCGAAAGCGAACAGATGTGCCCGCGCATATTCAATCAGACGGCGCATAATCAGCCTCCTTGAGATGATAAGCCTTGTCAGTCATTTTAAACTCAGCCTAATGCTGTTAAGAATTAGGGGCAAACCGCCCCCACTGCCCGTTAAAGCCGGACACAGCCATGCTGTTCCAAAAACGTCAATAATGCTTGACTTTCACAGGCTGTTCAGTATATTGCGAGCGCTCAGGGCCCGCGCTCATGCGGGCACAGCGGGCTGTTCGGCTCTGGTCGCACAGTCGGTGAATCTGAACAGAGTTTAAATTAATTTATTAAGTTAGGATGTCGCCATGTATGCTGTGGTGAAAACAGGCGGAAAGCAATACCGCGTTTCAAAAGATGACACCATTTTAGTGGAAAAGCTGGTCGCTGAAGAAGGTGAGACCGTAACCCTTGGTGATGTCATGATGCTTGGTGACGGCGATAAGGTGACAGTTGGCAAGCCCCTGATAGCAAACGCAGCTGTTGAGGCCAAAGTCGTCAGCCAGACACGCGGGCCTAAAATCGTGATTTTCCGCAGAAAGCGCCGCAAGAATCATCGCCGCACACAGGGCCACAGACAGGATCTGACATTGTTGAAAGTCACAGATATCCTGACATCTGCGAAAGCCCCGGCAGCAAAAAAAGCCGCACCGGCGAAAGCCGCAGCCGAAACGAAAGAGGCAAAGGCCCCCGCAGCAAAGAAAGCCGCTCCCAAAAAAGCGGCAGCGGCAAAAAAACCGGCGGCAAAGAAATCATAAGGAGTCCGAGCGATGGCACATAAAAAAGCAGGTGGCAGTTCCAGAAATGGCCGTGATTCAGCCGGCCGCCGTCTGGGTGTAAAAAAATTCGGTGGTGAAACTGTTCTCGCAGGCAATATCATTGTGCGCCAGCGCGGTACAAAATTCCATCCGGGCGACAATGTCGGCATCGGCAAGGATCATACCCTTTTTGCGTTGCGTAACGGCAATGTTGCTTTTCGTCAGAAAGCTGGCGGGCGGATGTTTGTTTCTGTTGTTGAACAGGCAGTAGCAGCTGAGTAACGTTCAGTTCTGCCGGCCCTGAACCGTTCAGGAACAGACAAATAGACAGTCAGTAAAGGGGAGGGCCTGTCGCGCGGGCTGTGCCCCTTTTTTTATCGGGCGTGCAGTAATTATGGCTGGCAGCTGAAATGAAATTCCTTGATCAGGCAAAAATATTTATCCGCTCAGGCAATGGCGGGCCCGGTTCTGTCAGCTTCCGCAGAGAGGCCAATGTCCCCATGGGCGGGCCTGACGGCGGTGACGGGGGCCGCGGCGGTGATGTTATTGCCAGATGTGTCGGCGGGCTTAACACCCTGATCGATTACCGCTATCAGCAGCATTTCAAGGCCCGTTCAGGTATTCCGGGGGCCGGGCGTGACCGTTCCGGGGGCCGCGGTGATGATATTGTCCTCAAGCTGCCTGTGGGTACACAGATTCTGGCAGATGACACCCAGACTGTTCTTGCTGATCTGACAAAAGAGGGCCAGGAAGTGATTCTGCTGTCCGGCGGCATGGGCGGCAAGGGCAATGCTTTTTTCAAATCATCAACGAACCGGGCCCCCCGCCGGGCCCAGCCCGGCGAGCCGGGAACAGAAATGTGGGTCTGGCTGCGTTTGAAGCTGATCGCTGATGCGGGGCTTGTCGGTCTGCCAAATGCCGGAAAATCAACCTTTTTATCTGTTGTGTCAGCGGCCAGACCAAAGATTGCAGATTATCCTTTTACCACCCTGCACCCAAATCTTGGCGTGGTCAGCATTGATAATCATGAATTTGTCATGGCCGATATTCCCGGCCTGATCGAAGGGGCACATAAAGGGGCTGGTATCGGCCACCGTTTTCTTGGCCATGTTGAGCGCTGCCGCATATTGCTGCATCTGGTTGATGTCACTGACACCGATCCGATAAAAAACTGGCAGATTGTCCGCTCAGAACTGGAGGCCTATGCTGATATTCTGGCAGACAAACCTGAGATTATTGCCCTGAGCAAAGCTGATGCTGCGCCCGCAGATTATGTTGCCGAGCTGTGCAC
>JAYPEG010000023.1:27176-29450 GCA_038125645.1 Alphaproteobacteria bacterium
GTGCACTGCCTTTGCCGAATTGGGGACAGAATCTGTCATGCCGCTGTCATCTGTCAGCGGCGGAAATGTCAAATCTGTGTTGCGCGCCCTTTATCAGGTTATTGATCAGGCCCGCCCCGATGAAAATCGCGGTGACAGGGAAAATGAGGACAGTCAGTGGAGCCCGCACAGCACATGAATACAGCCAGATCAATTATCGATGCCGCACAGCTGATCGTGATTAAGATCGGCTCTGCATTGCTGGTTGATGCTGCCAGCGGGCAGGTGCGCGCTGGCTGGATGCGGGCCCTGGCTGCAGATGTGGCTACGCTCCGCGCTGCCGGCAAACAGGTGGTGCTGATCTCATCCGGCTCTATTGCGCTTGGACGCACGTGCCTATCGCTTGCATCCGGGCCCATAAAGCTGGAAGAAAAACAAGCAGCAGCCGCGACCGGACAGGTTGAGCTGGCACAGCGCTGGTCAGAGGCATTGTCAGGCGAATCACTGCGTATTGCCCAGATTCTGCTGGCCCCGGATGACACGGAAACGCGGCGGCGCCATATCAATGCGCGCGCCACCATCCAAACCCTTCTGGGCCTTGGCGTGGTGCCGGTTGTGAACGAGAATGACACAGTTACCACTTATGAGATCAGATTCGGTGACAATGACCGGCTGGCAGCGCGTGTGGCTGGCATGATATCAGCCGATCTGGTGATTCTGCTTTCTGATGTTGACGGGCTGTATACAGACAATCCCCATATTGTGACAGACGCGCGCCATATCCCGCAAATTGCGGAAATCACAGATGATATATTGAAGCTGGGCGGCGCTGCCAATGCTGAATTTGCCTCTGGCGGCATGGCAACCAAGCTGGCAGCTGCGCGTATCGCGACAGAGGCGGGCGCCGATATGATCATCTGCCGGGGCGGGGATGAGCGCCCGCTTGCAGCCTTGCAGAACGGCGCGCGGTTCAGCCTGTTTCACCGGCGCAGATCACCAAAGAACGCCCGAAAAAACTGGATCGCCGGGGCCCTTGACCCCAGAGGCGTGATTCGCGTGGATGAAGGCGCTAAAAAGGCCCTGCTTGGCGGCAAATCGCTGCTTCCTGTGGGCGCGGCAGAAATTACCGGCCAGTTTGACCGGGGCGATCTGGTACAGATAATCAGCCTGTCCGGACAGCAGCTCGGCCATGGGCTGGCAGGATATTCAGCAGCAGAGGCATTGAAAATAAAGGGTCAGAAAAGCAGCGCGATAGAATCACTTTTGGGCTATCAGGGACGGGCTGAATTGGTGCATGCTGATGATCTGGTACTGCACAATGATTACACACACAAACAGGACAGTGACAGGGCAGGCAAAAAATGACTATCGCTGATACACAACAAACAGCTGCGACAGGTGCAGAAGACGCACAGGCGCTGATCGCCCGGCTGGCGGCCAAGGCCCGCAATGCCCAGCAGATAATCGGCCAGGCCCCGGCAGAACAGCGCAATGAGGCATTGATACGTGCGGCCGGGCTGATAAGTAAAAATGCCGATGCTGTAAACACAGCCAACAGCCATGATGTCAAACAGGCAGCTGGCACCGGCCTCAGCCCGGCCTTTATCGACCGGCTGACACTGACAAAAGAGCGTATCGAGGCGATGGCGGCAGGGGCGTTGGATATTGCCCGCCTGCCAGATCCGCTGGGGCGCGAGCTGGCCAGATGGACACAGCCAAACGGGCTGGATATCACCCGCCTGTCCACAGCACTTGGCGTTATCGGCATTATCTATGAATCACGTCCCAATGTCACAGTTGATGCAGCCAGTCTGTGCATCAAGTCAGGCAATGCTTGCCTGCTGCGCGGCGGCAGTGATTCGCATGCAACAAGCAGCCTGTTGGCAGAACTGATCCAACAGGCACTGTCACAGGCCGGACTGCCAGCTGAGGCGGTGCAGATGATCCCGACAAGCGACCGCAGCGCTGTTGGGGCAATGCTGGCAGCAAGCGGCCTTATAGATGTGATTATCCCGCGCGGCGGCAGGGGGCTGGTCGGACGTGTTCAAGAACAGGCCCGGGTACCTGTCTTTGCCCATCTTGAGGGTATCTGCCACCTCTATATATCAGCCCATGCTGATCCAAAGAAAGCTGTGGATATAACGCTCAATGCCAAAATGCGGCGGGTGGGTATCTGCGGAGCGGCTGAGACTGTCCTGCTGCATGAGAGCGTGGCAGATACTATTGGCCGGGATATGGTGCGGGCCCTGATTGCCTCAGGGTGCGAGGTGCGCGGCGACAGCCAGGTACAAAGGC
>JAYPEG010000023.1:29460-32568 GCA_038125645.1 Alphaproteobacteria bacterium
CAGAAAGGTTATTGCCGCAGGTGATAATGACTGGGGATGCGAATTTCTGGCCCCTGTTATCGCCATGCGGACAGTTGCTGACCTCAGCAGTGCTGTCAGCCATATCCGCCATTATGGCTCTGGCCATACAGAAAGCATTATCTCTGAGGATACCGCGGAAACAGAACAGTTTTTTGCCGCTGTGGACAGCGCCATTGTTATGGCTAATGCCTCTACCCAGTTCGCTGATGGCGGTGAATTTGGCATGGGTGCGGAAATCGGCATTGCCACGGGCAGGCTGCATGCCAGAGGGCCGGTTGGAGCCGAACAGCTCACCAGCTTTAAATATATTGTACGCGGCAACGGTCAGGTTCGTGCCTGAGGCCGGATACAGACATCAGCTGGCATCTGTTCCGCATTTTCCCTACAAGCGGCGAATTGGGATTATGGGCGGGTCTTTTAATCCAGCGCATAATGGCCATCTTTATATAGCCGCCGCCGCACGAAAGACAGCCCGCCTTGATGAAATCTGGTGGCTGGTCAGCCCGCAGAATCCGCTAAAGTCTGCTGCCGGCATGTCTGCTTTTACAGAGCGGCTGGACGGGGCCAGAAAACTGGCTGGCCGCTGCCGCTGGCTGCGCTGTCTTGACATTGAACAGAAGACGGGCAAATCGACAAGTGTTGATACGCTGGGCTATCTGCGCAGCATATGCCCGCATGCACGCCTTGTCTGGATTATGGGCGCTGATAATCTTGTTCAGTTACCCTACTGGCACCGCCCGGCTGCACTTGTGAAAATGATTGATTTTTTAATCATGAACAGGCCGGGTTATGGCTGGCAGGCCCTCAGCGGGCGGGGGGCTGCCCTGCTCGGCCGCAGACACAGGCGCCGCCATGCCAGCCAGCTGGCCAAACAGCTGCCGCGTGGCTGGAACTTTTGTTTCACCAGCCGCAACCGGCTGTCTGCAACTGCCCTTCGCAATACTGAAAACAACCAAACTTGCCGAAAATGAAAAATCAGGATAAGTTAAAAGACATCCGGCAGGCATTGATGATTTATGGAGACTGACCATCAGCAACGCGACCAAGCCCCTGACCCCTGAACAGGTTAGAGACCTCATCTGGCATTCATTGGACAGTGATAAGGGAATCGATATTACAACCATCCCTCTTGCCGGAAAATCCACCCTTGCTGACTTTATGATTATCGCCACCGGCGCCTCGGGCCGACAGGTGGCAGCCATGGCAGAACATGTTGAGGTTAAGCTGAAACAGGCCGGCATTGCAGTTATTGGCAAGGAAGGCACGCGTCAGGCTGACTGGGTATTGTTGGACACAGCAGAGGTGATTGTGCATATTTTCCGCCCGGAAGTGCGTGAATTTTATGCGCTGGAGCGTATGTGGACACAAAGCATAGATGATGATGAGATTGTGCATGTCAGCTGAGCCAGGCTGAGGGCTGATCAGCAGAACAGATCATGAAACTTGCCATCATCGCCATCGGCAAATCCAAAAAAGGGGCGGAAACCAGCTTGATAGAGGGCTGGACAGCGCGCATGGCCCATTTTACCCGCATTACTGAATTTGACTCACCCCTGCCGGCCGGGCCAAAACGCACAAAAGATGAATCAGCCAGAATGCTGGATTGGTTTGACCGCCAGCCCGGCACACCAAAACGCCTTGTCTGTCTTGATCCCACAGGACAGGACATCGCATCAGACCGGCTGGCCGCGATGATCGGCGATTGGCGTGATGCGGGCACAGCGGCTTGTTATTTTGCCCTTGGCGGGGCAGACGGCCACCATGCCGGCCTGCGCGATAAAAGTGACGCGGTAATCGCATTTGGCCGCGCGACCTGGCCGCATATGCTGTGCCGTGTGATGCTGGCTGAACAGCTTTACCGGGCTGAGATGATACTGGCAGGTCACCCCTATCACCGCAGCTGAGCCATTCAGCCTTGCCTGATCCCCTGCCACAGGGCTATAACCGGCTCAGTGTCAATAGTGGGGATCAGATACTGCCATGAATGCTGACATCAAGCCCGTTATATTATGTATCATGGATGGCTGGGGGCTGCGTGAACAGAGCCGTTTCAACGCGGTTGCACTGGCACAGACACCCGCCTATGACCGGCTGCTCAGAGACTGTCCCCACAGCCGCCTTCTGGCCTCTGAAAGCGCGGTTGGTTTGCCAGACGGCCAGCCGGGCAATTCAGAGGTTGGTCATATGACTATCGGGGCCGGGCGTGTCATAATGCAGGATCTGCCGCGAATCACAGCTGCCTGCCAGAGCGGGGCGCTCGCCCATCTGCCCTGCTTGCAGTCTTTCATAACCCGGCTGAAAGAAACTGGCGGCAAGGCCCATCTTGTCGGGCTGATATCAGATGGTGGTGTTCACAGCCACAGTGATCATATCCTGGCCCTGGCCGAGGTTCTGTGTGCTGCCGGTATTGGGGTATGGCTGCATATAATCACCGATGGACGTGACACGCTGCCGCGTATTGCCGGTGATTTTCTGCCGGCCTTCGAGCGGCAGCTGCCACAGGGGTGCCTCCCGGCAAGCCTGTGCGGGCGCTATTTTGCCATGGACAGGGACAGACGCTGGGAGCGCACAGCCGCTTTTTTGAACCTGCTTGGCGGCGGCAGGGGTACACGCCATGCCAGCTCAGTGACACAGGCCATACAGCTGGGCTATGACAAGGGTGAGACAGATGACTTTATCCAGCCCACCTGTCTTGCCGGCTATGACGGCATGGCTGAAAATGATGCGCTGGTTATTGCCAATTTCCGCGTGGATAGGGTGCGCCAGATTATGCGTGCTCTTTATCTGCCTGAAAAAACAGACTATTCAGGCGATGCCCTTGGCTTTACCCTGCCCTTTGGCGGCAGCGCTGTCTCTCTGACGCCCATTGCTGATGACCTGAACCCCCATGTGCCTTTTCTGTTTGGGCCGCCTGATCTCTCTGGCGGGCTGGGTGAGGTGGTGGCCGTGGCCGGAATGAAACAGTTGCGCCTTGCCGAAACAGAAAAATATCCGCATGTGACATTTTTCTTCAATGGCGGGCTGGACAGCCCCTACAGCCAGGAAGAGCGGGCCCTTGTTGCCTCTCCCAAGGTGGCCACTGATGAT
>JAYPEG010000024.1:0-27482 GCA_038125645.1 Alphaproteobacteria bacterium
TTCATTATCACCAAGGCTGACCATACAGGCGGCTGTGTGACCCCGGCTACTGTTACCGAACAACTGCTTTATGAAATGCATGATCCGTCCTGCTATGTGGTTCCTGATGTCTGTGCGGATGTCAGCGGGCTGCGACTCTGCAATGACGGGCCCGACCGCATAAAGGTGAGCGGCATCAAAGGCCATGAACGTCCCGCAACATTGAAAACAACCGTATGTGTTGACGGCGGCTTTATGGCTGAGGCTGAAATGACCTATGCTGGCATGAATGCACTGGCCCGTGCCAAGCTGGCTGGCGAGGTGGTCATACAGCGTATGCGGGACAGGGGCTATAAAGGGGATATACGCATGGATATTCTGGGTGCCTATTCAGTCCTTGATGGCGGCAGGCCGGATTTTGCTGCAAACAGGCAATTGCCCTTTGACAGTGACTACCGCCTGCGCCTTGCCCTGATTTCGGCTGATCGGCAGACAGCGCAAGGCCTGTGTGATGAGCTGCAGCATCTTTACTGTTCCGGCCCGGCGGCTGGCGGCGGCTATCGTGCCAGTGTGACAGAACAAATGGCTTCTGCGTCAGTTCTTCTGGATCGCAATCTGATTGCCCCGCATGTCAAAGCAGAGGTTGTTCCGGCATGAAGAATTCTGTTGAAACGCGCAGGCTGCCCCTGCATGCGATTGCCCACGGACGGGCTGGTGACAAAGGCAATGTCAGCAATATATCGCTCATCGCCTACAAGCCTGAGGCATATGAATTCATAAAACAGGCAGTGACAGCTGAATCAGTGGAAATATTGTTTGCCCATTTGGGGGCCGGGCCGGTCAGGCGCTATGAGCTGCCCAATATTCATGCTTTTAATTTTGTCATTGATGATGCCTTAGATGGCGGGGTGAATGCCTCACGCTCTCTTGACCGGCACGGCAAGACGCTCAGTTATATTCTGCTCAGCCGTATGATTCTTGATATTCCGCTCGATCTTGTTCCGGACGGCTCTGCCTATCATGACCCGGATTTTGACTGGCAGCGTTGAGGGGCAGCGCTGTCAAAGGGATCATGATGAAAAGGCATCAAGAGAATAGATATTGCGCTCAGGCACGCCGCCATTGAACATATCAATGATATTCTGTGCGGACTGGGCAGACATGCGCTGTAGCGACTGGGCGGTAAAGGCGGCTGTGTGCGGGCTCAGCCAGCAGCGTTCAGCCTTCATCAGCGGATTGTCCTGTGCAACAGGCTCAGCCGAATAGACATCAAAACCAGCCCCGCCCAGATGCCCTGATCGCGTCAGATCAGCAATCGCCTGTTCATCAATAATACCTCCGCGCGCACAGTTAATCACAAATGCGCCCTTTGGCATTTTCAACAGCCTGTCGCGGTCAATTATATTTTGTGTCTTATCTGTCAGCGGTATATGCACAGTCAGAAAATCAGCTGCTGCCAGCCCTTCATCAATGTCATGGACAACCTCGAACCCGTCTGTCTCTCTGACATCCCCGGCGAATTTTTCATCACTTATCAGCACGCGCATGCCAAATGCCTGGCACAGGCGGGCCACCTTTGTGCCGATTCGGCCATAGCCAAGAATAAAAACAGTTTTTGCCCCGATATCAAAGGCCTTGATTGTTGTACGCTGGCTGTAATCACCGCGAACGATACTGTCCATATAAACAGGTGTTTTCGCGCAATTCAGCATAAACATCAGCGTATGCTCAGCCACAGACGGGGCGTTGCCGTCACTGGTGATGGCAACAATGATATTACGCGAGCGGGCATAGGCCACATCAATGGTATCGCAGCCAACACCATGTTTGGCCACAATTCTCAGCTTCGGCATTTTTTCCATCATCTCTGCTGAGATTCGGTTGGTGCGGGCAAAAACAGCCTCAATTTCCGCATAGCGCGGGGCCATATCTTCGTCTGATAATTCCCATTTCTTCACCAGATCAAATCCGGCCTCGGCCAACAGATTTATGCCGTCTTCATGCACAGGCTCTGTAATCAGTACGCTTGTCATTTTGCCCTCTATTAATTCAGTTATAAAAAAAGGCTGTTTCTGCCCCGGATTATCAGAACAGAAACAGCAGTATTTGTGAATAAGCCTTTATCAGCCGTCAGGATAATATTTGCGGTAGATACAGGGCCAGTTCAGGTATGAACATGACCAGCAGCATGCCAGTTATCTGCATCAGGATGAACGGCAGGACAGAGCCGAAAATCTCTTGCAGCGTCACATCAGGCGGGGCCACCGATTTCAGCCAGAAACAGGCCGGGCCGAATGGCGGTGACAAGAAGTAGATCTGGATATTCATCACAAACAGAACCCCGAACCAGACGGCTGCCCACTCAGGCTCAAGACCGAGTTCCGGTGCCATACCAACGACAACCGGCGCAAATACCGGCACAGTGATAAAGGCAATCGCAATCCATTCCATAAAGGTGCCCAGAACCACCAGGATGGCCATCATCACAAAGACAATGCCCAATGCCGGCAGGCCGAGGTTTGAGAACAAAGAGCGCAGGAAGTCTGCCCCGCCAATCAAGTTATAGATGCCGACAAAAGACACCGCCCCCAAAATCAGCCAGACGATTGTGCCGACAGTTGACATGGTTCCGGCAAGCGCAACTTGCAGCAGGTTCCAGCTGAAAGAGTTACGGATCAGGGCAACAAAGATTGCCCCGACCACACCGACAGACGCCGCTTCTGTGACAGTGGCAATCCCGCCATAGATAGAGCCCATGACGCAGAAAATCAGGAAGATGCTGAGAGCAACCGCAGACAGTTTTTCCTTTGATAGCTTCATCTCGCGTCCGCGCTTGGTAGCAACCTCTTCTGCTGTCGGAGCCATCGCCGGGTTCAGATTACATCTGACCAGAACATAAATGCCGTAAAAAGTTGCCAGCATTATCCCAGGCACAGCCCCGGCCATAAACAGATCGCCAATCGCAACCTGGGCGGCCAGACCATAGATGATCATGATAATGCTTGGCGGAATCAGTGTCGCAAGGGAACCGGCCGCGCATATCAGTCCGATAGACATTTTCCGATCATAGCCGAGACGCAGCATCTGCGGCAGGGCAACAAGGCCAAGCATGACAATCTCGCCGCCCATCACGCCGGACATGGCTGCCAGAATCACCGCCACAATAATGGTCTGAATGGCAACGCCGCCGCGCAGTTTGCCGGCAAAGATTGACATCGCATCAAAGAGATCCTCTGCAACACCGGCACGCTCAAGAATAGAGGCCATCAGAACAAACAGCGGCACGGCGATCAGAGGGTATTTCTCCAGAAGACCAAAGGCGTTTGTTGAAACAAGATAAAGCCCGCCATAGCCAAAATAGAATAAAGCGCTGAGAATAGAGACAATCAGCGTTACAATGCCCAGCGGCATGCCGGTCATCATCAGCGCAACCATCAGGCCGACAATCAGCATGCTGGCAGAGGCAATGCCCATTTCGCGCATGTCAATCATCTCTGAAGGGTCAATCCTTGATCCAATCGCGCCAAAAACATCATTTATAGCGCCGAACAGGACATTTGCCTCACCAAGAAAATGTGCCCCTGTAACAGCGGCCAGCCTGACAAAAATAATCAGGGCGCCGGCGATGACCAGATTCTTTGCCCAGGAAGCGGTGAAATGCCGGTGCAGATTTACCAGCAGCTGTATGAGATACATGACAGCACCCGCAACCAGCATGGTTTTCAGCACCATGGGCTGGGGAGAATTCCACGCAGAGCCCATCTTTTCAGACATACGGATTGATTCAAGGGCGCGCACAATAGCATCATCAGCCAGCAGCCACAGGGCCAGCACCCCAACGATATAAGCAAATAAATCCAGATACCATTTACCCCTGTCACCTGCCATCAGATACAGGACATTGATCGAGATATGGCGCTGATGCAGGGTAATATAGCCGGCTGAGAGCATCCATGCAGACGCGCAGAGCACCATCACAACCTCAAAAGCCCACTGGGTTGGGGCGTGGAAAACATAACGGGAAACAACTTCATAAATTGTACATAAAGCGGCTATCAGATAGAGCTGCGAGACAGCCAGCCCTGAAAATTTACTAAAATGATCTATGAAGCGAAATGGCCCAGGTTCCGGTTCAAAAACCGTATTATCCCTTTGAACCTGATTGCTTGATGCTTGTGCCATATTTTCCCCCGTAAAATAATTGGCTGTTTGCGCGATTATATCGCCGGCGTTTTAACAGATTATCGCGTGTTGGAAACACAAAGATGACGTTATTTGATTTTTAGGCTTGCAGTTTTTTTTATTTTATTCAAGCATATTTGTATCAGTGCTATTGGTTTGTTCGAACAGAAGAGAAAACAGATGAGCGAGATTACAAGAGTCGACAATGTCGAGACCTATGGATACAGCGCAGCCTTAGTGGGTTTGCTGTTTTCAGCATTGCTGATCTGGTTCATGTTTTCCTTGGCCGATGGCTTCAGCTGATATTTTAGCTATCTTAAACCCTTAATTTTAAAAATGTAGTGGAGGAAACTCAATGAAACGAATAGCTATTGCAGCTATGGTAGGTACCGTTCTGGCGTCAGCCGGTATTGCCGATGCAAAGACACTGAAATTCCAGACCAGCTCAAATGCCGGCGACTGGGCGCACACCTATATGAACAATGCCGCGCCATTGCTTGAGACAATGACTGGCGGCAGCCTTAAGATTGAGCCTCTGCCAACAAAGTCAGTTGTGCCGCACCGTGAGACTATCGATGCTGTTGCCAATGGTATTCTGGATGGTGACTTCAACGCGATTGCCTATTTCTCAGGGCGCGACCCGGCTTTTGCTATCATGGGTGACCTTATTGCCGGTTTCGATACGGCTGATCAGTATCAGGATTATTGCATGCATGGCGGCGGCAAGGAAATGCTGCAGAAAATCTATGACTCAGTCCTGCCTGGCAAAATCAAGGTTCTGGGCTGTGGCCCCTATGGCAAGGAAGCCTTTGTTGCAAAGGTTCCGCTTTACGGCGTTGCCGATCTGAAAGGTCTGAAGCTGCGTTCACCAGAAGGTCTGGCAGCTGACGTGTTCCGCCGCGCCGGGGCGTCACCATCATCAATTCCTTTCTCTGAGGTGTACACATCACTGGAAAAGGGCATCGTGGACGCTGCTGATGCGTCAGTTTACATCAATAACCACGCATCAGGTTTCCACAAAATTGCAAAATACCCGCTCTATCCTGGCATCCACTCAATGGCCAACCTGCAGACAATCATCAACAAGAAAGTATGGGATGGTCTCAGCGCACAGGAGCAGGCCGCACTGGAAACATGGGCATATGCGACTTGGCAGCGCAAACTGCGTGACGCCACTATCGAAGGTCTTGGACAGGTGGAAAAGGATAGAAAAGACCCGGATATCACTGTGATCGACTGGTCATTTGAAGAGCGCAAGAAGTTCCGTGAAATCGCGGTTGAGGCATGGTATGCAATGGCTGAAAAAAGCCCGCTGGCTAAAGAAGCACTTGAATCAAACCTCGCTTACATGAGAAAGATTGGCCTGCTTGACTAAGCTGGATAATCACTGAATCTCATTTTTAAAAGGGCAGCCCTTAATGCTAAAATGGCTGCCCTTTTTCATTCACAGCACATCATCGCGGAATTTTCAGGGATACGCCCTGCAAGAGGGCTGAGGGATAAATGGTTAAATTTTCTGCTAATCTTGGATTTCTATGGACAGATATTCCACTAGTTCAGGCGATTGGCCGGGCAGCGGCTGCCGGATTTGCCGCAGTTGAATGTCATTGGCCCTATGACAGCGCGCCCGCTGATGTCGCGGCAGCACTGGCGGCGGCTGATCTGTCAATGCTGGGGCTGAACACACGAAAAGGTGATGTCAGCAAGGGCGAGAACGGTGTGGCCGCACTTGCTGGGCGTGAGGATGAGGCGCGCCGCTATATTGATGAGGCGATTGCTTATGCGGCTGAAACAAAGACCGGCAATGTGCATGTCATGGCCGGGCTGAGCGACAGCTCAAAGACAGCTGAGAATGTTTTTGTCAGTAATCTTAGATATGCCGCCCAGGCCGCACGCGCACACAATATTACTATTCTCATTGAACCGCTCAATCACCGTGATGTGCCGGGATATTTCCTGCAGTCGGTTGAACAGGCTGCTGACATCATTCAGGCGGTGGGTGAGGCAAATGTGAAAATCATGTTTGACTGCTATCATATTCAGATTCTGCAGGGTGACATTTTTATGCGGGCACAGAGAATCATGCCTCTGATAGGGCATATTCAGTTTGCCTCTGTGCCTGCACGCGCAGAGCCTGACAGGTGCGAGTTGAATTATCCTGTCCTGCTGCCGCGCCTCTATGAGGCAGGGTATGACGGATTTATCGGGGCTGAGTATAAACCCTCTGGCCCCAGTGATGACAGTCTTGGATGGATGGCCGCCTATGGCTGAGGCGGCAGTTTAGCGGTGCGGGCCCCTGCTGTTGCTGCTGCGCTTTGTGCCAGTCCCAGTTTGCGTTCCCGCATCAGAACATACAGCCCCGAGCTGATGATTATAATAACGCCAAGAACAGTTGTCTGATTGGGCAGGTCTGAAAAAACCCACCAGCCAAACAATGTTGCGGATATTATCTCCAGATATTGCAGCGGGGCCAGAACAGCCACGGGGGCATGCCTGAAGGCAACTGTGATAAACATATGCGCGACAGTGGCTGCCAGACCGACACCCAGCAAAAGCCCCAGCTGATACGGGGTCACGCTGACAATATCAAGGGCGGCAACCGGCCCGTTATTCATAACCAACAGCACGGGGGCAATCAGGGCCACAGAAGCAAGAGAGGTAAAAATCTGGACAGTGACAGGGTGCGCCCTCTGTGTCATCTGGCGGGTCAGGATCAGATAAAAGGCAAAGCAGAATGCCGTTCCCAGTGGAAAGGCAGCGGCCATGCCAACGGCTTCATATTGTGGCTGTATCACCAGCAGTGCCCCTGCAAAACCGACAATACAGGCACTGATCCGCCGCCAGCCAATCGTTTCTTTCAGCAGGACAGCCCCAAGCAGGGTCAAAAGGAACGGTTCTATGAAAAATATTGAAATGGCATCAGCCAGCGGCAGATAAGCAAGGGCAGCAAAGAAAAAACTGGTGGCGGTCAAAATCAGCCCGCCGCGTATCAGATAAAGGCCCGCTTGTGCAAAACCCGGCAGATAAAGACAGCGCAGATAAATAGCAATAGGCAGGAGAACCACTGTCTGGACAGCAAAGCGGAAGGCAGATATCTGAAATACTGGAATGCCGCTTTGCCCGGCAAGTTTGGCAAACACATCGATGGTCGGGCCGAATATGGCAAAACCCAGCATCATGAATATGCCAAAAACAATACGGTTACCAGAAATGACAGCAATGTTGTTTTCAGCCATAGCAGCAGTATCCTGTCCCAGACCAAAGCGGTTCCAAAAAGTTATATCCCCTTTATCAGCCTTGTGATAGAACGATTTTGTCCGCATAATTTAACGCTCAATTTTGGTTATTGAATTGTTCATGTCCCAGACCCCGTTCAACTGGCGCGAGCGCCCTGAATATCTGCTGATGATGATGGCAGCGGCCATGCCGCTGTCCTTCTGGGCCTGGATGGTGCTACTGAATAATTTCACCATTGAAATCGCCAGCTTTACCGGTCGTGAAATCGGCATCCTGCAGTCCCTGCGCGAGGTTCCGGGCTTTCTTTCATTTCTTGTTGTTTATGTGCTGCTGATCATTGCCGAACAGCGGCTGGCGCTGTTATCGCTTGTTCTGCTGGGGTTTGGCGTTGCCCTGACAGGCTATTTTCCGACAGCCATAGGGCTTTATATAACAACAGTTATCTCATCCATCGGCTTTCATTATTATGAGGCCTGTAACCAGTCCTTGACACTGCAATGGCTGGATAAAAAAACAGCACCGTCTGTGATGGGACGTATTTATGGTGTTGCAGCTGCGGCCCAGCTTCTGGTTCTGGGGATTATTTTTACTGCCTATCTGACAAGCCTGCCGGAAATTTCCTGGCAGGCATTGGCGGGCTCTACCGGACTTGCCAGCTCTGCCGAGAGTTACAGGATAACATATCTGCTGGCGGGTCTGGCGACTATGCTGCTGGCGGGTCTGGCCTTTTTTGTCTTTCCCCACTTCAAGGAAAAAACCTATCAGACACGCAGGATTATCCTGCGTAAACGCTATTGGCTGTATTATGCGCTGACATTCATTGCCGGGGCCCGGCGCCAGATATTCATTGTCTTTGCCGGGTTTCTGATGGTCGAGAAATTCGGCTATTCAGTGACCCAAATAACAGCCCTTTTCCTGTTGAACGCCGCCTTCAATATCTGGTTTGCGCCGATTGTCGGGCGGGTGATAACTGGTGTGGGTGAACGCGCGGCCCTTGTTTTTGAATATATTGGTCTGATCATTGTTTTTGTGTCCTATGCTTTTGTGAATTCCGGGGTGGTCGCGGCCGGGCTTTATGTTCTTGATCATATGTTTTTTGCCTTTGCGATAGCGATAAAGACCTATTTTCAGAAAATTGGCGATCCTGCAGACATGGCCAGCACAGCCAGTGTGTCATTTACCATTAATCATATCGCAGCTGTTGTTGTGCCTGTTGTCTTTGGCGGGCTCTGGCTGTACAGCCCTTCTGCTGTGTTTCTGGCCGGTGCCGGGATGGCCTGTCTGTCCCTTGTCCTGTCCTTTAACGTTCCGCGCCATCCAGGGCCGGGCAGTGAGGTGATCATTGGCCATCGCGGGGCAGTTGCCAGCGCTGCTGAATAGAGTCCGGGCTGCTGTTCAGGACAGAAAGCCAAGTATGAAATCCAGGATGATTGAGGGGTTTTCCTCTGCACCTTCTCTCAGCCCTTTGAGGTTGGTGACATCAATGCCGAAGATATTCAGCGCAATCCAGCTGGCGATCAGTACCAGCACCACCTGTCCGGGCAGGGTTTTTATCAGGGCTGCGCTGATGATAATGGCTGCCCCGATAATCAGGGGGCCCATCAGCTGCAGACAGTAAATCACAATGACCACCAGTGCGCGCGCGCCCGCCCTCAGCCAGCGTCGAGTCGTCTGATTTGTGGATGTGTGCTGTGTACCCTGAGACAAGACAGATACCTTTACCGTTTATCTCTGTGCCATGATAGCCGTAATTTTGCGGAAATATCAAGGTAGCTGCAGTAGCCCTGTCTGTGAGAGCCCTTCCAGAATATATTGGACTGACAAAGCCGCCAGCAATATCGCCATGACACGGCTGATAATCTCTGCGATGCGGCGGTTGATAAATTTATCCAGACAGGCGGTGGTAAACAGCAATATTCCTGTCAGTACAACCGTGATGCCAAGTGCTGTCAGGCTGGTCAATCATTCAGCAGAGCCAGCCGGCTTGTCGCTGGCAACAACCATCACAGAGACAAGCGCCGCTGGCCCGGCCAGAAGTGGCACCGCCAACGGATAAATCGCCCCCGGCCGCATAGGCGTATCGGCCGGGTTCTCGTGCTGGGCCGTATGCACAGAGCGTTCCTTTCGCTCCATGCGGCGCGATGACAGCATTTCCAATGCAATATAGAATAATAGCAGCCCGCCGCCGATTTTCAGCGCAGTAAGTGAAATACCGAGATAGGTTAAAATAGTGGTGCCAAAGATCGCGAATAAAAAACAGAACCCCACCGGCAGCCAGCGTCCCCTCTATTGCCATTCGCTGTTTTTCCACCCGTGTCATACCGGTGCTGACAGCCACAAAAATGGGAATGGTGCCCACCGGGTCAATCACCACAAAATAAATCACAAAGCTGGCAATAAAGGATTCAAACATCATTTTCGGCGCTGCCTTGCCTGGCGGGTGTGCTTATATAATGACAGAGTATTATATGGTTTCATCATTTCGGGCAATCATTCCAGATACTGCCCCGCTTTCAGAAATGATTTTCCCAAAGCGGATGCCCTGCAATAGTAGATGCCCTGCAATAGAAGCGGGGCTTTCTTATGCTTCCAAACCTTGATTTTTCTGTCTGTTTATTTTGCAATATACCAGCCAGCCAAAAATGGCAGGCCCGAAACCGCCGGCCTGAAACCGCCGGAAGGGGCAGACAGGAAGGGGTGATGCAAATGGACAGTCAGCAGCAGCGCAGCCGCCTCAGCTCAGAATATGAAAGTCTGGAACAGTTGAGCATGCAGACAAAAGATGACCGCAAACCAGTTGCCCTTGACCAGCAGTCAGTCGGGCGGCTCTCACGCATGGATGCGCTGCAGAAACAGAATATGGATATTGCCACGGAACAGCGCCGCCGCCAGCGCATGCGCGCTATCAAGGCTGCGCTGACGCGTCTTGATACAGGTGAGTATGGATTTTGCGTGCGTTGTGAAGAAGAGATACCGCAAAGGCGGCTTGATTTTGACCCTGCGGCTGCATTTTGTCTGTCATGCCAGGGCTAGCGAGTGGACAGCCGCGCACAGGAGGCTGAAACAAATGGCTGATGATCAATTTTTAAAACAGGCCTACAGGCTTAAAAGCCAGCAGGACACGCTGGCGCTTTATGAGCAGTGGGCAGAAAGCTATGACGGGGCCGTACGCGCGCATGGCTATGTTACCCCCCAACGCTGTGCCGCAGCATTAAGGCGATGGCAGACTGACTGCACAGCTGCCATAATGGATGTGGGATGCGGCACGGGTATTTCAGGACTGGCCCTGCACCATGCCGGCTTTCAGGTCATTGATGGCTGTGACCTCAGCCCGGCGATGCTTGCGCGCGCGCATGCTCTTGATGATGTGTATCGCACGCTCAGCCTTGCAGCGTCTGACAATCCGTTTGATTTTGAAACCGGGGCCTATCAGGTCATAACAGCCATGGGGGTTATCGCGGATAAACACGCCCCGCCAGAGGCCATTTCCGCGCTACTAAAGAAACTGGAGCCAGGGGGGCTGCTGGTATTCTCTCTCAATAATCATACGCTGGAGAATCCAGCCTATGAGGCGGCGGCAAAGCTGGCGGCAGACACAGCTCTGGCGGAAATTCTGGAAAATGAAGATGGCCCGCATATGAACAAATATAACATGACATCAAGGATATATGTTATGCGGCGCTGTTAACTTTCACCCCCCCCTTTTGCTGTGTTTGTGCATCTGTTCACGCCGGAAAATGTACCAGGCAGATCCGATGATAATCGCAGTGCCTGTGACAAAGCTGAGGCTGAGGGCCTCATCAAAAAACACCATACCAATGGCGACTGAGACAGGAACAGCACTGTAATGAACTGGTGCAAGCGCAGAAGCCGGTGCCAGCTTGTGTGACCAGGCCATCAGAAATTGCTGAACGCTGGAAGCCACACCCGCGATAATCAGAACAGCCCAGACAAAACTGTTCTGGGCAGAAATGACAGGAAATGCTGCATCGCTGGCAATCATGACGCCAGCAAAAATAACCGCACCGACACTGTTATACCACAGGGCGGTTGATATCGGGGCTTCACTGCGCCCGAGGCGGCGCAGAAAAATGAACATAAGCGCTGCGAAAAAGGGCATTGCCAGCCCGGCTGCCAGCCCGATGAACGGAACCGGTTGGGTCTGCTCAGAAAATGGATTTATAAGCAGTAAGATGCCCGCAAAGCCAAAAATAACTGCGCCTATCCTGCGGCTGCCAACGCGCTCACCCAATAAAAAGGGCGCCAGCAGCGTGATAAATATCGTCAGCATCTGTCCGAGCACAGTGGCAAGAGAGAGGGGCAGGTAAATAACGGCAACATACCAAGAGCATAAACCTGCCAGACCCGAAAAAATCCGCGCCGCCAGAATCTGTTTCTGGCGCACAGAATACAGGGCTGTGCCGCGCTGGTACCATCCCAGCCAGAGCAGCAGGGGCAGACAGAAAAAAAAGCGGCTGAACAGAATTGTTATCAATGATGTGTCCGGGCTGATCTGTTTTATCAGTCCGGCCAGAGCCATGGAAATAACAATCTCGGCAAATAAAGTCAGCACGCCGCCGACAAGATTATGGCCTTCTGAAGTATTTTGCCCAGCTGATTTTGAGGGGGATAACTGCGTCATTCTCTTACATAGCGGGCAGGGGCTGTAAATACAACAAAACTGATTATCATTACTGATTATCTTTATAGGGCGGGCATGATAAACTATGCTCAGCCTGTCTGAATTTTTTGGGAGAGAGTAAATGGCTCTGCGGCATTGGCGCTATTCGATGGATGATTCCGGTATTGGCTGGCTTGAAATTGATGTCAGTGGCAGCTCTGTCAATATTCTGCGCCGCGAGGTAATGCAGGAATGGGAAGGGCTGATGGCAGATATCAGCGCGGATAAGAATCTGCGCGGCCTGTGCTTTGTCTCTGGCAAGGCAGGCGGGTTTGTTTATGGCGCGGATATCGCAGAGTTTGAGCAGCTAGAGAGCGAGCACGATGTTCTGGAGCTGCTGGCACTAGCTGACAGGATACTCTCACAGATTGAAGCGCTGCCGGTGCCAAGCGTGTGCGGTATAGACGGTGTGGCGGTTGGCGGCGGTCTTGAAATTGCCCTGCCCTTTGACCGCATTGTTGCCACCTCTGGGCCAAAGACACAGCTGGGATTTCCGGAAATCAACCTGGGTATTATGCCCGGCTATGGGGGAACGGGTCGGGCCCTTCGTCGCATTGGCATTGAAAAAGTGCTTGAAATGACACTGACAGGCAGGATGGTCAGCCCTTATGAAGCGCTTGACTGGGGGCTGGTTGACTGTCTGTGCGCGACTGCAGGTGAACTGCGTGCCGTAATGCGTGAACAGCTGGGTCATAGGCGCATCGGTGACTGGCAGCCAGATAAAGGCAAAATCAGCGCAGCCCTGAAACAGGCGGGCGCGGCATTTTTGGCTGGCAGGGATGAAGGTCAGCACCCCGCACCGCACGCAATTCTGTCACATTACAGCGGCGCAGGAAACGGCTGGCGGCACATGATCGACACAGAGGGACGTGTTTTTGCACAGCTTCTTCTTGGCGAGGCCAGCCATCATCTGCGGCGTATGTTTATGCTGAGCGATGCTGTACGGAAATCAGCCAGGGGCGACAGCCAGATAAAGCATGTTCATGTCATAGGTGCTGGCACAATGGGCGGGGACATCGCCGCTGTCGCTGCGATGAACGGCTTTGATGTTTCTTTGAATGACCGCGACGGCGCGGCCGTTACAACGGCCCTTGCGCGTGCACAAAAGCTGTTTGCCCGCCGCCTGAAATCATCGCAGGCCGTGGCCGAGGCAACAGCCCGGCTGACAGCAGATACCGGCAATGAAGGCCTTGAAAGAGCGGATCTGATCATTGAGGCTGTTGCAGAAATGCTGGAGGTGAAGCAGGCGCTGTTCTCAGAGCTGGAGATAAGGGCAAAAGCGGGGGCAATTTTTGCCACCAATACATCATCTATTATGATAGAAGATATCGCCTCTGCCTTGAAGCAGCCAGATCGCCTTATTGGGCTACATTTTTTCAACCCTGTTCCCGTACTGCCATTGGTAGAGGTTATCTCAGGCAGCCAGTCAGACCCGGCACTTGTCGAACGGGCCATGTATTTTTCCGGGCAGCTGAAAAAAATGCCGATACGGGTCAGGTCAGTCAAGGGCTTTTTAGTCAACCGTGCCCTTTTGCCCTATATCTATAATGCGATCGTCCTGATGGATGCGGGCATGTCTGCAGACAAGATAGACCAGGCCATGTGTCATTTTGGTATGCCCATGGGCCCGATAGAGTTGGCAGATCAGGTGGGCCTGGATGTCTGTTATGATGTGGGCAGGGTGCTGGGCATGGCCCCGAAAGCAGAACAGGCACTCCGGCAAAGGTTGGAGGCAGGAAGGCTGGGACGCAAATCCGCACAGGGGTTCTATCAGTGGGATGATAAAAAGGCTGTGCGGGAGCGTGCTCTTTATGATGCAGACGAGCTGGATATGCTGGCCCGTCAGCTGCTGGCCCCAATGATAGAGAAATGCCGTTCTGCTGTGACAGAAGGCATTGTTGCCTCATCGGATGATGCTGATATTGGCTGCGTTCTGGGTATTGGTTTTCCGCGCCATCGCGGCGGGCCGCTGGGATGGGCAGATTATCCGCGCTGACAACCCGGTTGTCGGACATGCATTTACGCGCAGCGCAGACAGTCTGGTCACATCCGCAGCTGAAAACCACGGCTCAAAAGCTCTTTACAAAAGCTGTCCTGCCGCAGTGGGAACAGCCATTATTGCCCGGTTACCGGCAGGCTTTGCGGCTGTGCCTTCATCTGGGGATTAAACCTTTGTATCAACAATGACAGCAATGCCCTGGCCGCCGCCAATGCACATGGTTGCCAGCCCATAGCGGCCACCGGTTCTGTGCAGCTCATAAACCAGTTTGGTCAGGATAACGGCGCCGGTTGCCCCCACTGGATGGCCAAGCGCGATCGCTCCGCCATTCGGATTGACAATATCATCTGCAAAACCCAGTTCCCTGGTCACGGCACAGGCCTGTGCGGCAAAGGCCTCATTGCTCTCGACACAATCAATGTCACTGACATTCAGGCCCGCACGTTCAAGGGCCATCCTTGAGGCTGGTACCGGGCCCATCCCCATTATGCGCGCAGGCACACCGCCAAAGCCATAAGCAATAATCCGTGCCAGTGGGGGCGTCTTACTGTCCTTTGCCATCTGCTCATTTCCCAGAACCAGCATCGCTGCCCCGTCATTGATGCCTGATGAATTGCCGGCTGTGACTGCCCCTTGCGGATCGAAGGCTGGCTTTAGTCCGGCAAGGGCGTCAGGCGTGGTTTGCGGGCGCGGGTGCTCGTCAATATCGAAACTCCTGGTCTCACGCCGGACTTTTATTTCCACAGGGACAATCTGCTCCTTAAAATAGCCCTGTTCAATTGCCTTTGCTGCGCGCTGCTGGCTGGAATGGGCAAATTTATCCATATCATCGCGGCTGATGCCAAAATCAGCAGCGACATTTTCTGCTGTGATTCCCATATGGCCAAGACCAAAGGGGTCATGCAGCGCACCCAGCATCATGTCCGTGACCTCGGCATGGCCAAGACGCGCGCCCCAGCGCATAGAGGGCATCAGATAGCCGCCCCTGCTCATTACTTCTGTGCCGCCGGCAAGAGCCGCTTGTGTGTCTCCCAGCTGGATCAGCTGGGCGGCGCTGACCACAGCCTGCAGGCCGCTGCCGCACAGACGGTTAACACTCAGGGCAGGGGCAGAATCAGCCATTCCGGCACCGATAGTAATACAGCGTGATATATACATATCCCTGGCTTCTGTATGAATGACATTTCCAACCACGCCGTGACCGATTTTATCTGCACTGATGCCAGAGCGGGCAATCGCATCAGCAGCGGCAATTATACCCAGTTCAACAGGTGTCTTTTCCCTGAGCGAACCGCCAAACGAGCCAATAGCCGTGCGCACGGCCGATAGTATAAATACAGATGTCATCCCTGTCTCCATTCTGCTTTTGTGATACAGCACATACCCGGTATTTCAGTCCGCTGCCAGTTCATCCACCTGGCTGAGAAGCGCTGCAGTCATGGCGTTCAGGCCCATGTCCCCGCCAAGCTCCATAGGGCGCAGCAGCTGGCGGGCAAAACCACCCTCAACAGTCTTTTCTATCAGCTTTGCTGCTGTGATCATTGACTCATTGCCTGCCTGCCAGCCCAGCCAGTCCAGCATCATCGCCCCGCTGAGAACAGCGGCCAGCGGGTTAGCCTTGTCCTGGCCCATTATATCAGGTGCACTGCCATGAGCAGGCTGGAACAAACAATGATTGTCACCGATCTCTGCAGAGGCAGCCATACCCATGCCGCCCACCAGCCCGCCTGCCAGATCAGACAGAATATCGCCAAACATATTTTCCATAACCAGTACATCAGATTCCCATGGCTTTTTCACCAGATTAAGGGCCATGGCATCAATATAGGCATGGTCGGTTACAATATCGCTGAAGGCGGCTGCCCGCTCGTCAAACACTTTTCTGAAAAACGCATAGGCCTGAAATACATTTGCCTTGTCCACACAGGTCAGCTTGCCGGGCCTGCCGGACTGTTTGCGTCTTTGTGCCAGCTTAAAGGCAAAGTCACTCAGTCTTTGTGTTACCGATCTTGTTATGCGCAGCACCTCGCGTGCCTCATCGCCATTTGTTTTCGGGCTGCGGTCATGCACGGCTGCTGTATAGAACAGCCCTTCTGTGCATTCACGGATGATCACCATATCTATGCCGCTTGCCCGTTCATCCAGCAATATGCGTGGCCCGCCCCTATAGGCCTTTACCGGCCTGACCCCGGCATAAAGCTCATAGCGTTCGCGAAGGCGCAGATGCGGTGCGATTTCAGTGCCGTCTGCTGCCCGCACCGCCGGGAGTCCTATCGCCCCCAAAAAGATGGCATCAGCCCTGCCTGCGGCTGCCTCGCCATCATCTTCAATATCCTGGCCAGTGTCCGTATAATAAGCAGCCCCTGCGTGTATTTCATCATAATGCAGGGCAAACCCGCCAATTTTCTTTTCGACAGCGTCAATGACAGCGAGCGTTGCTTGTGTAACCTCTGTCCCGATACCGTCCCCGGCAATTACCGCAATAGTGAATGATTGGTCTGTCATATTAAGCCTTATGTCTTTGAATCAGATACGCTAAGCAGCTAACAGATATCAGCTGTCCAGCTGATTACGCAGCATGAATTTCTGTAATTTGCCGGTTGATGTTTTGGGAATCTCTGTGAATCTGACATCCTTTGGACATTTGAAACCGGCAAGATGCTGGCGGCAGAACGCAATGATATCATCTGCTGTCGCGCTCTCTCCGTCCTTCATTTCAACAAAGGCACAGGGAACCTCTCCCCATTTCATATCAGCCTTCGCCACCACCGCAGCAAAGGCCACGCCTGGATAACGGTATAAGACGCTTTCGATTTCTACGGATGAGATATTCTCACCGCCCGAGATGATGATATCCTTCAGCCTGTCCTTGATTTCGATATAGCCATTTGGATGGCGCACACCCAGATCGCCGGATTTGAAATAGCCGCTGTCCAGTGCGTCCTTTGTGGCGTCAGGGTTTTTATGATAGCCCTTCATCACACAGTTTGATCTGAACATAATCTCACCCAATGTCTGGCCATCAGCAGGTACCGGCAGACCTGTTTCCTGATCTAAAAGCACCAGCTCTTCTGTATGGGCAAAGCGCACGCCCTGACGCGCCTTGATGGTTGCCTGTTCAGAAAAATCAAGATTGTCCCATTCATCATGCCAGGCACAATGTGTTACATGGCCATAGGTTTCAGTGAGGCCGTAAACCTGTGTGACATTGAATCCCAGCTTTTCGATACGCTCCAGAATAGCTGCCGGGGGCGGGGCCCCCGCTGTCATGGCATTCACCACCCAGTCAGGTTTTTTGATTACGCTGTCAGCTGCGTTCACCAAAAGCGAGAGCACAATCGGTGCCCCGCCGAAATGGGTGATTTTATGTTCATGCAGAAGCGGATATATGACGTCTGCTGCGATTTTGCGGCAACAGACAACCGTTCCTGCGAGCACAGCCATCATCCAGGCATGACCCCAGCCATTACAGTGGAACAGGGGCACAACATACAAATATGTCGGGTGCATCGGAATATTCCAGACCGGAATAGTGCCCATCGCCATCAGATAAGCGCCGCGGTGATGATAAACAACCCCCTTGGGTTTACCGCTGGTGCCAGAGGTGTAATTCAGTGCCATTGCCTGCCATTCATCTTCTGGCATCTGCCAGTCGAACTGCGGGTCTCCAGTGTTCAGGAAGGTCTCATAATCTGCTGTGCCAAGGGGCTGTCCGCCGGCAGAATCAGGATCCTGGGTATCAATGATATCTATGATTGTGATATCTTTGTTCTCACATTGGCCAAGGGCGTCTGATACCGTCGCGTGAAAGGCTGTGTCTGCTATCAGAATGCGTGTGTCAGCATGATCAAAGATATAGGCGATGGTTCCGGCATCCAGCCTTGTGTTCAGCGTGTTCAGAACCGCACCGGCCATAGCCACGCCGAAATGGGCCTCAAATATGGCCGGAATATTCGGAGCCATGACAGAGACGACCTCTCCTTGCCTGATCCCGGCCTTGACAAGGGCACTGGCAAGCCTTTTTGCCCGCTCATAGACCGCTGCCCAACTATAACGCAGATGCCCGTAAATAAGGGCGGTATGGTCAGGATAAATATCAGCGGCACGCGGCAGGAATGACAAGGGGGTCAGCGGCACGAAATTAGCTGGCCGTGGCTCCATAAACCCCTGATTTGTTCTGTCCATTTCATTCGTCATCACAAAACCTTCATATACTGTTATGAACTCTTGACAAAGGGCAGGCTGGCCACCTCTGCGTGCCGTGCCTCGCCGGCAATTTCAACGGTGATTTGCTGGCCGGGCACAGCTGTCTGTGCTGTCAGCATAGCAATCCCCAGATTTGTGTCAAAATCAGGTGAAAAAGCAGCCGAGGTCACAAAGCCGCATGGGCGGCCCTCCTTTGTGCAGCTAGCTGTCTGGGTAACTGGCTGAATAGGACTGCCTGTTATTTTCACGCCAGTCAGCTTTCTTTCCAGTCCCCTTTCGCGCTGTTCTAACAGTGCCTGTTTACCGATAAACTCATGTCCGCTGTCAAGGCTGCAGAAGCGGGCCAGCCCGCATTCGAGCGGTGTGTCTGCCCGGGTCATGTCATTGCCATAGGACAGCAGCCCGCCTTCGATACGCTCTATCAGATTGGGGCAGCCCGCGCGCATGTCATAAGCTGTGCCTGCTTGCCATATATCATCCCAGAGCTGCGCGCCCAGCATACTGTCATGCAGATAAATTTCAAATCCGCCCTGTTTGCTCCAGCCCGAACGGGCGATCATCAGCCGATGGCCACGCCAGTCAAAATGATCAAAGGCAAAAAATTTCAGCGCGCACACCTCAGATGAGAACACATCTGCCATAACCTGTTCAGCCAGCGGGCCCTGCACCGCCAACGGCGAGACATCCGGCTCAACGATACTGACATCAAATCCCCGTCCCTGTGCCAGCCCTGCCGCCCATAACAGCAGGTCTGAATCAGCAATGGAAAACCAGAATCTGTTCTCGTCCAGACAAAGGGCAATCGGATCATTGATTATGCCGCCATCACCCTGACAGATCGGCGTGTAATATCCTTTTCCCGGCTTTGCTGCGCGTAGATCGCGTGCGCTCATCAGCACCGCAAGATGGCGGGCATCCGGGCCCTTGATTTCAACCTGCCGTTCTGCGGCTACGTCCCAGATCTGCACAGCCCTCTTTAAATGCGCGCAATCCTCAGCAAGTAATGAAAAGCTGGCTGGCAACAGCATATGGTTATAGACTGTATAGGCTGACAGGCCGTTGGCTTCTACACGGCTGGTATAGGGTGTGGCACGGACGCGGCGCGAGGGAAAGACAGGAATGCTTGGCATAGGCGGTTTTCCGTAACAGGGCACAGGCTTGAACAGTATCCGCCAAGATAAGCATGCACAGGGATTTGATACAAGCCGGGCACTATGATTTTTAGTCTCAATGTCAGTTTTTTTCAAAGATCATGCGGCATATCTGTGCTGGCCCTTGATGGCCGGGGCCGTCATCAAGCGTTTCAACTGACAGCTGTTCTGACAGGCAGCTGAAATCATGCAGGCGGTCTTTCAGCTGCTGAGGGCAGTAATACAAGGCACTGTCAGATGGCCCGCCTGAATTGTAACGCTCTTTATAGCCCAGCTGTTCCGGGCCAAACCCTTCGATAAACAGCTTTGCGGCTGTTGCCAAACGCCGGCGCAGAAAATTAAACAGCTCTGTCTGTTCCTCAACCGAGAAATGCAGATAGAGCATGAAACAGCTGGTAAATTCAGGATAAGAATATGACGGGCAGGAAACATTATCAATTATCCGCCTGACCGTGACACCGGCAGCGCTGTCAGCATCCAGCGCCCGCCCTGTGGCAACAGCAGATATATCAATGGCGGTCACATCATAGCCGCGCGCAGCCAGCCAGCGTGAATGCCGCCCCTCTCCATCGCCGGCAAACAGGACAGTGCCGTCGGGTATGGCCCCTGCATCTGCCGCACAGACAACCATCTGTGACGGCCTGTTGCCATAAAGCAGCGTGTCAGTTTTAAGATATTTTGCATCCCAGTCCATCGGTTGCCTGCCTTCTTTAAAGAAGCATGTCCAACTGGCCCAGTAGCAGTGACAGGCCGAGGGCCACAAGCCCTGCACCCAGTGCGATATCAATCTGCCTGTGAAAGCGGTCAAGAAAGGATATGCTGGCTTTCATGCTGGCCAGCAGGACGAATAGGACATAAATGGCTGTATCAATAAAGCCGGCCAGCCCAGCCATTGCGGCATGCAGACCAAGGCTCTGTCCCGGGGCAATGAACTGGCTGAATAATGAAGCAAAAAACGCGGCGATTTTTGGATTGAACAGCGCAATCGCCAGACCGTCACGGAAACTGTTCTTCAGGGCCCTGTCTGATGTGGGCTGCTGCTGTGTGCGGGCGCCTGAGAACAGCGATGACAATAACCGCCAGCCAACATAGACAAGTAAGACTGCGCCGCCCGCCTGTAAAACAGAAAACAGGGCCGCATGGCGTGCCAGTATCAGGCCAAGTGCGGTGGCGGCTGCCAGCGCATAGAAAAAGACACCCAGCCCGTGACCAAATGCAGCTGACAGGCCGGCTCTGCGGCCAAAACGGCGCGTGGATGCCAGAATGACAATCAGGCTGGGCCCGGGCGAGCTGGCACCCAGCAGACATATGAGGGCAAGAGACAGCCAATCAGAAAGGCTCATGCCTGGCCCAGTTTCTGGCCAGAGGCGGGCACCAGCCTGATGAATGTATCGATATCCTCATCATAGCCCCACAGGGCCCCGCCCTCCATATCAAACCACCAGCCATGAACGCTCAGGCTTCCATTATCAATTCCCTGTTTAATCCATTTGAATTCTTTTAAATTCTGCAGTGAATTTCGAATGGCGGCCCGTTCAGCCTGATGCTGTTTGTCATCCTGCCAGCTGGTGAAGTCTATATCTGTCATGGCTGGGCTGGCTATGGTGATCCAGCTCTTCAGGAATTCCCTGTCGGGAATCTGTATTGTGTTTTGCTGCGTGCCCAGCTGGTTGCGGTGGTGATTGCACAGGGCCTGGATACCGCCGCAGAATGCATGGCCCAATATGACAATATGGGCAACTTTGAGATCGCGCACACCAAATTCGATAGCGGCACTGACACCGTGATGTCCGTCATCCGGTGCATAGGGGGGCACAAGATTGGCCACATTACGCACCACAAAAAGCTCTCCCGGGCGGGTATCAAACAAAATAGCTGGATCAACACGTGAATCAGAACAGGAAATGACCATTATTTTCGGGGTTTGGCCCCGTTTGGTCAGACGTTGGAAAAAGGCTTTATCCGCGCCGAAAAAATGATCCCTGAAATGCTGAAAGCCTTTGATCATGGACGCGATCATTTATCCTGTTCTCCCCAGTGACCCTGTGGTGTGACGGGCTGCGCTGTGATGTTCTAGCGATATGTTAAGCCCGCTGTGCACAGGGCACAAAATAATCCGCACCCGCCTTCTGTTTCACATTGCTGTCCGTCAAAGATAGTTGTACCTATAGCCGAGAAAAAAATCCAGTTACGAGTCCGATATGTTAAAAAACAAATACTCAATCGCTGTTATCGCCGGTGATGGCATCGGCAAGGAAGTTATGCCAGAAGGCCTGCGGGTTCTGGAGGCTGCAGCAAGTAAGTTTGGCATTAATCTTGAGCTGAGGGAATATCCGTTCTCTTCAGCTGATTATTATCTCAAACATGGGAAAATGCTGCCAGATGACTGGCAGGAGTCACTAAAACAGCATGATGCGATATATTTCGGTGCAGTTGGCTGGCCCGCCGTCATTGCGGATCACATATCACTCTGGGGTTCATTACTGCAATTCCGGCGTGCGTTTGACCAGTATGTCAATCTGCGCCCTGTGCGGCTGATGCCGGGCGTGCCGTCACCTTTGGCCGGCCGAAAGCCCGGCGATATCGATTTCTGGATTGTACGGGAAAATACAGAAGGGGAATATTCATCTGTCGGCGGGCGCATGTTTGAAAACACTGAGCGGGAATTTGTCATTCAGGAAACTGTGATGACCCGCACAGGTGTTGACAGAATCTTAAAATATGCCTTTGAGCTGGCCCGCAGGCGCACAGCAAAGCATCTGACCTCTGCAACCAAATCAAACGGCATTTCAATTTCCATGCCCTATTGGGATGAGCGCGTGGAGGAGATGGCAAAATCCTATCCCGATGTTACTGCCGATAAGTATCATATTGATATCCTGACAGCTCATTTTGTTTTGAATCCGGATCGGTTTGATGTGGTTGTGGCGTCCAATCTGTTTGGGGATATTCTGTCTGATCTGGGCCCTGCCTGTACGGGTACAATCGGCATTGCTCCGTCCGGTAATATCAACCCTGAAGGTGATTTTCCGTCATTGTTTGAACCTGTTCACGGTTCTGCCCCGGATATTGCGGGCATGGGCATTGCCAATCCTGTCGGCCAGATATGGGCCGGGGCTATGATGCTAGAGCATCTGGGCCATAAAAAAGCGGCAGATGCGATAGTTGCGGCTGTGTCTGATACCCTGTCTGATGAGCGCCAGCGAACCCGTGATCTGGGGGGCAGTGCGGACACAACAGCCTCTGGTAAAGCTGTTGCAGAACGTTTGGGCTAGAAGCTGTAAAGAGGGGCTGTGCCAGATGGCTACGGGCTGCTGGCACAGATGTTCAGGCCGGTAATGACACAGTCATTTTCAGAATTACATCGCCTGCTGGTGGTGATTATTGCCGCGCTGGTCTCGGCAATGGGGTTCATTGACGCCACAGCCTTGAATGTGGCCTTGCCTTTCATACAATCAGGGCTGAATGCCTCGGCAACGGATATCCATTGGGTATTGGAGATTTATCTGCTGTTTTTATCTGCGCTCATGATGGCGGGCGGTGCGCTTGGTGACAGTCTGGGACGCAGGCGGCCGCTGCGTTGGGGGGTGGTGCTGTTTGCGCTCTCCTCTCTTGGCTGTGCGTTTGCAACAACGCCTGAGGGGCTGATTTTTGCCCGTGCCATGCAGGGCATATCAGCCGCATTGATGATCCCGGCCAGCCTTGCCCTTATCAATGCTGCCTTTGCCCCGGCTGAACGGGGCGCGGCGATCGGCCGGTGGTCTGCGATTGTAGCGCTCGCTATTCCCATCGGGCCTTTGGTTGGCGGTCTGGCTGTTGATTTCCTGTCCTGGCATTATGTGTTCCTGCTGAATTTGCCTATTTGTCTGGTTAGTTTGGGTCTGTTGGCAGTGATACCGCGTCCGCCATTTGAGCCTGAAAAACCCCAGCCCCTCGATTTGCCCGGTTCAGCATTGATTACGCTTGCATTGGGGCTGATAACTTTTGCACTTCTGGAAGCCGGGCGCGAGGGACAGTTTCATCCTTATGAGATCATTCTGCTGCTTGCAGGTCTTTTCTGCCTTCTGGGGTTCTTTTTTGCTGAACAGCGGCTGTCTGCGCCCATGCTGCCGGCCTTTTTGCTGCGAGACCGGCGCTTTTTGGTTGTGTCCTTGCAGACATTGCTGCTTTTTGCGGGCTTTCAGTCCGCCATGTATTTTCTCAGCTTTTTATATATTCAGTCCTTTGGCTATTCAGCCCTACAGGCAGGTGCGGCAACCTTGCCGATATCGGTCATTGTCTTTTTAATTTCCGGGCGCGCTGGCCGCTATGCCAGCATCAGGGGCCCGCGCCTCATATTGTTTACAGCTTCTGTGCTGATGGCGGCTGCATTATTCTGGCTGAGCGTTGCCGACGGGGATTATCTGCGCTCTGTGCTGCCGGGCATGATTGTTATGGGCGTTGGGGTTGGGCTGTTTGCTGCACCTCTGACAACAGTGGCGATGGCCGCTGCCGGGCCCGGGCGTGACGGGCTGGCGAGCGGGGTCAGTAATGCGGTCTCGCGCATTGGCCCGCTGCTCGGCATTGCTGTTTTCGGTTACTGGATCGGCGGTGATTATGCATTTGCCCTTAATGATCTGCTTGACCAGATGCCCCTGACGCAAGAGCAGCGCAGCTTTCTTGGCGAGACTGGTTCAATGATGGCAGCTGTCCGTCTGCCTGACAGCTGGCCAGAGGGGCTGCGGGCAGAGATTATGGGCCAGCTGCGCGGCTTGTTCGCCAATGCGGTTCAAGAAGTGCTTCAAATCGGCGCTGTTTTTGTTCTTTTATCAGCGGGTCTTGCATTGCTGTACCGCAAAGAGGATGTTCAGTGAACAGCCCCGCCATTGGCCCGGGGGTCAGACAGTCCAAACCCAGAGGAAACAGTAAATGAACCTGCCGCTTGTGCCTGTAACCGTAACGCTGAATGATATTATGTCTGATTATAACGGCTCATTGCAGCAATTCTGTTCAGAACAGGATGATGCCCAGCTGGCCCTGATTACCTGGCAGGTGGATATTGATATCGACAAACAGGGCCGGCATGATTTTTTTGTTGTCCTGGCGGTCTGTTTTGCAAAGACAGATACTGACGAGCTGGCAGATATGGCCAGCCAGCTCTGCCCACAGGGGCTGTCCTTTATCTATGCTTTTATTCCTGCTTATGCCTATGGCACTAATGCGTTTGGCATTTTTATTGCGCCAAGTCAGCATGGCGAGACGCTTGTCACGGGCCTTGTCAATGAGGTCATTGAACAAGCAGGAATTGAACAGGCTGTTAAAAATCTGTCAAAGGCGCACAAATAGCCAGTCCAGCATATGCCCCGGCAGCAGTCGTTTCAGGATAGCAGCTGTCTTTGTTACTGCAGTGATGCGGTAGCGCAGCCTGGGGGCAGGTGATTCACTAGCATGAATGATAGCTCTGGTGACAGCGGCCGGCGGCAGCTCAAATCTATCCTTGGGGCCGTCCTGCGGTGCCTTCAGGCGGGGGATCAGAACCTCTTCATAAAGTGGACGCAGGGCCGATGCGCGCCAGTCGATCCATTTTTTGAAATGCGGATAGCTGTTGGCTCTGATTCTTGTGCTGATCGGCCCGGGCTCTATCAGCACCACTTTGATATTTGTGCCGGCCAGTTCCAGGCGCAGGGTATCGGCCCATCCCTCTAGGGCAAATTTCGTTGCATTATAGGCGCCGCGAAAACGCAAGGCAGCAAAGCCCAGCACAGATGAATTGATAAGCAGACGCCCGCTGTTCTGCCGGCGCATAACCGGCAGGGCAAGGCAGCTCAAATGATGCCAACCAAAGAAGTTCGCCTCAAAAATCTGCCGCATTGCCATTGTCGGCACATCCTCAATGGCCCCCGGTATTGCATAGGCACCGTTGTTGAACACAACGTCGAGGCGGCCGCCGCTGCGATCCAGTGCCTGCTGAAACCCCTCCTCAATGGATTGTCTGTCCTCATAGTCCAGAATAAAGCTGTCCAGCCCCAGCGCCCGGAGGCGCGCGCAGTCCGCCTGTCTGCGGCAGGTGGCCAGCACCTGCCATCCGCGTGCCTTCATTGCCAGGGCGCTGTCATAGCCGATGCCGCTTGAACAGCCTGTGATCAAAATGGTTTTTTTTTGCGGTGGGTGCATCTGTTCTGTCCGTGTCATTCGCCTGTCATATCAATATCAGACCATAATTTTCTGAAGCGCGCAGTGTCAGCCCGGTTCAGCATCACTTCCAGGCGTTGCTGCCCATCATCATCATAGCTGCTGTGTTCAACATGCCCGTTCTGGTAAAGCCATGCTGCTGCTGCTGCCTGCTGCGGGGTCAGTTTAATCATCAGCCGGTCATCACGGCGGGCAAAAAAATCATCTAGTTTATGCAGGAGGGCTTCACAGCCTTCGCCGGTTTCAGCAGAACAGACAATGCCGCCGTGCCCTGGCTGTGCTGCCTGTTCATCTGGTGTCAGCAGGTCGCACTTATTGAAAATATGAATCAGACGTTCGGCACGGGTCTGCTCATCAATACCCAGCGCATCAAGTATGGTTTTAACGTCATTTGCCTCATCATCGAAATGCGGTGAGCCCAGATCATGGACATGCAGGATAAGATCAGCCTCTGACACTTCTTCAAGTGTCGATTTAAATGCCTCGACAAGCTCGGTCGGCAGGGCGCTGATAAAACCGACAGTATCGCCAAGAACCGCCCTGCGCCCCGAGGGCAGATCAAGTCCTCTGATGGTTGGATCCAGTGTGGCAAACAGCATGTCTCTTGACAGAACGCCCGCCCCTGTCAGGCGGTTGAAAAGGGTTGATTTTCCGGCATTGGTATAACCGACCAGCGCAATCGTAGGGGTGTCAGCACGCTGGCGCCTGGCCCGCTGCAGGGTGCGGGTGCGCGTAACCTCGCCCAATTCTTTTCTGATCTGCTTTATCTGGTCTGTCAGCATGCGTTTGTCCAGCTCCAGCTGGCGCTCACCTGGCCCGCCCAGAAAGCCGCTGCCGCCGCGCTGGCGCTCAAGATGCGTCCATGACCGCACAAGCCTGCTCTTGGCAAAGGTGAGGGCTGCCAGCTCTACCTGTAGACGGCCGGCGTGGCTGCTGGCGCGGGCACCGAAAATTTCCAGAATGAGGGCTGTACGGTCAATGACCTTGCATCCAAGGGCGCGTTCCAGATTACGGTGCTGAACCGGGGTCAGGCTAGCATTGATAATGATCAGCGGGTGATCAAGGGCCTCTGCATCATCGGCGATACGTTCCACTACCCCCGGCCCCATAAGGGTTGCTGCACGCGGGCGGGCAATGGTGATGATCTCCTGCTGTATGACATCAAGGTCAATCGCCTGGGCCAGACCACAGGCTTCTTGCAGGCGTGCCTGTGCAGAGCGCCTGTCCATCTGTTTTACGGTTGCCTTGAATTCAGGCTGAATGATAAGGGCTGTGTTCACAAAACCGGATCAGTCAAAAATATAATATGCAAATAATGTCAAAGACAGTGTGTTATACAGCATGCTGTTCTCAAGGTTAAGTCTCAGTGTTACATCAGCACCTCAGACCCTTGAAAAATACCCCTGCCTTTCCCACATGAGCGATCAGAGCACAAGATTGCAGTAAATTGGCAGATAAGGATAGATAATGGCTGTGACAATGCATAAATTTGAGGCAGATACCGGCAAGATTCTGGATATCGTAATTAATTCTCTTTATTCGGACAAAGAGATTTTCCTGCGTGAGCTGATTTCAAATGCGTCTGATGCGATAGACAAGCGCAGCTATCTGGCCGCCAGCGATCAGACTCTGCAAAGCGAGACAGGCTATGCGATCACTGTCTGTGCTGATGAGAAGGCAAAGACACTGACCATCAGTGACAATGGGATAGGCCTCAATGAAGATGAGCTGGTCTCATCGCTGGGAACGATTGCCCGCTCTGGTTCCAGGGCCTTTCTGGAACAGGTGAAGACAGCTGCAGACAAGGACAAGAAATCAGCAGACCCCTTTTCGCTGATCGGCCAGTTCGGGGTCGGCTTTTATTCCGCCTTTATGG
>JAYPEG010000024.1:27492-30549 GCA_038125645.1 Alphaproteobacteria bacterium
GGGTTGAGGTGCTGACCAGAAAGGCCGGAGAGGAACAGGCCTGGCTTTGGTCATCTGATGGCCAGTCCGGCTATGAGATTGCCGCAGCTGAACGCACAGAGCCAGGCACCGATATCATCTTGTTCCTGAAAAAAGATGCAAAGGAATTTCTTGATGAGGCGCGCATTGGCTATCTGGTGCGCAAATATTCTGATCATCTGGGCTGTCCGGTGAACTGGCAGCCACCCAAAGTGGATGCCCCGCGCCAGCTCAATACCGGCTCTGCTATATGGACGCGCCAGAAAAAGGACATCAAAGAAGATGATTATACACAGTTCTACCGCCAGATAGGCGCAGTCTATGATGAACCTTTTATGACACTGCATAACACAACAGAGGGCGTGCTGAATTATACGAGCCTGTTGTTTGTGCCGACATCGCGGCCCTTTGATCTGTTCAATCCGGACAGAAAGTCACGCCTTGCACTCCACATAAACCGTGTTTTTATCACTGATGAATGTGAAGATATTGTCCCGGCATGGCTGCGCTTCATACGGGGCGTCATTGACACACCTGATCTGGATCTCAATGTCAGCCGCGAGATGTTGCAGAAAAATCCCGCTGTCCAAAAGATTGGCAAGGCTGTGGTAAAACGGATTCTGGGCGAGCTGAAAAAGAAAAAGGACAAGGATGTACAAGCCTACAGCACCTTTTGGGAACAGTTCGGGCTGGTGCTCAAGGAAGGGCTGTATGAGGATTTTGAAAACCGTGAAAAGATACTGGATATCTGTCTGTTCAGATCAGCGCGCAGCGGTGCGCTGATCAGCCTTGCAGATTATATCGCACAGATGCCTGAATCACAGGAGCATATCTACACGCTTTCAGCCGAAGGCCCGGAGCAGGCCCGCACCTCGCCGCACCTTGAGGGCTTTTTGGCCCGCGATATAGATGTGCTGCTGATGACTGATCCTGTTGACGAGTTCTGGATGCAGGCAGTGAATGACTATCAGGGCAAATCCTTTGCCTCTGCGACCAGGGGGGCCATTGACCTTGACAAGGTGGCAAAGAAAAAGAACAGCGATGAGGACAGCGACAAGCGCAGTGATGATGAAAAGGACAGGGATTTTGCCGCATTGCTGGTAAAAATCAAATCTGTCCTCGGTGAGCAGGTTAAGGATGTACGCCTGTCAAGGACGCTGACAGACAGCCCCGTGTGCCTGGTGGCTGATGAGGGGGGCATGGATATACAGATGGAACGGCTGATGAAGGCCCATAACAAGGATTTCACCGGCAGCCCGCGCATTCTTGAACTGAATCCTGATCATCGGCTGATTGAGGGGTTGCGGGGCCAGCTCGACGGTGCCGCGGGCCCGCAGCAGCTGGAAGACGCTGCTCATCTTCTGTATGATCAGGCACAGATACTAGAAGGCCGCCAGCCTTCTGATCTAACCGAATTTGCCCGGCGCATGACCCAGCTGATGGAACGCGGCCTGTTGGCGTAAATATTGGCCCGGATATTGGCCCAGATATTGGCTGGAGACCGCCTTGGTCTCCGGCAGTCGCGGTGGTATCTACTGGGTATAACAGGTCATTCATAATGAGTGGTTGGGGGTTCGATTCCCTCTTGCGGCACCATTTTTGAACTCATATTTATCGCAAAAACTATATTGTTCCGATGCGCGGCAAATATGTTCCCTTTATTTATTATCTCTCATTGAAATATTAATCAGGGTTACCCTGCCAGAAGTATAAGACTTGCTTCCATTTATTAATGTATGTACATTAAAAGAAGGGGTGTCATCTTGTGGCAGATGATCTCTGGTTCGACTGGGATGAGGTCAAGCGCGCGGCCAATATAGCCAAGCACGGCGTTGACTTCATCGAAGTTGCCCGATTGGACTGGTCTGCCGCGCTGACTGAAGAGCAGGTCAGAGATGATGAGACACGCTGTTTGAGCTATGCGCCTCTGGATGGGCGGCTTTATGCGCTGGTCTGGACACAGCGCGGGTAGGCCATTCGGCTGATCAGTTTCAGGCGCGCTAACAAACGGGTGTATGACCGCTATGTCAAAGAAACTGATAGCCCCGACTGAGGCAGAGGATGTGGCCATCACCGCTGCCATCGCTGATGATCCCGATAGTTGGGAAATGGATGCCGCTGGTTTTGCCAAAGCCAAACGCGGGCGTCCGTTTGCGGCTGATCCCAAATTGCCGGTCACGTTAAGGCTGGACAGTGATGTGGTGCATCACTTCCGAGCCAGTGGCAAGGGCTGGCAAACCCGCATCAACGAGATTCTTCGCAAAGAGGTTGAAACTGGTCACCATGCGCGAAAAAATAAATAAATTTGTTGCTAAAAATGGGGTGCAGAGGCGCGCGCGAAAATAAACCCGTTTTCGGGAATAATCAGGCCTTAATACCACGCATCATTTAGCATCCAGTAAATCTCTGTACCTGTCAGCTTGTTATTTTCACTGGCCAGATCAAAAGGGGTTTTGCCATCATCAGTTCTGGCTTTGCCATTCGCTCCGGCTTGCAACAGGGCGGTAATTGCCTCGGCTTCGTTCCAAAAGGCTGCTTCAAGAAGAGGTGTAACCCCTTCTTCTGTTTTGGCATCCATATCTGCTCCAGCGTTTTTTAAGGCCATTATGGTCTTAGCGTTGCCCCTAGCGGCTGCTCCATGTAGCGGAGTTTTGCAAGATTCTGTTCTGACTTCACTATTTGCCCCGGCTTTTAACAGGGATGTGACAGCTTCGGCATTGCCATAATAGGCTGCTATATGCAGGGGGGTGCTGCCATCTTCTGCTCTAAATTGAATATATGCCTCAAATTTCCCATAATCATATTCTGTTGAGGCGTCATCCAATTTATTTGATTTATCTAAGTTTGTATTTGGTTTGGTCTTTGCCATATTCTGGCTTCTCCAATCAAAATTTCTGATTGGTCAGATTACCGCTATTAACCTTTTGTGCAAAAAACGCCTGTCAAACCCCAATAAACAGCGCGAGGGGACAGGACAAGGGATCCCCCCCCAACTTCCACCATAAAAACCTCCGTCTATTCAGGGGTGTGGTGCAGCTG
>JAYPEG010000025.1:0-3490 GCA_038125645.1 Alphaproteobacteria bacterium
CAACTCCAATGCTACAGGGACGGTGAGAGAGACAGTTAAACGCGGCTATCAAGAGCGAGGCTGGACCGTGTTGGCCGCCTCTGTAGGAAACAAAAAAGGCAAACCTATTTCGAAATTAGCAAGTTTTTTATACGGACTTATTTTAAAGCCACGCATGAAATCAAGCCTGATATTGGTATTTTAATTCTTAAGCGAGATCCGATGAAAAACGCCAAAAGCTTTGTTAATAGGCACAAAGACTTTCGGCTAGACAATCTTTTGCCACATGAACAAAATGTTATTCTGCAAATGGATGGAAAACATTTATCACCTTACCAACTTTATTTATGGCAATGGTGTGAGGTCGAGTTGCGTACATTGCAGTTTATTAGTTCCAGAAATATTTCTAGATATTATGAACTTTACAATTCTGACCTTCACAATCCCGTGAAAATATGCGACATGCTGGATTTTTTTTCTGTTGAGCATCAGCCTTTTGATGCAGTGCCTTCGCTTCAGCCAATTAATACAAATATAGAGAACGGATTTGACGGTACCGTTTTAACAACTGAAGATTTCATGGACTTTGAAGAATTTTTGGATATGCTCCCCTCCAAGTTTAGAGATCAGTTGAGCTCTTTGGATGAATGGCACAGTAAATATAAAGCCGCAGGCTTTTAAATTTTGTTTTGGCTATATAGCAATTCAGATTTTACAGTCTCACAATTTCTGAAACAATATTTCGATAGGTAGCTTGTTTTGTTAGCCTTCTGAAATGGTAAGCTCATTGCAGGCATTGAGGCATATTTTGATTATAGAGCCACTTATGATTGTTGTTTTTTGTACGGTAATCCAGAATATCTTTGGGGTGGGAATCCTTGTTTTTGGCACCCCACTTCTGCTGAGCCTTGATTATGACTTAATGACAACCCTCGGCATTTTACTTCCGTCGTCTCTCTTGGTATCTTTGATACAAATTTCAACCATAAAAAACGCTGGTTTTCCATCGACAAATGCCCTTATTCAAAGCGTTTGTGGTGTGGTGCTTGGGGCGTTTCTTCTGCTTTGTTTTTCTGTTCCATTGTCTGTATATGTTGTTACTGCAGTGGCCATGTTATTGGCTGGTGGCCTCAGACTAAATCTTGAGTTGAGAAATAGAATTTACCATTTCTTAACGCAACCTTCATTAAATTTTCATTTCATTAACGGTATTTTTCATGGGTTTTCGAATCTTGGTGGCATCCTGTTAGTGTTGAGAAATAATTTAGGTAACGATGCAAAAAATCAGTCATTAATGAATACCGCGAGCGTTTATTTGATTTATGTCTTATCGCAGATATCTGTGTTATGCCTGTCAGGCAATGTTGAAATATTTATAAATGGATTAATGGTTTTGCCAGTTGTCGGTTTGTTTAGTTTCGTGTTGGGAGACCGCCCCATCACATTTTTATCAGCCAAATTTATGGACAATGCACTCGGTGTTTTCTTTATTTCAGTCTCGGCAGTTCTGTCTTATAAAATCATACAGATGCTCTAATATTTGCAGGTGCCTGATGAGTAAAAAAAGTCTTCCTAAAACCACAAAGGGTTTGTGGTTTTATGGCCTTTCTGGTAGCGGCAAAACCTTTGCATCATCGCTAGTGAGTTCTTTAATTGACCACTCATTTGTGATCGACGGCGATATGGTTAGAAAATTTGTTAGCACAGATCTTACGTACAGTGTCGCCGATCGTAAAAAACAGATAGGACGGATTTTTGGCATCGGAAAGATTGCAATTGAAAACCGAATGTTTCCAATTATGTCTAGTGTTTCTATGAGCAATGATCTGTTGTTAGAATGCGCAAATGAAAAAATTGCGGTCATCCAAATAAAACGCCCGTTGGAACAGTTGCAAAAGGTTCGTGATTTGTATCGTGAGGGAAAAAATGTTGTTGGTGTAGATCTTCCACTAGCCGATTTAAATACGCCAACCCTAGAAAATGATGGTAACTGTAGTTTTGAATTGGTGCTCGTTGACTATGTTAAATCCGTCACAACTTAGATCGCTTATTACAGCCGAAAACTGTATCTCTGGTTTACTAGCTGAAAATGGTGTCAGGTCAGCTGCTGATTTTCATGCATTCAGTGATGTTTCACGCGGCATACCAATTTTAATTCCTGCTGACGAAACCGTTTTTTGTTTTCAGAGTAAGGATGTTTTTTCACTCGATTTGACAAAAATATATGAGACTATCTACGGGCGCGGTGCGGCCAATTATATTGGATTTAAAACATCGTTCTGCACTTCACGATTTTTGTCCCGATTTGAAATTCGTGAGGAATTTTCAGCTGATTATCAACACATATCAACGCAAAACCAAAAGGCGATTGCACACGTTAAAGGCTTGCGTGAGAAATTTAATCATGTAGGTGCGTTTCAAACGCGCAACATTCCGCATTTCGGACATCAAAAGATTATGGAGCGCATGTTTGATTTTTGTGATCATGTGGTGGTCAATCCAGTTCTAGGACCCAAGAAAGCTGGGGATGCAACGATAGAGTGCTTAAATTCAGTATTTGGTGATTTTTTCACATCACGATTTGGGGGCAGGATAAGTTTTATGCCAGTTTTCTCAAACATGTATTACGCTGGCCCAAGAGAAGCGGTGCATCACGCCATTCTTCGGCGAAACATGGGGTTTACGCATTTTTCTGTAGGTAGAGACCATGCTGGCGCTGAAAAATTTTATGACCCGAAAGCCGCACCAAAATTGCTAGCAGATGTGAAAAAGCAATTAGGAATCGATGTTTTCTGCCACATGGGAGCAAAATACTGCCGAGCCTGCGATGACTTTGTAATTGTCGGTGAATGTTGTCATTCTGAAGATGAAATGCGTGATGTTGCAGGGTCGAATTTCAGAGACGCAATCGTTAATGGTCAGTTTTTTGAATTTGCCGATAAAGATATGCAAGAATATGTTTTCCAACATGTGACGAACATTATTGAGACCTGATATGACAAAGATTCTAGTTACCATTGGTCCGGCATCAACAAATTCTGAAGTAATTTCAGAGTTTGCGAAGCACACAAAATTGTTTCGTTTGAACGGCAGTCATAACACGCTGGAATGGCATAAGGAAATTGTCTCTAAAATCCGAGCACTTGTCCCAGACGCTTTTATTTTGCTTGATATCCCAGGAGCCAAACCACGCACGGGCAATACTGAATCGATCTCGATCAAAAAAGGTCAGACTGTAGTTTTCGGAAGTCCTAAAATTAGATGTGATGGCTTGGTTGTTTCTCTGACAAAACCGTTACCTGCTCTAAACACAAATCATCAGCACAATTTTTCGGTGAATGATGGGCAATATTTGTTTGATACTGTCGATGTCAAGGATAGTTATGTCGTTGGCCGCTCGCGTGGTGATTTCCTTCTTCTTCCCAGAAAAGGCGTAAATTTGCCAGGAAGTGTTTACAGCGAGACTTTGCAGTTGCAAATCTGTCGTGATTTCATTGAGACTGTTGCAGAC
>JAYPEG010000025.1:3500-30490 GCA_038125645.1 Alphaproteobacteria bacterium
ATGTTAATGGATTTGGTCTGAGCTTTATACAGAGTGGAAATGTTGTCGACACTTTACGGGACATGGCAAAGGATAAGGTGCTTGTATCTAAAATTGAAAATTCTGAGGGCCTCAAAAACGCGTCATCAATAATCGCGCGCTCCGATGCTGTGATGATCGATAGGGGTGACTTAGCTGCAGAGATCGGGTTCGATGCGCTTTATAATGCCGTTGAAAAAATCTCTAGGGATACAAAGTCGAATGGCAAGCCACTTATTATGGCAACTGAAAATTTGGAAAGCATGGCGGGTAGGGACACACCATCGAAAAGTGAAGTTATGTCGCTGGCTCACTCTGTGTCGATTGGTGCAGATTGCATCATGTTGAGTGAGGAAACGGCGACCGCAGATAACGGCCAATATATTGTTAAGTGGCTAACTGGTTTTTTAGAGCAGGCTAACATTCAGGTGAACCCAGTTAAAATACCGCATCAAAGTAAAAAATATGAAATGGTTTGGAATTTTGTGTCTGAATTGAAGGACTCGTCTGTTTTGTTAATGAGTAAATCTGGTTACGCATTGTTTAGCTATATGGCAATCGGGAGTGGCCGGGGCCTAAGCATTGTGACCAACAATAAAAGGATAAGCGATGTTGCAAAATTATTTTCAGGCAAGATCACTGTAATAAATGCAAATTTAGATGATACTGTGCCAATCGAGACGATTTGGGAGGTTGTCAAAAATAATAAGACCGACCTTTTCTGTGACTTTGATCAGCTTGTGGCGATTTATGTCTCAAAATATGTGAACGGTGCTAGGGCTAATAGCATTACAGTCTTTCACAAATCTGATTTTTTGACTTAAAATATTGTCAGGCCGCTGTTGAGGCAGTTTATCCAATGAAACGACCAGAAATTTTTGTTTGTTTGCCGAATTTTTCTGGAGGTGGTGCGGAAAAGGTGATGACTCTAGTTGCTCATCTCCTGTCTTCCACGAGCAGGAACGCGCTTGAAGAAAAACTATCGGACCACAACTGCTCCTCGATTGCCCCTGCTATTCTGTCTCAAAAACAAGTTTGCACAGATCAAGAATTGGATTTGTCGCAGGTAACAAAATCAGATTTTGATGTGACATGCGTTGTGCTTAACGATGAGGGGCCTTTGAAATCCGTTGTTTCTGAGCGATGTAATATTGTAAATTTGCAGCTCCTGTCTGCACGATACGCCATAGTTTCACTCGTCAAATTATTTCGACAGAGAAAACCGCAAATTGTTATTTCAACATTGGCATATTTTAATTTTGCGGTCGTGTTGGCTTTAATGGCCAGTAGGCACATGCCTAAGCGAATGATAGTGCGGGAAGCCAACATTCCAAATTCAACAATAGAGTCTTTGCCTATGCGTTGGCTTGGCCGGTTTTTATATAAATGGCTCTATAACCGGGCAGATATTGTTATTTGCAATTCGTCCGAAACATTGGGTGAGCTTGTGGATTTGGGCGTTGACCAGTCACGCGTCGCATTGATACCGAACCCGGTTGATATTGATGGTGTGAGAAAGCAAGCACAAGAAGCCTGTAATTTGCCCAATTTTCTGGATCCTTCACTGCCACTTTTTGTCTCTTTGGGACGTTTGACTAAGCAAAAAGGAATGGACCGTCTCATCACTTGGGTTGCTTCAATGGGATCTAAGGCCAATTTGTTGATCATAGGCCAGGGGGCAGAGCGCGATGAATTAGAACGCTTAATAGAAAGTAATGCCCTCACCGGCCGAGCAAAAATTATTGATTTTCAGGATAATCCATTTCCGTATATTTCAAACGCGGATGTTGTGCTTTTGGGGTCGCGTTGGGAGGGGTTGCCGAACGTTGCGCTGGAAGCGCTGGCACTTGGAAAACAAGTTGTGGCTACAATGCATTGTGGTGGATTACATGACATAAAACATTTTTTGGATGAACAAGCGCTTGTTATAGCAGATACTGATGAAGCATATATTTCGATACTCGATCGTATTGTGGATCGATACCAGCGAGCCCACAACATAAAGAAAACGATGCCTAGAGATAATCAGCTTGCCGATTCAAAGTTGCCAAGCAATTATAATTTAGTTGCAGTAATGGAAAAATATGAGGCGGCTATTTTTGGTCGGTAAGTGGTGCGTAAAAAAAAGATTGTATTTATCACACCTGGCATTGAGACCGGGGGTGCAGAAAAGCAGCTAGCATTGCTCGCCAAGGGATTATCACAAAATTGTTTTTTGCCATTAATAATTGCACTCACACAATCTGATAAAAGTCAAAGGCTGTCAGATTATGATGGCCTTGAGGTTATTGAAACTAACTATCGGAAATTTTCTCATCTTGCGTCTATGATGTGGGAAATGCGTCGCATAGTCAAAGCTCACAAACCAGATGTTATTCAGGGTTGGATGTATGCAGGTAATATAATGGCGTCGATTATAGGCGTTGGAATTGAAGCTAAAGTTTATCACTCGTTACGTGCATCTAACATGGATGCTAAAAGATATGGGCGAATAATAAAGCTTAACGCATTTTTATCTGGTTACGCCGATGGTGTTATTGCGAACAGCCAAGTTGGCGCAGAATACCATATTTCACGGGGTTTTTCATCAGATAATATGAAAATTGTTCCTAATGGCATTGATACAAAAAAATTCTTTCCTGACAAAAAATCTGGAGCAATAATTAAACAAGAGTTGGGTATAAAAAATGACGCACCTCTTGTTTTGTATGCCGCGAGAGTTGATCCGATGAAGGACCACAAATTGGTCTCATCAGTTGCAAAGCTGTGTCCTGAAATACAATTTATTTTTGCAGGAAAAGGAACAAAAAATTTGGATGTCCCTATAAATGTTCATGGTCTAGGCATTCGAGATGATATGCCGAAACTATATAATGCATGTGATTGGGTCTTAAATATATCAAAATTTGGTGAGGGTTTTCCAAACGTTATCGGTGAAGCAATGGCCTGTGGCACGCCGGTTTGCGCAAATAATGTTGGTGATAGTTGGCGGATCATCGGCAATGAAGGTCATCGGCTTAGAAGCGGGAGTTCTGAAGGAATTGCTGAGGAGTTGAGGGGACTGGTTAAAAGACAACCATCGTCATCAGAAACAAACCGCATTGCGCTTCATATTAAAAAACATTTCTCAGAAGCCCAAATGATTTCATCATACATATCATTATATGCGCAAGACGACGCCAGGTCAGGCTAATGAAAGATATTATTCAAAGATTAAAGTCAGACACTTCTATCTTACTAGATAACAGTTTATCATTGCGAATTATTTCTGGAAAAGATGTCAAGCCAGCTTATGTAGAATGGCTTAATGATAAAGAAGTAGTTCAGTTTACTGAGCAAAGATTTTATCATACATCAGTAAGCGATGTAATATCATTCGTGGATAATATAGCTGCAAACTCAACAGAACTCATGTATGCAATTTTTATTGATGAACAGCATATTGGGAACATCAAGCTGGGAGCGATAAATAACTGGCATAAAACAGCTGCACTGTCCTATCTGATAGGTGCGAAGGACCATTGGGGCAAAGGCATTGCCAGCCGCGCTATATCTAAGATGACAGAGATTGGCTTTTCTGTTCTTGGACTGAATAAAATCACTGCGGGTGTTTATGCGAACAATACTGCATCAGCACGGGTGCTGGAAAAGAATAATTTCGAGTTGGAAGGCATAAGAAAATCCCAGTTCATATTTGAAAATGAGAGGATTGACGCCTTGTTATATGGCAAGATGCCTCAATAATTACTCTTAGAACAATAGCCGTAATGCACTTTGTACCATTTAACAAACGTGCTTACACCTTCAGTAATGGTGGTCCTAGGGCTAAAGCCGGTCCACGAAGCAAGGCGGCTCTGGTCAGCTGATGTGTTCAGCACGTCACCATCCTGCATTGCTAGAAAATTTTTCTCAGCCACAGTGCCTAATGCCGTCTCCAGTGCGGTAATATAATCCATAAGTGCCCGCGGCTGGCCATTGCCGATATTAAACACCCGCCAGGGCGCTGAACTGGTCCCGGCATCCGGTTTTGCAGCATCAAAATCCGGATCCGGCGCGGCTGTTCTGAAAGCAGCCCTTACAACCCCCTCAACAATATCGTCGATATAGGTAAAATCACGCATCATATTTCCGTGATTATAAATATCTATTGGCTGTCCGTCTAAAATAGCCTTTGTAAATTTAAACAAGGCCATATCCGGCCGGCCCCAAGGCCCGTAAACAGTAAAAAAGCGCAGGCCTGTTGTTGGCAGGCTGAACAGATGGCTGTAGCTGTGTGCAAACAGCTCATTAGCCTTTTTTGTTGCTCCATAAAGGGCAAGCGGATGATCTGCATTCTGCCCTTCATGAAAGGGCATCTCCTCATTCAAGCCGTAAACTGAAGAAGAGCTGGCATAAACCAGATGGCCCACACCGAAATGCCGGCAGGCCTCAAGAATATTGGTAAAGCCAACAACATTGCTGTCTATATAGCTGTGCGGATTTTCAAGGCTGTAACGCACCCCTGCCTGAGCTCCAAGATTGATAACTATCTCCGGCTCGTGATCAGAGAACAGACGGTTCAGCGCTTCCCAGTCTGCCAAATCCATCTTATAAAACGTAAAACCGTCTGGCATACCAATATTTGCAAGGCGGGCCTGTTTCAGGCTAACATCATAATAATCATTCAGATTATCAAGCCCGATTACAGTATGGCCGTCTTTCAACAGCCTTAGGGCAACATGCATGCCGATAAATCCTGCCGCGCCTGTGACGAGTATTCTCATGCAGTCAACAACTCCTGCCTGATAGAGCGGACTTGAATGCTGAGGAACATTTACTCATTTGTCTTCATTTTCCTGTCTTTCTGAAATTTTCGCTGACAGCGCCAACGCAACCGCGCTCCACATAAAGACATTATTCCACTGGCCAAAGAAATCTGCTGTTGTCTGTATCGGGAAAAACAGCCCCAGCGGAACGACAAAGGCAGTTGCAGCTATAACACAGTGCCTGGTCTTCACCCCTGTTGCTAGACAATACCATATAATCGTACTAATCATAACTACACCGGATGCAAATCCGATTATGCCGGTCTCTGATAACAGCTGTATATAATAGTTATGCGGATGCAGCGTGCAGTCAATATCTGCTTTGCCTGTTGTCAGGCTGGGGCAGAGCGGGCGGTAGCTGGCCGTGCCAATGCCAAAAAACGGGGCCTGCAAAAAAATATCCACACCGCCATGAAGAACTTTATAATACTCACTTGTTCTCATTGTCGGGAACTCGGCAATAAAACTGTCAACATAGCGCGCAGCCAGTAACGGGGCCGTAATCAGCACAACGATTAGGCCTGTTGCTGAAGCCGCCACCACAACCCCGCAGCGCAAAAGATGCGGACGCCAGACAAGACCGGCCAGTGCTGCCCCGCAGACCAGAATGATAAAATTAATCCGCTCGGCGGCAAGAAATGATGCAAAGAGAACAAAAATGACTGCTAACAAAGCTAAATTATTATATGGTCGCTGCCTTGAGACCGCCAGAGCAGCAATTACACAGACAGCAGGAAGACCCGCCTTTGCCAGATAATTGCCTGGGACCAAATCGCCATAGGGCCAGGACAGCCGCTCTCCAAACCGGTCCATTATCAGCACCTCAGCGCTTAATATACCAGACATAACCAGTATTCCCAGTACAGTTGACGCCATCATAGCTGTCAGCAGACGCGGATCACGGGCCAGCCAGAAACAGCTGGCAAAGGCAAATAGAGGAAAGCGTATCCAGATAAAAGCCTCACCCAGCGCGTAGGCCGGCACATCAGACAGCGCAGCCGAGAGCAAACATACAGCCCAGAACCCCAGACAGGCCTGCACCCAGACAAAACGCAGCCATGACCAGTCGCGCACAAAAAAGCTACGCGCAAAAAATACCAGACCGCATAAAGACAGCCACAGATCTGCAGGGCTGCGCTCAATCAGCAGAATAAAAGGTCCGCTTAAATAAAATATATGAAACCATCGCGATGGCGCCGGCAATGCAGCAAGCGCTGTCTTTGTATCTGCGGCTATACGTCCTGCCTGGTCCTGTATTGGGGTGAGAAAACTGGCGGGCATGAAGGGCTGTTCCTGAGTGTCAGCTGCATTTATCGGCTATAATGACGTTCTGTTACCTTTAAAGGGCTGAATTGGCAAGCCACCTGTTATATTTGCCAGCTCTGTCTATTTGTCCGCAGGGGCTTTTTACCGAACTGGCAGAAGCTGGGCAGTCAGTAAAAAAGGGCCTTGCTTTTCACTGCGGTCGGTTAAACAATAGCCTCATCACTAATCTATTAGAATCAACGCTGCCCTTTTATTTTATAAGAGTTTTCCAGCCATGCAGGTCACCCCCATCAGCCCTTCGACGGGCGCGCTCATAAGCGATATTGATCTCAGCGGCAATCTCTCAGATGCGCTGGCTGCTGAACTGCGCAGACTGTGGCTGCAGTATCAGGTGATTGTAATCCGCGGCCAGACCTTGACACCACAGCAGCAGCTGGAAGTGGCACGCTGTTTTGGTGAGCCTGATATTTATCCCTTCCTAGAGGGGCTTAAGGGCTGCCCTGAGATCACCCCGGTGCTGAAACGAGAGACAGAAGAGAAAAATTTTGGCGGTATCTGGCATACCGACACTGCTTATCAGCCCTGCCCACCGAAGGCGACCATGCTCTATGCGCTTGAGTTACCGCCGGTCGGTGGGGATACGCTGTTCGCTAATCAGTACCTTGCCTATGACCAGCTCTCAGAAGGGCTGAAAGCAGCGCTGGTGGGCCTGCGCCTGATATCGCGCTCTGACAACAAGGACACGGAGGCGACACGGTCAGCAAGGATTGCTGAAACCGGGCGCGCAGTTGACAGAGCCAGCCTTGTTGGCTGCCATCCTGTTATACGCACGCATCCTGAGACAGGCAGAAAATCCCTTTACATCAGCCCTGGCCACAGCTTTGCCTTTGAGGGCTGGAGCGAGGCTGAAAGCCAGCCCCTGCTGGCCTATCTGCACACCCATCAGATCACCGAGGAATTCCGCTGCCGGCATGTCTGGCAGGCCGGCGATCTGGCACTGTGGGACAACAGATGTGTACTACATTATCCGGTCAATGATTATCATGGTCATAGACGTCTTTTGCACCGGATCACTCTCAAAGGCGACATTCCGGTCTGAGCACAGATTAAGGGCGGGAGTCACATACACAATGGAAATCTGGATTCTTATTACTCTGCTGGCGGCCACTGCCCAGACACTGCGCTCTGCCGGACAGAGACAGATGAAGGCCGCCATCGGTGATTTCGGGGCCAGCTATATCCGCTTTTCCTATGCCCTGCCCTTTGCCGTATTGTGGCTGGTGGCTGTTATGCAGGCAACTGGACAGGCCCTGCCCCGCACCACTGCAGAATTCTGGGTCTGGGTCAGTATCGGTGGCCTGATGCAGGTGATTTTCACCTTTTTGCTGATCACCCTGTTCAATCACCGTAATTTTGCCGCCGGCACAGCTTTTTCAAAAACTGAAGTGCTGCAGGCAGCTGTGTTCGAGGCGGTCATCATAGGCGAGGTGGTCAGCTTTCAGATTGGTCTGGCTATCGCTATCGGGCTGCTGGCTATTTTGATGCTGTCCTTCCATAAATCACAGCTTGGTGTTATGGGGCTGGTTAAATCGCTGGGCTCTCTGCCGAGCCTTACAGGCCTTGCAACAGGGGCGTTTCTGGGATTGTCGACAGTCAGCTTCAGAGCAGCAACAGACGCGCTGCAAACGGGCGATGTGCTGGTGCGGGCCTCTATGTCGGCTGCGACCTCTGTTCTTTTGCAGAGCGCTGTGATGGGCGCTGTGATGATGGTGTTTGCCCGCGGCGCGCTGGTCAACTCATTTATCCACTGGCGCCGGGCCTGGCCGGTCGGCCTGTTCGGGGCGATTGCCACAGCTTGCTGGTTTACGGCCTTTTCGCTGGAAAATGTCGCCTCTGTGCGGGCTGTTGGCCAGGTAGAGCTGCTGATAACCCTTGGAATCTCCGTGCTGATTTTCAAAGAAAAAATTTCGCGCATTGAACTGGCAGCCCTTTGTCTACTGACTGGCTCTATTTTGCTGGTGCTGCTGGACGGACATCTCTGGGGCTGAAGTTTTTCTGTCATTGTTTCCATAATGGAAAAAGAAATTTTCGGCATCAGCACATTTAATCCTTTTCAAATCAGCACAGGATGCTAGATAATAGACATCCTTGAAAAATTTCATCTGTGGAGGAAATTATGAAATTTAATGCGTTGGCGATTGCTGCGGGTGTAGCACTGGCAACCAGCGTTGCTGTACCAGCATTTGCAAAAGTGGACGGTGACACCATTGTTCTGGGGTCTGCCATATCACTGACCGGAAAATATGCAACAAACGGTCTGCATACACAGCGTGGCTATGACTATGCTGTAAAAGTGATCAATGATGCCGGCGGCGTGAATGTCGGCGGCAAGTCATACAAGCTGGCTGTACAATATTATGATGATGAGTCAACTCCAGCACGTGCAGCCCAGCTGGTTGAGCGTCTGATCCAGCAAGATGGCGTGCAATATATGCTCGGGCCCTATGGTTCTGGCCTGACAAAGGCTGTGCTGCCCGTGTCAGAGAAATTCGGCGTACCGATGGTTGAGGCAGAGGGCGCATCACGCTCACTGTTCACACAAGGCTATAAATATGCCTTTGCTGTTCTGTCTACATCAGAGCAGTATCTTTCATCTGTGATTGATCTCGCCGCTGCCCAGAAGAAGAAAAACTTCCAGAATCCGGGTTCTGTGCGCATTGCCATGGCATTTGAGAACGACCCGTTTTCACTTGACGTGCGCGAGGGCGTTCTGGACAAAATCAAAGAATATGGCATGCAGGTTGTTATTGATGACAAGCTGCCAGCTGATTTGTCTGACATGTCTGCCACGCTTACAAAGACAAAGGCGCTGCGCCCTGATGTTCTTCTCGTATCCGGCCACTCAAAAGGGGCCGCTACAGCCGCGCGTCAGATTGAGGAAATGCGGATCAACGTGCCGATTATCGCAATGACACATTGTGAGGCAGCCAAGATTCAGGAAAAATTCCCAAAGGCTGCTCAGGGCGTTCTGTGCCCGACCCAGTGGGTTGACACCATCAACAAGGGCGATGATCTGTTTGGCTCAGCTGCTGAGTATAATGTCAATGTGACAGCTGAATATTCAGAACATTACAAGGAAATCCCCTATCAGCTGGTTCAGGCATCCGCAGCTGTTCTGGTTTGGAAAGACGCATTTGAGCGGGCCAACAGCTTTGACACAAAAGAGCTGCGTGACGCGCTGTCAGCAACTGAACTGGAAACATTCTACGGCGACATCAAATTCTCTGAGGCTGGCAACAATATTGCCAAGCCGATGTTCCTTCGCCAGATCAACATCACTGACGGCGGCTTTGAATATAAGCCTGTATCCGCAACAGGTGAGGTTGTTAACGGCGTTGCTGTGAGCGATATGAGCTATCCGCGCAAGGTTGCCTATTAAATCCTGCGCTGCAGCTAAAACAAATAATAGGGAAGCAGAAATGCTTCCCTATTCACTTAAAAGAACCCAAAAAAAAATCCATCGTTTTTATCTGCGCTGAACAGGGCAGAGGTGAGGGATAACATCAGAGGGAACAATGTTAGATAATCTCATGCTTTTATTCGTCTGGGCACCTGTAATGAATGTCCAGATGATTCTGGAGGGTGTTTTCATCGGTGCTGTCTTTGCACTGGGCGCCTATGGTCTGGCGCTGGTCTGGGGCGTTATGAACGTTAAAAATCTGGCACAGGGTGACTTCATCATAATGGGGGGTTATCTGGCCTTTTCAATGCATCAGATGGGCATACATCCGCTGCTTGCGCTGCCGATTGTTATCGCCTTTATGTTTATGTATGGCTGGGTTGTGTATCTGGCGATTATCAAACGCGTCATCGACCAGGATATGTTTGTCTCCCTTTTGGCAACTTTTGGCCTGTCCTTGCTGATGCAGCAGGTTCTTAATCTGATTTACGGCCCTGAGGTTCAGATTATTGATTCTCACCTGCCGGTTTATGACGCCTTTGACGGCTTTGTCACTATCCCGGCAGTCAAGCTGGTTTCCCTTGGTCTGGCAGCCGGCCTTGCCCTGGTCGTTGTGATTTTCATGAAAACATCGCGCACAGGTCAGGCCATCCGTGCCACAGCTCAGGATCCGCGTGCGGCCCGCGTGTTGGGCATTGACACGAATCGTATCTATGCCTTCACCTTTGCGCTGAACGCAGCCATCTGCGGGGCAGCCGGTGTGCTGGTTTCGGTTATCTGGGTTATCCAGCCTTTCTATGGCATTGTTTATTCTGTGCGCTCTTTTGCGATTGTTACCGCCGCCGGCCTTGGCAATTTGCCGGCCGTTATCGGCACCGGTTTCGGGCTCGGGCTTATCGAGCAATATACAGGCATCATTCTTGGTGCTGAATATCAGGTGGCGGCAGCAGTTGTTATGCTGCTGACTGTTCTTATCTGGCGTCAGATTCAGATGCGCCGCAACAGACAGGTTGTAAGATAATGAGTTCTAATACACTGTTACTTTATATCGGTATTGTGGTCTCGGCAGTTGCCGGGCCGCTTATCTTTCCAGAATATACCCAGCAGATGGCTGTGTTATGGGTCATGATTTTGATGGCATCCACCTGGGACACGCTTGGCGGCCAGATGGGATATAATTCGCTCGGCAATATAACCTTTTTCGGTGCCGGCATGTATATTTCTGCCATCATCCAGATTGCGATGTTCTATGATGTGGCTGAATATACGGCATCATTCGGGGCGATAAAGCCTGAATTCACAGATGAGCAGTATTTTACCGGTCTAGCGCTGGGCATTGTCGGCGGTGGTATAGGGGCGCTGATTTTGTCGCTGTTTTTCAGCCTGTTTATGTTTGGACTGCGCGGGCCTTATTTTGCTATCGGCACGCTGGGTCTTGCGGTTGCGGCCGGACAGCTGACCGGAACCATTGACTATATCGGCGGCGGTGCGGGTATTTCAATGCCGTTCTTCCCTGGTGATATTGAGGTCAGGTCAGTGTTTTTCTACGGGCTGTGTTTTGTGTTGGCAGCGCTGGCGCATATTCTGTTGCGCTGGCTTTATTCAACCCAGTTCGGACTGGCTATCAATGCTATCCGCGATGATGAGGACAAGGCGGAGGCGATGGGTATTCCAACGCTTGTCTATAAGCAGGTTGGTTGGGGCAGTGCGGCTCTTTTCATGGGAATGATAGGGGCTGTGTTTGGCAATATGGTTGGTTTCATTGAGCCTGTGGAAGTTGCGTTTCCAGCACCTACATTTGGAATATTTATGGTGGCGATGGCGCTTCTGGGCGGCAAGGGCACCTTGTGGGGCCCAGTGCTCGGCGCTTTTTTGTTCCATGTGATAAAAGAGGCTACCTGGACGTATCTTCTGGGATGGCAGTGGGTCGCGCTCGGCCTTATCCTGATCATCAATATTGTCTATTTCCAGCAGGGAATCATGGGCTGGCTGCAGACACGCTATCCAGAAAAATTCGGTATCACTGTCGATACGTCCGACCGTGATGACGCAGACGCGAAAGCAGGGGCCTGAAACCATGAGTGATATCATTAAAGTTGAGAATGTCTCCAAATCCTATGGGGGGGTAAAGGCAAATGTCGATATCTCCATGCGGGTCAGGCAGGGCTCTATTACCGGCATTATCGGGCCGAACGGCTGTGGCAAGACAACATTGTTCAATTCCATTGTCGGCTATCATCCGGTCGATGGCGGTTCCATTGTGTTTGACAACCGCGAGATATCGCATCTGCGCGTTGGCGACATTGCCCGCCTTGGCCTGCTGCGAACCTTCCAGCAGACACGCATCTATACAAAGATGAATTGTGTGGACAATATGCAGATTTCAGTCTCGCACCGTGACGGCTCATTTTTTGATCTGTTCGCCAGCCGCCGGGGCGAGATAAAGGACAAGGCAGAGCATCTGCTGGAATTTGTCGGGCTTTATTCAAAGCGCAACCTGATTTCAGGCGATCTGTCCTTTGGCCAGCAGAAATTGCTGGAATTTGCGATGGCCCTGATGAATGAGCCAAAGGTTCTGCTGCTCGATGAGCCGACTGCCGGTATCAATCCGACATTGATTAACGGGCTGATTGACCGTCTGCGCAAGGCTAATGAGGATCTTGGCATTACACTGTGCGTTATCGAGCATAATATGCGTGTGATCATGAATCTGGCAGAACATATTTATTGTCTGTCAAACGGCCGCATGCTTGCTGACGGCAAGCCGGCTGATCTGCAAAATGATAAGCGCGTTATTGACGCCTATCTGGGAGGACATTAATGGCAAAGGCACCAAAAAAGACAACGGCAAAGTCAGCCAAGGGCGCTGCCGGGAAAACCGTTGCAAAAAAAGCTGCAGCAAAGACAGCCACTGCCAAAAAGAGCGTTAAGGGCGCCGTACCAAAAAAGGCTGTAAAGGCAGCAGGCAAGGCACCGGCAGCAAAGAAAGCCAGCCCGGCAAAAACAGCAGTCAGGGGTAAAAAGGCCGTATCAGGCTATGGTATGGGCAGCGTCGATGTGGTTATGTCCGTTGACCAGGTAGCAAAGGAAGCGGCCTCTATCGCAGCCAACGCTCCCTCGCACAGCAAGCTGGCGAAACTGGCAAAAAACAAATCATTTCTGACCATCAGCAATCTGCGTGCCGGTTACGGAAAGATGGAAATCCTGCATGAATTCTCGCTGGAGGTCGGCAAGGGACAGTCACTGTGCCTTATCGGGCCGAACGGTGCAGGAAAATCAACGGTGCTGCATTCTATTTTTGGCTTTACCAATATTTTTTCCGGCAACATTACTATCAATGGCAAGGATATAACCAATCTGACCCCGTCACAGAAGCTGGCAGAGGCAGGAATAGCTTATATCCTGCAGGATAAATCTGTGTTCCCGCAAATGACCGTTGAAGAAAATCTGCTGATGGGCGGATTCCTTAAAAACCGTCCGGCAGAAGCGAAAGCCGCAGCTGAGATGGTGTTTGACAAATACGGCCGCCTTGCCGAGCGGCGAGACAAACCCGCCGGTGTTCTGTCCGGCGGTGAGCGCCGGCTGCTTGAGATCAGCCGTGCCCTGGTGATGAACCCGGATGTGCTGCTGGTGGATGAACCCTCTATCGGGCTTGAGCCGCGCTTTATTGACATGGTGTTTGAAATTCTTGATGACCTGCAAAGGCGCGATGGCAAGACAATCATCATGGTTGAACAGAATGCCAAAAAGGGTCTGTCCTTTGCTGATATCGGCTATGTGCTGGTGTCAGGAGAAACGGCAATGGCCGATGACGGTGACAGGCTGCTGAAGAACCCTGATGTCGGCCGGCTGTTCCTCGGCGGCTGAACAGCTGTGCAGAAGTTAAAAATGGATTTTGTTAAGACAAGCCGGCTGCTGCCGGCTTTCTTTTTATCCGGCAGTAAATATCAACGGCAAATATTCATGAAGAAAGGCGCAGAAGCCCCCGCCCAAAAAAGCCAGCCCGCCAGAGGCCAGCAGATTATGGCCAAAACATAATGAGGGCGTGCGCAGCCTGAACTGTTCAGCCACGGTCACGACAGATAATGATGAGAATGAGGTCAGGGTGCCTGTGCTCCAGCCGATCATATGGGCCTGTGCCACAAACACCGCATCATAGACACTCAGCGCTGGGGCAAAAAAGGCCAGAAGGGGGGCAGAAGATATCACCGGATGAACACCGCCAAGCGAGCCTGCCCAGACAATCACCGGCAATGACCAGATCATCACCCAGATTTGCGGACTCTCGCCGAAAAGACCAGACAGCAGGGCTGTGATTGACGGCGTGGTGCCGGCAAGAGAGGAGATGAACATGGACACAGAGATGATCAGCAGCTCCTCACCGCTGTTCTTCTGCATATTCAGAAAATTCTGAAGAATCCGGCCAGCCGCGTCCGGGCGGCGCCACATCTGGACAAGACATAACAAAGGCATTGTTGTGACAATCGCATAAAGCGCGGTAAGACCCGTGAGCAGTGACATGACAACCACGCACCCCACTGCAAGAAACAGGCGCGTTGCAACCGGCCCCAGCGGGGCCACTGACTGCAGCAGGGCAAAGCGTGCACCGGACGGGGCCGCAAGGGCAGAGGTGACAATGAAAAACAAAAGCGCATTTATCAGCCCAAGCCCAATCGCCCCGGCAGCAAATCCGGGCGGCAGATAAACACCGGCAACCGCAAAGGCAATAAAAAAGGGCGACCAGAGCACCGCCGCATTCATTCCGCGCAGGGCTGCTTCTGCCGCAACCAGGCGGCGCCTTTCATCTGCGCGCTGCGGCAGCGAGGCAGCAACAAAGGCAAAGGCCCCAATATTTACAATCGCACCCAGCACATGACTGGCCAGCTGCAGGCCAGAGGCAGAGTGGGCAGGCGACAGGGCTTCCAGCCTGTCCTGGGTGCGCCAGACAGATGGCATGGTCATAGCAGTAGCGCGCATCAGTCCCAGTGTCGGCATAAGACACGCGAAAATCAGCACAAATGAGCCTGTATGACGCAGATGTTCCCAGTCCGGCCAGTCAGGCAGTATCACCGCCCCGATGACCAGCAATGCTGTCAGGATCACAGCAGACTGCAGCCTGATCCGCAGCAGCGAGAGTACCAGAACACACAGAAACAAAAGAAGCGCCGCTTCTATCAGCGCTTCAGGTGCTGAGGGGATCAGTAACAGAGGCAAAGCCACTCCCCAGCATAAAACTGCCAGACCAACCTTGAGCCGGATAAGTATATTAAAGACAGATAATGTTGCCACAGAAACAGACATGAGAAAGCACAAAACTATTATTTGATATACAGATTTTGGAAGAGACTTTATTCTGTATCAGAAGATACGAGGAAATTTTCCGCACCGTCAATATGTTATATCAGCTTACCCGCACCCCAACACGTCTGCTTGTGCTTGTCTGTGCCGCAGAAATACTGAGTATGGCCAGCTTTGCTGCCTGGCCGCTCTTTCTAGTGGAGCTGCAGCCCCTCTGGCAGCTATCCAATTTCTCAGCCGGCTGGATCAGCGGGGCCTATTTTATTGGCTATGTCTGTGCCACACCGATTCTGGTCGGGCTGACTGACCGGGTGGATGCAAAATATATTTATATATTCTCAAGCCTTGTCGGCGCGGCTGGTGCATTCTGCTTTGCCTTTTTTGCTGCTGGCTTCTGGTCGGCGGCGCTGAGCTGGGCATTGGTCGGGGCCGGACTTGCTGGAACCTATATGCCGGGGCTGCAGATACTCAATGCCCGGCTTGACCATGATGCGCGTATCCGTCTGTTGCCTTATTACACCTCTGCCTTTGGGGTGGGCACTGGCTTTTCTTTTCTGCTGATGGGCTGGGTGTATGCGCGTACCGATTGGCATATCGCCTTTCAGCTGGCTGGCCTGTGCAGCCTGCTGCCGCTGATAATGGTGGCTTTGTCTGTCCGCCCGCACCCCCCGGCCCAGCAACAGATGACAGCAAAGCGCCACCCGCTTGATTTTCGGCCCGCCTTTGTGAACAGGGCAGCGCTTGGCTATATTTTTTCCTATGGCGCACACAGTTTTGAGCTGTTTGCCTATCGCGGCTGGCTGTTTGCTTATTTTGTCTTTGCCGCGGCATATTATGACACCGGCCTTGATACCACTGCCCTGGCGGCTCTTGTGTCTGCCTTTGCCATGGTCGGTATGCTGGCCTCTATCGCGGGCGCGCATCTATGCCTGCGCGTTGAGCGTGCACGCCTGATTTCCCGCGTTGGTCTGTTATCCTTTGCCACAGCGGTTATGTTCAGCCTCGCCGGGTTGATAAATTTCTATGTGATGCTGTGTTTTGCCTTTGCCTATAATGTTACGATCATGCTGGATTCAGCCTCGCTCACAGCCGGCACGGTAGCAAGCGCAGGCGAGGATGACCGCGGCGCGTTACTGGCAGTACATTCAATTATTGGCTTTGGCGGCGGGGCCCTGGGCGCGCCAGTCGCCGGGTTTGTTCTGGATATTGCGGGCGGTGAGACACGCCCGGCCGCATGGGCCGCAGCTATCATATCCATGGGGGCGGGCTCAGCTCTTGTCTGGCTGATCCTGTCGCGCAGCCGTGCCTAAAGACCGTCTGTAATTACAAACAGCCGGTCGGCCCCGTCTGCAAGCACCTGTTTTGCATGGCTGTATTCAGGGCTGTGATAGGCTTTCTGTGCGGTCTGCATATCCGGCCATTCAACGATCACATTGCGGGCATACTCAGCCCCTTCAGTGGTTTCATGCGCGCCGCCGCGGGCCAGATACCGACCGCCATATGTCTCAACAGCCTTTGCAGCCAACGGGGCATAGGCTGTCAGCCTGTCAGCATCAATCACATTGACCCGAACAATCCAATAAGCGGCCATTTTCATTTCTCCTTATAACCAAGTAATATTTCAACTTGCAGGCACCAAAGAAAAAAAGGGCTGGCTGTGTGACCTGCAGTCAGACTGTTTCAGCCTAGCGCAACCCGTCTTTCTGTCCAATGGCAAATGACACCGCATTGAAAAGACATCTTCTTTGCCCATTGACTTGATTTATTGTGAGATGCAGGCCCAGAATAGGGGCGGTAAATGCCCGCTGGGCAGCGCTGTGGCTGAGGGGGAATGAAAATGGCTGTGAAAACTGTCTGTTCTGTCATCAATGGCCGTGAGGCAGAAAGCCCGCTGCCGCCCTTTGACAAACTCTATCCCGCCAGCGGTGAGGTGATCGCCAAAGTCCAGCCCGCCACCAGCGAAATGCTGGATGAGGCGGTCAGCCATGCTGCGGAAGCGCAGAAAAAATGGGCCGCCCTTGCCGGCTTTGAGCGCGGACGCATTCTGGGTCAGATTGCCCGCCTGTTAACAGAAAATAATGAGCCATTATCAGCCCTTGAGGTGCGTGATGTCGGCAAACTCTATCAGGAGGCGGTGAGCGCTGATGTACCATCCGGGGCAGAGGCATTTGAATTTTTTGCCGCGCTCAGCACAACCTATCACGGCACCGCCCATAAATGGCCCGGGGCCATGGGCTATACGATGCGGGTGCCGCTGGGGGTGTGTGCAGGTATCGGGGCCTGGAACTATCCTGTTCAGGTGGCCTGCTGGAAAGCAGCGCCTGCGCTGGCGGCCGGAAATGCCTTTATCCTGAAACCGTCTGAAGAAACGCCGCTGACAGCCAACGCGCTGGCTGAACTGTTCGCGCAGGCGGGCCTGCCTGATGGTCTGTTTCAGGTGCTGCATGGCGACCATGAGATTGGCCAGGCCATCTGCGCGCATCCCGGCATTGCTAAAATATCACTTACCGGCGGGGTGGATACAGGACGGCTGATCATGGCCCAGTCTGCCCATACATTAAAGAAAATAACCCTTGAGCTGGGCGGTAAAGCCCCGTTGCTGGTCTTTGATGACTGTGATTTTGATCTGGCTGTCCAAACGGCATTGGATGCAAATTTCTATACAGCCGGTGAAGTTTGTTCCAACGCCACACGTGTCTTTGTGCAGGAGACGGTCGCGGATGATTTTATCGCCGCTCTGGTTGAAAAAACCAGGAAAATGACTGTCGGCGATCCAATGGCAGCGACCAGCCAGATAGGCGCGATGATTTCTAGGGCCCATATGCAGGGCGTTTTGGCGCATATTGAGGATGCGCGCAATGCCGGCGCGGCAGTGGCTGCCGGCGGCGTGCAGGTAAAGCCAAAAGGATATGAAGGCGGGTTTTTTATCGCCCCGACGATTCTGACCGGCTGCCGCGATGATATGGCCTGTGTGCGCGAGGAAATTTTCGGGCCGGTTATGTCTGTTCTGACATTCAGTGACGAGGATGAGGCAGTGCGCCGGGCCAACAGCACGCCCTATGGGCTGGGTGCGGGGATTATGACCTGCGATCTGGGCCGTGCCCACAGGGTGGCAGACCAGCTGGAGGCCGGCAATATCTGGATAAACAGCTATAATATCATCCCGCCCGGCCTGCCCTTTGGCGGCAGCAAGCAATCCGGCTTCGGACGTGAGGGGTCTGTCTATGCATTTGAGGCCTATACAGAGGTCAAGGCTGTCTATCTGCAGCTTTAGCCGCCAAATGCCTTTTGTTGTTTTGCCTTTGTTCTGCTTTGCTTGTAGTGTGCTGGCATGACTGTTAACCCGCCATCTAATTTCAGACTGTTTCAGGCTATGGCCGGTGCCCGTCACGGCGGGGCAGAGCTGTTTTTTGAACGGCTAGCCATTGCGTTTCATGAGGCAGGGCTGGAGCAGAGGCTGTGCATCAAGCCGCATGGGGACAGATGGAATCGCCTTGAAGAGGCAGGGCTTGAGCTGCAGCAGAGCGGCTATCATCCGCCCCTGCGGTTCTTTGAGCGCAGCAGAATAAATAAAATGATCCGCAGCTTTGACGCTGACATTATATTGAGCTGGATGAACCGGGCGACAGCCTTTATGCCCAGAACCGCAAGGCCGCATATTGGGCGGCTGGGCGGCTTTTATGATCTGAAATATTACCGCAATTGTGACTGGCTGGTAGCCAATACCAAGGGCATTGCTGATTACCTGATCGCTGCCGGCTGGCCGGCCGCACGCACCCATTATCAGGCAAATTTTGTTCCCGACGGCAAAGATATTACCCCGCTGGCCCGCCCGCAGCAGGCAGGGGACAGGCTGGTGCTGGCTGCATTGGGACGGCTGCATGTCAACAAAGGATTTGACACGCTGATTAAGGCCCTTGTGCCACATAAAGATATGTTTTTGCTGCTGGCTGGTGACGGGCCGGAGGCGGCCGCCCTTAAAGAGCTGGCAGAAACATGCGGCCTTGCCGGGCGTATTGCCTTTCTTGGCTGGCAGGAGCAGCCACAGGCTGTTATCCGCGCTGCTGATATATTTGTCTGCCCCTCGCGCCATGAGCCCTTTGGCAATGTCATTGCAGAAGCCTTTGCCACTGAAACCCCGGTTATCGCTACAGCATCAAAGGGGGCTTGCGAATTGATAGCACCGGATGAGACGGGTCTGTTGGTGCCTGTTGATGATGTGAGAGCGTTGTCAGATGCTATCGGCCAGCTGGCAGCAGACAGGCGCGCGCGCGAACAGCTGGCAGCTGCGGGATTTAAATTATGGCAGCAAAGATTCACGCGCCGGGCGGTAACGGCGAACTGGCTGGCCTTTCTGGACGGGGTCAGGTGAGATGTGTGGTATTGCGGGCTATTTTTTAAAACCGGGCAAGGTCGCGATTGCCGGCTGTCTTGATATTATGGGCAGGAAACTGGCCCACAGGGGCCCGGACGGCACGCACAGCCATGTGACAGGCCGGGCGGGGTTTGTTCAGACACGCCTTGCAATCGTCGATATTGCCGGCGGGGCCCAGCCCTTTGTGCGCCAGAAGGACACAGCAGAGATAATGCTGGCCGCCAATGGTGAAATTTATAATCATCAGCAGCTGCGCGGCACAGAGCTGGCAGACACCGCCTTTGCCAGCCAGTCAGACTGTGAGGTTCTGCTGCCTCTGTGGCTGCGGCACGGTACTGATATGGCGCACAGTCTGCGCGGCATGTATGCCGCTGCCCTGTATCGGTCGGACAGGGATGAGGGCTGTCTTTTGCGTGACCCGTTCGGGATCAAGCCGCTCTATTATTTTGAGGATGACAGCGGGCTTTATTTTGCCTCAGAAATACCGGCATTGCGGGCGATTCAGAAACAGCCCGGCGCACCGGATGCGCTGGCCGGTGCCTTTGTTCTTGACAAGCAGTATATAGGCGGCGGGCGCACTGCCTTTGCTGATATCACAGCCGTTCCCGGCGGGGGCTGTCTGACCATTAAGGGCGGCAGGATTCACAAAGCTGCATATATGCCTGCCCTGCCCGCTCATCCGCCCGGCTGGCAGAGTGACCCCGAACAGCTTGAAAACATCCTTTATGAGAGTGTGCAGGCTCATCAAATGTCAGATGTCCCCTTTGGCATGTTTTTATCCGGCGGCGTTGATTCAGCCAGCCTGCTTTATCTCATGTCACGCCTGCACAAAGACGCCCCGCATCAGCATGTCGCGCACCTGCATGCCTATACAGCCCGCTTTGACAGCCGGTCTGTAGCGGATGAGAGCGCGCTGGCACGGGAGCTGGCCGGTCTGACCGGTGCAGAGTTTATTGATGTCAGCTATGATGAGAAGCGGTTTTTTGCCGAGGCCGGAGAAGTGGTAACAGCCATGGATATGCCGGTTGCAGATTATGCGATCCTGCCCAGCTTTGCGCTGGCAAAGCGGGCAGCAGAGGATGTGAAAGTCATTCTGGTCGGTGAGGGCGGGGATGAGTTTTTTGCCGGTTACGGGCGGTATCGTGCAGGGCTGCGGCTGATCGCACAAAAACATTCTGCCCGCCCGGGCCCGGCACTGAATTCAGGTATTCTGCGTCCGCAGCCCGCCAGGCTGCTGGCCAGCGCGCTTGATGCCCGGGCAGGCATGATGCCGTCCTTTTTCTGCCGCCTGACTGACCAGGACAGGGCACTGAAAACGCTGCAGGCCTATGATTGTTCACAATGGCTGGCAGATAATCTGCTGATTAAGCTGGACAGATGTCTGATGCATAACAGCCTTGAGGGGCGCACCCCCTTTGTTGACCGGCTGGTTTCTGACTTTGGCTATCATCTGCCCCTTCATGAAAAAATCCGCAGGCGGCAGGGCAAATTTGCCCTGAAAGCCTGGCTGGAGCGCCGTCTGCCGGCGGCCCGCCCCTTTGCCCGCAAACGCGGCTTCAGCGTTCCTGTGGGAAGATGGATTGCCGGTCATGCCGGACAGCTGGCCCCGCTTATTGCCGCCCAGCCAGGGCTGGCTGAACTGGTCAGGCCAGATATGGTGGCCGGCATAATTGTAGATGCAGACAGGCGCGGCGGGCTGCTGGCATGGCGGCTGCTGTTCTATGCGCTCTGGCATCAGATTCATGTTATGGGCGCCGACGGCAGACAGCCTGTTGCTGATATCCTGTCTGCCCGTCCATAGGCCCAGCTCCGGTCAGCTCCGGTCAGCTCTGGTCACCTCTGGCCAGCGGCAGGGCCGTTGTATATTTTATTTCTTCCATTGCAAAGGATGAGCTGACATCCTTGAGTGCCACTTCTGAGATCAGTTTTTTATAAAATCTGTCATAGGCGGCCATATCCGGCACCACAACCCGCAGCAGATAGTCAACCTCGCCGCTCATCCGGTAAAACTCGACCACTTCAGGATGGGCCGAAATAGTGCGGGCGAAAGTGGCCAGCCAGTCAGCATTATGCTGGTCAGTCTTTAAGGCAACAAAAACAGACATACCAAGCCCTAACCGCCCGCCATCAAGCAGCGCAACACGCTTTTTGATGACTCCCGCCTCTTCCATTTTCTGGATCCGCCGCCAGCAGGGTGTGACAGACAGGCCAACCTTGCGCGCTATGTCACCGACCGGCTGGGCAGCATCATCCTGAAGCTGCTGCAGTATCAGCCGGTCAATCTGATCAAGTTTACAATTATTTTCCTGAATTGTCTTATCCATAGCAAAGATTTCTTTTATTCAATGGAGTTGAAAAGAATTATAGGATATTTTTTTAATTTTTTCAATCCTCTTGCGTGGCCTGGCAAGTGAGGGCATCATCAGCCAGCATGAAATTAACACTAAACACAGCACAGAATCTTTTTGCCGCAGGCTGGGATGATTATGAACTTCTTGACAGCGGCGGCGGGCAAAAGCTGGAGCGGTTCGGGCCCTACAGCTTTGTCCGGCCGGAACCGCAGGCGCTGTGGCAGCGGCGCGGCCCGTACAGTTTATGGGCTGCTGCTGACGGAACCTTTACAGCTGCCGGCGAGGATAAGGGAAAATGGCAGCTGCGCAGCGGTCTGCCGGACAGCTGGGAAATGGGCTTTGAGCAGGTCAGGTTTGCGGCCATGCCTACAGCGTTCCGCCATCTGGGTTTTTTCCCGGAGCAGTCACCGCACTGGCAGTGGACAGCCGATAAGATAGCCCAGTTCACAGCCAGGCACAGGCGCGCGCCCCGCCTGTTGAATCTGTTTGCCTATTCAGGTGTGGCCAGTCTGCATGCCGCACAGGCCGGCGCAGAAGTGACCCATTTGGACGCCAGTAAAAAGGCAGTGGCACAGGCTTTCCGCAACCGTGATCTGTCCGGGCTGGATAATGCACCTGTGCGTTTTATCACTGATGATGCGCTGCGCTTTGTTCAGCGCGAGGCCAGACGCGCGCGCAGCTATGATGCGATTGTACTTGACCCGCCGAAATACGGGCGCGGACCCAAGGGTGAGGTCTGGCAGCTGACAGACAATCTGGGCGCGTTGCTGGGGCTGTGTGCGTCATTACTGTCAGACACGCCCTTGCTGATGATCACAACCATCTATGCCATCCGCACCTCTACCCTGGCCGTACAGTCAGCACTGGCGGACGCGCTAGCAGGGCGGGGCGGGGTGGTTGAGGCCGGCGAGTTGGCCATTATGGAAGCAGGGGCAGAAGGGCGGGCAATAGGCCAGGCCCTGTATGCGCGCTGGTCAGCAGACGACTGAGACAGGTCAGTACTGTCCGGGGTTTTTTACATCTCACCTGCCCGGTTCATCTCATACAGACAGATGCCGGTGGCAACAGCAAGATTGAGGCTGTCAGCCCGCCCTTTCATCGGCAGCCTTATCAGCTGTGTGCACAGCCCGGACAATGCTTCTGTCAGGCCCGCCTGTTCATTACCCATGAGAAGAACAAGCGGACGCCGCCAGTCAGCCTTGCGATAATCACATGATGCAGGCAGGGCAGTGCCAATGATCTCACCGGGCCAGTCGCCCGCCCAGCGGGTAAAGCCGGGTGTGTCTGTGACGGCGAGCCTGACTGAGAACACAGCCCCCATAGAGGCCCTGACCGCCTCTACAGAAAACGGGTCAGTACAGTCATCAATGAGGATAATTCCGGCCGCCCCGACAGCATCTGCAGTTCGCATAATGGTGCCCAGATTGCCAGGATCGCGCACCCTGTCGAGGGCGATCCAGCAGCTATCCGGGTCAGCGGTGAGTTGCTGCAGAGAGACCGTTGTCTGATGAAACGCCGCCATAACCATCTGCGGGTTATCCTTGCGGCTGATGCGCCCCAACAGGGCCTGTGAGACTGGCAGCAGCCGCCCGCCAGCCGCAAGACAGGCGGCACTGAGCCTGTCAAGGCCGGCAATGTCAGAGCGCTCTGCTGCATAGACAAGCCGGTGCGGGGCATGGCCCTGTTCCAGCGCATCAAGGCAGATACGCATGCCCTCTGCCAGAAACAAGCCGGTCTGGCGGCGGTATTTGCGTTCATGCAATGAGCGCAGCGCCTTTATCTCGGCATTGGCAGCAGATGTGATGGTCTCTTGTGTAATGATTTTCATATCCGGCAGACTAGCAGAAGGCCAGTTATGCTGTCAGCCACTGAAAAGCAGAGAACTGCGAAAAAATCAGAACAGCCCCTCTATCTGGCCGTCCGCATCAAGGCAGATAGCCTCTGCTGCCGGGTGGCGCGGTAGGCCGGGCATGGTCATGATATCGCCGCAGATGACGACAATGAAGCCGGCCCCGGCAGACAGCCTGACCTCTCTTACCGGCACGATATGCCCACTGGGCGCCCCGCGCAGATTAGGATCAGTTGAAAAAGAATACTGCGTCTTTGCCATGCAGACAGGCAGATGACCAAACCCGGCTGCCTCCCAATCGCGCAGCTGGTTGCGTATTTTCATGTCAGCAGCCACATCATCAGCCCGGTAAATACGCGTTGCGATGGTGCGGATTTTATCAAACAGTGACAGGCTGTCTTCATAAAGCGGGGCAAATTGTGCTGTGTCTGCCTCACAGACTGTGACCACCTCGCGGGCCAGCTCTTGTGTACCGTCAGAGCCCTTTTCCCAATGCTGGCACAGGATGGCCTTGACCCCGGCGCGCGCGGCCGCCTTTTGAACCGCCTCTATCTCTGCTTGTGTGTCGCTGATGAAATGATTGATGGCCACAATGACCGGCACGCCGAACTGCTTGATATTCTCAATATGGCGCAGCAGATTGGGCAGCCCCTTAGTGACTGCATCCATATTCTGTGTTCCAATTGCATCCTTTGCAACGCCGCCATTCATTTTCAGCGCCCTGATGGTGGCCACCAGCACAACGCATTTAGGGGCAAGGCCAGCCTTGCGGCATTTAATATCAAAGAATTTTTCAGCCCCCAAATCAGCGCCAAACCCCGCCTCTGTGACAACATATTCAGACAGTTTCAGGGCCGCATTCGTTGCAATGACAGAATTACAGCCATGTGCGATATTAGCAAAGGGCCCGCCATGGATAAAAGCAGGGCTATGTTCAAGCGTCTGCACCAGATTGGGCATCATCGCCTCTTTCAACAGAACAGTCATCGCCCCGTCGGCCCCAATATCAGCACAGGTGACAGCTGATTTATCACGGCGATAGCCAATAATAATCGCCCCCAAGCGCGCCTGAAGGTCTGTCATATCTGTTGCCAGACACAGGATCGCCATGATTTCAGACGCAACAGTGATATCAAAGCCTGATTCACGTGCAAATCCATTGGCCACACCGCCCAGCGAGACCACAGTCTGGCGCAGGGCCCGGTCATTCATATCCAAAACCCGCCGCCAGACAATGCGGCGCAAATCAATATCCTGCTCATTCCCCCAATAGATATGATTGTCTATCATCGCTGATAACAGATTATGGGCCGAGGTGATGGCATGAAAATCACCGGTGAAATGCAGATTGATATCTTCCATCGGCACCACCTGGGCATAGCCGCCGCCGGCCGCCCCGCCCTTCATCCCAAAACAGGGGCCAAGTGAGGGCTCGCGCAGGCACATGACTGCCTGTTTACCAATCCTGTTCAATCCGTCACCGAGGCCAACAGTTGTTGTTGTCTTGCCCTCTCCTGCGGGTGTGGGGTTGATCGCGGTGACCAGAATCAATTTTGCGTCTTTGCGTATTTTCTGCGTCTCCAGCCATTGCAGGTCAATTTTTGCCTTGTCATGGCCATAGGGCTTTATCGCTTCTTCGGGTATGGACAGCTTTCCGGCTATCTGGGCAATGGGGAGCGGACGGGCCGCCCTTGCAATATCAATATCCTTCATTTTTCGGGCCTCAACGCTGTTTTTTCTCAATTTTATCTGTGCTCGACTGTCAGCATACACAGCTTTCAGCCTTCCATAAAAGCGGAAACACAAGCCGCGCATTTGCACCAGACGACAAAGATTAACAAAAATGCGCCGAGCCTTTGTTTTTTTCTGTTCGGAATAAAAAAATTGCGTCATTCTCAGTCGCATAGACACTGATTTTCTGTTGTGCTGCATGAAGCCAGACAAAAAAGATGAGCGGATCAAGAGCCTGTTGCAGGCCAGCAAAAGCGCGGGCCCGCTGCGTGTTGGTTTTTTACTCATTCCCAATTTTTCCATGCTGGCCTTTGCCTCTGCCATTGAGCCGCTGCGCGCTGCCAACCGCATGGCAGGAGAGCAGCTGTTCAGCTGGGTCATTGCCACACCCGACGGCGGGGCTGTCTCCGCCTCCAATGGGGTGGTTGTTGCCGGCGGCAGCGGGCCTGAGATTTTGCAGGATTGCCGGATTGTGTTTGCCTGTTCCGGTCTTGATATAAAATCCCTTGCCACGCGTGAAATATTGAATGTGATAAGGCGCCTTGACCGCAATGGGGCGATTATCGGGGCGATTTGCACTGGCACTTATCTGATGGCTGCCGCCGGACTGCTTGACGACAGGCGCTGTACCATTCACTGGGAAAACATCGATGGTCTGGCAGAGGAATTTCCCCTGCTGGAAATCACCAATGAGCTGTTTGAAATAGATGATACCCGTATCACCTGTTCCGGGGGGACTGCCTCGCTTGACATGATTTTATATCTGATCAGCCAAATTCATGGCCCCGGGCTGGCGGCACAGGTCTCTGAGCAGTTTATCCATGACCGTATCCGCGATCCCAGTGATCGCCAGCGCATGGAACTGCGCGCGCGCCTTGGCGTCTCGCACCCGAAATTACTGGCCGTTGTCAACTTTATGGAAGAAGGCCTGGAAGAGCCCTATTCACAGACTGAGCTGGCCAGCAAGGCACATCTGTCCACCCGTCAGCTGGAGCGGCTGTTCAGAAAATATCTGAGCACAACGCCAACGCGCTATTATTTGAATCTGCGCCTGGCCCGCGCGCGCCATCTGCTGCGCCAGACATCCATGTCAATTTTGTCGATAGCCCTTGCCTGTGGCTTTGTCTCTGCTTCACATTTCTCTAAATGTTACCGCGAGGTCTATGGCCGCACGCCGCGCGCTGAACGCGGGCCAGAGGGCAGATGAACCAAGTATTAGCTGAATTTGCGGGCTGTTTGCCTGATCGCCTCAACCATGCCTGCCAGCCCGTTCTTGCGGGTTGGAGAGAGATGGCTGTCAAGGCCGATGGCACTGAGAAAATCGGGCGGCGTTGCAAGAATTTCGTCAGGCCGCCTTCCTGAATAGACACGCAGCAGCAGGGCGATGAGCCCCTGTACAATCGCTGCATCTGACGCCGCACTGAAATGGACATACCCGTCTGCATCCTGCTCGGCCCCAAAATACACCACTGACTGACAGCCCTTGAGCTGATAGTCAGCTGTGCGCCACTCATCGCGGATGGGGGCGAGCCTGCGTCCCTGATCAATAAGGTGCTGATAGCGGTCAGCCCATTCATCAAAGAAGGAAAATTCATCAATTATATCTTCAGCGCTCTGGGCAGCGCTCTGGCTTTCTGGCATTCTCAACTCAGCTTTCCTGTAACTGACCTATGATGTCCGGGGCCAGAGCGGACGGCAAAACATGCTTGCCAGCACCAGCCAACCTGACCTAAAGCTAATGCAGCATATCTTGCAGGACAAGCCAAAGCACGGGATAATTTCATCTGCCCCCCTGCCAGCGGGGATAAATTTTGAGGTAAAAGCAAGATAAGATGAC
>JAYPEG010000026.1:0-16259 GCA_038125645.1 Alphaproteobacteria bacterium
GTTTATTTCTGATCTGTCAGGGATTTGACTGACCGACCCGTTCGGTGCAGAAACCACCATATAAGAAAGGCAATAACTGGCACACAGAACGCCTTGACAAGGTTGCTGTCAATCTGTGCGTGCGGCTGCGGCAGCAGCTTCATCATATAGCCGACCAGACCCACCCCATAGTAAGTTCCGGCAATCACGGACAGCCCCTCAACAGTCTGCTGCAGCCGCAGCTGGGCCTGTGCGCGCCTATCCATTGAGGCCAGCAGATTTCGGTTCTGTTCCTGGATCATTGTTTCTGTCTGGGCACGCAGGAGCGATCCAGCGCGCGCGATTCGTGCCGACAGGCCCTGCAGACGCTCTTCAAAGGCAAGACAGGTCTGCAAGGCAGGCATCATTCGCCGGTCAAGAAAACCATACAGACCCTGATGCCCGTCAAGGCGGCTTGGGCGCAACTCTTCAAGGCGGGAGAGGAATATCTCTTTATAGGCTTTTGTTGCAGATAATCTAAAAGAGGTATTTGCGCTCATTGCCTCTATTTCTGCTGACAGGGCAGATAATTCAGGCAGCAGGGCCTGGGCCGTGGCCTGATCACCGTTTATCTGTGCGGTCAGCCGCTGTGTCAGCTGTGCCAGCTCTGTGTCAATTTCGTGGAGACGGCCCATATTGTGGCGGACAAGCGGCAGCGCCAAAAGGCTGAGCATGCGATAGCTTTCCATCTCTAACAGCCGCAGAACCAGTCTGCCCTTGCGTACCGCAGACAGGGTGCCGGCAAAGAAAATTGCCCGTGAATAGCCATCTTCATCCAAATCAAAACTGAAATGGATCTGACCGCTGGCATCAGATATACGGTTTGATGCTGCGGTGCGGCTTTCCAGCAGCCTGGTCACGACCTGCGGTGATAGCCGCGGCGGTGCCGCCCCGCCGATTTCCAGCCATACAGCATGGAACAGTACCGCTGGCATTGCCTCTATCATCGCAAAGGGCAGCCCTTTATTACGCGCCTCACTAAAGGCCCTGGGTGACAGGCCGCGCTTGACAGGCCCGTCGCTGACAATCAGACCGACAGAGACAAATTCACTGTGACGCTCAAGGCGAAAGTTAAAATTCTTGAAATCCTCACGGCGTAATTTTTCAGAACCACTGATGGCACTGCGCCCGTTATCCGCCAGCCTTTGGCTGATATGGTTGAGAATAAGCGGCTCTTCTGCCCCGACCAGATAGATGTAACGGATAAAGCGCCCCTGATTGTCAAAATCATGAAACGGGCGGGCATGCAGCTCATCTATGAGGCTCTGGCGTTCACTGTATTCGTTCTTTCTCATCTTTTTTGTCCGCTCTAATCACCCGCACCGCATATAATCAATTTCCAACAGTTGACCGCAATGTTACCATATTTTCAATGCTGAATAGCTCTGGGGCCTGGATACTGAACAGGCTGAGATAAAAAAGACTAGTGAGACAGGGAGACAGCGTGATGCCAGAAACGTTAAAAAATCTGCCGGTGCTGGGCCAGATATTATCATCAGCATTTGCCGCCCTGCTGGTGATTTTATGCATATCCGGGCGCGCAGCTGCAGCAGAAAGCCCCTCACTGCCCGCACTTGACGGGGTCTGGTTCACTTGTGAGTTTGCCCGCAGCACCACACCGCCAGATGATGAGTGCGAAATGTTCGATGATGAGGGCTTCATTGTCGATGGCGGGAAAATCGCCTATCTGCGTAATACTGCCTCAGCAGAAACGGACTGCAGAGGCAGTAAAAAGGGCCAGTGTTTTCTGCGGTCAACACAGGCGATCACGGTATCGCGCCGGCCGGTCGGGGCAGCAAGAATAGAAAACCATCAGCTGCTGGTCTCTTATATGGGCTGCACACAGGCATTTGATCTGCGCCCGCAAGAAAACTATGTTGCTGTCATACCGGCAAAAAAACGCTGCCTGTGGACACGCAAGCGCCATTTCTATGTCGCCCGCTATAATGGAAAGATAAAAGGGTAATGTCTGAACCCCAGCCCGCCTTTCACCCGGACATGGCCGTCATTGCCCTGACAGGTGATGACCCCGTAGCCTTTTTGCATGACCTGCTTACAGCCGATATCGCCGGCCTTGACCAGACGACTGCCCGGGCCGCCTGTCTGCTCTCCCCACAGGGGCGGATATTATTTGATATGATGGTCATCAGGGATCAGCGCCAGATTTTTCTGGCAACAGAGGCCGGACAGGCAGAGGCCCTGATAAAGCGCCTCACCCTCTACCGTCTGCGCCGGAAAATCAATTTCACCGCCTGCCCAGAGCTTGTATGCATGCATTCAGCCCCGTCAGCGCTGCCCGGCCAATTGCCAGAAAACAGCCTGATACGCCGTGATGAGCGCCATGACGGGCTGGGACATTTTTGTCTTGTTCCCGCAGCCAGCGCAGACAAAGCTGGCAGCGATGCAGACTGGCAGGCGAACAGAATCCGTCTTGGCATCCCGCAGGGGGCCGATGACCTGATCCCCAACCGTGCCCTGATGCTGGAGGCCGGCCTGCATTTACTGGGCGCAGTTGATTTTAAAAAGGGCTGTTATATCGGCCAGGAAGTCACTGCGCGCACCCATTACCGCGGGCTGGTCAAGCGCCGCCTGTTTCCGGTCAGAACGCAGGCGGGTCGCCTGTACACAGACACCCCCCTGATGCTTGGCCAAAAAGAGGTCGGACGCTGCGGGTCAGTGGCACAGGAAGGAGCGCATTCTTTCAGCCTCGCCAGCATCCGGCTGGATGCAGCAAAAGCAGTGAGCACAAAAGGTGAGAGGCTCAGCCTGAGCGATGGCAGCCAGGTAGATATTAATATCCCTGACTGGATGCATCCCCTGCCCGGCTTTGATGACAGCGCTGACGAAGACGCCTCCTGACAGCGCTGTCACACCAGATACTATCAGCACTTGTGCCTTTAAGACGGCTTCATCCGCAGATGGTCACGCCACATTGCCTTGCCAAGTGATATACACATCAACCCCATCAGCATAGTAAACGGAAGGGCGCCGATTATCATTGCGCTTCTTAGCGCTTCCATTGGGTCATCCCCGCCAGTGGTTCTGCCAACTATCAGCAGCGTGCCAATCACAAAGGTCAGGATAGTGCCCCAGACAATACGGTGTTTGATGCCTGTTCTTTGTTCCCCGCCAGACATAATCGTATTCATCACCAGAATACCGGAATCAGCAGAAGTCACCAGAAAGGTTAAGATAAGCACCACACACATAACAGTAATCACACTCAAAAACCCGCCAGACAGCATCTGATCAAGTGTGACAAACAGCTAGGCAGTGTTTGATGCCGCAATAATCGTGCCGTTTGCCCCGCCGGATAATTCAAGATCAATGGCCGTAACCCCTAAAATCGTCATCCAGGCAAAACAGACCAGTGCCGGTGCTATCACACATCCTAAAATAAATTGTCTGACCGTCCGCCCTCTGGAAATACGTGCCAGAAACAGGACAACAAAGGGCGAAAAAGCAATCCACCATGCCCAGTAAAAAGTTGTCCATCCTGCCTGCCAGCCAAACTGGCGTCCGGGCTCTCCTGCAGCATATGCCTGGCGCAGAACCTCTTCAGGCAATTGAGCTGCAGCCCCGCTCAGCCCGGATACAAACCCGTCAAAACTGCTCCAGGGATTCATTGCTCCAAACTGCAGATCGCTGGCAAAAGAGGCCGCTGCAAGAGGCAGATTTGCAGCAAAACTGTCTGCAGACTGTGGCCAGTATGCGCCAAAGCTCAGATAAATATAATGGACGACATAATCTGTCAGGGCCGAGGCGTAAGTGGTCATTGCCAATAAAAATGAGCCGAATATCACAAAGGTCAGCAACAGCATAATCGACAGTACAAGATTCAGATTAGAGAGATATTTCACCCCCCTGCCCACACCAGATACAGCCGAAATGATAGATAATCCCATAATCACCGCCAACCCGGCTATCAGCCCGACAGAACCTGGTGCAGGTGTCTGTCCTCCCAGATCCATCATCCATTCCATACCAGTGATGGCATACATCCCTTCGATAAACTGTGAAACACCAAAGCCAATGGTAACCGAAACACCTAAAATTGTTGCAACCACCCCAAGTACATCCATAATATGGCCCAGAAGGCAGTTTACAGCAGATCCGAACAGCGGGGTTAACGCAGACCGTATGGTCAGAGGCATATCATGGGTATAGGCATAATAGGCAAGAGACAGACCCGTAACCACATAAATTGCCCAGGCATGAAAGCCGTAATGTAAAAACGTGTAGCGGTAACCGGACTGCAGGGCCTGTTCTGTATTTGCCTCTGCAGCCCCTGACAAAATAACAGGATTAGACCCCCACAAGCCTAGAGGCTCTGCTGTGGCAAATACCATCAGCCCGACACCCAGACCAGCACCAAACATCATCGAAAACCATGAAAAATTTGAAAATTCAGGGCGTTCACCAGCCTTTCCCATCAGCCTCTTTCCTGTTTGTGGCAATACAGCCACCACCAGTAAAAAAAAGCTGAACAGTCCTACAACAATGATATAAAATGCATTGAAATCTTCAAGCAACCGCCAGTTCAGACTACCTAGTATATTATTTGCATTTGCTGGCCAGACCAGAGCCCAAATCACCAGCGCGACCATAATCCCTTTACTCAGCAGAGCAATCTCCTGCGAGTGCCCTTCATAAAAACCAGATGTAGCTTTACCGATCTGTACATCTGTAAATGCAGGTTTCAGTGCCATTTTCATCTCCCCTTTGTGCCGCAATGCGTCAGTATGCAAAACGGCCATCCCAGCGACACGCACAAAAGCGGAAATCTCTGTCATATGGCCAAATACGTCATTCTGGCCTTATCACTTCTTAGAATCACAAAAAAAACAAATTTACCCGCAAAATATGCGCGATGAGCAGCCTGCCAGACATTTTTGGCCTGACTGTTATCAGCCAAGATTCAGGCGATTAAGATTTATAGTCAAACAGGAAAAAGCGCGAAATAACGATATGGTCAAACCTGGCTACTGTGCTGTCCAGCCGCCATCCACGCTCATGGTTGTACCGGTGATTGCGCCTGCATTTTTATCCGCCAGAAACAGAACCATATCGGCAATCTGCTGCTGGGTTACAAAACGGCCGGTGGGATGTTTGTCTTTAATTAAATCCAGACCGGCTTTATCAAAATCAAGACCGGTTTTTTCCTGATGGGCACGCACCTGTTCTGCAACCAGAGGGGTCAGCACAAAGCCCGGGCAGACCGCATTACAGGTGATATCTGTGTCTGCTGTCTCCAGTGCGACTGCCTTTGTCAGCCCGACAATCCCGTGTTTTGCCGCAACATAGGCAGATTTATGGACAGAGGCGACCAGGCCATGGGCAGAGGCCATATTTACAACGCGCCCAAAGCCTGTGCCGCGCATCGCTGGCAATGCGGCGGCTGTTGTGTGAAAAGCCGCGCTCAGATTGACTGCAAGAATATCATCCCATTTATCAGTGGGAAAATCCTCAATCGGGGCGACATGCTGAATGCCCGCATTATTAACCAGCACATCAATCGCCCCCTTATTCTGTTCTGCCCGGCTGACAAAGGCACGCGCCGCCGCCCCGTCACGCAGGTCAGTATCATCAAACCGGCAAGCTACCGCACCCTTTGCGACAAGCTCTGCACAGAGTGTCTCAGCCGCACTGGCCGCCATCATCCCGCCCAGAATCAAATCTGCACCCTGTTGGGCAAAAGCCGTTGAAATCGCCAGCCCGATACCGGAAACACCGCCTGTAACCAAAACAACCCTGTTTGAAAAACGCCCCATTGTCAGCCCTTCTAAAATTTACAGTCACTTAATATTTCAGCTTTTCTTAAACAGCGCATCAGCAGCAGAGGTCAAGTCTGTTTTGCGGGCAATAACAGCCTGACAGCGCTCTATCTCTGCCTCAAGATTTTTTACATATTCCTTTAAATCCTCAATATTCCAGCTGTCGAGCGCTGCGGGCAGCGCGCCCCCCCTCAGGGCTTCGAAATCATCACTCATATCAGTTCTCCTCTTTATCTGTCCAGCACTATGACACCGGCCTGCACCGGCAGCCACGCAACTGACAGCCTAAGAAAAAAAAGTCTGCTTTGCAAAATTGTCAATCACCGTTATAAAGATGGTAGTTTTTTCGGTCATCTTGGCGTTAAACAGCGGCAGTTCAGCCCGATTCCTGTAAGTCCAGTTCAGGATAACGTGCTCAGGGACTGTCAGGCCCGACAGCTTTGGCTACATTCCAGTCACTGATGTCATGCACAATGCCAGGGGCTGACCAGCAATAAATACGCATAATTTGACTTGCGTGCACAGACAAAGCAGGGGCTGATGATATGACACAACTTCTTATGCCAAAGGCAACAGCTGTATGGCTGATAGACAATACCGGCCTGACATTTGATCAGATCGGTGATTTTTGCAATCTGCATGTTCTTGAGGTTCAGGCCATTGCAGACGGTGAAATCGGTGCCGGCATGCAGGGCTATGACCCGATTCAGAACGGTCAGCTGAGCAAGGATGAAATCACCCGCTGTGAGGCAGATGCAGAGGCCCGTCTTGTGCTGGCAAAATCAAATTTGCCCCAGCCAACCGCGCGCACCAAAGGGCCGCGCTATGTGCCGGTGGCCAGACGCGGCGACAAGCCCGATGCCATTGCCTGGCTGGTAAAGCACCATCCAGAACTGTCTGATGCACAGATAGGCCGCCTGATTGGCACCACCAAGGACACGATCACAAAGATCAGGGAGCGCACCCATTGGAACATCGCCAATATTCAGCCCAAACATCCGGCCATGCTGGGCCTGTGCCGGCAACCTGATCTGAACGCTGCTATTGAAAAGGCTGGCGGCCAGCCCAAACAGGATGCTGAACAGGTTGCCAATCTGTCGGAAGTCCCATAGAGGACAGGCATATTCATACAATCCCTGCTTTTGCAAAGGCGTCTGCAATTTCATCCAGAATGGCCGGATCATCTATTGTTGCCGGCAGGGGATAGGTCTCTGCATTGGCGATTTTCTGCATCGTTGCGCGCAGAATCTTGCCCGAACGTGTCTTTGGCAGCCTTGCGACGACCACCGCCTGCTTAAACGCAGCGACCGGGCCAATTTCTGCACGGACTTTGGCAATAATTTCAGTAATGATATCGCTGTGAGCGCGCTCAACACCTGATTTCAGAACAACGAGGCCGAGCGGCACCTGTCCCTTGAGCTCATCATTAATGCCAATAACCGCACATTCCGCGACATCGCGGTGACCGGCCAGCACCTCTTCCATCGCACCGGTGGACAGCCTGTGACCCGCAACATTGATGATGTCATCTGTCCGGCTCATAACAAAGACATAGCCGTCCTGATCAATATAACCGGCATCACCTGTGGCATAATAACCCGGAAACTCAGCCATATAACTGTCTACAAAACGCTGGTCATTATTCCACAATGTTGGCAGTGAACCCGGCGGCATTGGCAGCCTGACAACAATAGAGCCGATTTGACCTGCCGGGGCCGGATGTCCAGCCTCATCAAGAACCTGTACATCCCAGCTGGGCACACCGGGGCCTGCCGAACCAGCCTTTACCGGCAACAATTCTATGCCCGTACAGTTGGCGGCAATCGGCCAGCCGGTCTCTGTCTGCCACCAATGATCAATCGCCGGAACACCCAGCTTGTCCGTGCACCAGTGCAATGTATCGGGATCACAGCGCTCGCCGGCCAGAAACTGGTATTTAAACGCGCTCAGGTCAAAATTCTTTATCATCTTGCCGTCCGGGTCTTCTTTTTTTATTGCCCTTATGGCTGTCGGGGCGGTGAACATGGCGCGCACCTTATGTTCTGATATAACCCGCCAGAAGGTAGAGGCATCTGGTGTGCCGACCGGCTTGCCCTCGAACAGAATTGTTGTGCAGCCGGCAAACAGCGGGGCATAAACTATATAAGAATGCCCGACAACCCAGCCCACATCAGACGCCGCCCAGTAAACATCCCCGGCCTGGCAATTATATATATTTGCCATCGACCATTTCAGCGCGACAATATGCGCCCCGGTTGGGCGCACCACCCCTTTGGGCGTGCCTGTTGTGCCGGACGTATAGAGAATATAGGCCGGATCCTCTGATTTTACCGGCACTGGCGGGGCCGGGCTTGCCGTGCTGATTTCATCATCCCAGTCAAAATCACGCCCCTCTGTCATGTCTGCTGTGCATTGCGGGCGCTGATACAGAACCACAGCCCCCACCTTATGGCCAGACAGCTCAATTGCCTTGTCAACAAGCGGCTTATAAGCAACAACCCGGCCAGGCTCAAGTCCGCAGGAGGAGGTAATAATCAGCTTTGGTGTTGCATCATCAATACGCTTGGCAAGTTCTGCAGAGGCAAAACCGCCAAAAACCACTGAATGAATGGCCCCGATTCGTGCACAGGCCAGCATGGCCACCAGCGCCTGCGGGATCATGGGCATGTAAATGATCACCCGGTCACCATAGGCGATCTCATGTTTTCTGAGCACACCGGCCATACGCGCAACCTCGTCCTGCAGCTGGGCATAGCTTATCGTCTGTTTGTTGCCGGTTATCCCACTGTCATAGATGATTGCAGGGCGGCTTCCGTGCCCGGCCTCGACATGCTGGTCAACAGCATTGTAGCAACCATTGATCTCGCCGCCGACAAACCATCTATAAAAGGGCGGGCGGCTGTCATCTAGGATCTGTTTTGGCGGGCTGTGCCACTTTACATCCTTGGCGGCTTCTGCCCAGAAGGCCTGTGGATCACGAAGGGCGGCATCACGCAATGTATCAAAGCTGGCACTCATTACTTTAAACTCTTTTTTTCTGTTCCTGCTGATTACAGTCATCTGTTATTCTATCAGCAGTGTTAAGCAGGTTGCGCTAAATGTCTATAGCCATTGGCCAATGTTGATTATACCTAGCCAAAGCGGCCAAAAATTTGCTAGACTGCGCGCATTATTTTGCTTTTGCGGACTTTTGGGCCGGTTCCCTGTACTGCCATGTCTGATATAACACAGCTTTATCCAGAAAAAGATGAGGATGCGCGGCTGACAGCTTTGCGCGCGCGTTTGTCTGCACTGAATTCAGAGCACCGCGACCTTGACGAGGTTATCGGCCGGCTGTCAGAGGGCACAGTTGCTGATCAGCTGCAGCTGCAGCGGCTGAAAAAGCGAAAGCTCAACCTGAAAGATGAGATCAGCCGTCTGCATGCGCGTCTGCTGCCTGACATTATTGCCTGACATCAGGTAAAAAATCAGCTAGGCACAGGCAGGAACACAGGATTAAGGAGTGCGATCATGCCAGCATCAGCAAAGATTGCCATATGCATGGGCAGCCAGTCTGACTGGCCGACCATGAAACAGGCAGCTGATATTCTCGAAACACTTCATACAAGCTGCACAGTGCGCATTATTTCTGCCCACCGCACGCCGGACAGGCTGGCCGATTTTGCCCGCACAGCTGCTGATAACGGCATTGAGGTTATCATCGCCGGTGCGGGCGGGGCCGCCCATCTGCCCGGAATGCTGGCAGCGCATACCCATCTGCCTGTGCTCGGCGTGCCCGTGCAGTCAAAGGCCCTGAACGGTATGGATTCGCTTTTGTCTATCGTCCAGATGCCCGCTGGGGTGCCTGTGGGGACATTGGCCATCGGGTCTGCCGGTGCTAAAAATGCAGCCCTTCTGGCTGTTCAGATTCTCAGCCTGTCAGACAGCGGCCTGCGCCAGAGGCTGATAGAATGGCGGCAGGCCCAGACACAGGCCGTCAACCAGTCACCCGAGCCCCACGCATGAAAGCCCTGTCACGCGCTATTGGTATTTTGGGATCAGGCCAGCTGGGACGGATGACGGCCCTGGCCGCCGCTGAAATGGGTATAAAGGCGCATATATTTGCACCAGATGCCGATACCAGCCCGGCCGGAGAGGTAGCCTTCAGAGCGGTAACTGCTGCTTATGATGATGAGGACGCTCTGCTTGATTTTGCCCATGGGCTGGATGCGGTAACCTCTGAATTTGAAAATGTGCCGGCCCGGACTATGCAGCTGTTGCAGAAACTCTGCCCTGTCTCACCCGGCCCACAGGCCCTTCATATTGCCCAGAACCGGCTGCGCGAAAAGGATCTGGCGCGCCGTCTGGGAATTACAACACCCGATTATCAGCCTGTGCGCTCGGCTGATGATCTGGCGGCTGGCCTGGCCCGCCTTAACGGTCAGGCAATTTTAAAGACGACTGAGCTCGGCTATGACGGCAAGGGCCAGATAAGATTGTCATCTGACACGCATACAGCTGATATGGCCGCGCAGATTTGGGCGGATATCGGCAAGGTTGAAGCCATATTAGAGAGCTTTGTTCCCTTTACAGCAGAGCTCAGCTTTCTGGTCTGGCGTGATGCAAAGGGCAGCACAGGCGTCTTTGCGCCGACCAGGAATATTCACAAAAACGGCATATTATTTTCCAGCACAGCCCCGGCCCCGGATATCAGCCCGGCATTGATAAAACAGGGCGAAGAGGCGGTCACCGCCATAGCAGAGGCTGTTGACCTGTTTGGCATCCTTGCAATGGAAGCCTTTGTCGGGGCAGATGGCGGGCTGATTTTCAATGAAATCGCCCCGCGTCCGCATAATTCCTTTCACTGGACAATAGAGGGGTGCGAAACCAGCCAGTTCCATCAGCTGGTTCGCCTGCTGGCCGGGCTGGGCCCCGGGCAGACAAGGGCCAGGGGGGTTTATATCATGGAAAATCTGCTGGGTGAGGATTTATCCCGGTTGGCTGCGCTCTATGCAAGCGGCAATAAATCTGTCCATCTCTATGGCAAGTCAGACGCCCGCAGGGGTCGCAAAATGGGTCATGTCACCTGGCAGTGCGATATCAGCAGATAGGGGCGTGAATGTTTGTCTGGATAAAATGCAGACAACAGAAATCAGACCATTGCTGTTACCATGAACCTGGCTTATAAACCGGGCTTTTTCCGATTCTAAGCACTGGATCGGGAAATTGTGCTTCCTGCAGCTGGCTCTTCCTGAACGTCCTTTTGAAATCAGCTGAATTGGCTAGGCTGACAGCGGGCCGTCGCCGGTGCGGATTAATGAGACCAATGGTAATTTCCGGAAATTCTGATTTAACAAGCCGCATAGCCTCTGCCATATCACTGTCATTAGTCACCAAAACAGCACATTCATATCTCTTCTTCCACGCATCATTGAACAGATGAACAGATAAATTGACGTCCGATCCCTTTTCTTCTGTCTTTATCACCTCTATTGTATTCGGCGGCGGGTCAGCATTGGGCAACCGCACATTGTGGCGCAGTAAATGACCATAATGAATCTGAACTGCCCCACGTGACTGCAGCGCGTTAAGATAGACTTTTTGCCTCAAATGCGCTTCCGGGTTATATTCAGATGCTTTGATTCTTGCGGTAAAATAATGGATTTTATCTATTACATGATGGCTTTCAAGAATATTTGAAAACAGAACCTGTAAATCCAACCACTTATATATTGTATTCTTTAAGCAACCATAATAGAGATTAAAACCATCAACATAGATTGTTGTTCTCATGGTTATCTTTCATAAAACGGGGGCCTCCTTAAAAAAGGAAGCCCCTCAGCCCAGGAACAAAATCAAGGGCGGAATCCTCTTACTATATGGCACTTACTAATTTTGTCAAACCTGCCGGCCATAAGCAGCCCGCGCTGAAAAGGGTAGCGCGTTATCCTGCATCCCTGCCCATCGATTCCAGATCAAATGGCGTGCCGCGGTACAGCTCATTCAGCCAGTTTGTCATTAGCAGATAAGCAAAGGGGCGCCATCTGTTAATTGGCTGGCGGGCTGGATCATCATCTGGAAAATAATTGGCCGGCACCGCTGTTTCCATCCCCTCAGCCACATCACGCTGATATTCAGCCGCCAGCGTGCCGGCATCATACTCCAGATGATTGAGAACATAGAGATCGCCTGTTTTCTGGCAGCGTACCATACCAACACCGGCTGTATCAGAACGGGCAAGAATGCCGAGCCCGGCTGCAGCGATCTCTGCCTCATCATTATAGGTATAGCGTGACACCGGCATCGGGAAACTGTCGGTAAAGCCCTGCATCAGGCGGCTTGGTGAAGGGGGAAGCTGATGATCATAAACCCCAAACAGCTTTTTATCCATCTGATGTTTTTCAACATTGTGAAAATATTTCATCAGCACCTGTGCGCCCCAGCACACACCCAGCCGCCTGAAGCAATGGCGGCGTGACCATTCCATAATCTCGGTAAGTTCCTGCCAGTAATGCACATCATCAAAGGCCAGCGTTTCCACCGGCGCACCGGTCATTATGAGGGCATCAAAATACTCATCGCGCACTTCATCAAGCTGGCGGTAAAAGCGGCGCAGATAGGCCGGCTCTGTATTGCGCGGGGTATAGCTTGCTGTGGTCATCAGCAGCAGATCAATCTGCAGCGGGCTGTTGCCGAACAGCCGCGCAAACTGGATCTCTGTTTCCTTTTTCTTTGGCATCAGATTGAGAAGCAGCAGCCGCAGGGGCCGTATGTCCTGACGCAGGGCGAGATTTTCTGTTATCAGATCAACACCCTCTGAGGACAGAACTTCAAGAGCCGGCAAATTATCAGGTACTTTGATTGGCATATTATGACCGGGCTTTCCCTATAAAATCAAAAGAAATTGTCGCGGAGTTACCATCCGGGTGCCGGCCTGTTTCGTTTTGCCAGGGATGCAGCACCAGCACAGTCAGGTCACTGTCCGGTGCGACCCTGTGGCCCGGAGGCAAAACGCCTGACCAGTGAAAAAGCCGCATCTGCCATTTGTTTCACTGGTCTGGTTACTTTCGGGATCGTGCCGATATCCTTCAGCCGCCGGTCAAGAAACGCCTTGGTTTGGGCCATGTCCGGGCTGTCATCACCGAGAAAGGCCAGCAGGGTAGAGCCGTAAACCGCAGCCAATGTTGCCCGCTTGGTGTAAAAATTAAAATCTGTAGAGCGGTCACCAGCCAGACGCCACATCGCATCCAATGTGCGATATAACAGCCGGCTGCCCAGTTTCGCCATGTCGGGTCTGGCCATAAAGCTCATAGTCCTGCGAATCACGTCCTTTTGGGTCTGAAACAATTCCAGCCGGATTATTATCATCTCACGGATACGCCTGTGAACGGGCATTTCATCAAAATCCGCGCCATAACGCTCCATAAAAACTGCACACATATTGCGGTCATTCATCGCATTGGCAGCTGAGATAACATCCGCAATCCCGCCAGGAAACATCCTGTTGATTTCTGTTTCGCTGATTCCGGCATCTTGTGCAGCTGCCTGAATACTGGCCTCTGACCAGCCATCAAACGGCAGATGGCAGACAAGCGCGTTTAAGAATCTGCCTTCCATGTCTGAATCAGTAAATGATGACACCGTAACTGCCCCATAGATTGCCGAAAATTGATTTTGAGTTGGTGGTTAAGACTATAGTTGTGATTGAGCATACAGACAAGCAGGTAAAAAGGCAAAAAACTGCGTCAAACCACTATCGGCTTTACAAATGCATCATGTTAATGTTACTATCCGTGGCACTTTTAAATCTATGTTGTTTTTCCTGTGCTGAACTGTTTTGCAAGAAAGAGGGCCAAGCCTTTGTTTGTAGCCGTACGTGATAATAATGTTGATCAGGCTCTGCGTGTACTGAAAAAGAAAATGCAGCGCGAAGGCCTGTTTCGGGAAATGAAAAACCGCCGCGCTTTTGAAAAGCCATCAGAGCGCCGCGCCCGTGAGGAAGCTGAATCCACCCGCCGCGTGCGCAAACTGATGCGTAAACGCATGGAGCGTGAGGGCTATTAAGCTGCGAAACCCAGTACCTCGTGTGCTGCTAGCATTATCTTTTATCAGAGGCCACCAATATGTTAGGTGGCTTTTTGTTTATGGTTTTGATAGATTTAGAAAGTCAGTGTGCTGACACACCATGTCAGTCAGTCCGGTTTGAACCCCTTTAATCCTGACACTTTTTTTTGACAGTGAAAATATCTGGACATGCCCTGATTTGACGGATTTGCAATGAAAAGAATTTACGTGGCAGGACACAAGGGCATGGTTGGCTCAGCATTGATGCGGCGGCTGGAAACTGAGCCGCAGACAGAGCTGATTTATGCAGACAGAGAGCAGCTGGATTTACGCAGTCAGAACGCTGTTTCAGATTTTTTGAAAACAACCAGACCTGATTTTATTTTTCTAGCAGCCGCCAAAGTGGGCGGCATTGTCGCCAATGACAGTTTCGGTGCAGATTTCATTCTTGAAAATCTGCAGATACAGAACAATGTCATCAGCGCCGCTGCTGCGCTTTCTGTTCTGGATCTCTGTTTTTTCGGCTCAAGCTGCATCTATCCGCGTGACTGTCCGCAGCCCATCAAAGAAGAATATCTCCTGAAAGGCCCTCTGGAAAAAACAAATGAGGCCTACGCCATTGCCAAAATAGCCGGGCTGAAACTCTGTGAATATTTCAACCGGCAATATGGAACACGGTTCTTTTCGGTTATGCCGACAAATCTCTATGGCCCAAATGATAATTATGATCTCCAGACCAGCCATGTTCTCCCGGCGCTGATGATGAAAGCGCATTTGGCCAAAACAAGGGGGGAGAAGGCCATAACCCTGTGGGGGACAGGCCGGCCACGGCGCGAATTCCTGCATGTTGACGATCTGGCAGATGCTGTTGTTTTTTTGATGAAAAACGGCTATACTGGCAGCCCTTTGAATATCGGCTGTGGAGAGGATTTATCAATAAAAGAACTCGCCACAGAAATCTGTGAGACGGTTGGTTTTGACGGAAAGATGAAATTTGACCATGCTAAGCCAGATGGCACCCCCAGAAAGCTGCTTGATGTCTCACAGCTCAATGCTCTTGGATGGACATCAAAAATCAGTCTAAAGGACGGGCTGAGACGCACTTATCAGGATCTGCAGAGAGAAGTGGGAAAAACACTATGACCGCACAACCGCCTGTTGCCCTTATCACAGGCATTACCGGGCAGGACGGCTCTTATCTGGCTGATTTTCTGCTGGATAAGGGATATGTTGTTCACGGAATCAAACGCCGGACCAGCCTGTTCAATACCGCCCGTATAGACCATCTGTATGTTGATCCCAAAGAGCAGCCTACCCGCCTTTATCTTCATCATGGTGATATGACGGACAGCTCCAGCCTTATCCGCATAATCAGCAAGACCCAGCCTGATGAGATTTATAATCTGGCGGCTCAAAGCCATGTACAGGTCAGTTTTGAAGAACCGGAATATACCGCCAATTCTGATGCTCTTGGAGCCTTGCGAATTCTGGAGGCAATCAGAATTCTGGGACTTGAGAAAAAAACAAAATTCTATCAGGCGTCCACTTCTGAGCTGTACGGCAAGGTTGTTGAAACCCCGCAGCGTGAAACCACCCCTTTTTATCCGCGCAGCCCCTATGCTGTTGCCAAGCTCTATGCCCACTGGATTACTGTCAATTACCGTGAGGCTTATGGAATCTTCGGCTGTAACGGCATTTTGTTCAATCATGAATCCCCTGTGCGCGGCGAGACCTTTGTCACCCGTAAAATTACCCGTGGGCTGGCACGCATTAAACTCGGACTCCAGCAGCAGCTTGCACTTGGCAATATAAATGCCATGCGTGACTGGGGTCATGCACGCGACTATGTGGAAATGCAGTGGCTGATGCTGCAGCAGGACAAGCCGGATGATTACGTGATTGCAACTGGCAGCCAGTACAGTGTCAGGGATTTTATCACTGCCGCGGCAGAAGCCTTGGAGATGGCTGTGCGCTGGGAAGGCGAAGGGTTGAAGGAGCGCGGCTATCTCAGCAGCGGTGATAATGCACGCGATCACTCAAAACCTGCTATTATTGTTGATTCCCAATATTACCGCCCGACAGAAGTGGACACGCTGATAGGCGATGCAGCAAAGGCAAAACAAAAGCTGGGCTGGTCACCAAAAACCTCTTTTAAAGAGCTGGTCGCAGAAATGGCAACAGCAGATTTAAAACTGGCTGAACAAGAAGCTCTGTCTTCCTCTGCAGAGCGCTGATATGGCTCTAAGCTTAATAACAGGTAATGAACCCCACAAGCATCACCTAGCTCAGACAGCATAGATATTTTATGCACAGACCTCACAGGAACCTGAAATCATGCGTCTTTCACTGCCCCGGGGGCCGCTTTTATATCTTCTAAAATTCTGCCTTTCTGCCGGAATTCTGAGCTCTATTTTTATCTCTCTT
>JAYPEG010000026.1:16269-28590 GCA_038125645.1 Alphaproteobacteria bacterium
CCACCTCTCTCTCTCGTGACCCTGCAGCACGAAAAGGCCTGCTCAGCTCTCTGGTGCTGTCTTATTTTATGCTCGCCACTAGCCTTATGGTCATACAGATTTTTATTGCCGCTTATCGCTGGAAACTGATTTTAGGGATAAAGGCGATCAGGCCAGGTTATTTTCAGACCCTGCGCCTGTTCTGGATAGGGCTTTTGTTTTCCCAGTTTCTGCCGTCAAATTTCGGCGGTGATGCCGCAAGGATATATTATTTGGCCAAGACATCTGATGACATAAAAAATGCCGTGAACTCAGTTTTTCTTGACCGGATTACTGGTCTGCTCAGCTTGTGCGTTCTGGTTGTTACCACAACCGGCCTGACCTGGACCACAGCTGGGCCGGTGATCATGCGGCTGCAGAATTATTTCCTTGGACTTTTTGTGCTGGGTTTTTTATTTGTTCTTGGCATGATTATATTCCGGCATTATATCCACCGCTCTTTTTCATCGCGGATTTTATCGTTTTTCCAGCAGCTGGCAGCTGACTTATGTCAGCTGATGCGCGCTGACCAGACAGGCGTGTCTGTATGGTCCTTATCTTTATGTATCCATCTCATCACTGTTCTGTCTGTTTATATCCTGACAAAAGCGCTGACTGTTGAAATTACTTTTTTTCACATTCTGTGGGCTGCACCGTTAACGCTGCTGTTCAGCTCAGTTCCAGTGACAATTTCCGGATGGGGCGTGCGTGAAGGGCTGATGCTCATAACATTGGGCGCTGCTGGCATCGCGACAGAAGCCAGCCTTGCCATGTCTGTTCTGTTCGGTCTTATGCTGGCACTCATTGCCGCTCCGGGACTTATATTCTGGATACTCCTAAGATCAGGCAAACAGATTCTTAATGGTGACACGTAATGGCTTATTCTGAACGCAAACAAAATATTATCTCCCATTATGACCAGCTGGCAGGCACACGTGACAGCTGGATTGAAAAGAACAGCTATTTCTACAGTGATGACAGAAACTATATGCGCTTTTTGGTCCAGCCCGGACAGCGTATTCTGGAGATTGGCTCCGGTACCGGCGATTTGCTGGCTGCTCTCTCACCTGCTTATGGAGTGGGAGTTGATATCAGCGCCGAAATGACCCGTCAGGCAGAAAAAAAATATCCAGCCCTGACTTTTCTGCAGGGAGATATAGAAGATATAGACTTTTTGCGCCGTATTGACGGGCCGTTTGATATCATCATCCTGTCGGATGCCATCGGGTTTATGGATGACTGCCAGACCACACTGAAATCACTGCACAGGCTCTGCACAACGCAGACCCGCCTTATCATCAGTTATTATTCATGGATATGGGAGCCCCTGTTAAAGCTGGCAGAAAAACTTTCCCTGAAAATGCCCGCAAAGGAAATGAACTGGCTGTCTTCAGAAGATGTGACAAATTTCCTCAGCCTTGCAGAATTTGAAACTGTCAAAGTTGATTGGCGCCAGTTGCTGCCAAAACGGCTTTGGGGGCTTGAATATCCTGTAAATAAATTTTTTGGAACCCTGCCTGTTATCAGGCGCGCCTGTCTTCGTAATTATCTGGTTGCCCGTCCGCTGAAATCAGCAAAAATGCGCAGTCCCTCAACCACGGTACTGATCCCCTGCCGGAATGAGAGCGGAAATATTGAAAATGCTGTGAAGCGGATACCCCGGTTCTGCAAAGATATCGAAATCATCTTTGTTGAAGGCAACAGCAGTGATGATACAGCAGGCGAAATTAAACGAGTTATCAGAAAATATCCCCATCATGACATAAAATTCTTTGTCCAGGACGGAAAAGGCAAGGGCGATGCTGTTCGCAAAGGCTTTGCCAATGCAAGAGGGGATATTCTGATGATTTTGGATGCGGACCTTACAGTGCCGCCTGAAGACCTACCAAAATTCTATGAAGCCATTGCCTCAGGCAAAGGTGAGTTCATAAATGGCTCCCGCCTTGTCTATCCGATGGAATCTGAGGCGATGCGCTTTCTCAACTTCCTCGCCAACAGAACCTTTTCATATCTCTTCACCTGGCTTCTAAATCAGCGTTACACTGACACGCTTTGCGGCACAAAGGTTCTGACCCGGGAAAGTTATATGAAAATTCAAGACGGACGTGATTATTTCGGGGATTTTGATCCGTTCGGGGATTTTGATTTGATCTTTGGGGCCGCAAAACTGAATCTGAAAATTGTTGAGGTGCCTATACGCTATGCGGCACGTGAATATGGCGAGACCCAGATTTCACGGTTCCGCCATGGGGTTTTACTGCTGCAGATGGTTGTGTTTGCCTACAGAAAGCTAAAAATTATATGACAAAGCTGGACAGCTATTCAGAAATCTGGCGCAGAAAACCGGTCCTGAGAGCGGTCTATCAGTCCTTGTACCAAAAGATAGCTGCCCATGCCCTGACTGGAGCAACCCTTGAGATTGGCTCAGGCATAGGGAATTTCAGCCTGCCGGAAAGCAGTATAACACGCCTTGATATTCAGGCGTCTGATCAGGTGGATGTTGTTGGTGATGCTCACGATCTGCCGCTTGATGACAACAGTTTCGATAATATCGTTCTGTTTGACGTGCTTCATCATCTGGACTGCCCCTTAATTTTCTTTGCTGAGGCGAACAGAGTTCTGAAACCAAGCGGGCGCATTATTATGGTTGAGCCTGCCATCACACCGCTTAGCTATCCGTTTTACAACTGGCTCCATGAAGAGCCTGTCGATATGTCATGGCAGCCAGACCCGAAATGCCGCCCTGATCCGCACAAAGACCCCTATGATTCTAATCAGGCCATCCCAACGCTGCTGTTCGGCAAATATAAAAACAGCTTTGCCGCAGATGCTGCCCTGCCCTTTACTGTGACAACAAAAAAATATCTCAGCCTGTTTGTCTATCCCCTTTCTGGCGGCTTCAAGAGATGGAGCCTCATTCCAGCGCTGCTTGCGCAGCCTCTGCTGAAAATTGATGACACGCTGTCATTATTTCTGGGCCGGTTCTTCGGCTTCAGGCTTCTGGTAGTGCTGGAAAAGGCGAGCAGATGAGAACAGGAATAACAGTCTTTTGCGCAGCTCTGGCCGCTAGGCTGATATATCTTTTCCTTTTTCATGATCCGTCGGCTGCAGGTTCAGAAGACTCGTCTATGTATCTTATGCTGGCCGAAAATTTCAAATCGGCGGGGCTGTCGGAAGCTGCCGGCGACAGAACGCCTGGCTATCCGCTCTTTCTGGCCGCCCTTTCTTATGCAGGCATAAGCAGCATAACAGTCATTATCTTTATTCAGGCCGGTATAGATGCTCTCAGCTGTGTGATCACAGCAATGATTTACAAACAGTTTTTTGGGCGCGGTGCGCTGCTATGCGGTCTGCTGATGGCACTGAATCTGAATATGATTATTCTCTCAGGTCTTATTCTGCCTGAAACGCTGTTTTTATTTGTCTTCACCTTGTCTGTCAGTTTCTTTGTTTCCGCGCTGAAATCAGCGAATTTCATAAAGCTTGCAGCAGCCATGCTGCTGCTTGCTCTTGCCGCCCTCATCCGGCCGGCTGCCTTTTATCTCTATATTATAATGCCTGTATTGCTGGTGATGGCAGGCCTGTTCATGAACAAAAACCCTGCACGCCTGCTCTTCAGTATTTTTGGCGCGCTGCTTGTCTCTTCCCCCCTTCCGGCGTTTCAGATTACGCAGAATCATCAGCATTACGGCGCTGCCAAGCTTGTCAGCCAGGGCGGAACGCACCTCCTGAACTGGGTGGTGCCTGGGGTGTATCAGTATTCCGGCACCGGCTCTTATACAAAGGGGCTTGAACGGTCAAAGCAGGCGCTGGCCAGACAGATGGCCGCAGACGGTTTGGAGAGGCTGCCTGAAAACCCTTTTGCGGCGAGTGCCTATCAGACGGATGTTGCCGTGCAGCTGCTGACAGAACTAGGACCCGCTGCCATTGCCAAAGCCTGGACAATCGGCTCAATACTGAACCTCATATCACCAAGCCTCGCTTTTGCCCCGGCCATTCGTACGATTAGCCATAACTCCTTTTATATGACGCCAGGAAGCAACATTACTGAAAAACTGACAAACTATATTTTTGATGCTGACAATACTTTATTTGTCTCGCTGCATGTGGCTGGCACATTGTCATCTGGTCTTTTTCTGGCAGCCGGGCTCTGCGGACTCGTCGTTATGCTGCGCACTGGGGACAGACATATTACTCTCATCGCCATTTTCTTTTTTCTTGCAGCTGGCTATTTCCTTGCAGTTACCGGTCCGATTATTGGGCCCAAATACAGAATTCCAATTGAACCTTTTCTGGTGTTAAGCTCTGCTTACCTGCTTTGTCACATAACAAAAGAACGCCGGTTTTTGCGATAAAAGAGTCGGTAATGGTCTGATGTCTGTAAAATAAAATGGTGGCCTCGGCAGGACTCGAACCTGCTGCCTCAAGATTAGGAATCTTGCGCTCTATCCTGATGAGCTACGAGGCCACTGACCCTGATTTATAGCTGATTGAAGAAAATAATACCAGAGGAGGCTGTTTATCCCCGGCTGTAAACATCTTCAAAGCGCACTATATCATCCTCTGCCAGATAAGAGCCTGTCTGCACCTCAATAATGGTCAGAGGCTGGTCGGTGTGGTTTGACAGTCGGTGTTTTTGACCGGCATTGATATAGGCGGACTTATTGGCAGCAAGTTCAAAACTGTTGTCATCAATCTGAACGGTTGCCAGCCCGTTCGTTACTATCCAATGTTCTGATCTGTATTTATGGCTCTGCAGCGAAAGCTGCCCCCCGGCATAGACATGTAGGCGTTTGACCTGATAACCTGTGCTGATAACAAGGCTTTCAAACCAGCCCCAGGGCCGGTAATCGCGTCTGTGCTGCCCGGCCTCACTGTATCCTTCTTCTTTTAAGACGGCGACCAGCTCTTTGACCGCCTGTGCGTCATCTGCGCGGGTGACCAGAACCGCATCACCCATCGCAACCGCCAGAATATTATCAAGCCCTAAAGCTGCCAGCACCGGCCCGCCTTCAGCTGACCATAACAGGCTGTTTGTGGTGTCTTTATGCACCACACGTCCGGCTGTGACTGTTCCCGATTTATCAGCGCCGGCCCCGCCCTGGTCATGGATTTGTTTTACCGCCAGCCAGTCGCCTAAATCTGACCAGACACCTGAAAAGGGAATAACGCTGAGGTTGTCTGCCTTTTCCATCAGCGCATAATCAACAGATACCGCTTCTGCACCCTGCCAGCCCTGTTCGTTAAGACGCAGAAAATCCAGATCAGCAGATGCGTTTTCAACGCTTGCCTTCACCGCCATTGTCATCTGGGGGGCATGGATTTCTCCTGCGCTGATAAAGGTATCAGCCTTTGCCAGGAAAATACCGGCATTCCACAAAAACCGTCCAGATGCCAGCATGTCTTCTGCCCGGGCCCGGTCCGGCTTTTCATGAAAGGCACGCACGCTGCTGTCTTCAGCAACCTCAATATAGCCATAGCCCGTCTCCGGCCTGTCAGGGACCACGCCGAAGATAACAATATTGCCTGCCTGTGCAGCCTCCAGCCCCTGTTCAACCATTTCTGTAAAACCGGCAGAGTCAGGGATATAGTGGTCAGAGGCCATAATCAGCAATACCGCGTCCCTGTCTTTTGCATACAGATAATGGGCGGCGGCCAGCACGGCCGGGCCGGTATTTTTGGGAGCCGGCTCCAGCATTATGGCCTGCGGCATAACGCTGACATCACCTGCCTGTTGGGCAGCGATAAAGCGGTAATTATCACTGGTGATAATCACAGGGGCCGCAAAAGAGCGTTGTGTGATCCGTGACAGTGTCTGCTGAAACAGGCTGCTGCCAGTTCCAAAATCAACAAATTGTTTTGGCATAGACCGGCGTGATACTGGCCATAACCGGGTCCCAGACCCACCGCATAAAATCACCGGATAAATCACGCTTCTGCCCTATCTGTTATTCTGCACTGACCCTGTTCAGCTTTTCTTAAGCCTTTAGGGCGCTTAAATCAACCGGCCAGAGAAGCAGAGGCCGGCGTTCAGTCAGATGAGAATGGCACACCGGCTGCCGCACAGGCAGCAGCCTGACGGGCGGCGAGCGCATCTGCGTCAAAATCATCTATCAGGTCATGAAACAGCTGATGCCAGTTCACCTCCGCGCGCAGATGCATAAATACAGAGCCCAGCCCGACAGCAGCCCTGTCCATCAGCACAAATTCACGCGGCGGGCGAATACCGCCAATACGTTTCAGCTCTTCATGCACGCGCTCGGCGATTTCGCGCCCCTGTGCACCCGAGCGCATCTGCTGGATGGGGCGGACTTCATCTACCAGCAGGGGCGCATAGATAAACCCGGCCCAGATATTGAGAACCTCTATCGCCTCATCGTCAAGACCGTCAAAGCCCCAGCGTTCATAAGCCTGGCGGGCAAGACCGGCATTTTTGTCACGCAGGGCCCTGTACAAATCAATTACACCAGCCACAAATTCTGGCCTGAACACGCGGATACAGCCGAAATCCAGCAGATTAATTGCGCCCTTCTCATCAATAGAATAATTGCCCAAATGCGGGTCACCGTGAATAACGCCGTAATAATAAAACGGCACATACCAAACCCTGAACATATTAATCGCCACGCGATTGCGTAACTCCTGGCTGGGCTCTGTCTTAAGCCAGGCCATCAGCTTCTGCCCTTCAAGCCAGCTCATGCTGAGCAGCTGCGGGCCTGACAACTCGCCCAGCACCTCAGGGATATTTACATTCACCTCATCTGCTAGCATCAGCCGGTAAAGCAACAGATTGGCCGCCTCACGCTGATAATCCAGCTCCTCACGCAGACGTGCTGACAGCTCTTTATGAATATCTGCTGTGGAAACGGCCTTGTCAAAACGCTCATAAAGCTGAAAGACAATACCCAGATGGTGCAGATCGGCATCAATTGCTGAGGCCATATCAGGATATTGCAGCTTTACCGCCAGCTGCCTGCCGTCATGGCTGACAGCTTTATGCACCTGCCCCAAAGAGGCTGCAGAGACAGCACTGCGGCCAAACTGGGCAAATTTTGACTGCCAGTCAGAGCCGAGGGCAGCTGCCATGCGCCGCCTGACAAACAACCAACCCATTGGCGGGGCATCTGCTTGAAGCCCGGCCAGTTCGTCTGCATATTCGGCCGGCAGTGCATCCGGAATAGTGGATAGTATCTGCGCCACCTTCATCAGCGGGCCCTTAAGCCCGCCAAGCGCCTTGCGCAGCTGGGCGGCATGCCTGCTCCTGTCAATTTCCACGCCCAGATAGCGTTCTCCGGCTAGCCTTGCTGCCAGCCCAGTCATTGTGGTGGTGACCTGTGCATAGCGTTTCAGCCGTCCGCCCATACCTGATTTATTACCATATTCTGCCATCTGAAAATTGCCTGACCTTTTAATTCTCCGCCCTGATAAAGATATAGGACACGGGACGGTTAATTTCAAAAGGGGACGGCTCAGTTTTGTTCTGACCGCTTATTCCGCGCCTCTGACCCTGAAAACCCTGATATCAGGATAAGCGTCATAAACAAGGGTGAAATAACGTTTGTCAGCCCGGTTCAGATAAAACAGCTGATTATAGACAGAAGAAAATAAGCGTTTATGAATTAATGACATCCCACGCCCCTTATCACCTGTTTCGGCCTGAAGGACAAAGGGCATATTGGCCCCCGAAAATCTCTGGCTGGAAATCTGTACGCCGCCTGTGGCAATTACTGCACCATGCAGAACAGCCAGATCACCAAAACGGCCTGTTCGGAGATCAAGCCTCCTCCCTGTACAGTTAATCAGATAGTCCTTATTTGTCGGCGCACAGCTTAGCGGTTCATAATACAGCTGATAATGGGCCTTCACGCCGGACAGGGGCAATGGCGCTCCGGCGCGGATATCCCAATGACCAATACGCGCAATTGCAGGCATCCATTTGGCCATGTCCTTGCTAAGGACCAGATAAAGGTCAGCTCTTTGATTGGCACTATCGATAGGAAGTTTCATCCCGGTATTAACACTCGCGATCAATTCCTCTTTTCCAAAATTTGCCAGAATACTTAGCTGACTGGCTGCCTTTTCTTGTGATTCAGATAACAGACTATTGGCAATAAAATAAGTCGCAGGCGTTGTCTGGGCTCCACCATCATGCAGGGTGGCCAGATTATTGAACAACATCGACATATAGCCGTAATCCCACCAGCTGGCGATCACGCCTGTCTTTGGTAGCGCCTCTTTTAAGCGGCTGAAATGGTTGACTGTCTGACGGTCAAAGGACGGGGCGGCCAGGAACTGTGTCGGGCTGCTTAGCCAGACGATTACAAAGCTCGCAAGGCCTGCTAATGCCAGCACCGCCGGTTGCCGTCTGGCCGGTATATTCTGTTGTGCTAAGGCCCTGAGGGCTGTTGTCACCAGCCAGGACAGGCCAAACCAAAGCATCGGCGCAGAATAAAAAATCGCCCGGTTGCCGATAATAAAATTAAGTAGCGCAAAACCGGCTGCCGGGCCAAAGACAATTGCGGTTGCCGGATGGCGCAGCCCCCATAGAACAAGACCCGCAACAGACAATAATCCCAGCCAGAGCGAACCTGAAATACGTTTTAATATATCATTAAAAGGAACACTTTTAACTTCGGTTATCGTGTCATGAGTGTTAGGAAAAATAAAATCTGCACTTTTTATAGTATCAATCAGATAAACGCTGTCTGTGCTGACACCCAGCCCCTTTGTTGCCAGCCCTGACAAACCAATAAACAGCCCCGCCTGCAGCAGAACACGCCTGATATCACGGTGAATGACAAGGCTGAGCCAGACTAGCCCGATACAAAAGGCCCAGCCAAAAAAAGGCTTTGAATACCACCAGTCGAAAAACCACATCACCGTTCCGGCCAGTGCTGCTAGCACTATCGATGCCCTGAAACTGCGCGCTCTGGCTGCCAAAATCACCAGACCTGTAACCAGATAAAAGAACCCTAAATTGAGCTGGTCAGTATCAATCCGCCCTGCCCCTGAACGCTGCAGATAAGCAAGGCTGAGCCCGCCTCCTGCTGCTGCTGCTGCCCCCTCTAGCCAGTACCCCGCTGCCCCGAAAGCAAACATCACCATAAGCGCGGTTACAGCCGCTGTTATGGGGATAAGCGCATTTCCAGCCTCCAGCAGGGCGCGTGCCGTGCTGTTTTCTGCCAGCTCTGAAAGAAGAACAGATAACAGCGGGATATGGCGAATGCGCCTCTGGGCAGGCTCTTCTTCTGTGTTTGGCCGGGTCTCTTTTATATATTCAGGCCGGTTTTCCGGCCAGAGCCGCCGCTCATTAAACGCAAGGTCTGAGCCATCCTGTTTCAAGGCCTGTGCCAGCCCTAGAAAATAAGGGGCATCAGTCGTGGTAAAAAGTGGCGTACCGTCCTCCAGATAAAAAATATGGGGATGCTGTTCCCATTTCTGATATTGCACAGCTCTGACATAATAATTCATGCCAGCAGCAATGACAGCTGCTGCCAGTACCAGTAGCAAAAAGGCACTTGTAATAGACGGCGGCTGCAGCCAGAGGGCATTTGTCCGTGCGCTGTGCCAGGCCTGCAACCTGTCTGTTCTGGATATCAGCCTTTCCAGCATCTGTCCCTGCACCATTCTTTAGATCCTGCGCAGCCTTTATCTGACAGCTTAGGGTATTTACCCGCCGGGCCTGACTGTGAGCGACCCCTAGTCCTCTTTAAAATGCAAAACTCATGCCCAAATCAGAGCAGGCCCCAATAAAATCAGCACAGATGACCTAAACAGAGTGCACAAACAAGGAAAATTTATAGACCTGTTTTTTATCAGATATATAAGTTAATAGATGACAACAGCGCCACTGCAATAGTAAGTTTTTGTGCGTTCTGTTTAAAAAAACAAATGTGTCAGGCTTACAAAAAGTCTGGTAGTTCAGGAGGGCGATGTGAAAATTGGAGCACCTGCAGAAAAAGCCGCCGGTGAGGCGCGCGTTGCGTTAACACCCGACAGCGCTGAAAAGCTGATAAAGCTTGGCCATGTCTGTCTGATCCAGAAAGGTGCCGGAAAGGCAGCCGGCTTCAGCGACAAGGCCTATAAAGATGCGGGTGTAAAGCTGGCGGCCACAGCCAAAGCTCTCTGGAATGATGCTGATGTTATCGTAAAGGTGCAGAAGCCTGAAAAAACAGAACTTGCCTATCTGAATAAATCAAAGACCCTTATCAGCTTTTTCTGGCCAGCCCAGAATAGTGATGAGCTAGCTGCTGCCAGTAAAACCGGGGCAACCATCATCGCAATGGATATGGTCCCGCGTATTTCACGGGCGCAGAAAATGGACGCGCTGTCATCAATGGCTAATATTGCAGGCTACCGCGCTGTAATTGAGGCCGGAAATAATTTTGGCCGCTTTTTTACCGGTCAGATCACAGCCGCTGGCAAGGTTCTGCCTGCAAAGGTGCTGGTTATTGGGGCAGGTGTAGCCGGTCTGGCAGCAATCGGCACCGCCCAGTCACTGGGGGCGATTGTGCGCGCCTTTGATGTCCGACCGGAAGTGGCCGAACAGATAGAATCTATGGGCGCTGAATTTCTGATGCTTGAATTTGATGAGGACGGCTCCGGTGAAGGCGGCTACGCCAAGCCCGCCTCGCCTGAATTCATTGAAAAGGAAATGGCCCTGTTCCGTGAACAGGCCCCGGACGTTGATATTGTCATCACCACTGCCCTTATCCCCGGGCGGCCGGCCCCAAAATTATGGCCAGCGGAGATGGTCGCACTGATGAAGCCCGGCTCGGTGGTGGTCGACCTGGCTGCTGAACAGGGCGGTAATTGTGACCTGACCCAAAAAGACAAAATTATTGAAACAAAGAACGGCGTAAAAATCGTCGGCTATACTGATTTTCCCAGCCGTATGGCTGCCCAGTCATCCACCCTCTATGCAACAAATATCCGCCATATGCTTGATGATCTGACCCCGGAGAAGGATGGGAAGCTGAACGTCAATATGGATGATGATGTAATAAGAGGCGCAACTGTCGCTCATAAGGGCAAGGTCACCTTCCCGCCGCCGCCACCAAAAGTGAAGGCTATTGGCAAACCAGCGGCACAGTCCGCACCACCTGAGTTGAGCGCTGAGGAAAAAGCTGCCGTTGCGCTGGCAAAAGAACGCGCTGTCGGGCGCAGGCAGGCAGGCCTGCTGGTTATCGGGGGGCTGTTTATGCTGCTGGTCGGCGCCTTTGCCCCGTCTAGCTTTATGCAGCATTTTATCGTATTTGCGCTGTCCTGTTTTGTCGGTTTTCAAGTGATATGGAATGTCAGCCATGCGCTGCACACACCGCTTATGGCTGTCACTAACGCCATTTCAGGGATTATTATTATTGGAGCGCTGCTACAGCTTGGCACGTCAGAATGGCTGGTCGGGTTACTGGCAGCAGTCTCTGTGCTGATCGCCACCATTAATATCGTCGGCGGCTTCATGGTTACACGCCGCATGCTGGCCATGTTCCAGAAAAGCTGAGGGAAAAAGGCAGGTTTATGATGTTAAGCGAAAATATTGTTACGGCTCTTTATATCGCCGCTAGCGTTCTGTTCATTCTCTCACTTGGCGGTCTTTCTAGCCAGGAGAGTGCCAAACGAGCCGTCTGGTACGGTATTTCCGGAATGGCAATTGCGGTTCTTGGCACCATCTTTGGCCCAGCGGTGACAATCACGGCCAGCCTAGTACCTTTGCTGGTTATCGGATCAGTTATCGGTGGGGTTATTGCCCTGCGGGTAGAGATGACAGGCATGCCGCAGTTGGTGGCTGCCTTGCACTCCTTTGTTGGCCTGGCAGCTGTTTTTATCGGCATTAATTCTGACCTTGCCCCGCCTGCCGGCCTGACAGGGGCAGAGAAAATCATCCATGAAGTGGAAATTTTTGTAGGTGTTTTTATCGGAGCAATCACGTTTACCGGCTCTGTAATTGCTTATGGAAAGCTGGCTGGATGGCTGGACGGAAAACCGCTGACCCTGCCAGGGCGCAATGCGCTGAATGTCGGCATGGTTCTGGCCTGTGTTTGTCTTGGCTATTTGTATCTTGGCTATGCCGTGCCCTGGACATTGTATCTGATGACCGCCATTGCGCTGGTCTTTGGAATCCATATGGTGATGGCTATTGGCGGGGCGGATATGCCGGTTGTTGTATCAATGCTGAACAGCTATTCGGGCTGGGCGGCCGCTGCCACCGGGTTCCTGCTAGGTAATGATCTGCTGATTGTGACCGGCGCGCTGGTCGGGGCCTCAGGTGCTATCCTGTCCTATATCATGTGTAAGGCGATGAAC
>JAYPEG010000027.1:0-28353 GCA_038125645.1 Alphaproteobacteria bacterium
ATGCTTCAATTACAATGTGTTAACACATGATATGCAGGGAAGAATGGTGCCCAGGAGAAGACTCGAACTTCCACGGCCATAATGGCCACTGGCACCTGAAGCCAGCGCGTCTACCAATTCCGCCACCTGGGCTTTTTGTGACAGACAGGCAAGGCTTCTTGCCCGCCCGCCTTATTGGTGACGACAACATAAGCCAACAATCGTTTCTGTCAACAGATTTTATCTGCACCTGCGTCATAGGGGCGGGGCAGCGCGCGTCTGTTGCATCTGGTGTCTGGCTTTATAGACTTTTCTCTGGGCGCGGTTCCTGTTAAGACAGACGGGGTGGCAAGGAGGCCGCCGGCCAGGCGCAATATCAGGGGTATCTTATGTGTGTGACTCTCTCAGACAAAACAATCGCGGTGATTGGCGGCATGGGCTTTGTCGGCCGGGCTTTGTGTGAAAAACTGGCCAGTGCCGGCGCAAGACTATTCATCCTTGCGCGTAATGCTGAGCGTGCAAAACAGCTGAAGCTCCTTGGTGCGGTCGGGCAGATTACGGCATTTTCTGGCAATGCGCTGGATGATGAAGATCTGGGCGCGGTGATTAGCCAGGCGGATATGGTGGTAAATCTTGTCGGTATTCTGGCCCCGTCCGGGCGCCAGCAATTTGCGCCCCTGCAGGCAGAGCTGCCACAGCGAATCGGCAGGCTGGCCAGCGCGCATGGCTGTGAGGCTGTCGTGCATCTGTCGGCCCTTGGTGCTGCGCTGGACTCGCCAAGCATCTATGCACGCACGAAAGCTGAGGGAGAGCGCGGTCTGTTGCGCCAATACCGCGCGGCAACCATATTGCAGCCATCGGTGATTTTCGGCCCTGGCGACGGTTTTTTCAACCGTTTCGGACAGATGGCTATGCTGTCCCCGGCGCTGCCTCTTATTGGCGGCGGCCAGAATAAAATGCAGCCTGTCTTTGTCGGTGATGTGGCTGATGCGATTGTTGCCATTCTTCAGCAGCCCGCATTGAGGGGAAAAATCTATCAGCTGGGCGGGCCTAAAACCTACAGCTTTGCAGACCTTATGGCCTATACGCTGGCGGTTACTGCGCGGCGGCGCTGGCTGGTGCCGGTGCCCTTTGCGCTCATCTATCTGCCGGCTGTTCTTGCTGGTCTGTTGCCGCAGCCGCCGATCACCACAGATCAGCTGAAATTACTGCGGACGGATAATATCTGTGCGAAATCGGCCAACGGCTTTGCCCGCCTTGGCATCAGCCCCAGCGCGTTAGAGACGATTGTGCCATCCTATCTGTCGGCCTTCCGTCCCGGCGGGCGGTTTTCCAGCTAGCTGACATAACCGGTTGCCAACAGGACGACCAGTACGGCCCCCAGCCCCAGCCGGTACCAGACAAAAATTCTGAAATCAGCGCGCGACAGCCAGCCCATCATCCAGTAAATGGCCGCCAGCGCGAAAATAAAAGACAGGCCGGCAACCAGTGCCGCCGGTACCAGTGAGGCGGTCATGCCCTGTCCCAGAACAGAGATGGTCTTGACCAGCCCGGCCCCGGCAATGACCGGCAGGGACAGCAACAGCGAAAACCGCGCTGCGCCCAGCCTGTCAAAGCCAAGCTGACGGGCCATTGACATTGTCACGCCGCTGCGTGAGGCCCCGGGGATAAGGGCCAATATCTGGGCACAGCCGATATAAAAGGCATGGATGGGGCGCATCTGCTGCCAGTTATAGACAGTGCGGGCGGCGCTGTCTGTGCACAGCTCTGTTGTTACTGGCCGTTTATCGGCATGTCCCAGCCAAAGCGCAAAGACAATATTGGCGATGGCCACCACCAAAACAAGGCGCAGTACATCGCCGATAAAAACCTCAACCAACAGGCCGGCAGCAATGACCGGCAGGCTGGCAATAATTAACAACAGAATTAAATGACGCGCCGCAGGCGGCTCTGTGCCTCTGCCGAAAAGACCGGCCGCCATGGCTGTAATGTCAGCGCGCAGATAAATCATCACAGCAGCCAGCGTGCCGATATGCGCTGCCACATCAATAAACTGGCCCTGGTCAGCATAGCCGCTCAGCACAGGCAGCAAAATCAGGTGCCCTGATGATGATACCGGCAGAAATTCAGTGATTCCCTGTATCAGCGCTGTAAACAGCAGACTCGATGCATCTGGCATAAACCAGTTCCCTTTTTCATAGGCAGATCGCGCAAACCAGAAATGATTATGCGCCACCTTACGGGGCGAGCGGCCAGAAAACAAGCTGATTAAAAAAGTTCCGAAAAGGTACTATATAAGGGGAAATGCTGCGCGCATATAATTGAAAATTACAGTAAGCTTGCAATTTCTCTTAAAATAGGTAATAATAATTGACTAATCAGAAATCTGTGCCCGGCCTGTCTGTGCGGCTTGTGAGGGGGCGGTTGATGCGCCCGGGGCATGGCGGCTGGCAGGGCCCGGTAATCTGCTGTGTCCGTTGTGGTGCAGGTAGCTGTGAGAAAAATGAAGGAGTCAGAAGCCGATGGCCTCAAAAATGCTGAAATTTGTCACTCAGGAGAAGGCCATGCCCGATAAGCGTGGTGCTCCTGAGAGGATAAGTGATTTTGATGAGATTTACGCTGATTTTAACAGCGCGGCGGCAGAACAGCAGGCCGGGCGCTGTTCGCAGTGCGGTGTGCCGTTTTGCCAGATAAACTGTCCGTTGCATAACAATATACCGGACTGGCTTCTGCTGACGGCTGAAAATCGCCTGCGTGAGGCTTATGAGCTGGCCGCCGCAACAAATACCTTTCCAGAGATTTGCGGGCGCATCTGTCCGCAGGACAGGCTGTGTGAGGGTAACTGTGTCATTGAAAAGGGATTTGATTCTGTCACCATTGGCGCGGTTGAAAAATTTGTGACAGAAACCGCTTTTGACGAGGGGTGGGTTGAGCCGACTGCCGCAGCTGTTGAGCGCAGCCAGTCTGTAGGCATCATTGGCGCGGGCCCGGCCGGGCTGGCAGCAGCAGATCAGCTGCGCCGCAAGGGATATCAGGTTACTGTCTATGACCGCTATGACCGTGTGGGCGGCCTGTTGATTTATGGCATTCCGGGATTCAAGCTGGAAAAACATGTGGTCGAGAGGCGCGCTGCCTTGCTTGAGGCGAGCGGGATTACCTTCCGCCTGAATTGTGATATCGGACGCGATATCAGCTTTGATGATATCAGGAACAACCATGATTCGGTGCTGATTGCAACAGGTGTATATAAGGCGCGCGAGATAAAGTTGCCCGGAATTGGCCTCGAGGGGGTTGTGCCCGCCCTTGATTATCTTACCGCCTCTAACCGGAAATCACTTGGTGACAAGGTGAAGGATTTTGACAGCGGGCTGTTGAATGCAAAGGGCAGAAATGTTGTTGTCATCGGCGGCGGTGACACGGCCATGGATTGTGTGCGGACGGCTGTTCGCCAAAAGGCAAAATCCGTTACTTGCCTGTATCGGCGTGACCGGGCCAATATGCCCGGAAGCCAGCGCGAGGTCGCCAATGCAGAAGAAGAAGGTGTGAATTTTAGGTGGCTGTCCGCCCCGCATGCCCTCCTGGGAGATGCGCGTGTGACCAGCGTGCGGGCCCGGCACATCCATCTTGGTCAGCCTGATGAGACCGGCCGCCAGGTACCGCAGATCATAGACGGCTCTGACTTTGATCTAGATGCCGATCTGGTGATCACCGCGCTTGGTTTTGATCCAGAAGATCTGCCACAGATGTTTGGCTGCAAAGAGCTGGCTGTCAGCCGCTGGGGCACAGTTCAGATTGACTGGAAGACGATGATGACACCGCTGGCAGGTGTCTTTGCTGCCGGTGATATTGTGCGCGGGGCCTCGCTGGTGGTCTGGGGCATTCGCGACGGGCGTGATGCCGCACTGCAGATTGACAGCTATCTCCAGGCTAATCTGCGGGGTGAGGATAAAAAGGCAGGCTGAGCCCGGCCTGATCCTGTCACATGATTATTTGCTGAGAATAAAATCTTTACTGAGGATAAAATCGATGTCTGAGAATTCCTTCTATGATGAAGCCGGATATCTGGCCCGCCGCCGCGGGGCTGAGGCCCGCCTGAGAGCTGCCGGTGTTTACAGCCCGGAAATGGAGCATGATGCCTGCGGGGTTGGTTTTGTGGCCTCGGTGGATGGTACGGCCCGCCGTTCAGTTGTGGATGCGGCTATAGAAGCGCTGCAGTCTATCTGGCATCGCGGGGCTGTTGATGCTGATGGCATGACCGGCGATGGGGCCGGCATTCATCTTGCTATCCCGCGTGATTTCTTTATCAAACATATAGCCAGAACGGGTCACAGCGATGATGGTGGGCGTTTAGCTGTCGGCATGGTGTTTCTGCCGCGCAATGACCTTGGTGCACAGGAAACCTGCCGCTGTATTGTAGAGCGGGAGATTCTCAAGCTCGGTCATTTCATCTATGGCTGGCGCCAGGTGCCGGTTGATACCCGGGCCCTTGGCGAGAAGGCCCGTGCCACCCGCCCGGAAATCGAACAGATCATGTTTTCTATGCCCCAGTCACTGGCAGAAGAAGAGGCAGAACGCCAGCTCTATAAAATTAGAAGACGGATTGAAAAGGCTGTGCTGGCCGAGCTGGTTACTGATTTTTACATCTGCTCTTTGTCGACACGCTCTATCATCTATAAGGGCATGTTTCTGGCAGAACAGGTGACCTCATTTTATCCTGATTTGCTGGATTCACAGTTTATATCCAATTTTGCTGTCTATCATCAGCGCTATTCAACCAATACGTTTCCGACCTGGCGGCTGGCCCAGCCTTTCAGAATTCTGGCCCATAACGGCGAGATCAACACATTGCGAGGCAACCGTAACTGGATGTCCTGTCATGAGGACAGGATGGCACATGAAATTTTTGCTGACAGCATTGATGAGATAAAGCCGGTCATTGAAAAAGGGGCCTCTGATTCGGCAGCCCTGGACAGCGTGTTTGAGCTGCTGCTGCAGGGCGGACGCGACCTGCCGATGGTCAAGACCATGATGATCCCCGAGGCCATTGATGTCAGCGGCGAGTCAAAACGGGCACGCTTATATGCCTATTGCAATTCTGTGATGGAGCCATGGGACGGCCCGGCTGCCATAGCTGCCTATTTTGATAAATGGGTCATTGGCGGTATGGACAGAAACGGCCTGCGTCCGATGCGCTATACGCTGACACGCGATGGGCTGCTCATAGCAGGATCAGAAACCGGCATGGTGCATGTTGATGAAGCTGTGATAGCAGAACGCGGACGCCTCGGCCCGGGCGAGATGATTGCTGTCAATCTGGAAGAGGGACGGATTCTGTATGATGCAGAAATAAAAGATCAGCTGGTTGACCGTCAGGAGTGGGCAAAATGGACAAAGCGGGCAAAATCAATGAACGCGCTGTTGTCCAGTGCCCGCACAATCGAAGATGACCGTCCGGACGATGAGCAGCGCCGCCGCCGCCAGCTGATGTCAGGCTGGACGATGGAGGATATGGAACTGATCCTCGCCCCAATGGCAGAGACAGGCAAGGAGGCAGTCGGCTCTATGGGTGATGACGCGCCGCTGGCTGTGCTTTCAGGGCGTTATCGCGGACTGCATCATTTCTTCCGGCAGAATTTCTCGCAAGTGACAAACCCGCCGATTGACAGTCTGCGTGAGCGCCATGTGATGACTCTGCGGACACGCCTCGGCAATCTGGGCAACATTCTGGATGAAAGTCCAGAGCAGTGTGACCATTTGCTGCTTGACTCGCCGGTGGTGCTGAACGCTGAATGGCATGCCCTTCTCCAGCATTTGGGCGACAAGGCAGTTGAGATCGACTGCAGTTTTGGCGTTGATGACGGCCCGGATGCGATGAATGACGCATTGACACGCATCCGCACTGAGGCCGAGCAGGCGGTGCGCGGGGGCTGTGAGCATGTAATGCTGACAGACAGGAACAGTTCTGCTGCACGTATACCGCTGCCGATGGTGCTGGCTGCCGGGGCCGTGCACTCGCATCTGGTGCGCCAGCAGCTGCGCACCTTCACTTCTGTCAATGTGGCCTCCGGCGAATGTCTTGATGTTCACCATTTTGCGGTTCTGATTGGGGTTGGGGCGACGACAATCAATGCCTATGCAGCTGAATGGACGATTGCTGAGCGGGTACAGAAAGGCCTGTTAGATGGCGTGCTGCTGTCAAAGGCGGTGGCCAATTTCCGCAAGGCGGTTGAGGATGGCCTGCTGAAAATCATGTCAAAGATGGGCATTTCTGTCATTGCATCTTATCGCGGCGGCTATAATTTTGAGGCCCTTGGTCTGTCACGCTCTGTTGTGGCTGAATTTTTTCCGCCAATGTCCTCTCGTATCTCAGGGCTGGGCCTGTCCGGCATCCAGTCCCAGCTGATGGAGCTGCACACAAAAGCCTATCTTGAAAGCCTGTCTTTTCTGCCAGTGGGCGGCTTTTTCAGATTCCGTAAATCAGGTGAACGCCATGCCTTTGACGGCCAGATGATCCATGCCATGCAGCATGCCTGTGACACCGGCTCTTATCAGAGCTGGAAAAAATACAGCTCAATGGTTGCTGCCCAGGGGCCGGTTAATCTGCGTGATCTGCTGGATTTTGAGAAGAAATACACCTCAGTGCCAGTTGAATCTGTTGAAAGCATAACAGATATCCGTAAACGCCTTGTGTCGCCCGGCATCTCGCTTGGTGCGCTCAGCCCAGAAGCCCATGAAACCCTGTCTGTGGCAATGAACCGCATAGGCGCAAAATCGGATTCAGGCGAGGGCGGAGAGGATCCGGCCCGCTTTGGCTTGCGTGAGAATGGTGACAATCCATCGAGCGCGATCAAACAGGTCGCCTCTGGCCGTTTTGGTGTTACAGCAGAATATCTCAATAATTGTGAAGAGCTGGAAATAAAGGTCGCACAGGGGGCAAAGCCAGGTGAGGGCGGACAGCTGCCCGGCATCAAAGTCAACAGCCTGATAGCAAAGCTGCGCCATTCAACGCCCGGTGTGACGCTGATATCGCCGCCGCCGCATCATGATATTTACTCGATTGAGGATCTTGCCCAGCTGATTTATGATCTGAAACAGATCAATCCGCGTGCGCGGGTCTGTGTCAAGCTGGTTGCATCAACCGGCATTGGAACCATTGCTGCCGGTGTGGCGAAAGCCAAGGCCGACACAATTCTGATTTCTGGTCATGGCGGGGGCACCGGGGCCAGCCCGCAGTCATCGATCAAACATGCCGGCATGCCCTGGGAGATGGGGCTTTCTGAAGTCCATCAGGTGCTGTCCATGAACGGGCTGCGCGAAAAGGTTGTCCTGCGTACAGATGGCGGGCTGAAAACCGGGCGCGATATCGTCATGGCTGCCATGCTGGGTGCGGATGAATTTGGCATTGGCACTTCTGCGCTGATTGCTATGGGCTGTATCATGGTGCGCCAGTGCCATTCAAACACCTGTCCGGTGGGCGTGTGCACCCAGCGTGATGATCTGCGCGCGAAGTTTGAGGGCACACCTGAAAAAGTTGTTCAGCTCTTCACCCATATTGCAGAAGAGGTGCGCGAGATACTCGCGGCTCTCGGGTTTCGCAGCATTAATGAGATCATTGGCCGCACAGATTTACTGACACAGGTTTCACGCGGTGATGCGGCTCTTGATGATCTTGATCTTAACCCGATTTTGGTGCAGGCAGTTACAGACGGTAATGCCGGTTATGCCGGCGGATCTGGCCGGGTCGAGGTGGCCGACACACTCGATGCCCAGATGATAAAGGATGCCCGCACTGCGCTTGAATCAGGCGGTAAAATGCAGCTCACCTATAATATTGAGAACACCGCGCGCGCGATAGGGACGCGCCTGTCATCGCATATTGTGCGCCGCTTTGGCATGACCGGGCTGCGTGAGGGTCAGATCACTGCCTGTCTGCGCGGGACGGCCGGACAATCGCTGGGTGCCTTTGCTGTTCAGGGGCTGCGTCTTGATGTTGTCGGTGATGCCAATGATTATGTCGGAAAGGGCCTATCTGGCGGCATGATAACGCTAAGGCCCAGCCCGTCGGCTAATTTTGCCGCTGAAAAGAATACCATTATAGGCAACACAGTTCTTTACGGGGCCACTTCTGGTCTGCTGCTTGCCAATGGTCAGGCCGGCGAGCGGTTCTGTGTCCGCAATTCAGGGGCTGTTGCTGTTGTCGAGGGCTGCGGCTCTAACGGCTGTGAGTATATGACCGGCGGTGAGGCTGTAATTCTGGGCCACACAGGGTCAAATTTCGGGGCGGGCATGACCGGCGGCATGGCCTTTGTCTATGACCCGGACAATCTATTCCTGTCACAGGCTAATCCTGAGACCCTGCATATCAGCCGCCTCTCACCGGGACATTGGACAGATCATCTGTTTGAGCGCGTGCGCCTGCATGCGAAGGAAACCGATTCAGCACTGGCACGCCGCCTGCTTAATGACTGGTCTATTGAAAGCCGGCATTTTTGGCATGTGGTGCCGACAGAGGTGCTTGGCATGCTGGCGCATCCGGCAGGTGAGCAGGAATTGCCAGTGCGTTCCGCCTGATCTATACAGTGCACAGGGACAGTGATAAGGCTGGACTGAAATAGCACCACAGAGGGTTTAGGGCACAGTGGATATCCGTGTTCAGTGTGATGATGACAGCGCGCGCGTTGAAAAGCTGGTTGAGCTGGCTTTTGGCGGTCATCATTATGACCGTGCTGTCTGGCGTCTGCGCCCGGGCGCGCCGGTGGCCGGGCTTTGCCTGGTGGCCTCTGATTACAGACGCATTGTGGGCAGTCTGCGTTTCTGGGAAATACAGGTGGCCGGCCAGCCGCAGCTACTTTTAGGGCCTTTGGCGGTATTGCCAGAACTGCAGGGGCGCGGCTTTGGCCGGGGGCTGGTCAGTGACGGGCTGAGGCGGGCTGAACAGACCAGAAAATGGAATTATGTGTTTTTGTCCGGCGATCCGGACTATTACAGGCGTTTCGGCTTTTACCAGCCAGCAGACGGACAGTTCTTGTGGCCTGGTCCGCTGGTGCCGAACCGGTTGCTGATCAGACCCTTGAAAAAACGTAATCTGCAGATATTGCCGCCCGGCCCAACCGCCATTCTGGCCCGGCTTCACCAGCCGGCAGAGGCCGTGTAATGGCGGTATTGCATCATTATCCATTATTGCCTTCCTGCCGGTTCATTCGCCTGCAAACGGCTGAATATAAACTCGACATCACTTTGCATACACAAATCCCCTGGCAGCGTGATGAAAATCTGCTGGCTTTGAATCCAGCCGGCGATCTGCCGGTTCTCGAAGATGAACGCTATGGTGTTGTTTGTGGGGCACGGGTTATCAGTGAATGGCTGGAAGATGTTGTGGATAACAGCCATCTGATGCCAAAGACAGCAGGGGCACGCGCTGAAGTCCGCCGGCTGACCGACTGGTTTGAGCTGAAATTCACAACAGAAGTCAGCCAGCCGCTACTGCGTGAGCGGGTGATAAAACGGTTTCAGACCGGCCAGGCCGCCTCGTCAACAATATTGCGCGCTGCCCTGTCAAATGCGCAGATTCATCTTGGCTATATCGACTGGCTGGCAGCCCAGCATGCCTGGCTGGCGGGCCCGCAGATGAGCCTGGCTGACCTTGCGGGGGCGGCCCATATTTCTGTGCTTGATTATTTTGGTGATATTGACTGGTCGCGGTTTCCCGAGGCAAAACTCTGGTATATGAAGCTGAAAAGCCGCCCGGGCTTTCGCCCGCTTCTGGCTGATATTCTGGTCGGCATGCCCCCGTCCAGCCACTACAGCAATCTTGATTTCTAGCACCTGAACAGACAGCAGAAACATCATCTGTGCCTGAGGCGTGCGTGCAGGCGGCGCACGGAGTTTTGCAGCTGGTCGATGTCCCCCGGTTCTGAAAAACGGTGACCGGTATCTTTATGCAGGATAATCTGGACATCATTTGCTGCGAGCTGCTGTGATAGTCTCAGCGCTGTCTGCCAGGGCACCTCTTCATCCTTCAGCCCCTGATGCAGGATAACCGGTATATCAAGATTAATCGTGCTGCCCAGAACCAGATGCTTGTTGCCATCTTCTATCAGATGCAAGGGATAGATCACATCATCGTCCGCATAGGGGTTGGGAAGGGCAATGCTGCCTGTCTGTTTCATCTGTTCTTTCTGGGCTGCACTGAGGGTGTCCCAGATTAAATCCTTGGTAAAATCAGGCGCAGCTGCAATACCGACCAGGCCGGCAACCCTGTCCTTCCTGGCAAGGGCGGTTAGAACCATCAGCCAGCCGCCAAGTGAGGAGCCGACCAGAATCTGCGGGCCGCTTGTCAGATTGTCAATCATGGCTGTGCAGTCCCTCAGCCAAACAGATAAATTACCGTCAAGAAGCTGTCCGTCTGACTGGCCATGACCAAAATAATCAAAACGCAGAAAAGGGATGTTCTCTTCTTCTGCAAGTGTGCACAGCGCCTCGGCCTTGCTGCCCATCATATCAGAACCATGTCCGGCCAGAAACACAATGCCGGGCATATGGCTGCTGGCCCTGTCCTGATTTATCGCCAGATAGGCGCGTTTGCTGTTGTCATCCAAGTGATAATAAGATACCTGTGTGTCCATTTATTTATGCTGCCCGATTTTATGTCTTGTTGCATGTTACCCATAATGGCCGGCCTGTCTGCCGGGCCGCACCCTGTAGGATAAAGTGATTCCGGCATGTCCGATCATCATCATATTACCCGGCCTGTAATTGTGCAAATCGTCCCCCACCTAAATCGCGGCGGGGTAGAGCGTGGGACGCTGGAAATCGCCGAAGCTGTTGTTAAAAAGGGTTGGCGGGCGGTTGTGATCAGCAATGGCGGCCAGCTGGAGGGCCAGCTGAAACGCATTGGCGCAGAGATTTACCGTCTGCCTGTTCATTCAAAAAATCCCCTCATATGGCCATCTGTACGCCGCCAGCTGAAATCCGTTCTGATCAGTCTGGGCGCCGATTTAGTGCATGTGCGATCGCGTGCACCGGCATGGATTGCCATGCCTGTGGCCCGATCCCTCAAGCTGCCGGTGATTGCCACTATTCACAGTAAATTTATTCCCCAGAGCCCGTTCAAGCGATTTTACAACAGCAGGATGCTGAAGGCTGACAAGGTGATCGCTATTTCTGATTATGTGAAATCGGTGATAACAGAACATTATGTTCAGGCCCCGCCCGCAGATGAAATTACAGTGATTCACCGCGGCGTTGATCTCGATATATTTAATGCAGCAAAGGTCAGCCAGCAGCGGATCGTGCGCGAGGCAGAACGCCTCAGTCTCTATGATGCCGGTGCCGTTGTAATTCTGCCAGCGCGTGCAACAGCATGGAAGGGGCATGAACATGTGATACAGGCTGTCGCCCAGCTAAAGCGTGATGATGTCACACTACTCCTGCTGGGGGCCGGTGACGGGCATGAGAGGTTTATATCGCGTCTGAAGGCATTGGCACTTTCGACTGGTCTTGACGGCCGTTTGCGGATTGCAAAGAGCACCAATGATATGCCGGCAGCATTAATGCTGGCTGATGTGGTGGTGATGCCGTCAGTCATCCCTGAACCGTTCGGGCGTGTTGCCATCGAGGCCCAGGCTATGGGGCGCCCTGTGGTTGCTTATGGTCATGGCGGTGCGGCAGAATCCATTGAACATGGCAAGACCGGCTGGCTGGCCCGTCCGCTTGATATAGCAGAGCTGGGCAACTGTATTGAAACCGCCTTAAAACTGGGTCAGCGCCGGCGCAGTGCATGGGCAAAAACAGCGCGTGCCCATGTCAGCGCGCACTTCTCGCGCAGCAGAATGTGTGAAAAAACACTGGAAATCTATACAGAATTCTTGCAGAAATGAGACGATTATTCCCATTGGCCCGATAGAGCGATGCCCGCTGATAGAATGATGAACAGCTTGGTAAAAAGCGACAGGAATGTGACAGATGCCCGCAATAACGCTGCCTGATGGCTCAAGAAAAGACTATGACAGCCCGGTAACCGCTGCCAGGGTCGCTGCTGATATCGGCCCCGGACTGGCAAAGGCTGCACTGGCTGCTGTTGTAGACGGCCAGCAGTGGGATTTGAACCGGCCGATTTCAGATGATTGTCAGCTGCAGCTTATAACGGCCAGGGACAGTGAAGCAGCCCTTGAGCTTGTCCGCCATGACTGCGCCCATATCATGGCAGAAGCTGTGCTGGAGCTCTATCCGGAAACACAGGTTACAATAGGCCCGGCAATAGAAAACGGATTCTATTATGACTTTCACCGTGACCAGCCTTTCAGCCCTGAGGATCTGGCAGCGATTGAGGCCCGCATGCATGAAATTGTTGAGCGTGACGAGCCGATTGAGCGCCATGTCTGGAGCCGTGATGAGGCTGTCGCCTTTTACAGGGAAAAGAATGAGCCGTTTAAAATTGAACTGGTTGAGGCGATACCGGCTGATGAAAGTGTCAGCTATTACACACAAGGGCAGTTTATTGATCTCTGCCGTGGCCCGCATCTGACATCAACAGGCCGGGCAGGACATGCGTTTAAGCTGATGAAAGTTGCTGGCGCTTACTGGCGCGGTGATTCAAACCGGCCGATGCTGCAGCGTATTTATGGCACGGCATGGCTGACTGAAAAAGAGCTGGCGCAGTATCTGACCATGCTGGAAGAGGCTGAGAAGCGCGATCACCGCAAGCTCGGCCGCCAGCTGGATTTCTTTCACCTGCAGGAAGAGGCGGCTGGTTCTGTTTTCTGGCATCAGAAAGGCTGGGTACTGTATCGTGAAATCGAGCAATATATGCGCCGCCGACTAGATGCAGCCGGCTATCGCGAGGTCAAAACCCCCCAGCTTGTTGACCGCGTCCTGTGGGAAGCCTCCGGCCATTGGGAAAAATTCGGCGACAATATGTTTACGGCCGAGACTAATGAGGACAGAACGCTGGCCCTGAAGCCGATGAACTGCCCGGGTCATGTCCAGATATACCGTCAGGGGGTGAAATCCTATCGTGACCTGCCCTTGAGGATGGCTGAGTTTGGCTCCTGTCACCGTAACGAGCCGTCAGGCGCGCTGCATGGGATCATGCGGGTGCGCGCCTTTACCCAGGATGATGCCCATATTTTCTGTACAGAAGACCAGATTAATTCTGAATCTGTTATTTTCTGCCGTCTTCTCCAGGACATCTATGCTGATTTCGGCTTTACAGATATTAGGGTGAAATTTTCTGACCGGCCAGAGGTGCGCGCCGGTGATGATGCAACATGGGATCGCGCAGAGCTGGCATTACAGGAAGCCACCAAGGCAGCAGAACTCGAAACCACGCTCAATCCGGGCGAGGGGGCATTTTATGGCCCGAAGCTGGAATTTGTGCTGCGTGACGCGATTGGCCGTGACTGGCAGTGCGGCACCCTGCAGGTGGATTTTGTGCTGCCAGAGCGGCTGGATGCGGAATATGTAGGCGAGGATGGTGTGCGCCATCGCCCGGTGATGCTGCACCGCGCTATTCTGGGATCGCTTGAGAGGTGGATAGGAATCCTTATCGAGCAATATTCAGGGCGGATGCCGGTTTGGCTGTCCCCCGTTCAGCTGGTTGTTGCAGCGATCACCGACAGCTCAAATGACTATGCACAGGCCGTCTGTGACGCGGCAAAAGCAGCTGGAATCCGCGCAGAGCTGGATATAAGAAATGAAAAAATAGGTTATAAGGTCAGAGAGCATTCCACAGCCAAGGTGCCATTTATATTTGCTGTCGGCACAAGAGAGGCAGAGGCCGGCAGTGTTGCGGTGCGCAGGCTTGGTTCTGACAGACAGGACAGCATAAAAATTGCTGAGGCCCTGGCACTGGTCGCTGAAGCTGGCCTTGCGCCTGACCTGAAACAAGAGACATCTTGATATTCTGGGGCAAACAGACTAAAAATGTGTCCATGCGGTCAGTTATATCTGTCTGCTAAGGACGGCTTTGTGCCAAAAGGCACATCGCATAAGCGAAATTATTAAAGGAGAGTTACATAGCACGTCCACGTCCCGATGCGCCACCCGCTTCTGACGGTCCGCGTATCAATGAAGCCATAAGGGCTATTTCTGTGCGCTGCATTGACCCAGAAGGTGAGCAGCTTGGTATTCTGTCAATCGATGAGGCCTTGCGCAAGGCTGGGGAGTTCGGCCTTGATCTGGTTGAGCTGCAGCCAAATGCCGTTCCGCCTGTCTGCAAGATACTTGATTACGGAAAATACAAATACCAGGCCCAGAAACGTGCTTCTGAAGCGCGTAAAAAGCAGAAAGTTATTGAGGTTAAGGAAATTAAACTGCGCCCCAATATCGACAGCCATGACTATGAAGTGAAGATGCGCGCCGTGCGTAAATTTCTTGAATCCGGCGACAAAGTGAAAATAACCCTGCGTTTCAGGGGCCGCGAGATGGCCCATACAGAACTGGGCACCCAGCTTTTGGATCGGGTCAAGGAAGATATTGCTGAAGAGGCAAAGATAGAGGCCCTGCCAAAGATGGAAGGCCGCCAGATGATCATGGTTCTGGCACCGAAATAAACAGGGCCGGCCCGCCAGCAGGCACATATTATATTTTAGTTGATTTTCTGGCCGATTCTGCATTATAAAACCGCGACAGTCTGTGCCGCGACCGGGCCTTGATAAAGGGCTGCCCGGCCGGTCATCAGCAGCATCAGCGCCAGCTTGCTGCCAACTCAAGATAAAGTGAGGTAAAAATGCCCAAATTAAAGACCAAGAGCGGTGCGAAAAAACGCTTTCGCCTGACCGCCAGCGGGAAAGTTCGCGGCTCTGCAGCTTTTCTCAGCCATAATCTCCGCCGTCGTTCGCAGAAAATGAAACGTCAGGCACGCGGTACCATGATCCTTCATGAGGCCGATGCCCGTATCGTACGCAAATTCCTGCCCTACGCTTAATTTCGATTTTCAGGAGATACAAAGATGGCCAGAGTCAGCCGCGGTGTGACCGCCCATGCCCGTCATAATAAAGTTATCAAGGCCGCCAAAGGATATTATGGCCGCCGCAAAAGCACATTTAAAACAGCCAAACAGGCAGTGGACAAGGCCCGTCAATACGCCTATCGCGACAGGCGCACACGCAAACGCGAATTCCGCGCCCTTTGGATTCAGCGTATCAATGCGGCTGCCCGTATTCACGGCATGACCTATTCTGCATTGATGGGCGGCCTGAACAGGGCTGGGATTGAGATTGACCGCAAAATGCTGGCAGATATTGCCGTGCATCAGCCACAGGCCTTTGCCAGCCTTGTTGAGCAGTCAAGGCAGGCCAGCTGATCTCCCCTTTTCGCCGTTCCGGCACCCGGCCTGTCCACAGCGGAATAAAACGCTTATGGCTGCCGGCCGGCCGGCACACATACGCAGGTGTATAAGGGAACAAAAGGCAGATATCCAATGACTGATAGTAAGGCATTGAAAGCAGAATTGCTGGCCAGCATTGAGCAGGCAGACAGTCTGCAGGCCCTAGAGGCTGTGCGTCTGGATGCGTTGGGAAAAAAGGGCCGTATTTCAGTGCAGCTGAAAACACTGGGCGGGTTGGATCCCGACAGGCGCCGTGAACACGGACAAGCCCTCAATCAACTGAAAGAAGAGGTGGCTGAAGCGCTGGCGCGCCGCCAGGCCCGTCTTCAGGATGCTGAACTTGAACAAAAGCTGGCTGCCGAGCATATTGATGTCAGCCTGCCTGTGCGCCTGGCTGAGGCAGGCCGGATTCACCCGCTCAGCCGCACGATTGAGGAAATTGCCGCGATTTTTGCAGATATGGGCTTTTCTATTGCTGAGGGGCCGGACATTGAATCTGATTTTTATAATTTCACCGCGCTGAATATTCCGCCTGAACATCCGGCGCGCCAGGAACATGATACATTCTATTTAAATCCTGATGAGGCGGGCGTGCGGCCGGTGCTGCGCACCCATACCTCACCTGTTCAGATCAGAACCATGCAAAAGCAAAAGCCGCCCATCCGCATCATTGTGCCGGGGCGTACTTACCGTTCTGATCATGATGCCACCCATTCGCCCATGTTTCACCAATGCGAGGGGCTGGTGATCGGTGAGAATATTCATATGGGCCATCTCAAGGGCTGTCTGATCGATTTTTGCCGGGCCTTTTTTGGCGTGGATGATTTGCCTGTGCGTTTCAGGCCCAGCTTTTTCCCGTTTACAGAGCCGTCTGCTGAGGTGGATATTGGCTGTCGGCGCACGGGCGGTAGCCTTGAAATTGGTGCCGGTGACGACTGGCTGGAAATTCTCGGCTCTGGCATGGTGCATCCAAAGGTGATTGAGAATTGCGGACTTGATCCTGCACAGGTTCAGGGGTTTGCCTTTGGCATGGGAGTGGAACGCCTGGCCATGCTGAAATATGGAATTCCTGATCTGCGGACATTTTATGACAGTGATCTGCGCTGGCTGAGACATTATGGTTTTCTGCCTGTTGATGTGCCGGCCCTGCATACCGGGCTTGATGAGGGGGTATAGGAAATGAAATTCACCTTCTCATGGCTGAAAGACCATCTTGATACAGAAAAAACGCTGTCTGAGATTTGTAATATTCTGCCAATGCTGGGGCTTGAGGTAGAGAGCCTTGATGATCCCCTGGGTGCGCTTGGCCCGTTTCTTGTGGCCCGGATCACTGATGCACAGCCGCACCCGGACGCAGACCGTCTGCGTATCTGCACGGTTGACTATGGTGAAAAAGAGACAGTGCAGATAGTCTGCGGGGCGCCAAACGCACGGGCGGGCCTGGTCACCGTTCTGGCCCCAGTCGGCACATGGATTCCCGGCAGCGATATCACAATAAAACAGGGTAATATACGCGGTCAGGCCTCGCAGGGGATGCTGTGTTCTCTTGCTGAGCTCGGGTTGGGCGCTGACCATGACGGCATTGCAGAACTGGATGCCGGGGCAGAACCGGGCCAGGGTTTAGCTGATTATGCGCGCACAGCCGGTCTGGCACAGGCGGATCCGGTTATTGAAATTGCCATAACGCCCAACCGTGGTGACTGTCTTGGCGTGCGGGGCATTGCGCGCGATCTGGCCGCTGCCGGTTTCGGGCAGCTGAAGCCGATCGATTTTTCACCCGCAGACGGCAGTTTTGACTCAACAATAAGCTGGCAGGTTGATGACAGTGCCGCCCCTCTGGTGCCGCTTGTTTCTGGCCGAGAGTTTACCGGCCTTACAAACGGCGCGGCCCCGCAATGGATGGCCGACCGGCTGACAGCTGTTGGCCAGCGCCCGATATCCGCCCTTGTTGACATCACAAATTATATCATGATCGATCTGGGCCGCCCTTTGCATGCTTATGATGCTGACAAAATTGACGGTGACAGACTGATTATACGCACCGCCGCAGACGGCGAGACTGTGCTGGCCCTGAATGAGAAAAGCTACAGTCTGAGCGCTGGTATGCTGGTCATTGGTGACAGGAGCGGACCTGATGATCTGGCCGGCATTATGGGCGGTGAGAGGACAGGTGTCAGCGAGACAACAACACGCATGTTTCTGGAAATAGCCGTCTTTGATCCCATCAGCGTTGCAGCAACTGGCCGTAGGCTCAATCTGCATTCTGATGCCCGCTTCCGCTTTGAACGCGGCCTTGACTGCACCTCACCTGTTGAGATGGCTGGATATATCGCGCGTCTGGTTACAGAGATTTGCGGCGGCAGCTTCAGCCATTTAGTGGTTGCCGGCACCCCAAACCCGCAGCTGCAGACTGTAATGTTTGATCCTGCTAGGACAAAATCCCTGACCGGTGTCGACTGCCCGCCCGCAGCACAAAAGCAGATTTTGGGTGCTCTCGGTTTTGCTGTGGATGACAGCCAGCCGCAATGGTGTGTCACTGTTCCCGGCTGGCGCAACGATATTGACGGCCCGGCTGATCTTGTAGAAGAGATCATCCGCATTCATGGCTTTGATAAATTGGTGATGACCAGCCTGCCGCGCACAGATGTGGTTGCCCGTCCGGCTTTTTCTCCGGCACAAAAGCGCACATTGTTGCTGCGCCGTCTTCTGGCCGGCCGGGGCATGACAGAGGCTGTGACCTTTTCATTCATGAAACAGGATGATGCGGTACTGTTTGGCGGCGGTGCGTCTGCACTGGGGCTGGCCAACCCTATCAGCAGCGATCTCAATGTTATGCGCCCGTCTGTATTGCCCAATTTATTGTTAGCGCTCTCACGCAATGTCAATCGCGGCACAGCTGCAGCCAGCCTGTTTGAAATTGGCCCGGTCTTTTGTGATCAAGCTGAGGGCGGCCAGCATATGGCTGTTGGCGGTATCCGCTTTGGCGCGCGCCGCCCAGCTGACTGGCAGGCAGCTGAGGAGCTGTATGATCTGTTTGATGTAAAGGCAGATCTGCTGGCGGCATTGGCTGGTATTGGTGTGCGCACAGACAATCTTGTCAGCAGTCAGGCCGACAGCCCTGAATGGATGCATCCCGGGCGCACCGGGCGTCTGCGTCTGGGCAAGGCGGATATGGGCATGTTTGGTGAAATACACCCGCGTATCTGCCGGCATTTTGACCTGCCGGCAGGTGTCGTTGGCTTTGAGTTCTGGCTGGATGCTATTGCCCAGCCACGCAGGAAAGGCCCGGCAAAGGCCGCTGTTGATCTTTCCGCCCTGCAACCTGTATCACGTGACTTTGCCTTTGTTGTTGCACAGAATGTGGAGGCACAGACGCTGATAGATGCCGTGCGCCGTGCCACCCGTGATGTTCTGGCAGATGTGCATATTTTTGATGTCTATCAGGGCAAGGGCATTGAAGATGGGTTTAAATCTGTTGCCCTTAATGTTGTACTGCAGCCAAAAGGCGCCAGTTTCAGCGAAAAGGAACTGAACACCATCGCTGAGCAGATTACACAGACAGCAGCGAAAAACTGCGGTGCCGTTCTGCGCGGCTAGAGCCTGTTAATCGCTGACATAAGGGCCAGTACAGGGGCCTTTGTGATAGAGGTGTCAATGCCGGCCCCGAATACAGAACGCCCGTCTGCATCTTTCAGCTCAACATAAGCTGCCGCTTCTGCCTTTGATGTTGATGAGCGGGTATTCTGGCCGAAATCAGACAGGGTGAATTTGAGGTTAAAATGCGCGCGCAGGGCAGACACCATTGCCGAAATTGGCCCGTTGCCAGTGCCGCTGATTTCAACTGTCTCATCCCTGTAGCTGACCTTTGCGGTTACGCGTTCTGTTTTTGATGAGCGCGAGGCAGGTGCTGTTTCAAAAGAAATCAGGCGAAACGGTGATTTAATGTTCAGATATTCCTGCTCATAGAGGGCCCAGATGTTCTTGGCCGTCATTTCCTTGCCAGTGCTGTCGGCCTCTTTTTGCACTTTCTGGCTGAATTCAATTTCCATGCCGCGCGGCAGGCGGACATGGTGTTCTGTCTCCAGAAGCCAGGCAGCACCGGCTTTGCCAGACTGCGAGTTCACCCTTATAATCGCTTCATAGGTACAGCCAATATCTGCCGGGTCAATCGGCAGATAGGGGACTTCCCATAAGGGCTGGTTGGATGACTGCAATGCGTCCATGCCCTTGCGAATGGCATCTTGATGAGACCCGGAAAAGGCGGTGTGTACCAGTGTACCGGCATAGGGGTGGCGCTGGTGCACAGGCAGCTGATTACAGAATTCAGCCGTGTCCACCAGCGATTTGATATCTGAAAGGTCAAGCTGCGGGTTAACACCCTGGGTAAACAGGTTCAGCCCAAGCGTTATAATATCCACATTGCCTGTGCGCTCGCCATTGCCGAACAGGGTACCCTCTACCCGCTCAGCCCCGGCCATCAGCCCCAGTTCTGTCGCTGCGACACCGCAGCCCCGGTCATTATGCGGATGCAGGGAAAGAATGAGGCAGTCGCGGCGGGAAAAATTGCGGTTCATCCACTCTATTTGGTCAGCATAGATATTGGGGGTCGACATCTCAACCGTTGCAGGCAGATTGATAATTGTTTTGTTCTGCGGGGTTGGCTGCCATACATCCATGACAGCCTCACAGACCTCAAGTGCATAACCCAGCTCTGTGCCGGTAAAACTCTCAGGCGAATATTGCAGGCGCAGCTGTGTTGCTGAACCCAGCTTGCCAATACGGTCAGCGACCATTTTCGCCCCGTCAACAGCAATCTGTCTGACACCGTCCTCATCAGAATTGAACACCACCCGCCGCTGCAGGGTGGAGGTTGAGTTATATAAATGCAAAATCGCCTGGTTTGCCCCGTCAAGCGCCTCGACTGTGCGGTCGATCAGATGTTCCCTGGCCTGTGTCAGCACCTGTATGGTCACATCATCAGGGACATGTCCGCCCTCTATCAGCTCGCGCAGGAAATTAAAATCAGTCTCAGAGGCTGAGGGAAAGCCGACCTCAATCTCCTTGAATCCCATTTCCACCAGCGTTTTGAACATCTGCATCTTACGCAGACTGTCCATTGGCTCTATCAGCGCCTGATTGCCGTCTCGCAGATCAACAGAACACCAGACTGGTGCCTGTGTGATCACCTTGTCCGGCCAGCTTCTGTCAGTCAGGCCCACCGGCGGATAGGGGCGGTATTTTTCTGTATTCATTTGCGGCATGTGACACCCGTAATTCTCTGGTCAGCAAAAGACAAACCCACTGCATTTCCTGCAAAAAGCCCACTGCATTTCCTGCAAAAAGATGTTGTACCATGATCTCAACAGTGGTCAAGGGCCGTGCAGGTCAGCATACAGGGCGTGCGGCACGATATTTTTTTGCCCAATGGGCACAAATACACAGCTCAATGCTGGATCAGCACCTGAAATTAGGTTAGAGACATGATCATGACAGAGCTGACAAAAATCCGCAATTTTTCAATCGTCGCACATATAGACCATGGCAAATCCACACTCGCTGACCGGCTGATCCAGTCATGCGGCGGCTTGAGCGAGCGTGAAATGTCCCAGCAGGTGCTCGATAATATGGATATTGAGCGTGAGCGGGGGATCACAATCAAAGCCCAGACTGTGCGGCTGAATTATACCGCAAAATCAGGCGTGGTTTATGCTCTTAACCTGATGGATACACCGGGTCATGTTGATTTTGGCTATGAGGTGTCACGCTCATTGTCAGCCTGTGAGGGCTCGCTTCTGGTGGTCGATGCCTCACAGGGTGTTGAGGCCCAGACACTGGCGAATGTCTATCAGGCCCTTGATGCGGATCATGAAATTGTGGTTGTGCTCAATAAGATGGATTTGCCCGCAGCAGAGCCGGACAGGGTAAAGGCACAGATAGAGGATGTCATCGGTCTGCCGGCTGATGATGCCATTGCTGTCTCTGCAAAGACCGGTCTTGGTATTGAAGAGGTGCTGGAAGCGATTATTGAGACGCTGCCACCCCCTTCGGGAACGGCTGACGCGCCGCTCAAGGCCCTGCTTGTTGATAGTTGGTATGATGCCTATCTCGGTGTGATGACACTGGTGCGCGTGCGTGACGGGATACTGAAAAAGGGGATGAAAATCCGCATGATGGCAACCGGGGCCGTGCATCCGGTAGAAAGGGTGGGTATTTTTGGCCCCAAACCGCAGCCTGTCGACCAGCTCGGCCCTGGCGAGATAGGCTTTATCAATGCCGGGGTAAAAACAGTATCTGGTGCCAAAGTCGGGGATACGATAACCGAGGACAGACGTGTCTGTGATGCCCCGCTGCCCGGTTTCAAGCCCTCTATCCCGGTTGTGTTCTGCGGCCTGTTTCCGATAGACTCGGCTGATTTTTCAGCCTTGCGTGAAGCGCTGGAAAAGCTGTCTTTGAATGACAGCTCCTTTTCATTCGAGGCAGAGACATCAGCCGCACTTGGTTTTGGCTTCCGCTGCGGCTTTTTAGGCCTGCTGCATATGGAGGTCATAAGAGAGCGGCTTGCGCGTGAATTTGACCTTGATCTTATCTCAACGGCTCCTTCGGTTGTCTACCGTCTGAATATGACAGACGGGCGCAGCATCGATATGCATAACCCAGCAGACATGCCCGAGGTCACAAAGATTGCAGATATTGAAGAGCCGTGGATTAAGGCCACAATTATGACTCCGGACGAATTTCTGGGGCAGGTGTTGAGCCTGTGTGTAGAGCGCCGCGGCGAGCAGATTGACCTGACATATGCCGGCAGCCGGGCAATGGTTGTTTACCGTCTGCCGCTGAACGAGGTTGTGTTTGATTTTTATGACCGGCTGAAATCAGTCACACGCGGCTATGCCAGTTTTGATTATCAGATTGACGGCTACCGCGCCGGCGATCTGGTCAAAGTGTCTATTCTGGTCAATGGCGATCCTGTTGATGCGCTGGCAATGATTGTGCACCGCGAGCAGGCAGAACACAGGGGGCGGGCAATATGTGCCCGTCTGAAAGACCTGATCCCGCGCCAGATGTTCAAGGTCGCATTACAGGCCGCTATCGGCGGCAAGGTTATCGCAAGAGAGACCATCTCTGCCCTGCGTAAGGATGTTACGGCGAAATGTTACGGCGGGGATATCACGCGCAAACGTAAATTGCTGGAAAAACAGAAAGAGGGCAAAAAGCGCATGCGTCAGTTCGGCAAGGTCGATATTCCGCAGAACGCCTTTTTGGAAGCGCTGAAAATGGGCGATAGCTGAACAGATTGGGCAGCTGTCATAGCCCGTCACGCCGATAGCGCCTGCGTCCACGCCGCATAGGTGGAAACAGCCGGGCAATAAGGGCAAAAACAAAAGCCAGAATACCGAACACAAGTGCAGCCGGCCATTGTAGCAGGCTGGCAATCAGCGGGTACCATAAAAAAGGCGAACAGCCAAGCGCCATAATCAGTCCGCAGGGGTCAATATAACGCTCAACCACTGACTGGCTCAGCTGTAATGAATGCGGGGCCATGTCAAACCATATCTGGCCCAGTTGAACAGAGGGCGCGTCAATCCGGGTAAAATCTTGCCACACCACACCAGCAGCAAGGGTCAGTGTGAACAGTGCAACAGCATTGAAAAACAGACGCAACATGGCGTAAGTGTGAAGAAAATAACCTTTTATGGCAACCTGTTTTACAATATGGATGCGAGCAGGTCACTGGCCAGAATATATAACTTCTGATTGAAACTTGTGCGCTGACAGGCTATTGTTCGCCCCAGAGCGGCAAACAGTACACCAAACAGAACGGCAGTCAGACAGACTGTATTTTTGCCCGGCCTGTGGCCTTTCATATGTTTGGGGGTTTCGGGTTTTGCAGATTTTTGCTGGCAGCGGACGATAGAAGCATGTCAGCATTGGAGAGGTGGCCGAGCGGTTTAAGGCGCACGCCTGGAAAGCGTGTTGGGGTTAACGCCCCTCCGGGGTTCGAATCCCCGTCTCTCCGCCATTTATTTTCCCTATTTGAATCTATGCCTGGATTGCAGCCAGATTCTTATTTTCCGATTGTTACTTCAATGACCACTTTGAGGCGTGACGCTCACGGTTTGAAAGCGATAAATAACGGGCAATTTTTAATATGTCTGGCTGTAATGCTATAGAGCTGCCGTGATTATCGCTGGTGCTGGCCTGTCTGCCTATTCTGCCAGAATCTCAGCCTGCCTGTTCGCCTTCGGCCGCAAACACCGCCGCGGGCGATAATTGCGAGACACTCATCCTAGCATTATTTTTTAAAATCATTCTTTTTGGAAGAAATTTATCGCAGGGGCGGCACTGTCCTATGGTTCACGAAAGGATGTCTCTATCGTTTTGATCACTGGGAACAGCAGGAATGTGATTACCGTGCGCTTGCCTGATTTGATGTTTCCGGACACATTCATGCTTGGCAGCAGCTTGAATCCGTCAGGCAGTTTGACAAGGTTATTTTCAGTAATATTAATGTCAGCACGGTAAACACTGCGCTTTTCGCCAAATACATCCTCATCAACAGCGTCTTTTGATAAAAGTCTTACAACGCCCTTTAATTCCCCATGTTTTTGTGAAGGCAACGCATCAAGCATAATTTTAACATCTGCGCCCTCGTACACATGAGTAATGTCACCAGGTTCAATGTCCACTTCGACGTGGAAATTAGAATTTGCAGGAACTATGGTTGCGATAACGTCACCTGAGTTAATTACAGAACCTTCAAAGCGGTCTTCAAGCTTTAGGACAGTGCCTGACACCGGAGACAAAACTTCTACATCTTTGATCTGCCTGGACAACTTGATAAATTTTTCTGAAAGGCTTTGTTGCTCTCTCGTAAGGTCTTGTAAAGCCTGGTTCTTTTCCTGCAATTTTGCAGACATAAATTTATCATTCTCAAGATTTGCCCTAAGTAACTCAACTGAGTTTTCTTGAAATGACATTTGATTTTCTAAAATACTTTTTTCATGTTGGTCCATTTCTTCGACTAAGAGGGCTAAACGAGAAGAGATAAATTTATCTTTTTGAAGTTTGGTTTGCTCAAGCTCATAAAGCTTTTGTTTAAGCTCTGAAGTAGGAATAATTTTCGCTTTACTTAGTTTATTATAGCGTTCAACTTCTGACGAAAGATGAAGGATTTTTGAATTGAAGTCTGCAAAAGAAGAGTTTATTTCTGCAACTTTTTCATCGAAATAGGATTTTTCTTCCTGAGCGATTTGGGGTTTTGTTGCTCGTCCTTTTAAGTGGTCTACAAGAGCAATTTTCATTCTTAATTGTGACTGGTTCTTTTGAAGCTCTAACTCTGCGCGTTGCAGTTTTATTTCCAGGCCCTCAATTTTAGCTTCATGTTCTCTTTTTTGGATTGAGATTTGAATGATTTGGTCTTCAAAAATTGCTTTTTGGAGCGTCTCTTTTGGTTTCAAAAAGTTATCACCATTTAGATAATTGAGTTCTGCCTGAACTCTCTCTATATCTTGTTCAACAGAAGAAAGCTCTTCTTGAATGTTACGAAAATCAGCTGCGAGCAATGTTTCATCAAACACGGCAATTGGTTGTCCCTTTTTAATCTGCTCACCTTCTTCAATAAGAATAGTTTTTATTACTGAAGAGTAATTTGACTGAACTGCTACATTAGGGATGGCAGTCATTATTTTGCCCCGTGCTGAAACGGTGACATCAATTTCAGTTAGGCTAGCCCAAATACCGAACACAACCACCATTATGATTATGGCTAGTCCAGACATTGCCAAAGAACGACTTGGGGAAATCGCATTAAATTCATCTAGTTCATCATTGAACTCTCGAAGTGTTTTCTTGGTTTCAGAATCAAATTCACCACCACCTCGTTTTGGTGCGCGTAAATCAGTTGTTTCAGTCGTATCCTCAATGACCTCGCTGAAGGCATCTTTTGATAATTTTTCATTTGCAGACCTTGCGTAGCTAGCAAGCCTGCGCATCATATCCAGTGCTGTATTTGGCGAGCTAACTAGATGTTTTTTTAATGCCTCTTCTGAGATAATGGATAGGGTTGCTTCTGTTTTGGCTCTTGCAGATGCACTTCTAGGGCTGCTCTCAATTATGGCCATTTCACCAAAGAGTGCCCCTTTACCTACTTCGGCTAGGACCGTGTCTTTGTCTCCCGTAAATTTAACTAATTCAATTGTGCCTGATTCTACAATGTAGGCTGTTTGGCCAAATTCACCCTCACGGAAGACATAATCGCCAGGCAACAGATTTAACTTTTGATTTTCACTCATTGTGTGATGCCTTTGACAATCGCCTCAAAGTGCTTATCAAGTTCTGGACTTATCAAACTTAGCTGCTTTTTGAGCAATTCTTGTGCTGGCCCGGGTTCTTCAAAAAGTTGAGATGTGGGGCCAGATTGAGAGAGTTTACCAGAGTTAAATATAAAAATATTTTTACAAATGGTTAAATTATGAATATCTTTTGATATTAAAATTATCGTTCTACTTTTTGCCAAGGTAGAAAAATTCTTTCTGAACTGCAAAATACTATTTGAGCTGAGTAACGCAAACACCCCATCTAAAATTAGAATTTTGGGATTTCTAATCATTGCTCTTGCAAGAGCAAGTTTCATTTTAAAATCCTCATCCCATATAGGTCTGGCTTCTTCAATTTGACTATCCAAAGTAAGATTGAAACGCTCCAATGCTCCTGTGAAGTCTGCTATTTTACAAGCCCAGGAAATTCTATCGTTGTTAGCGTTAGGGAGAACTTTTTGGAAATTATCTCTTAATGAGCCTTCGAAAAAATGATTTGTTCTATCAACAAGAGCAACGTTCGCTCTTAAATGTTGTAAATTAAATGTAGATAAATCGTTCCCATCAACAAAAATTGATCCTGCAGAAGGTCGATATAAACCTTGAAGTAAATGCGCTATCGCACTGGCTGTTTTTGGGTTATCAGCGCAAATGCCGACAGTATCATTAACATTAACTGAAAAGGAAACATTGTTAAGAAGTGGTGTGCCAGTATCATTTGAAACCGAGACTTCTTGGAAGCTAGTGGAGCCAACAATATTGTGAAAATTGCCTGAATTTATTCTTTCCTGAGACAGTGAAGCTGCAACTGCAAAATTTTCAATCATGTTAGAGAGCTTTTTAACTTCTTTTGGAAACTCCACAACAGCTTGAGTTGGACGAAAAATTTTGCCAATAAGCATATTTACGCCAATTAAAACACCGGCCGAAAGACTGCCTTCAAACACCAAATGCACACCAACAAATAAAACAACAACTGTTAATAAATTGTTTAATAATGTTCCAAATTCTGATGCGGTAGTATTATTAGTTTGGGTTACATCATTCGAACGAAGAAAATTACCCTCTGCGGTTTTCCATTCGGAGATGATATCATTTTCTAGGCCGAGCCGTTTGATATCAATAAAGTTGTCGCCAACTGCATTTAAAACTCCCTGGCGAGCGTTTGATGCAAGAGCAAGGTCTTGAGATACTATATTTGAGCGTCGTGCATGAAAAGCTGTATAAAGTGAATTTAAAAGACAGAAGCCAATTACAATGGCTCCAAGCACGGGGCTATAAAAAATAAGAATGGGAGTGAAGACAATAACTGATGTAATGTCAGTTATTATCCCAAGAAATTTAAAAATTAATAAAGAGCGGATATTGTTAAGTGTTTGCCCTAACGTGGTGAGCTGACCACTTTGTTTTTCAAAAGTAGATGAAGGTAAATTAATTAACTGCCTAAAAATTTGCATGCCATATTTTGCTTCAATTTTTGAAGCGGCAAGATTTATTATTGAGCTCTTATATCGCGAAAGAATGAAATTAAATACATGCGCGATCACGACGCCGGAAGCTATTACATAAAGTGTCGAATAACTTTCATAATTGACCACTTTATCTAATACTGTGATCAAAAAGATAATTGGTGCCAGGCCAAAAAGATTAATAAAGAATATTATAAGTAATAACTGAGCAAGAACCCATTTATCCTCAAGCAGGTCATCAATTATGGCTGAGACACTTATTGTGCCAGTATTCTTTTCTAATTTTCGAGATCTTCTAAAAATCAGGCCAGCTTGGCTCCAATGCTTAACAAAACTACCTTCATCTATAATTTCAGGTTTTGGGTTTGTTGCTTTTGGATCAATTACAGTGACTTGACTAGGGCCCTCGTCACCGCTTTCAACTTTGATAACGATTACGTAGCGGTTGTTTGAAAGTGCGCATAAAACAGGCTGTTTTTTTGCGGCCTCTCCAAGCCCGGAAATATTTGTTTTTATGGCTTTGCAAATTAAGCCGTGGCTTGTTGCCACACTTTTTATTTCTTTAGCGCTTAGTTCGCGTTCGTCGACACCAGAAATTGATGAGAATTGTCTCTCTCCCAATTCCACACCAAGACGTCGAGCAATTATTTGAAGACCTATGGCACCAGATAACATTTTAAACAGCCTAAAACAAGCCCAACACTAATAACGAACTAGTGTTGGGCTTGTTTATCATAGTTTAGTTAAACGATGTCATTAGCGTCATCGTCGCTTTGTGGTGCATCAACTGGACCTTGGCCTCCGTCATCAGGCATGTCAGGGGCGTTGGCCGCCATTCCGTCTGCCGCAGCTTGGTCCATTCCCTCCATGGCGTCGGCAAAGCGTTCATCGCCTTCAGCGCCGCCGACAGATACTCCATCAGGTCCTGGAGGTGGCATTGTATCGCCCATTGGATCACCGCCCATCGGGGGCATGCCTGCGCCGTCTGGCATAGGGTCTAGGCCAGGCAGGCCTCCATCTCCAGTGCCGCCCCATGCCTGTTCACCGGTTAAGATATCATCACCTCCTGGGTCAGCGCTGCCAGCAACCCCAGAAAATTCCTCATCGAATTTTTCCATGCCTTGGACGTCAGGCGGCATAAATGAAAAATGCTCGCCTGTCATATTGCCCATCGCATCTGGTGGCATGAACTCTCCATGGGCAGCTGTCATGCCACCCATAGCTTCAGGAGGCATGAAGCCCATATGCTCACCGCCCATGC
>JAYPEG010000028.1:0-27370 GCA_038125645.1 Alphaproteobacteria bacterium
CAGGTGCAAAGGAACTTGTCGCCACCATGCGCCGGCATGGGGCGGCCTGTTATCTGATCTCGGGCGGCTTTACCTTTTTAACGTCTGCTATCTCTCAGCAGCTGGGATTTAACGGTCATCATGCCAATCATCTGGAAACAGACGGGACTGTGCTGGCCGGGTCGGCACGCGCCCCCATTCTTGGGCGTCAGGCAAAATTAGATTATCTGCATGATTATTGCGGCCAGCTTGGGATCAGCACAGCACAGGCCGCAGCGATCGGCGACGGGGCCAATGACATGCAAATGCTGCAGGCAGCCGGTATGGGCATTGCTTTTGAGGGCAAACCGGCCCTGCGCGCAGCGATCCCGCTGCAGCTCAACTACAGCGATCTGAGCGCAGCTCTGTATCTTCAAGGATATCACGCCAGCATCTTTGCCAGGTAAAAAAACAGCCAGCGCTGCGGCTGGCTGTTCTTGTTTTTCTGCTATTCAGCGCGCTGTTACGGCCGGGCAAAGCTCACCTGAACAAAGCGTGTCTGGCCGTCACTTTCAACCAGCATTAACACCCCTTTGCGTCCATTTTTCTTTGCTTCGGCAATATTCGCCTGAAGCTGGCTGACTGTTGTCACAGCCGCCTGATTTATCCGCCTGATGATGTCGCCTTCCTCAATGCCCCGGCTGCCTGCCGGGCTGTCCGCATCCACACTGACAACAACAACGCCCCTGTCATCGGCTGACAGGCCGTATTTTTCTGCCAGCTCAGCGGTTGCCGGTGCCACAGACAGGCCAATATCATCGAGTCTGACAGTCGCACCGCCACCAGACGACCCGTTCAGCAGCCCGCCTGTCTCAGCCTGCTCAAGTTCACCAAGTGTCACAGACAATGTAACCTTACTGCCATTTCGCATAACATCAACAGACACGGTTTTTTCCACTTCTGTCTCAGCGACAATGCGCGGCAAATCGCGGCTCTTGTCAACGCTCTTGCCATCAAATTCGATGATAACATCACCGGCCTGAATGCCTGCCTTTGCAGCTGGCCCGTCTTCTGTCACCGAGGCAACCAGCGCCCCCTGTGCCGCCTTCAGCCCAAGACTTTCTGCAATGTCGTCTGTGACTTCCTGAATAAAGACACCCAGCCAGCCCCGCCTTGTACGGCCAAAATCCTGCAGCTGTTTGACAACCTGAGTGGCAAGATTAGCTGAAATAGCAAAGCCGATACCAACAGATCCCCCTGACTGAGAGAAAATCGCTGTATTGATTCCGATAACCTCGCCCCCCATATTGAACAGAGGCCCGCCTGAGTTACCGCGATTGATTGAGGCATCAGTCTGAATGAAATCATCATAAGGCCCAGAGCCGATATCACGCCCCCGTGCAGACACGATACCGGCTGTTACCGTTCCGCCCAGTCCAAAGGGGTTGCCAATAGCCATCACCCAGTCACCAACCCGCAATTTATCTGAATCGCCAAAGGTGACTGAGGTTAATTTGGTTGTGCCGGGATCAATTTTCAGCACGGCGATATCTGTTTTCTCATCGCGCCCGACAAGTGTGGCCTCAAACACCTCATCATTGGCAAGAATCACAGAAATCTCATCTGCATTCTCTATGACATGATTATTTGTCACCACAAAGCCGCTGTGGTCGATGATAAAGCCTGACCCCAGTGACTGGGCCCGGCGTGACTGGCCCTTATCCTCAAACTCTTTGAAAAAATCCTCAAAAGGGGAACCTTCGGGAAAGCGCGGCAATGACGGCCCGCCATCCTGGCGCACAACCGTTGTGGTTGAGATATTCACCACAGCAGGAGAAAGCCTTTCAGCCAGATCAGCAAAGCTGTCCGGCCTGTCTGCTGCCTGCACCGTATTTAATGATACAGACATGACAAATGCCAGCATTATGGCAAGACCAGCCATCAGCCATTGCCGGACAGGGACAGCCCGGATGTTTTCACCCGCACTGTTTTTACCCGTACGGGGCCCTGCGGTCACTTCAGCGTAGCCATTTTGTGCACTTTTCACGATATTCATCTCAATAACGTCCTGTCGTTAAATTTAGCTCAATTCAGGCAGAAAGGCAGAGATGATGGCCCCGGCCAGCCCGCGGGAGGGGGGCGAGAGGGGCACTCCTTTTTGGTCTCTGCGTCCTTTGCAGCCATGATTATTCTGTTACCTGCGGGCAATGGCAGATTTCTGGCTGAAATCAGGCCAGTTTAAGGCAGAAAGCGCCCTTTATTCGCCGCCCTTATCCTTGAAATAGCGGAAAAAAGATGAATTGGGTGACAGAACCATAGAGGTACCTGACTCTCCAATAGATTTGCGGTAGGCTTCCATCGACCTGTAGAATGAGAAAAATTCAGGATCACGCCCGAAGCTGTTCGCATAAATCCGGATCGCTGCTGAATCCCCCTCACCGCGTATTTTCTGTGACTGTTTTTTTGCCTCAGCGACAATCACTGTGCGGGTTTTTTCAGCATCAGCCCTTATTTTCTGGGCCTCTTCCTCACCAGTGGCGCGGAATTCCTTTGCTTCACGCTCACGCTCTGATTTCATCCTGTTAAAGATATTCTGGCTGGTGGCCTGTGGATAGTCCGCCCGGCGCAGTCGCACATCAATGATTTCAATGCCCAGCGATTCAACCGACTGATTGACCTCATCACGGATAGAGCCGTTAATCGCCTCGCGCTCACCGGTCAGAATTGAGGCCAGTGTCTCTCGGCCAAGAACACGGCGCACTGAAGAATCAATGATCGATTCAAGGCGTGCCCGCGCGCCCAGCTCATTCCTGACAGTCTGGAAAAACAGCAGCGGGTTAGAAATCCGGTAGCGGGCATACGCATCCACCTGCAAACGCTTCTGGTCGGCCAGAATCACCTCCTCAGCATCCTGCGGAATAAGAGACAGCACCCGGCGTTCATAATAGACTGCTTCTTGAATGAACGGGATTTTGAACTTCAGGCCCGGCTCCTGAAGGGTGCGTTTGGGCTCACCAAACTGAAGCACCAGTGCCTGCTGTGTCTGATTGACGGTAAAGGCGGCTGAATAAACTGCCAGCAAAACAGCGGCTAAAAGCAAAAGACTTAAATTACGCGTTGCAATCATTTTCAGTTACCTCTCTGACCTGTTGTGCTGTTGCGGCCCAGCTCCTTGAGCGGCAAATAAGGCACGACTGACTGGCCATCCTCATCAATGATGATTTTTTCGATGTTTGAGAACACCTCTTCTATCGTCTCTATATAAATCCGTTCTCTGGTCACGGTCTTGTCAAGCTCATAGGCACTGTAGACCTGGTCAAAGCGTGAAGCATCACCTTCGGCGCGGTTCACAACCTCTTCCCGGTATGCTTCGGATTCTGCTACCAGACGCGCAGCCTCACCCCTGGCACGCGGCACCACATCATTGCGGAAAGCCTCTGCCTCATTTTTCAGCCGGTCACGATCCTGGCGGGCACGCTGAACATCATTGAAGGCATCGATCACGTCTGCCGGCGGATCAACCGCCAGCAACTGTACTTCACGCACGCGAACGCCGGCTCTGTATTCATCGAGGAGATCCTGCAGTTTCTGGCGTACTGCTGTCTGAACGTTCTGGCGGCCCTCGGTCAGGACTGTCTGGATAGGCGTCTGGCCGATAATCTCTCTCATCACGGCCTCTGCACCGACTTTGATCGTCTCATCCGGCTCAGCCAGATTGAACAGATACTGGCCAGCATCGGCTATCCGCCAGAAAACGACAAAATCAATATCAACGATATTTTCATCCCCCGTGATCATCTGGCTTTCATCAGCGATATCACGGCGTGAGACACTGCGTCCTGCAATATCCCGAAAACCGATCTCAAGGCGGTTGTCGCGCGTCACATCAGGGGTAAGCACTGTTTCAACAGGATAGGGCAAATGGTAATGTAGCCCGGGCGAAGTGGTTTTCACCCATTCACCAAAACGCAGAACCACGCCCTGTTCCTGCGGATTGACACGGTAAAAACCGGTTGCCGCCCACAGTCCGAGCGCAATGATAATAACCAGCCAAATCAGGCGTGAGGGGTTACCCCCGCCTGACATTCTGCCGCCAAAATTATTCTTGAAATTTTGAAAAACCTTGTCGAGGTCAGGCGGAACAGGCCGGCCGGGCTGACGGCCTGGGCCACCGCTGCCCCACGGGCCGCCTTGATTGCCGCCGCCACCCCATGGGCCGCCTTGATTGCCGCCTTGATTATTCCAGGGCATGGTTTTTGCTCCTTATCCTGTCCGCGTCAGGGCCGCCACCTGATCAGACGCGGCCTCACTTGTAAATTGCTGGCTGCGATACTAGATGAATAACAGATCACAACAGCCTTAATATTTGAACGATTGCCGGAAATTTCAAGAATGACGACACAATTAACTGAACAAAAAATTCTTGCTGCCCTGAAATCAGTGACCATGCCGGGCCACACACAAGATATTGTTAGCCTTAACGCGGTTTCCGGACTCGTAATAAAGGACGGAAATATCGGTTTTACGATTGAAATGCCAGCTAATGAGGCAGCAGCAGCTGATGCGCTGAAACAGACGGCAGAGGCAGCGGTTATGGCCCTTGACGGGGTTGTGTCTGCCAGTGTTGTGCTGACGGCCCACAGGCCGGCCGGCAGCAGCGGCCAGCAGACAGGCCAACAGACAGGCGGACAGAACAGCCACGCAGGCGAAGACCGTTTGCAGCCCGCCCGCCATGTTATTGCTGTTGCCTCTGGCAAGGGCGGTGTCGGAAAATCAACAACAGCTATCAATCTGGCGCTTGCGCTGGCTGTAGCCGGCCAAAAAGTGGGCATTCTTGATGCTGATATTTACGGGCCGTCGCTGCCCCGCCTGCTGGGCATAAATCATCGCCCGCAGACCAGGGATAATAGGATTGTCCCGCTAGAGGCATGGGGACTTCAGGCAATGTCGATCGGTTTTCTGGTTGATGAGGATGCCCCGACAATCTGGCGGGGCCCGATGGTCATGTCAGCTGTCCAGCAGATGCTGCGCGATGTTGACTGGCAGGGGCTGGATATTCTGGTTGTTGACATGCCGCCGGGCACTGGTGATGCCCAGCTGACTCTCTCGCAGCGTGCTGCGCTTGCCGGGGCGGTTATCGTATCCACGCCACAGGATTTGGCGCTGATTGATGCACGCAAGGGGCTGAACATGTTCCGCCGTGTTGATGTCCCGGTTCTCGGAATTATAGAGAATATGAGCTATTTTCTGTGCCCATCCTGTGGCGAGCGGGCTAATATTTTCGGCACTGGCGGGGCAGAAGAGGAAGCCTCCCGCCTCGGCCTGCCCTTTTTGGGGGCCATACCCCTGCATATGGATATCCGTCATTCATCTGATGCCGGCACACCACTTGTTGCCAGCCAGCCAGACAGCGTGCATGCACAGCTCTATGCACGGATTGCTGAAAGTATCCTTGCCCAGTTGGGCAGCACGCAAAAATCCGCTCCCGCTATCATCATGGACTGACAGTTTATCTGCTGGTTTCGGGCCCTGCCCCTGCTTTTGTGGGATCAGCGTAGGCGAAGCGGGGCATTTCGGCGCACCAGCCGGTGATAATGAAAGGCGGGGCTGTGGGGGCCGGCTGGATGGCTTTCAAGATGGCTGTCAGACCAGTCATCTGCTGACAGCTGCGGGAATCTAACCCCTTCTTCTGGCTCAGCATCAATATAGGTCGCTTCGATCACCTCACAGTAATCCAGCCCCTGTGCATAGATATCAGCCCCGCCAAATAATATCAGGCGCTGTTCATTCCCGCCCTCTGTGGCCAGCCAGCTGATACCTGTCTGTATGGCCTCAGAAAAACTCCTGACACACACCGCCCCGTCAGCTGACCAGTCCCGGTTGCGGGTCATGACAAGGCTGAGCCGCCCGGGCAATGCCCGCCCGATAGAGTCAAAAGTGCGCCTGCCCATGATCAGCGGACAGCCCATTGTCAGTGCCTTTACTCGTTTCAGATCACCGGGCAGGTGCCATAACAGCCCCTGGCCATCACCAATGACACGGTTTCGTGCCATGGCAACAACACAGACCATTTTATAAGGGCGCGTCATCACCCGGCCCTAAACAGCAATCGGGGCGGCAATCGACGGGGCAGCCTCATAGCCAGAGAGCTGAATATGTTCAAATCTGAAATCTGTCAGCCTATCCGGCGGGTGAATAAATTCCAGCTTTGGCAGCGGGCCAGGCTTTCGCCCCAGTTGCTGGCGGGCCTGATCCTGATGATTGAGATACAGGTGGGCATCACCTAATGTATGCAAAAAATCCCCCGCCTTCAGGCCGGTCACATGTGCGATCATATGGGTCAGCAGGGCATAGGATGCTATATTGAAAGGCACACCCAGAAAAATGTCAGCAGACCGCTGATAGAGCTGGCAGGACAGATGCCCGTCCGCGACATAGAACTGGAACAGGCAGTGACATGGTGGCAGGGCCATGTCAGGAATATCGCCCGGATTCCAAGCTGAAACAATCAGGCGGCGTGATTCTGGCGTTGTTTTAATCGCCTCTACAACATCGCCCAACTGGTCAATGACACGGCCCGGCTCGGCTGTCTGCCAGCGCCGCCATTGCTGGCCATAGACCGGGCCCAGATTCCCGTCATTATCCGCCCATTCATCCCAGATACTGACGCCATTATCACGCAGATAGCCGATATTTGTGTCACCCTGGATAAACCATAGCAGTTCATGGATGATAGAGCGCAGATGCAGCTTTTTTGTTGTCAGCACAGGAAATCCAGCGCGCAGGTCAAAACGCATCTGCCAGCCGAAAACAGACTTTGTGCCGGTGCCGGTTCTGTCAGAGCGCTCAAACCCGTGCACAAGCACATGATCAAGAAGTTCAAGATATTGCCGCATGACTGCCCTCTGTCAGGAGATAGATAACCGACTGGAGACTAGCAAATCCAAGTCCGGCCCGCCAGAAGATGTGACCCGCAACCGCAAAAAACTTTCCCAGCAGACAGAAACCTTATATAGTGGGGGGGTCAGCGTGCTGACTATGACGATAAATGTAATGTGAAATAAGCAGGGCGGACCCGGGGGCGGTACCCGGCGCCTCCACCATTAACTGGCTCTGGCATCCCCCGGCGGGCACTGGCAGAGCATTGTGGGGGCGAAACAGGATCGACGCATGTAGTAAAGACATTATTTTCGTTCGGTATGGTATCCGCCGATATCGGGCCATGTAGTAGTTGCAAACGACAACTCTGCTCCGGTTGCTGTTGCTGCGTAACGCAGTGATGTGACCATGTTAAAGTCCTGATCGCTTGAGCTCGGTCAGGCGGGGTTCGGGGCCGCACCTGGCAACAGAAGCGGTTCCACTTGTTTTATCGGCTGCCAGCGAGGGATGAAAAATTTTCAGATGGATGACAAAGAGCTGTCAGGCGCAATAAATTATGAATTGCTGGTTGAGGATGCGCTGCGAACCGTTGTAAGGGGCGCGCTGGCAGTGGCAGAACATGAGGGGCTGCCCGGTGAGTCTCATTTTTATATCACCTTTCAGACCGGGGCAGAAGGCGTGCAGATGGCAGAGAGCCTGCGCAGCGCCAATCCGCAGGAAATGACGATAGTGCTGCAGCATCAGTTCTGGGACTTGTCTGTCAGCGCTTCACATTTTTCCGTGACACTGTCCTTTTCCGGCGTACAGCATAATCTGAACATCCCTTTTTCAGCTGTCACACATTTCACTGATCCGTCTGTTGGCTTTGGTCTGCAGTTTTCTGTTCCTGACGATGAGGATGCGGGGGATGAGAGCGCGGCGAGTCCCGCAACTGACGACCGCAGCCAGCACAGCCCGTCAGAGCAGAAAAAAGGACTGCAGGGCCCAGCAGCCATGCCGGCCCCGCCTGCCATGGATAAAAATGAAAGCACTGACAATGTTCCCGATACAGAGCCGGAGACAGCAGAAATTGTCTCTCTTGACAGATTTCGCAAAGACACTACACCGAAAAACTGAAGGGCCTGGACTTTGGGCTCCGGCCTTGTAACAAATATTCACCTGAAATGAGAAGAGGAGTGTTTCGTGGCAGAATTTGTCTACAGCCCGCTGCTGCCAACCGGCCCTGATGACACTGAATACAGGTGCATCTCAACCGATTATGTTGAAACCCGGACGATTGACGGCCGTGATTTCATCACAATAGCCCCGCAGGGGCTGACCTTTTTGGCTGAACAGGCACTGGCTGATGTCTCGCATCTGCTGCGGCCCACGCATCTGGCACAGCTGCGCGCTATCCTTGATGACAGCGATGCCTCTGACAATGACCGCTTTGTTGCCCTTGAGATGATTAAAAATGCCGTCATCTCGTCAGAACGGGTGCTACCAATGTGCCAGGACACAGGCACCGCGCTTGTGAATGCTGTAAGGGGTGAGCGTGTTCTGACAGGCGGTAATGACAGCGAATCTCTCTCGCGCGGTATTTATAATACCTATCAGTCGCATAATTTGCGCTTTTCTCAGCTGGCCCCAATCAGCATGTTCGAGGAAAAAAACACTGCGAATAACCTGCCGGCCCAAATTGATATTGCAGCCGGCAGCGGGGCCGAATATCACTTTACCTTCATTCAGAAGGGCGGTGGTTCAGCCAACAAAACATTCCTGCACCAAAAAACCAAGGCCGTTCTTAATCCAGAGAGTCTGAAAGCCTTTTTAAAGGAGGCGATTGTCAGCCTTGGAACCGCCGCCTGTCCCCCCTATCATCTAGCAGTTGTAATTGGCGGCACTTCTGCTGAATATAATCTGAAAACCTTGAAAAAGGCGTCTGTGCGCGATCTGGACACATTGCCGGCATCCGGCGATATCAGCGGGCATGGGTGGCGTGATCGTGAATGGGAGCAGATCATCCTTGATATGACGCGCGAGCTGGGCATCGGGGCACAGTTTGGCGGCAAATATTACTGTCATGATGTTCGGGTCATCCGTCTGCCGCGTCATGGGGCCAGCTGTCCGATTGGCATCGGTGTGTCTTGTTCAGCTGACCGCCAGATCCGGGCAAAAATCACAAAAGACGGGCTGTTTCTTGAGCAGTTGGAAACAGACCCTGCCCGTTATCTGCCCGATGCGGCAGATGAGCCTGCTGACCAGTCTGTTGCGATTGACCTGAACCAGCCGATGGACGCCATCAGGGCCACATTATCAAATTATCCGGTTAAAACGCGCGTAAAGCTGACCGGCCCGATGATTGTTGCCCGTGACATTGCCCATGCAAAGCTGCTGGAACAGCTTGAGGCCACAGGCCAGCTGCCAGACTATATCAAAAACCATCCTGTCTATTATGCCGGCCCGGCAAAAACGCCTGATGGCATGGCTTCCGGCTCCTTCGGCCCGACAACAGCCGGACGGATGGATTCATATGTTGACCGTTTTCAGGGTGCTGGCGGTTCTCTTGTTATGCTGGCCAAGGGCAACCGCTCTGCACAGGTCAGGGAAGCCTGCAAAAAACATGGTGGCTTTTATCTTGGTTCCATTGGCGGGGTCGCGGCCAAGCTGGCCCTTGAATCAATCAAAAAGGTTGAGGTGCTGGAGTTCCCAGAGCTTGGCATGGAAGCTGTCTGGCGCATCGAGGTCGAGGATTTCCCAGCCTTTATCATCATGGATGACAAGGGCAATGATTTTTTTAACTTGTCTTAGGAAGAGAGCCCTGTTCCTGCCAGTTCTGCTGGCATTGGCCCGCCATAGGCCCAGTCCAGAAGCTGGATTGTATGACATACCGGCATCGGCAGATCAGAGAGCTGGTTGATACAGCCCAGATTGCCGGCTGCAGCGATATCTGCACCTGTATGGCTGATAGCGGCAAGTTTCCGGGCTTTCAGCCCGTCTGACAACGCAGGCTGAAGAATATTATAAACCCCGGCAGAACCGCAGCATAAATGTGCCTCTGGCGGCGTGAGCACAGTAAATCCCGCCGCCTGCAACAGCGATTTTGGGGTCTGTGTCACTTTCTGGCCATGCTGGAGCGAACAGGCCGCATGATAGACAACAGACAGTTTTACCGGTTCCCTTTCAGGCAATGCACAGTGTGCGGCCAGAAATTCTGTGATATCCATTGCCAGCGCGGCTATTTTTTTTCCTGTGCCAGCCAATTCGCTGTCATCAGCCAGCAGATGACCGTAATCCTTTAAAGTGGTTCCACAGCCCGATGTATTGACAATAATGGCATCAATGTCCCCAGCATCAATATCCGCTTTCCATGCGGCGGCTGTGCGCCTGATAGCGGAACGGGCGGCTACGCTGTCATTGATATGATGGGCAAGCCCGCCACAGCAGCCTGCCTGCTGGCGGACGCATATACTGATACCGAACCGTGACAAAAGCCGCAGGGTTGCCGCATTGATTTCAGGATTGATCGCGCGTTGGGCACAGCCCTGCAGCAATATCACTTTTTTTATCGGCTTCTGCTGCGGGCTGAATGTCTGGTCACTGCCGCCAACGCGGTCAAGCGGGACTGACAGCTTTGGGGCCAGGCGCAGCATTGCCTTCATCCGCCCCGGCATCAGCCCGGCCAGAGGGCGTATAAAGCGGGCTAGCATCAGCGCTTTATGGAACAGGCCCGCACGCGGAACAAGCCATACCAACAGCCTTCGCAACAGCCTGTCTGTCAGCGGACGGCGGTGGGTCTTTTCTGCCTCTGCCCTGCCAATATCAACCAGATGCATATAATCAACACCAGAAGGACAGGTGGTCATGCATGACAGACAGCTGAGGCAGCGATCCAGATGATAGCCGAGCTGGTCTGCATCACCGGGTCTGTCCTGCTCACCACCGCCAAGCAGGTCACGGATCATCCATATGCGCCCGCGCGGACTGTCCCGCTCATCTCCGGTCAGCACAAAGGTCGGACAGGTAGCCGTGCAAAATCCGCAATGCACACATTGGCGCAGTATGGAATCTGCTTCTGCAATTTCCGGGCGTTGCAGCTGCTGACTGTTAAAATGTGTCTGCATCATTTCCCCCTGTTTTCGCAGCCCCTGTTTTCGCAGTTTTACCGGGATTGAGGATATATTCCGGGTCAAAGGCGGATTTTATCCGCCGCTCAAGTGCCTGTATCGCGGCCGGCTGGGGCTGAAAGACCGCACCAGGGCTGCCTGCGCTATCGTTTGCGCGCATCAAAGTGGCATGGCCGCCGCCATTTTTTTCTACAGCTGATCTGATATCAGTGCCCAGACCAGCACCCGCACCGCTCAGCCAGACAAGCCCCCCTGCCCAGTCCAATGTAACCTCGATCAGATGGTTTCTGGCTACAGCGCTGATAATCGCCGGGGCCCGTGACGGGGTAACAGAAAGTTTCCAGACCTGCTCTGCATGGCTGTCAATGAAACTTAAGTTCCGCATGCCTGTCCAGAATTCGGCTGATTGCTGTTCATCGAGTATTGCTGCCGGGGCGCTCTTGCCCACCAGCCCCTTTAAGCTGGCAATCCGGTCATTGACCGACACCCCTACCCCCTCAATTCGGATTACCGCCCGGTACCGGTCATCAGCAGCTTTTTTTTCGACAGCCCCGCCAGAGGGCTCAACAGCGGCGCCAAAACTGGTCATCAGAACGCGGCGTGCCGCCTCAAGGCTTTCACAGTCCACCACAATGCTTTTCGCAGATTCAGGGGCGGGCAGCACTTTTAAGGTGATATCACAGAGCACGCAAAGCTGTCCAAAAGAACCACAGACCAGCTTTGAGAGATCATAGCCAGTGACATTTTTCATCACTTTGCTGCCAGAACGGAAATAGCCGCCGCGCCCCGACACAGCGTCAAAGCCCAGCACATAATCCCGCACCGCGCCGGCTGAAATGCGCCGCGGCCCCGACAGGTTGGTTGCCACCAGCCCGCCCAGCGTGCCGTTATCATCCTGACCATAAAATGCACCAATATATAATGGCTCGAAAGCCAGCATCTGATTCTGCGCTGACAGCTCTGCCTCTATCAGGCTGAGCGGCGTTCCAGCACGCGCGGTCAAAACCAGCTCTTCTGGCTGATAATCAATGATTCCACTGCAGTTTTTCATGCTCAGCCTGTGATCTGCCTGAACCATGTAACCGAGGCCGGATTTACTGGTGCGGCCCTCAATACACAAACTTTGCTTATCTGCCAGCGCGGTCATGACAGCTTCTTGTATCTGGACATGATTTTCAGGCGTGTAGACAGCCATCAGCACCTCAATATTTTTCTGTTACTGATATTTTTCTGTTACTGATGAAGGGCAGATCAAAAACGCGGTATATCAGGATGCGGCATCTTGCCATGGTGAACATGCAGCCGCCCCAGTTCCGCACAGCGGTGCAAAACAGGAAAGACCTTGCCGGGATTTAACAGATGATCTGGGTCAAAGGCGCATTTTACCCGCTGCTGCTGTTTGAGATCATCTTCTGTGAACATCTCACCCATCAGGTCACGCTTTTCAACCCCGACCCCGTGTTCGCCAGTCAGAACACCACCAAGTGCCACACAGTTACGCAGAATATCCGCACCAAAGGCCTCAGCACGCTCAAGCTCGCCAGGCTGATTGGCATCAAACAGAATCAAGGGATGCAGATTGCCGTCACCGGCATGAAAAACATTGGCCACCCGCAGCCCGTATTTCTGGCTCATCGCCGTCATGCGGGTCAGCATTTCCGGCAGGGCCTTGCGCGGTATAGTGCCATCCATGCACAGATAATCAGGTGAAATCCGTCCGACTGCGGGAAAGGCAGATTTGCGCCCGGCCCAGAATTGATTGCGCTCTTCTTCTGACTGGCTGACCCGTAGCGAGCTGGCCCCGGACTGTTTCATAATCCCTTCTACCCGTTCCAGCAGATAGTCAACCTCAGCTTCCGGCCCGTCCAGTTCAACGATCAGCAGGGCAGCGGCCGAACGCGGATAGCCAGCCTGAACAAAATCCTCTGCAGCATTGATGGCCGGATTGTCCATCATCTCCATTCCTGCTGGAATGATTCCGGCCGCGATCACATTGCTGACAGCCTGACCGGCATCAAGGGCACTGTCAAAGCCGACCAGAACAGCACGCTGGCTGGCTGGCTTGCGCAGAATCCGCACGGTCACTTCAGTGACAATACCAAGCAGCCCCTCAGAGCCCGTCATAATACCCAGTAAATCAAAGCCCGCAGAATCGAGGTGCTTGCCACCTATCTGCAGTATCTCACCATCGATTGTGACTATCTCTATGCCCAATACATTGTTGGTCGTCAGGCCGTATTTCAAACAATGCACACCGCCGGAATTCTCAGCAATATTGCCGCCAATAGAACAGGCAATCTGGCTGGAGGGGTCAGGAGCATAATAAAAGCCCTCATCTTGGACAGCGGTCGTGATCGCCAGATTGGTCACCCCCGGCTGGGCAGTAACAGACCTGTTTTCAAAATCAATTTCAGTGATTTTATTGAACTTTCCCAGCCCCAGAAGCACCCCGTCTGACAGGGGCAGCGCGCCCCCCGAAAGGCTGGTTCCCGCCCCCCGTGGCACAATTTTCACCTTATTGTCACGACACCAGCGCATCACATCTGCCACCTGCTGTGCTGTTTCTGGCAGCACAACAACCAGCGGCATATTGCGATAGGCAGACAGCGCATCTGCGTCAAATGCGCTCATCGAGGTTGTATCATCAATCACACAGGCGGGCGGCAATAGCTTTTTCAGCGCCTTTACAATATCATCGCGGCGCGCCATCACACCCTTATCCGGCTCTGGCAATATCATCTGTGCCCTCATTTTTCAGCTTTACGGTGAGCAGATTATTTTACCGTTCAATATCGGCTGACCAGCCTGTTATGTCCAGTGCCGGGACAGGATTTTTCAATCAGAAAGGGGAAAGCAGATGACAGCCGACAAAAAACAAAACCGCATAAGACAGCCTTATGCGGTTCAAGCGTAACAGCCAGCCCGTCACGGGCTGACGGGTGCTGTGCCTCAGCCCTGGCGGGCCTTCATGCGCGGGTTTTTCTTATTGATCACATATAGGCGGCCGCGACGACGGACAACCTGACAGTTGCGATCACGCGATTTCAGTGTTTTCAATGAACTTGCAACTTTCATCTTAACTTCATCCGTAGTCTTTTGAACCAATAGCCCTAACCCGGCGCACACTATCGGGTGTCAGCAAAAAGATCAAGCGAAAATATCAGCCCTGTCAGCTGTAGCTAATATTACAGCCCGCAAGACCACAATAGCCGTTGGGTACCTTGTGCAGATACTGCTGATGATAATCCTCTGCATAATAAAATATCTGCCCCTGGGCAATTTCAGTTGTCACGGGCCCGTAACCGGCTGTTGCCAGCCGCTGGCCATAGTGGCGGGCCGACGCGCGCGCAGCTTCAAGCATGTCAGCATTGTCTGTATAGATGGCTGAACGGTACTGCGTGCCCCGGTCATTGCCCTGGCGGTAGCCCTGGGTCGGATCATGACTTTCCCAGAAAACAGCCAGAATTCTGTCAAAACTGACCTGTGCCGGATCAAAGACAACAAGAACCACCTCGCTGTGGCCGGTCTGGCCGGAACAGACCTCCTCATAGCTTGGATTGGGTGTCAGTCCGCCCGCATAACCCACGGCCGTTACATAGACCCCTTCAACTGTCCAAAACAGCCGCTCTGCCCCCCAAAAGCAACCCAGCCCAAGTAGCACCTGCTGGCACGCCTCAGGAAAAGGTGGCCCAAGCGGACGGCCGAGTACTGTATGACGGCCCGGCACCATTATCGGTTCACTGCGCCCGGCCAGCGCCTCTTCTGCGTGCGGCAAACGCGTTTTCCAGGGATGGGAAAAAAACATCGCTTCAGCCTCTCTTTCATCTGTCAGCTGTCAGCCTGGTTTCATGCTCATGCTTGATTTAGTGCGCCTGTTCTAGGGCGGCAATCCCCGGCAGCACCCGCCCTTCTATTGATTCAAGAAAGGCCCCGCCGGCAAGTGACACATAACTGAATTTTTCTGTACAGCCAGCGTGATTGAGTGCGGCTACCGTATCACCGCCGCCGGCAACAGAGACAAGCTGGCCTGATACTGTATATGCAGCAGCGGTGCGGGCCAGCGCGCATGTTGCTGTATCAAATGGCGGAATTTCAAATGCACCCATCGGGCCGTTCCATAAAACTGTCCTTACCCCGCAAAGAACCGCTTCATAAGCAGCAATGCTGGCCGGGCCGATATCCAGCATCATCTCATCAGCTGCCAATGCACCCACCTCAGCGGTGCGGTGGGCTGCACCAGCAGCAAATTGTCTGGCCACAAGGGCATCAACCGGTAAATGTATGCAGCAGCCCTGCTGTTCTGCCCTTTGCATTATCTGGCGGGCCGTGCCGACAAGCTCTGCCTCTAGTAATGAGCGGCCCATGCCATGCCCCGCTGCAGCAAGAAACGTATTGGCCATACCACCGCCAAGCAGCAGATGATCCACCCGCCCGGTAAGATGGGTCAGCACATCCAGCTTTGTTGACACCTTTGCCCCGCCCACCACAGCCGCCACCGGCCGTTGCGGGGCTTCCAGCGCGTTATCCAGCGCGTCAAGCTCGCGTGCCAGTGACGGGCCCGCATAGGCAGGCAGCAATCTGGCCAGCCCCTCGGTTGAGGCATGCGCGCGATGGGCACAGGAAAATGCATCATTGACATAAATATCAGCAAGCCCGGCCAGACGCGCGGCAAAATCCGCATTATTGGCCTCTTCTTCTGGCCAGAAGCGCAGATTCTCGAGCATAACCATGGCACCGGCCGGCGGTGGCGTAAAGGCATCCAATGAGGCAAGCAAGCTGATGTCCCGGCCAGTAGCCCGGGCAACAAAGGCGCAGACAGGTGCAAGGCTCAATTCCTTTGACGGCTTCCCGCCAGGACGCCCCAAATGGCTGGCCAGTATTAAACGCGCCCCTTTTGCAGCCAATGCCTCTATACCCGGCAAAACCCTGTCAATGCGTGTCGAATCTGTTATCTGCCCCTGTTTTAAAGGTACATTGAAATCAACCCGCATGATAACAGTCCGGCCACTTAACTGGCTTTCCGACAGGCTGGTTACAGGGACAATCATTTCCGGGCTCCGTTCTGCATTTCATATTTGTGTGCAGCCACGTCTGACAGCTTGTTTTTTTCTTTCAACCGCACCATAGTTCCCTAGCGATTCTGCCTTTATCCTGCAACCTGAATTTATAGCTGCGTTCCATGAGCCCTGCATTATCTGAATTCAGACAAGGCCTGCTTGATGAGCTGCCCTTGCAGATCGGCATTATTCCCTTTGGCCTCGTTTATGGCATTCTGGGTATAGAGAGCGGGATGAGTCTTGTGCAGACCTGTCTTTTGTCTGTCATTCTGTTTGGCGGTGCCAGCCAGATTGTCTTTACCCAGCTTATCACCGCTGCCACACCGGCAGGCGTGATTATTGCCTCTGTCAGCGCGATTAATCTGCGCCATCTTCTCTATGGCCTGTCGATGGCCACCTATCTTCGTCATCTGCCTTTTGGCTGGCGTGCTGTCCTTGCTTATCTGCTCACCGATGAAGCCTATGCTATGTCTGTGCGGCGCTTTCGCACAGCACCGGGCAGTGATGTGATGCATTATCACCTCCTGGGGACGGGCTTGCTGTTGTTTTCTGTCTGGCAGCTGTCAACCATAGCCGGGGCCCTGCTGGGCACGGCTGTTCCTGAATTTCTACAGCTTGGCTTTGCCGTTCCCCTGTCATTTCTGGCGATACTCGCCCCGGTTGTCAGGAAAAGGGCTGAAATTGCCGCTGCTCTGGGCGCTGGAATCACTGCCATTGTCCTGCATGACATGGCATGGAATCTGTGGCTTATCTGCGCGGCATTGGCTGGCATCAGTGCAGGCATGCTGACTGCCAGAATCAACAGAAATGAGGCGTCTTGATGAGCATCTGGCTGATAATGATTGTCTGTGGCGGGCTGACCTTTCTGAGCCGCTTCCTGCCTCTGACCGGGCTGCTGCCGCGAAAGCTGCCGCCCTGGTTTGAACAGGCCATGGGACTGGTGCCGATAGCTGTTCTGACACCGATTATCACTCACGCTATCTTTATCACATCCGCAGGAGGTTTCAGCATTGCTGACAATCACCGCCTGCCAGCAGCGTTTGTGGCACTTGTAACTGCTCTGGTCAGCCGCTCTGTCGTGCTGACCCTGGCAACCGGATTTGCCACCCTATGGGGTCTTGATTATCTGATATGAGGGGGGGGGATATGGTGGGCACTGAATTTTTTAAAACAACGCCCGTCCATGATCAGAAGCCCTGCTGCCACCAGACAGAAGCCTGCCAGGTCAGAGGCTGTCACCCATTGACCCAGCAGCCACGCATCGAGCACAAGTGCGAATACAGGCACGATAATCGTTACCAGTAACAAATTAGAGGCACCGGCCCGCTCCATAATAGCAAAATAAAGCGGATAGGCCAGGGCCGTCCCAAATAGCCCGATACCCGTAACCAGTATCAGGGCATCAAACAAATGCGGGCCGGTAAACAAGGACAGATCAGGCATGCCGGAAATAACAGCTGCCACAGGAATGCTGATTAAAGCTGAACTGACAAGCATGGCAGCAGCCCCCTGTATGGGGGCAGAGTGCGCCAGCCTGCGTTTTCCCCATACGCCGGCAAAGGCATAGCTCAGTGTTGCGGCCAGGATTGCCAACTGGCCGGCCGCCGCACCGCCGCCGAATCCGTCAAGAGCCTCCCATCCAATCGCCACAGCGACGCCAAAAACACCGAGGATAACGCCAGTAAGCCGATGCAGCCGCAGCGGTTCTGCGCGCAGGAACAAAGCAGCGACAATCACCCCGAAGAAGGCTGTATTCGCATTTATAATGGCCGCCATTCCGCCGGTAATAAATTGCTGGCCCCAGGCAATCAGGCAAAAGGGCAGAAGATTATTGATCAGTCCCATTATCACAGCCGCACGCCAGAACGCCCAGCTGAGCGGCAGACGGATACTGGCAACTGCCAGCCAGATCAGAAGAAAACCGGCCCCGCTGACAAGCCGCAGGCATACCAGCCAATAGGGGCTGAGATAGTCAAGCCCCACCTCAATAAAATAAAATGACGCGCCCCATATGACAGACAGGGCCAGCAGCAGACACCAGACATAAAATGACATGACACCCCTCTCCTGTAATGAAACTGCGCCCCGGACTACAGCAGATCAGACCAGTCCAGAGCCCCTGAGCGCATCAAAGCCCATTTTAAGCCCCATAAATAAAAACATCAAAAGAACAAATTTATGAAAGCGCTCCGGCCTTACAAACCTGCGGACACGGGCACCGAAATAAAATCCGGCAAAGGCCGCAGCAACACCGGCACTGGCAGGAAGAACAGCCTGCAGCGTTAAAATTCCCGTGGCAAAATAGCCCACGGACAACGGCAGGCATCCGATCAGGATAAGAAAGCCGGTGGCATCAACAAACTGTTTGGGCGACAGCTGTTTCATCACCAGATAGATGGTCATTGGCACCCCCCAGATAGATGTTAGACCGCCCAGAATGCCAGACAGAGCGCCCATTGAATACTGCCAGATATCATCATGGCGGGGCTGGATACGCCATCTCACCCGTGACAGGTTATTTGCAACGAAAACCAGCACGCTGACAGCGATCAGCAGTCTGATCACATTATTGCCAAGCCCGGCTGCCATAAATGAGGCCATGAACAAAAACACGCATAGGAACAGCGCAAAGCGTCCATAGTCACGCACCAGCTGGCGGTGGTCATCCGCGCGCCAGAACTGATAAATATTTGTGGCCATCATCGGCAGAATATTAATCGCCATCGCTTCCAGCGGTGTGACAAAGACAGTCAGCAGCGCCAGTGCAGTTGTCGGCAGACCAATACCGATTATTCCCTTGATAAATCCTGCCAGAACATAAACAAAGCCAACATAGACCAGCCCGGCAGGCTCGCTGACAGAAATCATCGCTGCAGAACCGCACCATATCGTCCGGCTAGGCTGCTGACAGCAGCTGCCAGCTGGCTGTCCTTGTCTGTCAAGCCGCCTGTGTCATGTGTTGTCAGGCAAATACGAACCTGATTATAGACATTAGACCATTCAGGGTGATGGTTCAGCTTTTCGCATTGAAAAGAAACCTCTATCATGAAGGCCATCGCTGTCGCAAAGCCGGAAAATTTATAGGCGGTCTGCACGGCTGTGCCCCCCTCGCAGAGTTGCCAGTCAGACCCGTCCGCACATAATGTTTGTATTTCAGCCGCGCTTAGGGCCTTCATTCTTTTATCCTTTCCTGCAACTGCTACTGGGCCTGCATGCATCGACACCAATATCCTGTCATGTTACGCTCGCTGCAGGGAAAGCGCAAATGGGCAAAAACTCCCGCCCGCTGATGCATCTGAGGTGCGCTCATGTCACAGACCTTACTATTCGTATCGCACGCCCCGTCTGAGAATACCAGAAAGCTAGCCGCCTGCTGCTTTCAGGAAATGAAAGCCTGTTCTGACACCCTCAGCATTATTCATAAAGCACCTTTGCAAACACAGCCGGCTGATATTCTGGGCTGCGATGGCCTGGTGATCGCAACAACAGAGAATATCGGCTATATGGCCGGGCTGACCAAGGACATGTTTGACCGTGTCTATAATGACTGTCTGTATCATACAGACGGGCTGCCGGTTGCGTTTTATATCAGGGCCGGTCTTGACGGGACGGCAACGGCAGATGTGCTCAGCCGGTTTGCCCAGTCGCTGCGCTGGCGCCTTGTCCGTCCCCCGCTGATTTTAAAAGGTGACTATACAGACAGCTTTGAGCAGCAGGTCAGCGAGCTGGGCGGCGGTGTTGCCGCCGGAATCGAGGCGGGAATATTTTAATTTTCTCTCATTTTCTGTCTGGCAGCCCTGATTTTATATCCACTCCGGGTTTGTGGCGGTGCTGTGGCCGTGACAAGCGGGATACAAGACTGTAACTTTATGTCTGTAAACAGATGATCGGCAGGGAAGTTGGGACAGAGCAGATGAGACTGGTATCAATGGCAGCTGAGATTGCACCGCTTGCCGCCCTGTTTATCGGCAATGCGCTGGCTGATATTTTTGTCGGCGCGGGAGCCGCACTCGCCTGTGCAACGATAATTGTCATTTATAACCGATGGGCAGAAAAAAGATGGGCCGTATTTGCCCTGTTTTCGGTGCTTGTGTCAGCCATGTTCACAACCACTGCACTGCTGGTTCAAGACAGCCTGTTTATAAAGATTCAGCCGACATTGTTTAACGGCCTGTTCAGTCTCATTCTGCTGGGCGGGTGGCTGCGCGGACAGGCTGTCATGAAACTGTTTTTTGGTGCACAATTTTCCCTTACCATGCAGACATGGCGGCTGTTATCCCTCCGCTGGGGGGTATTTTTGTGTCTCCTTGCCCTTGCCAATGAAGGGGCATGGCGGCTGCTGGATGATAATGGCTGGGTCACTTTCAAGGTTTTTGCCGTTGCCCCGGCAACTGCACTGTTCATGCTTGCCCAGTTGCCGGCAACCCTGCGCGGCCGCCTGGAAAAAACTGACTGAACAGCAGGCACTTTCGGCCAGCTTATTTCACCCGCGTCTGCCTCAATTCAGAAAGGCTGGTCACCCCGAGCTGAACCATTGTATTTTCCAGTTCTTCTTTGACAACGCTGGCCACATGCATGCCGCCATGCTGACCAAGTGTGGCCAGCCCAAACATAAAGGCCCGGCCAAGCAGCACAAAATCAGCACCGCAGGCAAGAGCCCGTGCAACATCAAGACCAGAGCGCACACCACTGTCAAACAGCAATACAGCCTTGTCACCCAGCGCCTCTCTCAATCTGGGCAGCATTTCAATCGACGGCGACACGGCATCCAGCTGGCGCCCGCCATGATTGGAGACCACCAGACCATCCGCACCTGCAGACAGAGCCTGTCTCGCATCATCAATATGCAACAGTCCCTTGACGATCAGCGGGCCATCCCAGGCCTTTCTGACTTCAGCAAATTTTTCCCAGGTCAGAGAGCCGTTCAGCTGGCTGCCAATAAAGCGGGTAATGTCAGGATTATTTTCACTGTAGCGTGTGACATTTTTAAAAGTAAACTTCCCGCCCTGAGCAAGCGCAGCCAGTGACCATGCCGGATGGGTAAGACATTGCCAGAAAATTTTCGGTGTCAGGGCCATCGGATTGCGAGAGCCAAGCGGTGCACCGGCCAGCCGCATTTCCTCGCGGCGACTGGGGCCGGGTACATCTGCGGTCAACACCACCGCCTTAAAGCCGCTGGCCTTCGCGCGGGCCATCATATCGCGCATGACGCCCATATCATTGGGCAGATAGAGCTGGAACCATCCCCTGTCGCCGGCAATCGGGCCGATAGTCTCCATATCATCGCCGGCAACAGTGCTCAGGCAATAGGGTATCTTATGGCTTGCTGCTGCACGGGCGAGTATCTTTTCCCCTCCCGGCCAGATAAGCGACTGCAGACCAATAGGGGCCACACCGAAAGGCGCGGCGAAATCCATGCCAAAGAGGCGGCAGCTTATATCCGGTTCGACCCGGCCCCGCAGAAAGCGCGGCAGCAGCTCTACCTCAGAAAAAGCCGCCTCATTGCGGGCCATGGCAGCGCCGGCGCCCGTCCCGGCCGCCAGATAGGCATGCACAAAGGGCGGCAGACGTCTGCGGGCAGGCGCGACCATGTCACTGATTCGCGGATATTTATCCATCAATTCCATCTGCGCTGCGCTCTTTTTATCAGTTTGAATATTGCCTGAGATAGGCAATAACATTTGCCCGGTCATCTTCTTTTTTCAGACCGGCAAAGGCCATGCGTGTGCCCTTCATATATTTTTTCGGGGCGGCCAGAAACGCATCCAGACTTGCCTCATCCCAGATGATACCGCTCTCCTGAATGGCTTTGGAATATTTCTTATACCCCTGTGCTGTGCCCGCAGTGCGGCCAAAAATCCCCTGCAGATGCGGCCCCGTCTTATGCTTGTCCGTGTCAGCAACATGACAGGCCGCACATTTTTTAAAGACCTTTTCACCCGCAGCCACATCACCGGCAAATGACGCACCAGCGTTAAGCGCAAACAGACCCGCACAGATAACAAACACTCCCAGCTTTCTCATCACCATAAACCTTTTCCTCAGCAATCAATCATTCAATCCCGCCCCAGTATAGACAAAAGACAGAACAAAATACAAAACATATCCTCCTGCCCTGTAAAAAAGCCGGAACGTCTCCTGGATTAACCTTTTGTTAGGAAAAAGACCATAATTTTGCCCCCATCTGTGTGTCAGGCTGAGGATGGAAACAGCTGAAAGAAATGACGGAATCGCGGCTCAGAAAATTGCCGTAGCTAAAAGGAGGTCATTCAATGAAGGCATTTACAGACAATTTTATAAAGATTGCCGGCATGGCGGTCAGTTTTCTGATTCTCTCAGCGGTGCCCGGCCATGCCGCCCTGCTTGCACCCGCAAAATGCGGCCCCATTCATCCGGTAATTGAACGCCAATGGCCGGCAACAGATTTTTCACGCTGCACAGTTCCCTTTGCAGAAGTGCGCTCAGGCGGGCCGGGAAAGGACGGTATCCGTTCAATCGAAAATCCTCTATTTATGCCGGTCAGCAACAGCCAGCTGGCTGATAATGAACCTGTTATCACAGTTGAAATCGGCAATGAGCAGCGCAGCTATCCTCTGCAGATTCTGATCTGGCATGAAATTGTCAATGATGAGATTGGCGGACGCGCAGTTGCGGTGACTTACTGCCCCTTATGCAATGCCTCTATTGTTTTTGACCGTGAATTGAACGGACAATTGCTGGAGTTCGGCACCACGGGAAATCTGAGAAAATCTGATCTGGTCATGTATGACCGCCAGACTGAAAGCTGGTTCCAGCAATTCACCGGCACCGGCCTGTTTGGCCAGCTGGCAGGTGAGACACTGACAGTCATTCCGGCCCGTCTTGAAGCTGTTGGCGACCTGCGCCGCCGCAGCCCTGATGCGCTGATTATGCAGCAGCCGACCGGTTTTTTGCGCCCCTATGGGGCCAACCCCTATATTGGTTATGATACCAGCGGCTTTCCGTTTCTGTTTGACGGCACGCTGCCGGCCGGTATCGAGCCGCTTGAATATGTTGTTATTGCAGATGATCGGGCGTGGGCGCTCTCCAGCCTGAAACAGCAGGAAAGCATCACATCAGGCGATATAACGCTGAAATGGCAGCCCGGCCGGGCCAGCGCTCTGGACAGCCGTACGATCGCTGAGGGGCGTGATCTGGGCAGTGTTACAGTACTGCGCCGCAGCGATGGCACAGACCGCCTGATTCCCTATAAGGTCAGTTTTGCCTTTGTCTGGCATGCCTTTAATCCCGGCGCGCCGATTATCCGCTAGAGATAACGCAAGCCGCTAGAGACAGCGCACAGGGGCCCCGTTAAGAACGGCCTCCAGACTTTCCAGGGTTTCACTGTAAAACACCTGCATTGTCTCGTTTGTGACATAGCCAATATGCGGGGTCAAAATAAGATTGGGAACACCGCGCAGTAGATCATCTGCGGGCAGGGGTTCATGATGATAGACATCCAGAGCTGCCCCGGCAATTTTTCCTGCCCGCAGGGCAGCACAAAGCGCACCCTCATCTATTATCGGGGCGCGCGAGGTATTGACAAGATATGCCTGTTTTTTCATCAGGGCCAGCTCTTCTGCCCCAACCAGACCAACAACCCGGTCAGATAATTTCAAATGCACGGAAATGAAATCTGAGGTGGAAAAGAATGTCTCTTTATCCACATAGGCAACATTCTGTTCTGCTGCCCGCTCTGGGGTCAGATTTTGCGACCATGCCTGAAGCTGCATGCCAAAGGCCCGGCCCAGCACGGCCAATTCGCTGCCCAGCCGCCCGAGCCCCAGGATGCCCAATGTTGCCCCGCGCAGGTCACGCCCGGTTGCCACCTGCCAGCCATCTGCTGCCATCGCAATGGCCGAGGGCACTATCTGGCGCGCCAATGTGCCTATCAGGATCATCGCCAGCTCTGCGGTGGCATGCCCGGGCGAGGCTGTGCCGCTGACGGTAATTGCGCGTGCCCGGCAGGCCTCAAGATCGATAGCAGCATTTCGCATGCCGCTGGTGATAATGGCCTTCAAGTTTGGCAGCGCCTCTATCACTTCACGCGAAACCAGTGTGCGCTCGCGCATCAGGCATAATATGTCATAGGGACGCAGGCGTTCAATCAACGCCTCGCCCGTGATCGTATCATGATAAAAATCAATCTGATGGTCAGGCTGGAGGCGTTGCCATTGAGCGAATGTTTCGGCATTTTGCTGCCAATCATCAAGCAGGGCGATCTTCATCAAACATTATCCTTTATATGGTTAACAATCTGCCGGGCCGGAAATTTTCATGGATGCGGGCTTGCCATATGGGCCAGAATCCCGCATGTGTGTAAGCCGCCACGAAGATAGTCAGGCAGAGCAAATAATCAAGTCCGAAGCATGAAAAGATGATTAAGGCAGTTATTTTTGACAAAGACGGTGTTCTGCTGAACCTTGAGGCCACCTGGCTTAACAGCGCTGTGGCGATGACATATTTTCTGTCAGAATTGACCAATGGCCGGCATCATGCCAGCGTCTTTCAGTCCCTTATCGGCATTGATGAACATAAACGCAGCATTGATCCCAACGGGCTGTTCGCTGCCGGTTCCATGCTCGAGCAAATTGCAGTCTTTGTCGAACATGTCCCAGAGCTGCAGCACCATCTGACAGCAGACGAGACCATCCGCAGAAAAATGCGTGATGTCTTTCTTGACGCAAGGGACAGAACATTGTCACAGACAGGATCGGTTGCCAATGGTGATGTCCTCACGCCTGTGAGCGCCCTGTATGATAACGGGCTGAAGCTGGCAGTCCTGACCAATGACAGTTTCAGTTCAGCCAGCAGGGGCTGTGCGGATATCGGGCTCTCACCCTATCTTGAGATGATTGTAGGCTTTGACAGCGGCTATGGTGCAAAACCGGAACCAGCAGGGTTTCTGGCAATATGTGACAGGCTTGCCATTGCCCCGGGCGAGGCAGTAATGGTGGGTGACACGCATGCAGATGTAAATGTTGCAAAGGCAGCCGGTGCGGGCGGATTTATAGGTATCTCTGCTGTCTTTCCAAAGGCACCGCGGGCACTGTCAGACTGCGCGTATCTGCTGCCTGATCTGACCGGCCTGCCTGATGTTATCAGCCAGATGAAGCAGTGAATCTGTCAGCCGACAAATGCCTTTTCAATAACAAAATGTCCGGGGCCAGAATTGGCGCCCTCGCGCAGCCCGGCATCCAAACAAATCTGTTTCATATCAAGGTTCATATTCATTGACCCGCAGATCATTACACGATCGCTCTCAGCTGATAAATGCGGCAGTTCCAGATCAGTAAACAATGCCCCACTTTCCATCAGATTTGTCACCCGGCCCATGCGGGTGAATGTCTCGCGTGTCGTGGTCGGATAATAGACCAGCCTCTGTGTTGCCGTCTCGCCGACAAGCGGGTCTGTCTTTGTGCGTTCAACCAAATCCATGCTGTAGGCCAGCTCTGCCACCTCACGGCAGCTGTGCGTCAGAATAACTTGTTCAAAACGTTCATATAATTCGGGGTCACGAAGTAGCGAGGCAAACGGAGCAATGCCGGTGCCGGTGGCTATCAGATAACAGCGCGCACCAGCAAGCAAAGCATCGAGAACCAGTGTGCCTGTCGGCTTGGTTCGCATGATGATATAATCACCGGGCTGAATATGTTGCAGGCGCGATGTCAGCGGTCCGTCAGGCACTTTTATAGAGTAAAAACTGAGGCTTTCCTCCCAGAATGGAGAGGCTATTGAATAAGCACGCAGAAGCGGGCGTCCCTGTTCGTTCAGCAATCCCAGCATGACAAACTCGCCCGAACGAAAGCGAAAACTGGCCGGCCGCTCAACTGAAAAGGAAAACAGCCTGTCTGTCCAGTGCCTGACCTCCAGAACCTTCACCGCGTCCTGTGTTGCTGAATCAACAACAGGAACCCCAGCTGATGACTGCGATGATGACAATGTGCCGGTCTTGGCTGCTTCTGCGGTTTGCGACATGGAACGCTCCTGAACAAGGGCATAAACCCTCTTTGCGGTACTTACATGAGAAGGCCGGGCCAAAATGTCAATCATCTTTGAACCAGCTTTGTGTCTTTAACGTAAAAATCAGTAAACTTAGCCTTGACTAACATCCTAAGCCTCTTAAATAATCATTTATCAGAACAAAGTTAAAAGCGGCCCGTTCTGACCGCTGCCGTGATACCGGTTTTTTTATGCGGAATCGTTACAGATGAAAGTTTCTGCCCCCATATCAGCTGAACAGCCACAGGGCCGCCGCTTCAGCCTGCCTCTGCTACTCATTTTGCTCGGGTTTGTTGCTGTTCCCTTTTATGACATCTCTGTGCTTCCAGTGATGGTGGCTGCGATTGCTGATGCGTATCTGCAGGTATCAACCTTTGTGGCCGGCACGCTGCTGATTTTTTTCAGTGCAGAAAAATTCCTCAGGATTGACCTTGCCGGGGCGATCAGCCGTGCTGGCGTGTGGCAGGTTCCCATAGCAGCCGCCCTCGGGGCACTGCCGGGATGCGGCGGTGCGATAATTGTTGTCACCCGGTATGTGTCTGGCCGCCTCAGCTTTGGCTCAGTGCTGGCCGCCCTTACGGCAACGATGGGGGATGCTGCATTTCTGCTGCTGGCAAAAGAGCCGCTGACCGGTCTGCTTATTATCTCTCTTGGCTTTGCTGTGGGAATCCTCACTGGATATTTTGTGGATTTTATCCATGGGCCTGATTTCATGCGCCCGCAGGAAACAGCAACAGGTGATCCGCATGGTGACCATGAGGCAAGCGACCTGTCGAGCCGGCTGCTTGACCGGCTGTGGCTGTTGCTGTTTGCCCCAGGTCTTGTGCTGGGGCTGATGCAGGCCTTCCAGATTGATGTCGACCAGCTTATAAACATTGGCGGCCGGACGATTGCTGCCAGCCATCTTGGGTTTGCGGGCGGCATGCTGTGTTTTGGCATGTGGGCCCTGCCGCGGCTGTGGCCGCAGTTGCCGCGAAACAGTATTATCGACAATTCTATTCTCAGGCGTACGATTTCTGACACTAATTTTGTTACCAGCTGGGTCATTTTTGCCTTTCTTCTGTTCGAGGTGAGCATCCATCTGACCGGCATTGATCTGAAACTTATCTTCACTGATGTAGCTGTTTTCACGCCGTTGATCGCTGTTCTTATCGGCTTTCTGCCAGGGTGCGGGCCACAGATACTGGTAACTACACTTTATCTTTCGGGCTATGTTCCCCTGTCTGCCCAGATTGGCAACGCTATCAGCAATGATGGCGATGCGCTGTTTCCAGCAATCGCACTGGCACCGGCGGCGGCCATCACAGCCACTTTATATTCTGCAGTACCGGCGCTGTTACTGGCCTATGG
>JAYPEG010000029.1:0-26221 GCA_038125645.1 Alphaproteobacteria bacterium
AGTGTTTCGATCAGTTCGGCTTTTTCTGTCCGGTTCACCTGATCATCTCCACTTCACGAATATGGGCAGGGCAGAAAAATTTCTGTCTTACCCGGTTTCACCGTAACAGCCAGTCCAGACACCTCTTTCCTGGCTGTCATTGGCCTGCCCACAGAAAGCTCAAACACACAATGCGTCTTGCTCCCGTCTATGCAGGAAATTAAGGCGGCCGGATGGCCACCGCCTGCAGTCTTGGACAGGTTGGACATAACTGGCCAATACAAGCCCTTTATGTCCTTATGCCACCAGCTATACCGCCGCTGGCATAAATTTTGTCAGAACGCGCCCGCCGGCCCCATGGGGTCAGGCAGCGCTCTCTTCAACAAAAACACCCGGGCCCATTGTAGAGCTGAGCGTAATTTTCTTGATATAGGTACCTTTGGCACCGGACGGGCGGGCCTTTTTGATGGCTTCAATGAAAGCGGTTGCATTTTCTGCAATTTTCTCAGCGTCAAAGCTGGCCTTGCCAATGCCGGCATGCACCACGCCAGCTTTCTCAACCCGGAACTGAACCTCACCAGCCTTTGCCGCCTTAACAGCGCCCGCAACATCAGGTGTAACCGTGCCCAGCTTTGGGTTTGGCATCAGGCCGCGCGGGCCCAGAACCTTGCCCAGACGACCAACCACACCCATCATATCCGGACTTGCGATGACGCGCTCGAAGCCGCTTTCGCCATTCTGAATAGCTTCTGCCAGCTCCTCAGCGCCAACCAGGTCTGCACCGGCCGCCCTGGCTTCTTCTGCCTTGTCATCACGGGCAAATACAGCCACGCGCACAGACTTTCCCGTGCCATTCGGCATGGCAACGGCCCCGCGCACCATCTGGTCAGCGTGACGCGGGTCAACGCCCAGATTAATGGCAATTTCAATTGTTTCATCAAATTTGGCTTTTGCGCCCTCTTTAACCATCCGGGCAGCATCTGCTACCGGATAGTTGCGGGTGCGATCCAGATCTGCAATTGCGGCCTGCATTCTTTTTGATGTTTTTGCCATCGCTCTCAGCCCTCCACGACTTCCAGGCCCATTGCCCGGGCCGAACCGCTGATCATGGCAACAGCACCATCCATATCCACAGCATTTAAATCTTTCATTTTCTGCTCTGCAATCTCGCGCACCTGTGAAAGCGTCACCTTACCAGCCACTGAACGGCCCGGCTCCTGACCGCCCTTTGGCAGACCGGCGGCCTTTTTTAGAAAATAGCTGACCGGGGCTGTCTTGGTTGTGAAGGTAAAGGATTTATCCTGATACACTGTAATCACAACCGGTATCGGCATATTCTTTTCAAGGCTATCTGTCGCGGCATTGAATGCCTTGCAGAATTCCATAATATTCACGCCGCGCTGGCCCAGTGCCGGGCCCACAGGCGGAGAGGGGTTTGCCGCCCCTGCCGGAATATTCAGCTTGATATAGCTGTCAATTTTTTTTGCCATCAGTCCTAACCCTTCTCATCATTGCCTCCGCACCGCACAGGGCTCTACCGCACGCCCCTGCCCCGCGGCGAGTCACTTTTCTCGTTTATCCTGCTTTTTCAACCTGACTGTATTCCAGCTCTACCGGTGTTGCCCGCCCGAAAATGGACACCGCCACTTTCAAACGCTCTTTTTCATCATCTGCTTCTTCAACTATACCATTGAAGCTTTCAAACGGCCCTTCAATGACGCGCACTTCCTCACCAATATCAAAGGTAATTGTGCTGCGTGGCCGCTCCACACCTTCATCCATCTGCCGGATTAAGCGCTCTGCCTCAGCCTCTGTGATCGGAATGGGCTTGCCCTTGCCACCCAGAAAGCCTGTGACACGCGGCTGGCTCTGCACCAGTGACCAGGCAGCGTCTGTCAGCTCCATTTTTACAAGTATATAGCCGGGAAAGAATTTCCGTTCCGCCTGAACCTTGGTTCCGCGCCGCACCTCAACCACCTCTTCGGTCGGCACCATAACCTCTTCTATCTGCTCATCAAGACTATGAGACGCCGCCTGTTCCATAATTGACTGCGCCATCTTCTTTTCAGAACCGGAAAAGACATGGACAACATACCAGCGCTTCGCCATAACCAAGAGACTTCCTCAATAAAGACCAAATGGTGCTGTTTTTTCCTCAGGCCCCGAGACCCAGGACAAACTGCACCGCATTCGACAGCACCATATCAACCAGCAGAAAAAAGACTGCCGCAATGGTGGCCATCACAAAAACCGTCAGCGTTGCCAGACCTGTATCACGGCGATTCGCCCACGAAATCCGGCCGACTTCCTGTCTGACCTGTCTGACGAATTGTGCGGGTGACACTTTTGCCATGAAAGCCTAACCTTTTCCAGCGTTGAAACATGCACAGAACAAGCAACAGCGCCGTGCTTCGCGCCCTTCCCCAAAAGGATGAACACAAAATCACGGACAAACTTGAACGGCTATGTAGCACAGTTCAGATCAGCGAAGCAAGTGTTTCTGAGCGCAATTTTGATGTTTTTTTGCATTTTTTCAGGTGACAAGCCGGCAACATAACAGCCAGAATAGCACCATTGTCACGCGCCGCGAGGCTGACAGTGCCCGCATCACCTTTGCAAAAGTTTGGGGTCAATCATGAATATCGGATTTATCGGGCTAGGCAAAATGGGCAGTGTGATGGCCCCGCTGCTGACCCGCACGCAAAACAGGGTAGCGGGTTTTGATTTGAATTATTCACTGCCCCCGGACAGCCCGGTGAAAAGGGCTGGAAAGCTGGAAGAGCTGGCGGGCTGTGATGTTATCATTACCATGCTGCCAGAAGGATCAGCTGTGCTGCAGGTGATTTCTGATCTACTGGCGGCCGGTGCGGGCGGACTCTTTATTGATTTGTCATCCTGTCACCCTGAAACCGGCCAGCAGGCCGCAGAAATGCTGGCCCCGCATGGCAATGACTTTATTGATGCCCCGGTGTCAGGCGGCGTGGCCCGTGCGCGCACCGGCGAGCTGATGATCATGGCAGGCGGCAGTGAAGAGGGTTTCGAACGCGCAGCACCGCTGCTCGGGAATATGGGCAGGGCTGTGCATGTCGGGCCATGCGGGGCTGGCTATGCTATGAAATCGCTGAATAATTATGTATCTGCGGCCGGTCTGGTTGCCAGCTTTCAGGCCCTGGCCACAGCGCGCGGCTTTGGCATCGCCCCGCAGACATTCCAGACAGTCATAAATGCCTCTACAGGCCGAAATAACACAACCGAAGTGAAAATAGACAGGTTTGTTATAAACGAGGCCTTTAATTCCGGCTTTGCGCTGGCGCTGATGGCAAAAGATGTGTCAATCGCCAGCGACATCATTAAAAAGCAAGGCTTTGACGCACCGGTCACACCGGCCCTGTCAGCCTATCTGTTTGATGCTCTTGACGCCCTTGGCCAGAGCGCTGATCACACAGAAATCTACAGACATTTATCCAACGCCCGGGACAGGCAGACAGCCAGATGAGTACAGAACAGGCAAGCCGTGATGATTACGGCCATTTCGATTATGTGATCATAGGGGCCGGCACAGCTGGCTGTGCGCTGGCCAACAGGCTGTCAGCAGACGGCAGAAGCAGGGTCGCGCTGCTTGAGGCTGGTGCCAGCGACAATTATATCTGGACAAAGATTCCTGTTGGCTATCTGTACTGTATGGGCAATCCGCGCACCGATTGGGGGTTCAGGACAGCTGCCTGTGACGGGCTGAACGGGCGGGCCCTGAATTATCCGCGCGGCCGGGTGCTGGGCGGCTGTTCATCGATCAACGGAATGATTTATATGCGTGGACAGGCCCGCGACTATGACAGCTGGGCACAGATGGGCAACCGCGGCTGGGCTTGGGATGATGTGTTACCCTATTTCAAAAAGTCAGAGGATTACTATGCCGGGGCTGATGAAATGCATGGCAGCGGCGGCGAATGGCGGGTTGAGGAACAGCGGCTGAGCTGGGAAATACTTGAGCGGTTCAAACAGGCCTGTTTGTCTGCCGGCATTCCAGAGACCGCAGATTTCAACCGTGGAAACAATGAAGGGGTCGGCTATTTTCAGGTTAATCAGCGCCGGGGCTGGCGCTGGAGCACATCACGCGGTTTTCTGCGCCCGGCACGGCGGCGGCGCAATCTGAGCATTCTCACCGGTGCACAGGCAGAGCATCTCATCATCGAGGGACGCAGGGTCACCGGCCTTGCTTTTTTCCATCATAACCGGCCCTGCCGCCTGACAGCAGACAAAGAGATTGTGCTGTGCTGTGGGGCTATCGGCACACCGCAGCTACTGCAGCTCTCAGGCATCGGGCCTGAACGGCTGTTGAAATCACACGGCATTAAAATCTGCCGGGAGATGAGCGGGGTTGGTGCCAATCTTCAGGATCATCTGCAGATCAGAACTATTTTCAAGGTCAGGAATATTCTGACATTGAATGACCTTGCGAATACGCTGGGTGGCCGCTTGCGGATCGGTCTTGAATATCTTTTGAAACGCTCTGGCCCAATGTCTATGGCACCCAGCCAGTTGGGGGCCTTTGTCAAGTCAGACCCGGCATTGGATACACCAGATTTACAATATCATGTCCAGCCCCTCTCGCTTGATGCGTTCGGCCAGCCCCTGCACAGTTTTTCAGCCTTCACAGCCTCTGTATGCAATCTGCGCCCGCAGTCGCGCGGCTGTGTGGAGATTGCCTCTGCCAGCCCGTTCGACAGCCCGTCCATAAACCCCAACTATCTGTCAGCTGAACATGACCGGCTGGTGGCCGCAAAATCCATCCGACTGACCCGCCAAATTGTCTCAGAGCCACCCTTGCATCCCTATCTGGTTGATGAATATCTGCCGGGTAGTCAGTTTGAAAGCGATGAAGAGCTGGCCCACAAGGCCGGCGATATTTCAACAACCATTTTCCACCCTGTCGGCACAGCAAAAATGGGGTCAGACAAAACAGCTGTTGTGAATGAACGTCTGCAGGTGCACGGGCTGGCCGGGCTGCGGATTGCTGATGCCTCTGTGATGCCAACAATCACATCGGGCAATACAAACTCACCGACACTGATGATCGCAGAAAAGGCAGCGGACATGATTCTAGCCGATCGGCACTGAGCGGGCACCGGGGCACAGACCCTCTATTGGGATGTGCCTGTTCGCCTGTGAAAACACCCGGCTGTCATGCCGGCACCCGCGTGCCGGTCAGGCTCACGCATCAATCATGCTGGCCAGAATACGGGCAACATGGCGGGCGGTGCGGCCGGTGCCGTCCTTTATCTGGCAGCGGCATGAGGTGCCGTCTGCAACAATCACAGCGGACTCATCCGCCTGCCTTATTGCCGGCAACAGGGCTGCCTCTGCCATTTTCATCGATATTTCATAGGTTTCTGCCCCATAGCCAAAGGCCCCGGCCATGCCACAGCAGCTGGATTCGATAACCCTGACATCAAATCCACCAGCCTCAGCCAGCAGCTGCTGTACAGGCCCCATCACGTCAAAGGCCTTTTGATGGCAATGGCCATGAACAAGGGCGTCGCCGCCGCCTGTCTTCAGCTTCAGACGGTCTTTATGATGAGTGAAAAATTCTTCAAAAGTCTGAACGGCAGCTGCAACAGCGTGGCTCTTTTCATCCGCCAGAAGTGCCGGCACCTCATCACGCAGGGCCAGCGTGCATGACGGCTCTAACCCGACAATGGGAACCCCCTCCCTGGCATAGGGATAAAAGCAGTCAACCAGCTGGCGGGCCTGTTCACGAGCCCGGTTAACCAGCCCCGCCGAAAGATAGGTGCGCCCACAGCACAAGGGGCGTTTATGGCCGTGCTCGGGGACAAAAACATCAAAGCCTGCATGCCTGAACAGTTTCACAGCATCACGCAGATTGTCAGGCTCAAAATACCGGTTAAATGTGTCAGCAAACAGAATTACCGGCGCACGCGCATCCCGAACAGGGCGGCAGCTGCTGTCATCAAAGGGCTGGCCTGACCAGCGCGGCAGGGCACGGCGGGCTGAGAAGCCTGTCAGCCCCTCAAGGACAGGGGCCAGAACAGGGATATGGCGGCGCAGCCAGTCAGCCAGTCCCATCATGCCCGGGACAGCACTGGCATAGGGTGCATAGGCTGGCAGAAACGCAACCAGTCTGTCATGCAGTGACAGGCCCTTATCTGCCGCCCTGAGGGCCGTGACCTCAATTTTCATCCGCGCCATATCAACGCCGGTGGGGCATTCACGCCGACAGCCCTTGCATGACACACACAGCTGCATTGCCTCTGCCATCTCATCACTGACCATGGCGTCACTGCCAAGCTGGCCAGAGAGGGCCAGACGCAGCGTGTTAGCCCGCCCCCTTGTGCTGTCACGCTCATTGCCGGTGACCCTGAAAGACGGGCACATAACACCCCCGGACAGCTTGCGGCAGGCCCCGTTATTATTGCACATTTCCACCGCACCCTGCAGGCCGCCCGCTGCACCCGGCCAGGCTGACCAGTCAAGCTGGGCAGGAAACTCATCTATATGATAGCCCGGGGCAAAGCGGAACAGGCTACGGTCATCCATTTTTGGGGCATCAATGATCTTTCCCGGGTTAAACAGCCCCTGCGGGTCAAACATCTCTTTCACCCTGCGGAAAAGGGCTGTCATCTCTGGCCCGAACATCACCTCATTGAATTCTGACCGCACAATCCCGTCACCATGCTCACCTGAATGAGAGCCGCCATAGCGCCTGACCAGGGCGAACGCCTCTTCGGCAATGGCCCGCATGGTTGCCACATCATCTGAGCGTTTCATATCCAGTACCGGACGCACATGCAGACAGCCAACAGAGGCATGGGCATACCATGTCCCCTTTGTGCCATGGCGGGCAAATATTTCTGTCAGCCCGGCGGTGTAATCAGCCAAATGTTCCAGCGATACAGCACAATCCTCAACAAAGGAAACCGGCTTGGCAGCCGTTTTCATGCTCATCATGATATTCAGGCCGGATTTCCGCATTTCAGAAACCCGCCCCTGCAGACCAGGATCAACAGCATCAACCACACCGCCTGTCCTGTCGCCTGGCTGTTCCCAGCCAAAGCCCAGATCAGCCATCACTTCATGCAGCTGCCTCAGACGGCGCAGATTCTCGTCCCTGTCATCCTCGGCAAACTCAACAACCAGCAAGGCGGCCGGGGCACCGCGCACTACCTCTTCAACAATCGGCCTGAACAGGGGGATAGAGCGGGCCAGCTCCAGCATTGTATCATCGATCAGTTCAACAGCGACTGGATCAAGGCCTACTAAATGCTGGGCTGCATCCATTGCCTTGTAAAAGGTGGGGAAGTGGCAAATTCCCATAACTTTTTCGCCGGGCAGCGGTGAGAGGATGAGTTCTATCGCTGCTGAATAGGCTAGCGTCCCCTCAGAGCCGACCAGCAAATGTGACAGATTGATTCCGTCCCCGGGCCGGCCGCCGGGCCGGCCTGCCATCGCATCCGGCACAAGTGCATCTATATTATACCCCCCAACGCGGCGCAGCACAGAGGGGAAGGCGGACTTGATTAGCTGCTCATTTTCCCGGCCCAGAGCAGCGAGCTGCGGCCAGAGAGCGGCCAGCATTCCTTTCAGCCCCCCCTTATCAGCAACCGGGCCAAAATGGCTGTCTGTCCCATCCGACAAAACAGCCTCTATCGCGTGGACATTATCGCGCATCATGCCATAGCGGATTGACCGCCCGCCGCATGAATTATTGCCAGCCATGCCGCCTATGGTCGCGCGGCTGGCCGTGGAAACATCCACCGGAAACCAGAGCCCATAAGGTTTCAGCTGGCGGTTCAATTCATCAAGCACGATCCCCGGTTCAACCACACAACGGCGATTTTCAGCATCAACAGACAACAGCCGGTTCAAATGCTTTGTATTGTCAATGACAAGGGCATGATTGACTGTCTGGCCACATTGTGAAGTCCCGCCGCCGCGCGGCAGTACAGACAGGCCCTGCTGGCGTGCAAAATCAAGTGCGGCACGCACATCCGCCAGAGTTTCAGGAACGATCACCGCATGCGGAACCATCTGATAGACAGACGCATCGGTTGCATAGCGCCCGCGCGAAAACCGATCATCAAACAGACGCGGGCCCAGCTGTGCCTTCAGCGGCGCGAGATCGCAGCGGGTCTCAGGGTCAGGCCCGGAAGCCGGATGGTCAGGCTGGTCAAGCATTATACAGACTCTTTTTCATAATTCGGACAGACGCGGCATTACAAAACACACCGCATTCAGCTATCATCACTTGGAATACCAAATTCAGTATGCCACAATCAAATGAGTTGTGATTTTTTTTCACCATTATGCCAAATGCCAGGGGCTATTTGGCCCCACCGCGCGATTTGAGAGTTTATAGTCATGACGCAGAACACTTACAGGCCAGGCCGCCATTTTTTACAGATACCCGGGCCGACAAATGTACCTGACAGGATTTTGCGTGCGATGGATTATCCGACAATCGACCACCGCGGCCCGGAATTTGCTGAAATCGGCGCTACCTGCCTGTCCGGAATAAAAACCATCTTTAAAACGAAACAGCCGGTGGTTATCTATCCGGCCTCCGGTACCGGGGCATGGGAGGCTGCCCTTGTCAATCTGCTGGCCGAGGGCGACCTTGTTCTGATGATTGAAACTGGCCATTTCGCCAGCCTGTGGCATAAAATGGCCCGGCGTCTGGGACTGGAAACAGAATTTCTTGCAACAGACTGGCGGCGCGGGGCCGACCCGCAGGCCATTGAGGATCGTCTGCGCGCTGACAGTGAGCAGAAAATCAAAGCTGTCTGTGTCGTGCATAATGAAACCTCAACCGGTGCCACCAGCCGCATAGATGAGGTGCGTGCCGCCCTGAATGCTGCCGGGCATGACGCACTGCTCCTGGCAGACACAATTTCATCTCTGGCCTCGATTGATTACCGGCATGATGAATGGGGGGCAGATGTTACGGTATCGGGCTCGCAAAAGGGGCTGATGCTGCCACCCGGCCTGTCATTCAATGCCCTTTCAGAGCGGGCTGTCCAACAGGCAAAAACAGCTGGCATGCGCCGTTCATACTGGGACTGGCAGGAACAGTTAGCCGCCAATCAGTCAGGGGCTTTTCCCTATACACCTGCAACCAATCTGCTCTATGGGCTGAGAGAGGCGATTGACATGCTGCATGAAGAGGGGCTGGACAATGTATTTGCCCGCCATGACCGGCATGCCGCAGCTACACGGGCAGCCGTCCAGGCATGGGGGCTGGACGTTCTCTGCCAGGATCCGCACCATTATTCCAGCGCACTGACAGCTGTCATGATGCCTGACGGCGTTGATGCGGACGCATTCAGGGCCGTGGTGCTGGATAATTTTGACATGTCACTTGGAAACGGGCTGTCCAGGCTGGCTGGGCGGGTGTTCAGGATTGGGCATTTGGGTGACTTTAATGATCTGATGCTGATTGGCACGCTTGGCGGTATCGAGATGGGCCTGTCACTGGCGGGCGTACCGCACCAGACAGGCGGGCTGGCAACAGCAATGGATTGCTTGAAAACGGCAGCATAGGACAGCAAACAGGCGGAGGGGCCGGCATGACAGGGACGCAGACAAAAACAGATGATGAGCTGATTTTCACAGCCTCTGGGGGCATTGGTGTTATCACGCTGAACCGCCCGCACCGGCGCAATGCCCTGACCTTTGCCATGTATGGGCAGATCAAACAGATATGTGCGTGTGCCGGTACGGCTGAAGACCCTGACAATCTGCGTGTACTGATTTTCAAGGGCGCGGGTGACAGTGCCTTTGCAGCCGGAACAGATATCTCGCAGTTCCGCAACTTTACCGGCAACGATGACGCGGTAGGCTATGAGGATATGATAGAGGCGGTGCTGCATGAAATTGAGCATTGCATGGTGCCGACCATCGCTGCGCTGAACGGCTTTGTTACCGGCGGCGGGGCCGCGATTGCTGCCTGCTGCGCGCTTCGAATTGGCAGCCGCAGCCTGTCGGTCGGCGTGCCGATTGCAAAGACACTGGGGAATTGTCTGGCCATTGCCAATCTGCGCCGTTTTGTCAGCCTTATCGGTGAGGCCCGTACCGCACATATTCTGCTGACTGCCCAGCTGATTGATGCAGAGGCTGCCCTGCAGGCCGGTTTCATAACTGAGCTACATGACGATCAGGCAGCTGTTGAGGCCCGTGCCCTCGAGCTGGCACAGAGCCTGTCACAATCCGCACCCCTGACCATCAGGGCGACCTTGATGGGACTGCGCCGTCTGCGGGCCGCAACAAGCCTGCCGGAGGACCATGATCTGATAGAGATGTGCTTTGGCAGCCAGGACTTTAAAGAAGGTGTGTCTGCGTTTTTTGAAAAACGCCCGGCGCAATGGCAGGGACGCTGAAAATTATCTGCCTCGAAAATTATCTGCCCCCAGTCTGCCGGACATACAGCCTGTCAAATTCCCGCTGCTGCCCGGCCCGTTAAAAAGCACCCGTGCCGATAAAAAGCCGCAGAACAGGCTTTGCACAGGCCGAAAATTTGGTATACCATATACAATGTTAATTCCATATGTCAGCCTTAGCCACGGCGCGTGGCAAATATGCTTGTGACAGGGGCGGCTGTATCACAGACGCGTTTATGCTTTGGGGGTAGAGAACAGATGAATTTCGTACATTATATCAATGGTGACTGGGTTGACAGTAGCGCGCATTCAGAAAATATAAATCCGGCTGATTTATCAGATAAGATAGGGCTTTTTGCCCGTGGCGGGGCTGCAGATGTTGATGCGGCCGTCAATGCCGCACAGGCGGCCCAGCCTGGCTGGGCAGCGGCCAGCCCGCAGCTGCGCCATGACGTGCTGGAGGCAGCCGGCACGCTGATTATGGCACGAAAGGATGAGCTGGGCCGCCTTTTGGCCCGCGAAGAGGGAAAGACACTGGCTGAGGCCACAGGTGAGACCATCCGTGCCGCACAGATTTTTAAATTTTTTGCCGGTGAGGCCCTGCGCCTTGCCGGTGATGTCCAACCTTCTGTGCGCCCTGATATTGATGTGCTGATCGAAAGAGAGGCTGTCGGTATTGTCGGTTTGATCACACCATGGAATTTTCCCATCGCAATTCCGGCATGGAAGATTGCACCTGCCCTTGCGTACGGCAATGCTGTTATTATCAAACCGGCAGAGCTGACCCCGGCCTGTGCATGGGAACTGGCGAAAATCCTTGATGAGGCTGGATGTCCCAAAGGTGTGTTCAATCTGGTTATGGGGCCGGGTTCTGCGGTTGGTGCCCGGATAGTCAGCCATCCGGGGATTGATGCGCTCAGCTTTACCGGCTCTGTCCAGACAGGCCGTTCGATTGCCGTGCAATGTGCCGAGCAGGGCAAGAAAGTCCAGCTTGAGATGGGCGGCAAGAACCCGATGGTTGTTCTGGATGACGCTGATCTGGATGTGGCAGTCGGTGCGTGTGTGAATGGCGCGTTTTTTTCCACCGGCCAGCGCTGCACAGCTTCATCACGCCTGATTGTTACCAGGGGTATTCATGACGCCTTTGTCGAGGCTCTGGGTGCAGCAGCAGACAAGCTGGTGGTCGGCAATCCGCTTGATGCCAAAACCCAGATAGGGCCTGTTGTTGATGACAAGCAGCTGCAACAGAACCTTGACTATGTCGCGCTGGCCGCCAGTGAGGGCTGTGAGGTGCGCGGCGGTGAGGTGCTGAACGGCAATGGCTATTTCCAGAAACCAGCCGTGTTTGTCGGTGCGAATAATACTATGCGCGTGGCCCGTGAGGAAATTTTTGGCCCCTGTGCCACCATCATCAGGGCAGATAATTATGACGAGGCCCTGCATCTTGCCAATGACACAGATTACGGCCTGTCAGCTGGAATCTGCACCACCTCGCTGAAATATGCGTCTGATTTCAGAAAGAAGGCAAAGGCTGGCATGGTGATGGTTAATCTGCCTACAGCCGGGGTTGATTATCATGTGCCGTTTGGCGGGCGCAAAGGCTCTAGCTATGGCCCGCGTGAACAGGGCAGCTATGCGCGTGAGATGTATACGATTGTAAAAACCAGCTATATCAGCGCCTGAAGACAAAGAAGGAGCTCTGGATGACAAAGACAGATTACAAGGGAATCTGGCCTGTTGCGCCCACCGCGTTTTCAGACAATGGTGAGGTTGATTTTGATGGCATGAAAAACATCCTGGACTGTATGATAGACCAGGGCGTTGATGGTATCTGTATCCTGGCCAATTTTTCTGAACAGTTTCTGATTTCAGATGATGAGCGCAATGCCCTGACACGATTATGCCTTGAACATGTAAATAGCAGGCGGCCGGTGATTGTAACCATCAGCCACTATGCCACTAAAATTGTTGTTGAACGCGCCCGCTTTGCCAAATCATTGGGGGCTGAGGCTGTGATGATGATGCCGCCCTATCACGGCGCGCTGCTGAAGGGCACAGCACAGCAGAGTTTTGATCAGCTCCGCGCGGTCGCTGAGGTCGGCATTGCGATTATGATACAGGATGCTCCTTTATCAGGGGTTGAGCTGCCGGTTCCGCTGCTGGTTCGTATGGCCAATGAAATTGACATGGTCAAAATGTTCAAGATTGAATGTGCGGGTGCGGCGGGCAAGCTGCGCGCACTGATTGCAGAGGGCGGCAGTGCTGTCGAGGCCCCGTTTGACGGTGAGGAAGCGATTACCTTGTTGGCTGACCTGGATGCCGGGGCCACAGGGTCTATGACCTCTGCCCTGATCCCTGACCTGATCCGGCCCGTGATTATGGATCATCTGACGGGCAGACGCGAAGCCGCTGTTGCGGGCTACAGCCGCCTGTTGCCGGTTATTAATCATGAAAACAGACAATGTGGTTTCAGGGCCACAAAGGCAGCAATGGTCGCAGGCGGTGTTATTGCCTCTGATTTCTGCCGCCACCCGATTGAACCGCTGCACCCGCAGACAAAAGAAGCACTGCTTGAATTAATGCGGCCGCATGATCCGCTGGTGCTGAAATGGGGAAAGGCCTGATGGGCAAGTTGCCGGCACTCAGCTCACTCATCTCTGAAAGTGACATCAGCGCATCCCAGCGCAAATCCCTGCGTGAAGAGACAGCCGATACATTGAGAGAGCTCATTTTACTGGAAAAACTACCCCCCGGCACCTCAATTCCAGAGCGTGACCTGGCAGAGGTGATGGGGATCAGCCGTACCCCGATGCGTGAGGCAATGAGGATGCTGGAGAGCGAGGGGCTGATCGAATATACCCGCACAAGGCGGCCCTTTGTTGCCAATCCGTCACTTGACGACATCCGCCAGAATTTACAGGTTATAGGCATGCTGGAGGCATTGGCAGGAGAGTTGGCCTGTGTCCATGCCAGCAAAGCAGAGCTGCGTGAGATTACACGGCTGAATGAGTTCATGCAGACACATTCAGACAAGGCAGAACCGCTTGTGTTTTTCAAAGCTGACATGGATTTTCACCGCACCATTGTTCAGGCCAGCGCAAATGCGCCACTGATTGAGACCCACCGGCACTATAATGCCCGCCTGTTCCGTGCCCGCTTTGTATCCTCTCGTCTGCATGTCGGCCGCAGCAATACCCTGCGCCAGCATCAGCAGATAACAGACGCGCTGACGGCCCGTGACAAAAATTCAGCAGCAGCAGAGCTACGCGCTCATCTGGAAACAGCGATCGAGAATATTGCCTCTACCCTGGGGCCCGCCACCTCTGCTGGGGGCGCTGAGGGCTGAGAGTTAATTCACACAGGTTCAGGAGGGTACAATGAAACCGCGTATTGGCATTATTCCGGGTGACCCGGGTGGCATCGGCCCGGAACTTATAGCCAAATTGCTGGCTGCAGAAACTATTACTGACAGCGCCGATATTCTGTTGATCGGTGACCGGCATTTGTTTGAGCTGGGCCAGTCACAGGCGGGGCTGAGCTATGATATGCATTCCTGCGATCCGATGACCAGCGACTGGACGCAGACAGCAGCCTTTGCACACTATGATCGCCAGACCATAGACAGTAACGAGGTCAGTCTGGCAGCAGTTACGCTGGCCAATGGTCGCTCGGCACTGTCGAATCTGAATTGTGCGCTCAGCCTTGCAAGAGACGGGGTTATTGATGCCATAACCTTTGGCCCATTTAACAAGGCCGCACTTATAACAGCGGGGCTGGGCCACGAGGATGAGCTACATTATATGGCTGAATTTTTAAACGTTAAGGGGTATATATCTGAGCTGAATACACTGGACGGTATCTGGACAAGCCGTGTATCCAGCCATATTGCGCTGAGAGATGTACCTGATTACATCACTGAAGAGCGGATCACAAAGGCTGTTCATTTGATAGACAAGACCCTGCGCCGTTCTGGCATGCGCCGCCCGCGCCTGTCTGTTGCAGCCCTCAATCCGCATGCGGGCGACAATGGAAATTTCGGCACAGAAGAAATCGATGTTATCACCCCGGCAGTGCATAAGCTGCAGTCAGAGCAGGTGAATGTAGACGGGCCATGGCCATCGGACACAGTGTTTTTGAAAGCCAGGGCAAAAGAAGTGGACGCGATCATCACCATGTATCACGATCAAGGACAGATTGCCCTGAAGCTGATGGGTTTTGATCGCGGGGTAACGGTTCAGGGCGGCATCCCCTTTCCGGTGACAACACCAGCTCATGGCACCGCATTTGACATTGCCGGTAGCGGCAAGGCCGATCCCAAAGCCATGCAGCAGGCATTCACTATCGCCTGTGACATGGTCACCAACTGGACAGCCGCACAGGCATAACATCATTTCAGACAGGATTGGTGACGATGAAAATCACAGATATCAAGGCCCACGCATTATATATAGACGCTGAACTGTCCATCACACAGCCGGCAAAAAAGGCCGGCCATCAGATATGTATCGTTGAAATTGATACAGACGCGGGTATCAGCGGGCATGGCATAACCGCCATCGGGCCGTCATTGCCGATTAAGCAGGCTGTGCTTCATGTTGCGGCACCGGTACTGCGCGGTGCTGATCCGCTTGTGCATGAGCAGCTGTTTGACCGCCTTTATTGGCAGCTTGTCCCCAGGGGGCAGTCCGGTATTGGCATGCATGCAATCTCTGCCATCGATATTGCTCTGTGGGACATCAAGGGAAAGGCCCTGAACCAGCCTGTCTGGCGGCTGTTGGGCGGGGCACGGGCCCGTTGCCCTGTTTATGCCACTTTCGGCTTTGGTGTGTATGACAGACAGGAACTGGCAGAAGCGGCCCATGCCTGGCAGGAAAAAGGGTTCAGCCGGCTGAAAATGACTGTCGGTAATTCTGCCTTACAGCGCCGCGATGAGCCGCGCCTGGTAAAGGATGTTATAGATGAGGATGTAAAGCGTGTCGGCGCCGTCAGAGAGGCTGTGGGCAACAGTGCAGAGCTGTTCATTGATGCAAATTGCAGCCTTGATCTGTACCACGCAAAGGAACTGGCACGGCATCTCGAAGCGTTCAGGCTGGAGTTTTTTGAAGAGCCCATTACACAAAATGATGTGCGCTCTATGGCCGATTTGCGTGCCTCCACCAGTCTGCGCCTTGCCTGTGGCCAGAATGAGGGCCAGCCCTATCGTTTCCGTGACATGCTGATAGCTGGCGCGGTTGATATCATCCAGCCGAATGTGGCCATATCGGGCGGCTTCACACAATGCCAGAAAATCGCCGCTCTTGCAGACAGTTTTAATATATCAGTTGATAATGGCGGGGCCTGGCCGTTTGTGAATATGCATCTGCAGGCCGGGCTCAGAAATGGCGGGCTGGTTGAGTATCATTACAGTTCGGTTGAGACATGCGCGCAGATTTATCAAGGCTTGCCGGTTCCAGAAGACGGATGGATTGACCTGCCGCCGTCACCCGGCCTCGGCTATCAGTTGGACACAAAGGCCCTTGAGCGCTTTGCCCTGGACGGCTGACAGCATTGTCAGCGGCTATTTACGCCGCCGCAATGTCTTTCGTGTAATCAGGCTGAATAACTGCGGGCCGCACAGCCCGAGAACAGCAAGTACCAAAAAGAACACGGCCAGGGGCTGCTGAAAAATCTGCCACCATTCACCATGAAAAATTTTCAGTGAATTCTGCAGATTGACCTCGACCATCTTCCCCAGAATCAATCCGACAGCTATTGGGGCAACAGCAAAACCAAAACGCCGGGCAAGAAATCCAATGACACCGAAAATCAGCACCAGCCACACATCCAAAAGTGAGGAGTTGAGGGCATAGGCCCCGATAACAGACAGGGCAAAAACAATCGGCCATAAAATGGATGTCGGTATCAGTGAAATGCGGGCAAAGAGTTTCGCTGCATACAGCCCCATAGCCAAAAACATAATATTGGCAACAAACATAGCCCCGAATATCTGATAGACAGCTGTTACCTGTTCAGTGAACAGATAGGGGCCGGGGCGCAGGCCATGCACCATCAGCCCGACCAGAATAATTGCAGTTGTCCCGCTGCCCGGGATCCCCAGAACCATTGTCGGCACCATTGCCCCGCCGGTGGCTGCGTTGTTTGCTGCCTCTGCCCCGGCAATCCCCTCTATTGCGCCCTTGCCAAACTCATCCTTATTCTTTGACCATCTCTTTGCCTCTGAATAGCCTATCATAGAGGCTACTGTTGCCCCTTCAGCAGGCAGAATGCCGATAAATGTGCCAATACCCGATGATCGCAGAATGGTTTTCCAGATTTTTTTATAATCAGCGCGGCTCGGCAGCTGAACAGCTTTCATTTTGATAAATTCTGCTGCCTGGTGGGCAATGCGTGACTGCACCAGCAATTCTGACATTGCAAACAGACCGATCATCACCGGCACAAAGGACAGCCCCTCATAAAGTTCATAATTGCCGAACATGAAACGTTCTATGGCTGTTACCCTTTCTGCCCCGATCGTTGAGAGCCAGACACCGAAAACACCGCCAATGAGATTCTTGACAGCCCCGCCCGCACTGATACTGGCCAGCATGGACAGCCCGAATATTGTCAGCGCAAAATATTCAGGCGGGCGAAATTCATAAGCAACGCGCGCCAGCATAGGCGCTGCCCAGCACAGTACAATAACCGAGGCAACACCGCCAAAAGTAGACGCAATAACAGCAATGCCAAGCGCGCGTCCTGCCTCACCGCGCTGGGCAAGCGGATAACCGTCAAATGTGGTCGCCGCCGCCGCTGAGGTACCAGGCGTGTTGATCAAAATCGCTGTAATAGAGCCCGCAAAGGTTGCCGAGACATATATGGTGGCCAGTACCGCAATCGCGTGCACAGGCGTCATGGTAAGGGTAAAGGGCAACAGCAGTGCCGCCCCAGTAGTGGCCCCAAGCCCGGGCAGTACGCCGATGACAATTCCGATAATTGTGGTGACAAAAATAAGAAATAAAAGTTAGGGATCAAAGAAAACTGAACCGAGGGCGGTGAGAGCTTCGAGCATTTGTTTTCCTATCCGTAATAAAGATTGGTTAAAACGCCACGCGGGAAGCGGATGCGAAGCACCATGTCAAACAGCAGAAAAATAGCCAGCGGCATCATAATGGCGTTCAGCAATGCAACCAGTATGTTGCGCTGGCCCCATGCCAACGACATCACGAACATGACAACAGCAATCCCAATAAACATGTCAAGTGATATGGTCAGCCCATAGAACACAACCATCAATATCATGGTGATCCAGGCAACACGGCCTATAGACTGGGGTGGCTCCGGCGGCTCACGATAAATCTGCCAGGCCAGAACAGCTGTCAGCAAAAGATTGATAACCATTAAAAAAATGGGAAATGATCGCGGCTGCATACTGGCACCGACAATCATTGGCGGGGACAGCTTCAGCTGCAGTGCCAGATAAATAATTACCACTGACACGGCGGTCAGGAAGGCCGGAACAATCTGTGGTTTCAGGTTCATCTTGCTGCCTTTGGCAACAGGCTTCCACAGCCCTGGCCGTGGAAGCCCGTGTAAGTTCATCTGGCAACCGGATTAGTTTACCAGACCCATTTCCTTCAGGGCCGGGCCAAATTCCTGAACCATAGCGTTCATCTGCTTGCCCCATTCCTCAGCACCCATTGGCGAGGTTGAATCAAGACCGGAATTCACCAGATAGGCCTGATAAAGCGAATGACCCATCGCCTTCATCATGCCGGCCTCCAACTCATCACGGCGTTCCTTGGATACGCCTGCATGTGTGGCATAGCCGCGCACGGTGGCCAGCTCCAGCTCAATGCCCATGGACAATGAGGTCTTTGCATCAGGAATCGGGGCCATCGGGTTTCTGTCCAAAATAACCAACGGGCAGACATCACCGGCCTCAACTGGTGAAGAGGCTTCTGACAGGTTCAGCACCCCCACATCAACCGCGCCGGCAACCAGCTGTGTTGCCAGCTCTGCACCACCGCCGAAAGGCACATAATTTGGCATCGGCTGGCCGAGCTTCTTTGCCCAGAGATAGACTGTGATATGGTCAATCGTGCCTGATTGTGTGCCGCCATAGGTGATCTGGTCACCGGCCTTTACACCGGCAACAAATTCTTCCGGAGTCTTGTATTTGGATTTCTTGCAGTTCACCATGAGAATCTGAGGGTCGTTGGTACCGCGTCCCAGCGGGGCCATCTCACCAAGTTCCAGTTCTGTCTTGCCAGCGGCCATAGTGATCGCGTGACCAACTGTGAACATCAAAATAGAATTCCCATCAGCTGGACGGGTCTTGAAATAATTCATTGCAGCCGCACCACCGCCGCCGCGCTTATTCACAACCACCATATCCTGTTTCAGCTCACGGCGGGTTCTGATCATCATCATCCGCGCATTCACATCTGTACCCCCGCCGGCACCGGCATGGGTAATCACCTCAATCGCTGGCTTATCATCGGCCACTGCCGGTGCAGCTGTCATAGCCATCACGCCGGCAATCGCTGCCATGCCTGTGCCCATCGACAAAAGAAGTTTTGCTTTTTTCATTTCAAGTCTCCTCCCTGTGAAAAATTTTGGTATACACAATTCCAAATTAGTCTAAGTTAACCTTATTTTTTTATTGTTTGGCAAGCCCTGTTTTGAATTATTCCAAACTTGCAGGAGGGTGGCCGTTCCCTGTCCTTTATCCGGGTCAGGTCAAGAGGCTGTCTGTACTGCTGAAGAGGTGCGGTCAGTCAGTTTTCACCCCTGCCTCTTTGGCCCGCGCGATCATGTAATCGCGCCCGGCCAGCATATCATCGAGCGTTGTAAAGCCGTTTGTGTAATGCCCCTTATAGCCCATGCCCTCAATCTTTCTGAACAGGGCGCCGAAATCCATCGTGCCCTCACCCGGGCGCTGATGAATTTCATAAGACCCGTTATTATCTGCCAGGCGGACTTCACGGCACAGGGAAAAATCCATCGCATCAATGAAATTGGCAATCCCCACCCCGGGCAGGAAATGGGCATGATTGGCCGTAAATGACCAGCGCAGGGCCGGGCTTTGAATCTCATTGAAGAAATGCATAGTTTCTGCGGGTGTGACCGGCATATAATTGACTTCTGCCAGCACTGGTTCCCAGTTTAGATTCTCCAGCAGCAGCAGAACACCTTTTTTTTCCGCATAGGCAGATATGCGCTTCAGCCGCTCAACAGCCGCCTTCATGCGGATAGCGCGGCAGCTGGTAAAATGATAGCCGCCATGCACAACTATCCATTCCGCCCCCAGCTGCGGTGCCAGGTCAATATAGGCCTGCAGATAGGCGTCAACCGCATCGCGGCAATAAGGTGATATCTCTGCCACATTGACACCTGAGAGCGTATGTAGCCCAAGATTGATACCATGTTTTTCTTTTAATGTGCGCACCTGTCTGGTTCTGCCGGCATCAAAACTCTCAAGGGCGTTGGGTTCAATATCTGTCTGCACATCAATGAAATGCACATCATGCTGTGCTGCCCATTTGATCCCTTCCTCGACAGATATACGCCGGCCGATATCAATCCCGATACGCTGTCTGAGTGTTTTTGCCGCCATAATATCCCCCATTGATAACTGCAGTTATACTGGACTGACAATAAATCTGCGCGTCTATTGTCCTTTGAAAACCGGGCGGCGCTTTTCCATAAAGGCACGGCGCCCCTCGATATAATCATCACTGTCAAAACAGGCTTTGACCATGGCATCAAGGCGTTTGAGATCACGTTCTGATTCTGGCTTTTGCAGGTCTTGTGCAATCGCTTTCACAGACGCTATTGTCATTGGCGCATTCTCTGCTATGCGGCGAATATAATCACTTGCGTAAGCATCCAGCATATGGCTGGGCAGCACCCTGTTCACCAGCCCCATATCATAGGCCTCCTGGGCTGTGAACTGGCGAGCAGTAAAGAAAATTTCCTTCACCATGGACGGGCCAACAAGCGCGCTGAGGCGTGCTATCCCGTCAAAACCATAGCCCAACCCCAGACGCGCTGCCGGAACGGCAAAGCGCGATTTATCCTCACACAGACGAATATCACAGGCGACTGCAAGGCCCATGCCGCCGCCAATGCAATAGCCCTGAATACAGGCGATGGTCGGCTTGGGAAAATTGAACACAGCCGCATAGAAACGCGCGGTCGCCGCCTGATAGAGGGCCACCTGCTCCTCATCGGCGCGTTCTTGTTCAAATTTGGAAATATCAGCACCGGATGCAAAGGCCTTGCCGCCTGCCCCCCTGACGACCAGCAGACGCACATTATCATCATCTGCCATAGCACTGACCTGCCGGGCAGCCGCCTCATACATGGCCAGTGACACCGCATTGTGGCGTTCCGGGTTATTAATCACTAGATACCCGGCCTGCCCGCTCACGCCAGCCAGGATTTTGCCATCTGCATATTCGCTCAAATCATAAAATTTCATATCACACCTGCTGCGGCAAGAGCTTTGATTTCATCTTTGCTGTACCCATATTCAGCCAGAATTTCCTCGCTGTGCTCACCGCGGCCCGGCGGCGGGCGGCGAATATCTGCCTGTGAATCGCTCATAATGATTGGCTGGCCGACAATCTGGGTTGCGCCTCTTTCAGTCGAGTTCATATCCTTTGCGATGCCAAGACGTTTGACCTGTTCTGATTCAAACACCCGGTCAATGGTGTTAATCTCTCCACAGGGCACGCCGACCGCATTCAGCTTTTCAATCCAGTAAGCAGAGCTTTGTCTGCGGAAATTTTCATTGATCAGCGCGTTCAGTGCCTTGCGGTTCTCAGAGCGGGACGGTGCATCAGCAAAATCATCCACATCCATACGCGGATCACCGATGGTCTCACGGAAACGCTCCCAGATATGCTGGCCTGCAACAGCGATATTTATGAAACCATCGCTGGTCTCAAATACCCCGGTGGGAATAGAGGTAGGATGGTCATTGCCAGCCTGTCCGGGCACATCACCATCCATCAGCCAGCGAGACGCCTGAAAGTCCAGCATAGCGATCTGTGCCTGCAGAAGCGAGGTCTGCACCCATTGCCCCTTTCCTGTATGCTCGCGCCCCAGCAGGGCCAGCAACACACCCTGTGCAGCAAAGCCGCCAGCGGTCAGATCGGCGATGGGAATCCCAACACGCATGGGCCCGCGCCCCGGCTCGCCGGTAATAGACATCAACCCGCCCATACCCTGTGCAATCTGATCAAAGCCCGGGCGGCCGGAAAGCGGGCCATTCTGGCCAAATCCTGAAATAGAGGCATAGACAATTCGCGGGTTAAAAGACTTTATTGTCTCATAATCAATGCCCAGCCTGAACTTTACATCAGGGCGGTAATTTTCAACAATCACATCCGCGCTTGCTGCCAATTTTTTGAAAACCGTCACACCTTCTTCTGATTTCAGATTGAGAATGAGAGAGCGTTTATTGCGGTGCAGATTCTGAAAATCAGACCCTTCGCGCGCGCCACCCATATCAGAGCCCGCGTCAGCCGGCGTTTCTATTTTTATAACATTTGCACCCCAGTCTGCCAGCTGGCGCACACAAGTAGGCCCTGAACGCACCCGTGTCAGATCGAGAACAGTAAAACGTGACAGAATATCACTTGCCGGCTCAAAACCCATTTTTTTCTCCCCATCATGCATAAATACAGGCAACAGGCCTTTGCAGCTGTCAGGTTGGCACCGCCCCACTCAGCCACACCCGCGCGCTGAATGAAATAAAATCCCTTGCGCTGAATGAAATAAAATATTGTATACCAATTTAAGAAGTCTTACTTTCACCCTGTCAACTGGATTTAGCGGTCAATCTTTCCGGCATGCGTAATGGCTAGGCAGCCCCGTTCTTGTCCGGCGGGCCAAAATGTTTCTTAATGCAAACTATAGACTATTTATCTGCACATGGATGGACAGGGTTTATGAGCAATCATTTGTATCAGGCTGTTTTTGCCCCGCATGAGCACAGCACAGCACCATTTCTAATCAATGATGCCGGCACGCTCAGCTATCAGGATTTTCTGCGCCGCGTAAACCAGTTGGCAAATATGCTGGTGGCTGCAGGGCTGAAGACCGGCGACAGGGTCGCTGTACAGGCGCACAAGTCAAACAGCGTACTGGCACTCTATGTTGCAACAGTCAAGGCCGGCGGGGTCTATCTGCCGCTGAACACGGCCTATACCGCTTATGAGCTTGATTATTTCATCACCAATGCACAGGCGGCCATTGTTGTCGTGGACAGCCAGAAAGAGGCGGATGTAGCCGCCATTGCCAACCGCCAGTCAGCACGGCTACTGACATTGAACGCTGATGAGAGCGGCAGTCTGAGCGTACTGGCTGACCAGCAGTCAGACAGTTTTACCGCCATTGACAGAGGCCCAGAAGATTTAGCCGCAATTCTGTATACATCGGGCACGACCGGACGCTCTAAAGGAGCGCAGCTCTGCCACCGCAACCTGCTGTCCAATACACAGGTGCTGCGTGATTTCTGGCAGTTCACCGGCAATGATGTTCTGCTGCATATGCTGCCTATCTATCATACGCACGGCCTGTTTGTTGCGTCTAATCTGCTTGCGCTTGTCGGCGGAGCGATGATATTTCTGCCGAAATTTGACGCTGATGCCGCGCTGGCCTGGCTGCCACGGGCCACAACGATGATGGGTGTGCCGACTTTCTATACACGGCTGCTTGATGACAGCCGGTTTGAGCGTGCCGTTGCCAGCCATATGCGGCTGTTCATTTCCGGCTCAGCCCCGCTTCTCGCAGACACACACACAGCCTTTGAGGCCCGCACAGGAAAGAAGATTCTGGAACGCTACGGCATGACAGAAACAAATATGAGCACATCCAACCCCTATGACGGTGCACGCATCGCCGGAACCGTTGGCCTGCCCCTGCCCGGGGTTGAATTGCGGATTTCTGACGCCGACGGCCAGCCGGTGCCAGAGGGCGATATCGGCATTATTGAGCTGAAGGGGGACAACGTATTCACAGGCTATTGGCAACTGCCCGATAAAACAGCTGAATCCTTCCGCCCTGACGGTTATTTTATCACCGGCGATATGGCCCGAATAGATGAGAATGGTTATGTGGTGATTGTCGGCCGGGATAAGGATTTGATTATTTCTGGCGGGCTGAATGTCTATCCAAAGGAAATCGAGAGCGTGATTGACGCCCTGGACGGGGTGCGGGAATCTGCTGTTATCGGGGCCCCGCACAAGGATTTTGGCGAGGCGGTTGTGGCTGTGGTGGTGCGTTCTGATCCTGGGCTCAGCGTCCAGTCGATAACAGACGCGCTGAAAGACAGGCTGGCAAAGTTCAAACAGCCAAAGGCCGTCATTTTTGCAGACGCACTGCCACGGAACAGTATGGGCAAAGTTCAGAAAGCAGCCTTGCGCGCGGAAAACAAGACGCTGTTTGCCCCGTAAGCGCCACTGTCAGAACAAACAATATTTGTACAGGCCGCAGCGGGCGTGATAGGCTGGCCGGTACCCGCTTCTTTTTGCAGGTCACACAAAAAATTATGGAGCCTGGCCAATGAATAAAATGATGTCTGGAAACGGCCCGACGATTGAACCTTATTGCGGCAACTGGCCGGAAATTGATGAAACCGTCTATATCGCGAGCACAGCTGCCATCATGGGCGCTGTCAGGATTGGGGCCGATGCCTCTGTATGGCACAATGTGACGCTGCGCGGTGATGCAAATTATATCACTGTTGGCAAGGGTTCCAATATTCAGGACAATTCAGTTGTGCATATTGATTCAGGGGTATTGCCGGCAATAATCGGTGATTATGTCACTGTCGGGCATGCCGCGATTATACATGCCTGTACCCTCCAGGATTACAGCTTTGTCGGCATGGGGGCCATCGTTCTGGACGGCGCGGTTGTTGAAAGCGGTGCGGTTGTCGCAGCCGGGGCCTTGGTGCCGCCCGGAAAAATTGTCCCCTCAGGCCAGCTCTGGGCAGGCAGTCCGGCAAAGCTGATGCGTGAACTTGATGCCGTTGCACAGGAAAAATTCAAACGCACAGCTGCGAATTATATCCAGTTTGGCCGCGCCGCCCGGCTCGGCCTTGCTGGCGGGCCTTATGATTTCACCCCTGTGCCCCTGCCGCCAGAGGCCTGAAAGCCGGCCCTGTCTGCAATATGCGGCCACAGGCCCGCCTCTCTTATCAGCGATAGCGGGCATGTGCAGATTTGACACAGCGCAGCGGTATTGATGATTCAATCGATGAAATTCCGCCCAGCTTGGTCAGTTGGCCAACAAGAAATCGTTCAAATTCCTGAATATCACGGGTAACAACACGCAGCAGATAATCATGGTTGCCAGTCATCAGCCAGCAATCCACAACTTCTGGCAGCACCTGAACGCGGCTCTCAAAACGGGCCAGCTCCTCATCTATCTGGCGCTCAAGCCGCACAGAGACAAAGACCGAAAACGTAAAACCCAGACGCTGCTCATCAATCAGTGCTGCATAACCCTTGATAACCCCCTCATCCTCCAGCTTCTTTATCCTGCGTGCCACAGGTGTCTGGCTGAGGCTGACACGCTCGCTCAGTTCATTGACAGACATGCGGCCGTTCTGGCTGAGAAGATGGATGATCTCATTATCCTGCTTATCCATAGTGATAATCACCAATATTTAAATATTTTTTGTTATTATCAGCTTAAATTTATGTAATTTCAATTCAAAAATAATGATTACCGCCATCCGTTTGCTGCTAGTCTGTTGCCAGATGTCAGAAGCGTAGAGGAAATACAAGCATGGCCCGCCATTCAATAAGCCAGCAGGACTATCTGAAACAGACAGAACAGCGTCTTTTATGGCTGTCGCACTGGATGATTCATCACGCCAACCATATCAGGATGACAGATGAGGGGATCAAGACAGGTGGCCATCAGGCCTCCAGCGCGTCTATGGTGTCTATGCTGACAGCACTGTATTTTTCTGTTCTGAAGCCAGAGGACAGGGTGGCTGTAAAGCCGCATGCCTCGCCCATCTATCATGCCATGCACTATCTGGCTGGACGGCTGGATGTGGAAAAAATGCGGGCCTTTCGCGGCTTTGGCGGTGTACAGTCCTATCCCTCGCGCACGAAAGACACAGATGATGTTGATTTTTCCACCGGTTCTGTCGGGCTCGGCGTGGCTGTCACCAGCTTTGCCTCACTGATACAGGATTATATTGTCAGCAAGGACTGGGGCCGTTCGGTGACAGCCGGGCGCATGATTGCCCTGATGGGGGATGCAGAGCTTGATGAAGGCAATGTCTATGAATGTTTGCAGGAGGGCTGGAAACATGATCTGCGTAATGTATGGTGGGTGATTGACTATAACCGACAGTCGCTTGACGGCATCATACATGAGGGGCTGTGGGAACGCGCGGAAAAGATATTTGAGGCCTTTGGCTGGGATGTAGTCAGGGTGAAATATGGTGCGTTGCAGCGTGCGGCATTCAATGAGCCGGGCGGGGCGGCGCTCAAGTCGTGGATAGACAGTTGTCCCAATCAGGATTATTCAGCCCTGACTTTCATGGGCGGGGCCAGATGGCGCGAACGCCTGACCGGCGATCTAGGTGACAGCGCCGATTGCCTTGCCCTGATCGCGCGGCGCAGTGATGACCAGCTGGCAGCGCTGATGGAGAATCTGGGCGGTAACTGCGTGGCAACAATGGCAGAACAGTTCCAGTCTGTCAGCCATGACCGGCCTGTTTGTTTTCTGGCCTATACAATCAAGGGCTGGGGAACGCCAATTGCTGGACATAAAGACAATCACGGCGGGCTGATGACACCTGAACAGATGCAACGCTGGCGCGATATGATGGGTGTGCG
>JAYPEG010000029.1:26231-26996 GCA_038125645.1 Alphaproteobacteria bacterium
ACATGAATGGGAGCGATTTGAAGGTGTTCCTGACCCTGAACGCCTGCAGAATTTCATTGAAAACACGCCTTTTTTCGGGCCAGAGACAAGGCGGCTCAGTGATGCCTCAGTTCCTGTCGAGACCATCATGCCGCCATCTGACAGGCTGATTTCAACCCAATTTGCCTTTGGCAAGATACTGGACGGCCTAGGTCGCACTCACAGCCCCCTGGCTGAACGTATAATCACCATATCGCCCGATGTGTCCGGCACAACCAGTCTTGGCCCCTGGATCAACAGAAAGAAACTCTTTGACCGGATATCCAGGGAGGATGTTTTCCGGAAACAGGCGATCCCCTCTACAGCCAAATGGGAATTCGCCCCCGCCGGACAGCATCTGGAACTGGGCATTGCAGAGATGAATCTGTTTCTCGCGCTGGGGGCGGCCGGGCTGGCCCACAGCCTGTTCGGCAAACGCCTGATTCCCATCGGCACCGTTTATGACCCGTTTGTTGTACGCGGCCTTGATGCGCTGAATTATGCCTGTTACCAGGATGCCCGCTTCATGATCGTTGGCACGCCTTCCGGCGTGACACTGGCCCCAGAGGGTGGCGCACATCAATCTGTCTCAACACCGCTTATCGGGATGAGTCAGGATGGTCTTGCCGCATTTGAGCCCGGTTTTTCTGACGAGCTGGCTGTTATAATGGGCTGGTCATTTGATTATATGCAGCGCGCAGAAAAGGGTGAGGGCCGCCCGACTGGCTGGGAACGCGAGGATAATGG
>JAYPEG010000030.1:0-26882 GCA_038125645.1 Alphaproteobacteria bacterium
TCGCCATGCATGACGGGGAAAAGGACAAGTTTCTGGAAGCTCTGGATAAATGGACGCCAACCCATCAGTAGCGTTAAAAATTTAAGCGAACTCTATAACCCTTTCATCTAAATGTTTTGTCAAAGGTTCTTTCATGTTTCTAGCGAGTTGCATAAATTACTTGCTTAACGGAATGAAAGTATTTGTAGACCCTGAGTTTGGTAGTTCTTGAACCTTTAGCCTATCTTCTCCATCTACCGCCCAAGGACGTTTAGGTCATAGCCTTTTCCATAAGATTGACCTACACCATCTGTAGACCATCCTCCTATTGCATCAATGATATCTGCGGGGCATTCAACCTCTCTTAATCTGTCTCGCATAGAATGTCTGAAGGAATGAATAACGCAGTTATCTGGCACTCTTGGCTTTAACCACTTATTGAGGGCTGCGCTAGCAGAGTTAGAGTTACACTTTTGTTCGTTGCAATATTTGGGGAAAGCGAAAGCGGTGCTCTGTTCTTTTATGCGCATTGCTGCCCAAAAGGACGTTCCTACTAATGGTATCTTGCGTCGACTGGATGAGGTCTTGAGAGACCGCCATGTGTGCTCTCGAAGATTTATGTGAGGTATTACTGTATCTAGAACTATATCCTCAGATAGAAGGCCAGATGCTTCTGCCAGTCTCATGCCCGTATCTGATATAAGAGCTATCAACCATCTAGGCTCATCATCCATCTCCCTGCATAAATGCTGTATGGCAGTAATGTTCTCTGCAGGAATAGGTTCTCGTCTTACCCTATTGTGATCATCCGGAATAAAGGTGCCTGCAAAGGGGTTCGTTATACCTAAACCATTCTCTCTAATGCTAAGCCCCACTATTGCCCTAATGGTGGAGAATACACGTTTGACAGAAGAAGAGCTTAAGCCTTTATGAAATAGGTAATCTCTGAATAGCCCTGCGTCTCCAGCTTGGAGATGTTCTATAGGTCTATCTCCAAGGCATTCTTTCAAATATCTGATACTTCTCTCAGATGCTTTGAAGAAAAGCTCGTTCTTATCGAAACCTTTAGCCGGTGATAGCAGGCAAGTGCATCATCGATAGAGACGCTATGATGTTGAGGAGTTATCGGCGACTGGCTAACAACAGTAAGACCAAGTTCTTTGAGATGGATTTGCTCCATCCTCAAACTATCCCAATATCTCTCCAACCTATCAGACAATGCAGCCGCTGACTTAGCTGCCTTAACCTCTGACTTTGTTCTCAGAGATACCTCAACCTTCTTCTTATTAAACCTGTGCCGCAAGTCAGCAGGCACAGCCCTCGAGAAGTAATAAGTATCTTTTCTTTTGTAAAAATATACCGGAGACCTTACCCACACCATGGTCACACAAGCTCCTGTTCCAAAACGTTAATCTTTTGGAAACAGTCACTTGGCACTCGGTCCTTGAACCTTGATACTTGGAAAATGGAGCGGGTGAAGGGATTCGAACCCTCGACCCCAACCTTGGCAAGGTTGTGCTCTACCCCTGAGCTACACCCGCATCGCTGGATTGTTATAATGCCGTCATCTGCGCGGTTCAAGAAAAAACAGCCTGGCTGAGACATTTTTTATCAGGGCAGATCATCTCTATAATTCACAGAATTCAGCTATCTAGCCGAAATTGTTTTTCTGTTCAGAACAGGGCGGCATCAGCGGCCAACAATGCAGGCGGCGCGGCTCTGACACCAGCTCAATTTCAGTGCCCGCGGCACGGTGCGCCCGTATATTAAACAACCGTTTGAGCATATCATTGTCACCCAGCTTAGCCTGGGCGCTGATGGCGATGACAGGGAAAAAGGGGCAGCGCTGCTGCTGGCGCGGTTGTCTGGATTCGACTCGCTGTAGCGGATTTTCGGTGTCTCACAGCTCAATGATGAGCGGGAAAAAGCTCTGCCTGTACTTTTGACCCGGACGATCGATTCTATCCTTAATGGCGCGGGCCCTGCGGCATAATCAGCCTGTCTGTTCGGCCATTCAGCCCAGCGCCGCTATAAGGGCAGCGGCGATATCCTTCTGCACCTTTTCATCCAAATAGGCATGCATTGGCAAGGCCAGCACATCTGCTGCCAGCTGTTCTGTGACTGTCAGCGCCCTGCCGGCATGCGGATAGCGGCGATAGGGGGGCTGTGTGTGCATCGGGCGCGGGTAATAAATCGCTGTGGGAATGGCTGACTGGGCCAGCGCCTCTTGTATGGCCTGGCGGTTGCTGCCCGCGGGAAGGCGGATGACATACTGCGCCCAGCTGGAGCTGGCATCCCTGTCAAGGCGCGGTATGAGCACATGATCCGAGAGCAGCGCATGATAGCGCTCGGCAACGGCGTGCCGCTGTTTCAGCTCATCATCAAAGATGGTCAGTTTTGCCAGCAGCACAGCTGCTTGAATCGTATCAAGGCGAGCCGTCATGCCAATATGCAGATTTTCATATTTGTCGCTGCCCTGACCATGAATGCGGCAGGAACGCGCAATGGCGGCCAGCTCATCATCATCTGTGAACAGCGCCCCGCCGTCACCATAGCAGCCCAGTGGCTTGGCCGGGAAAAAGCTGGTAGCTGTTGCGGCGCCAAAACTGCCCGTGGGCTGACCGGCACGCACCGCACCAAAACTCTGGGCAGCGTCATCCAAAAGCCAGAGCCCGTTTTCCGCAGCAAAGGCAGAAATGGCCGGCAGGTCTGCAGGCTGGCCGAACAGCCCCACTGCCATAATGCCAACCATGTTGAGACCGGCCGCCCGACCGGCTGCGAGCGCCCCGTCCAGACAGGCCGGATCAAGATTGAAACTGTTTGCATCCACTTCAGCAAACACAGGCGCTGCACCCAGCACCGCAATGGCCTCAGCACTGGCAGCAAAGGTAAAGCTGGGTACAATAACACCGTCTCCCGGCTGCAGTTTCAGCCCCAAAAGCCCCAGTATCAGCGCATCTGTTCCGGATGAGCAGCTGATCACATGGCGTGTGCCGGCACGTGCGCTGAGGCTGGCCTCAAGCTCTGCCACCTCGCGGCCCATAATATAGTCGCCGCGGTCAAGAACAGCGCTGATGCGTGCGTCTATATCATCGCGCAGACGCGCCTGCTGGGCTGCCAGATCAATAAATGCAATGGTCATTTTCTGTTCAGACTTTCTTTCTTGGCCGTAGCATTATCAGCCGGGCCTGATGATGTGTTGGTAGAGGTAAAGTGAGTGACCATCTGTTCAAGCACAGCTTGAACGCGAACACCCTCATCGCCATCTGTCAGGGCCGGCGCGCCTGTCGCACAGACATTTATGAAGGCTTTGACTTCTTCTTGCAGCGGCTCGGCCTCTTCCAGGGGAAGGGTAAGCGGGCTGGCCCTTTCTATGACAAACAGGCTACCAGCCTGGGTAATATTGTCAGAATACAGGGTCAGCTTCTCTGACCATGGCTTTGTGTCATCAAATACCAGCGAACCTGTCTGTCCGGTAACCAGTAGCCTGTGCTCTTTTACCGGGCTGAGCCAGCTGGTATGCATCGCTGCTGTGATACCAGAGGCAAAGCCAAGACCGGTTGACAGAAAATCCGGCATATCTGGGGTGATATGGGCCGCCCCGTGACAGCTGACCGTAACAGGCGGTGCCCCGGTCAGTGCCAGAATCAAAGACAGATCATGCGGGCACAGATCAAACAAAACAGATTCTGTGTTTCGGATGCGGCCCATCGCCAGACGGTTGGCCTGAATGTGGCGTATGGTGCCGATCGCGCCATCGGCAATCTGTTTTTGCAGCTCCTGAAAGGCGGGGTGATAGCGGATCAGGTGGCCAGTCATGATCTGGCGCTCTGCCTGTCTGGCCACGTTCCTTATTGCTGTCGCAGAGGCCAGGGTAAGGGCCATGGGCTTTTCAATGAAAACATGTTTTCCTGCCTGCAGTGCCTGCACAGCCAGCTCTTCATGGGATTCAGCAGAGGCTGCGATCATAATTCCGTCAAGGTGCGGGTCTGAACACAGTTCTGCAAAACTGGTGGCGGTGCAGTTAAAGCTGGTTGCAAATTCCTCTGCTCGCTGACAGTCACTATCAGAAACACCCCTCAGTACGTTCAGGCGGGCACAGTTGCGCGCAATATTGCGCCCCCACAGCCCGCAGCCAACAACGCCAATATGAATATCTGTGCCTGTATTCTGCGCGGCGACCATGTCTGCCCTTGTCTGAATGTTAGAATCTGAATGTTAGAATATGACCCTTTGAATAATCAGCGTGCGAATCGCCGTCAATAGTTGCATTCTGTTACAATAAACACAAAACCGGATCTGTAAGGGTCTGGCCTTGTATGTCAGAAACAAGCACATATATTCAGTGCAGAGTGAAATGAACAGCCGCCCCGCGCGGCCGGGATATGAAAAACCTATGGATGCCTCATCACGCTATCAGGACAGTCTGCCTGTCACCTCAGACAGGCTTCTGGCACAGCTAAAAGCAGACGGATTTGTGTTTGAGCGGCTTGATCATGCGCCGCTGCGGACAGTTGAGGAGTCAAAGAACGTCAGGGACGGCTTTTTATCAGCAGATGAGGGCGGCGGACATATCAAGAACCTGTTTCTGCGTGACAGGAAAAAGAACAATTATCTGGTCGTCTTGCCAGAAGACAGGGATATAACGCTGACAGCAGTTGCCGCGGGCATTGGCGCTGGCAGGCTGTCATTTGGTTCAGCTGAGAGATTGCTGGAATTTCTGGGTGTGCGCCCGGGTGCGGTCACGCCGCTGGCCATGATCACTGGGGTAGCGCATGGGGTGGGGCTGTTTCTTGACCGCAGCCTGACTAATGCCCGCCTTATCTATATGCACCCTCTGGTCAATGACCGCACCATCGCCCTGACGCCCGTTGATCTGGAAAGATTCCTGAAGACAGTCAGGGCAGATTATCATTGGATTGACTTTTGAGAGCCAGCACGACAGATTCCGCCCATTCTATCATGACTCACCCCATTCTATCACGACTCACAAGGACACAAAAATGGAACAGATTATTGCCAGCCCGCAGACCAGTGATATTATCGATGCCACTGTTGAGAATTTTATGACAGATGTGGTTGAGGCCAGCAATGACAGGGCCGTGATCGTACAATTCTGGGCCCCGTGGTGCGGCCCATGCAAGCAGCTGGGCCCGGTGCTTGAAAAAGTTGTCTCCTCATTCAGGAATGTGCGTCTTGCCCGGGTCAATATTGATGAGAATGAGCAGCTGGCCGCACAAATGCGTGTGCAGTCTGTGCCAACTGTCTATGGCATTATTGCCGGCCGGCCAGTCGACGGGTTCGCCGGGGCCCAGCCTGAATCAGCTGTTCGTCAGTTTGTTGAAAAAATCGCGGCACAGGCTCCGGGAAGCGCCGATATTGCGCCGCTGATCGATAACGGGCGCACGGCGCTGAGCGCGCGTGCAGCCGAGGAAGCGCTTGCAGCCTTTCAACAGGCTCTCGCGCTGCAGCCGGATTCACTAGAAGCCATGGCCGGGCTGGTGCGCGCGCTGGTTCTGCTCGGTGATCTTGACAGTGCGCGCGATATTATCAGCAATTTGGATGAGGACAGACAGAAACGCCCGGAAATGCAGGAAGTGATTGCTGCTGTTGATTTGGCTGAAAAAGCGGCCAGATCAGCCAGCCAGATAGCCCCGCTGCAACAGGCTGTGCAGGCCAATTCTGATGATCTGCAAGCCTGTCAGGAACTGGCCCTGGCCCTGTATGCTGCCGGACAGGCAGAAGACGCGATGGCCATTTTGCTGGATTCTATCAAAAAGGACAGTGACTGGCAGGACGGTGCCGCCAAAACCCAGCTCTTTGAAATTTTCACCGCATTGGGGCCCGCAGACCCGGCCGTCATCGCAGCCAGACGAAAATTATCCAGCTATTTGTTTTCTTGAAATATTGCCTTATATCATCTGCATGGGGCCGGTTAACACCAGCCAGTTTGAGACGCAGACAGTATGGGGGATAGTTAAAGGCGATGTCAGGCTCACGCGGCCCTTTTGAACCTGAATATGGCGAGCTGCCGCGCCAGCTGCCTATCTTTCCGCTGCCGGGCGCCCTGCTGTTGCCGGGTGGAAAACTGCCGTTGAATATTTTTGAGCCGCGCTATCTGTCTATGGTGCGTGACTGTCTTGCCCAGCCTCACCGGCTTATCGGAATGATCCAGACACGCGCTGATGATGATGAAGCGGCGTTTTATGAAATTGGCTGTGCGGGCCGGATCAGTAATTATGCCGAATCTGATGATGGGCGTATTTTGATAACCCTGTCAGGCACAGCACGCTTTCGTCTGTTATCGGAACAGGAGGGGGCAGACGGCTATCGTACAGCCAGTGTGTCATGGTCAGATTACCGTTCCGACCTGACCCCTGACACAGCGGCGATTGACAGAAAAAAACTGACAGCAGAGCTGCGCCGTTATTTTGATATAAAGGGATTTTCTGCTGACTGGGCCCATATAGAAAATTGTGAGGATGAACGCCTGGTGACCACCTTGTCGATGATCTGCCCGTTTGACGTGCCGGAAAAACAGGCCCTGCTGGAAGCAGGTAATCTGGCGGCACGGGCAAAATTGCTGATTGCCATTCTTGAATTGTCAGGCCATTGTGAGGGTGATGAACAAGCCGCACGCCATTGACCGGCATTCTGGCAGAACTGACCGCAGCGCCCCAGAGCTGCTGTCTGTACTGGTATGCCCCCTCACCCGCACGCCGCTGATTTATGACAGCGCCAAAAACCGGCTTGTCAGCCTGCAGGCAGGGCTGTGCTATCCAATAACTGACCATGTGCCGGTTATGCTGGAAGAGGCCGCAGCGCCCCTCAGTCAGCAGGATCGTGACAAATGGATGAAAAGGACGGCGCCCGGAAATGCCGGCCGGCCTGTCGGGTAAAGACTGTGTCACAAAGCAAATCCCACATATGGCCTGTAGAGATCAGATGCAATAAGCAGCGTAATCAGCTGAGCATCAGTTTTGATAATGGTGACAATATGACCCTGTCAGCCGAGCTATTGCGCGTGGAATCACCCTCAGCTGAGGTTCAGGGGCATGGGGCCCGGCAAAAAAAGACCCCGAAAAACAAGCAGGATGTCACGATTACTGAAATTGTGCCGGTAGGCAATTATGCCGTCCGGCTGGTTTTCAGTGACGGGCATGATACCGGCATTTTCAGCTGGGCGCTTTTGCATGATTACGGCTGCCGCGCAGATGCGCTGATGGCTGCGTATCATCAGCGTGTCAGGGACGGCGCACCGGACTGAGAATGGCCGGCTGGGGCTGTTAATGCCTGAGCTGTCCGTCAAATAGCGGGGCGGGGGACAGGACACCGCCCATAGCGATATGGCTGAGCCGATCACGAAGGCCAGAGCGCCCCAGAACCGACATGCCAATGCCCGCAGCTGTGCTGAGCAGGTCTGGCGGACGTGAGAGCAGCCGGTCAAGACCCTGTGTGACAGCTGTCAGTGCCATAATTTCTGTCCGTCTGCGCTGCTCATACGCGCCTGTTACAGTGACATGCCCGGCATCAAGTCCGCGTGAGCGGGCCTGCTGCAGACAATCCAGCAATACAGCCCCGTCAGAAAGCGCCAGATTATATCCCATGCCGGCAAGCGGATGCAGCGCATGGGCAGCGTCACCGGCAACAAGAAAGCCAGGCCTGGTGATCCGCGGCACATAGCTGGGGCGCAGGGGCCAGATATGACGCGGCCCGTAGCCGGTCAGCCGGCCAAGCGCCGGGCCGAAAGCAGCTGTCAGTGTTGCTGCGAACTGCTGGTCATCCTGTTCTGCAATTTCTGCTGCCTGTCTGTCTGGAAGTGTCCAGACAAGAGATGCCTGACAGGTGGCTGTGGCCATCAGCGCCAGCGGGCCAGTGGCAAGAAACTGCTGCCAGGCTGTGGTATTAACAGCCTTTTGCGTCGTTACCAGAGTGACAATGGCCGACTGTCCTCTGTCCTGTGAAATTGTTTTCAGCCCGGCCTGTCCGCGCAGCTGGCTGAACCGCCCGTCGCTGGCAATCACCAAATCAGCCTGCCAGTGTTGGCCCGCATCATCACACAGATCATTTGGGCGGCCCGGGCGCAGGCGGGCGATCTCAACGCCCAGCTTTGGCTGATCACACATCTTCTGTTCAAAACGGCGCATAAGCTGGTCATTGGAAACAACATAGCCAAGGGGCGGTTGTCTATGCTGCCAATGCAGCGGCCAGCGGCTACTGTCATCCTCCTTGCTGTGTGAACGCACTGGCATGCCGGCAAAAATATCTGTCAGCGGCCAGGCTGTGTCCGGCTCTGGCCACATTCCCAGTGTTTCCAGCATAACCCGGCCGGCACGATGAATTGTTGTTGTGCGTGTGTCCGGGGCCGGTAAATGGCCCCTTTCCTTTCCGGAAAACCAGATAAAATCATATCCTGAATGCTGCAGGACAGCTGCTATCATATAGGTTGTCAGCCCGCCGCCGATAAGGGCAATCGGATAATATCTGCGCTGTGACTGTGTCATGACAGTTTGTGTTTTACCTCTGCAATCTGCCTCAGGGCCTTTTTTGTCAGCATATAGATGTCGTTTGTCTCATCTAACTGATAGGCGGTGCATCCGGCCCGTTCTCCGGCCTCAATATCAGAAGGACGGTCGCCGATAACAATGCTGGCATCAAGTGTAAGCTGCCATTTTTCTGCCAGCTGCAGAATGAGGCCGGGGGCCGGCTTGCGGCAGCTGCAGGGCCCGGCCATCTGTTTTGTAAGTGCCAGCGGATGATGCGGACAAAAGGCAATATCTGTGATCATACCGCCTGCCTCTATTGCCTGTGCACACAGATGATCATGAAAGCCGTGCATTTGATCAACAGTGAAAAACCCTCTGGCAATACCGCCCTGATTAGTGATGATAAAGGCTGGAACACCGGCTTCATGAAGCAGGCGCAGCGCAGCCTCTGCGCCGTTCATCCAGCTGAACTCCTCTATCTTGTACATATAGCCTGTATCGCGCACCAGCGTATCATCACGGTCAAAAAAAACAGCCGGTTTCATTTATGCTTATCCTTTTTTGGCTGTTGCTTATATTGCTCCTGTCTGTTGCTTGTATTACAGTGTCGGCACAAATGACAGGCGTTCATGCCCAACGTCTTTTTGGATTCTACTATTCATGCTAAACCCTGATTTTTCAATTTTTAATGACAATATGTTTGTTCAGGTCAGACAGCTTCTTGATCCGCTGGTGCCGCCGGACGGCCTGGCTGTTCTTGATTTGACGGTCGGTGAGCCTAAATTTCCGCCGCCGGACTGGCTGTCATCAGAGCTGGCTGCTGCCTCAACAAATTGGCAGGCCTATCCCAAAGCCTTTGCGGATCAGGCGTTTCTTGATGATCTCGGCCATTATTTTGACGCCCGGTTTGGCAGTATCGCCGGCAGATTTGATCTGGGTGCCCATATTGTGCCAGTGCCGGGGACAAGAGAGCCGCTGCATCTGCTTGGCTATTGTGTAAAGGGGGCAAAGGCGGACAGTATCGCACTGGTGACCAATCCGTTTTATCATGCCTGGCGGGCCGGGGCGCTGGCATCGGGCGGGGCAATCGATTATGTCAATGCCAGTGAGCAGACAGGATTTTTGGCTGATCTGGACAGCCTTTCAGCAGCCCAGCTGGACAGATGCACTGTGTTATATCTGTGTAACCCGTCCAATCCGCAGGGGGTCATCGCTGATGCGGCCTATATAGAAAAGGCTGTAACACTGGCACGGCAGCATAATTTTCTGCTGATCATGGATGAATGCTATATTGATATATGGCGTCGCAGGCGGCCGGTCAGCGCACTGGAAGTTGCCTGGCAGATGAATAGCCCAACTGAGGATAAATTCTCGCATCTCATTATCATCAATTCGCTGTCCAAACGCTCTAGCGCGGCGGGACTGCGCGCAGGCTTTCTGTGTGGTGACAAGCGTGTTATCGCTGCTTACAAACAGCTGGTGGCCAATGGTGCTGCATTGGTGCCGACACCGCTTTTGCATGTCGCCGGCGCACTTTACCGTGACGCGGCCCATAACCAGACGATACGCAGTTTTTATGACAGTGCCTTTGAAATTCTGTCGCGCCATCTGCCGGTTGCCATCCCGCAGGGTGGCTTTTTTCTCTGGTATCCTGTTCCCTCTGGTTTTACAGGTGATGACCGGGCCTTTTCTGCGTCCCTATATGAGAAGGCCGGCATCCGCACTGTGGCCGGATCCTTTATGGCAAAGCCGCATCAGGGGATAAATCCGGGGGCTGGTTTTGTCAGGCTGGCCATTGTGCATGAACACCCTGTCATTGAACAGGCGGCCAGCCGTATCGCCAGCTTTGTGGATGCGTTATGAGCGATATTGATCAAAGCCAGCCCTTTATTTCAGAAGGGCTCAGCCGGTTTTTAAAGCGCAGGCTGTTTGAGCTTGGCGGCATTCTTGTGCTGGGTTTGGGCGGCCTGCTGGGTCTGGCCCTGATTTCTGCCCGCCCGGAGGATCCTTCCGCCCAGACGGCCTCTGGTGAGGCTGTGCAGAATATTCTGGGCCCTGCCGGCGCGAACGTGGCCGCATATACATTCGGTTTCTTTGGTCTGGCGGCATTTCTGATCAGCCTGTGTCTATTGATCTGGGGTGCAAAAATTATCCATAACAAATCCCTGCCACGCTGGCGGCTTCGGCTCGCGGGTCTGCTGGTGTCAGTATTTGTCACGGCAACTGGCCTGCAGGCATTTTTCCCGCAGCCACCCGTTACATCCGCAGGCGGTGTGGCCGGGCTGTTCTTGTTTCACAAAACAATGCTTTTATGGGAGTATGTTTTGCTCCCCCGGTGGCTTGACAGCAGAATGATAACAGGCAGTGTGTGCCTGCTGGCCGGCAGCGGGTTGTTTGTCTGGTCGGCTGGTCTTGGCCTGCGTCACTTCAGCCGTCTGGCAGCGGTGCTTGTCCGCCCGATAAGGGTGCTGGCTGCCTCTGTGACAGCCGTGCGTGGCAAGGCAGTTGGCATGAAAACTGAAACAAAACAGCACATAGCAGCCAAAACCGCTGTGAGGACACGCAAAGGCACAAAATCCCTGCGAAAAGAACCTGTGCTTCTGGCAACAGCACAGGCAGAGGAGGATGCACAGGCACCCGCCCAGACAAAGTCGCCCGCCAGGCAACAGCACGCCTTTGATTTTGACAGTAATGGCCGGTTCCGTCTGCCGCCGCTGAAATTGCTCAAAACACCGCCAAAGGCCAGTGCCGGCCCGGCAGAGGATATGCTGAACGAAAATGCCGCGGCACTGAAACAGGTGCTGGAGGATTTCAGAATTCAAGGGGATATAGAAGACGTCCGCTATGGCCCTGTGGTCACGCGCTATGGGCTGAACCCGGCCCCCGGCACAAAATCCCAGCGGGTAATTGCGCTGGCTGATGATATCGCCCGTTCAATGTCAGCTCTGGCAGTGCGTGTGGCTGTTGTGCCGGGCCAGAATGTTATCGGTATTGAACTGCCAAATGAGACTCGTGAAATCGTGCTGCTGCGGCATATTTTTGATCATCCCTCATGGGCAGAGAATGACGGCAGTCTGCCGCTGGCCCTTGGCAAGGATATTGCCGGGGCGCCGGTGATTGCTGATCTCGCGCGCATGCCGCATCTGCTGGTGGCCGGAACCACAGGTTCTGGCAAATCAGTTGGGATCAATGGCATGATTCTGTCCTTGCTTTATCGCTATACCCCTGAAGAATGCCGTCTTATCATGATCGATCCAAAGATGCTGGAATTATCTGTCTATGACGGCATCCCGCATTTGCTGACACCAGTGGTCACCGACCCGGCAAAAGCTGTAATGGCGCTGAAATGGGCGGTGCGGGAAATGGAAAACCGCTACCGCAATATGGCAAAAATGGGCGTGCGTAACATTGACGGCTATAATGCCCGCCTGACAGAGGCCCGCCAGAAAGGTGAGATGCTGACAAGACGGGTGCAGACAGGTTTCGATCCCGAAACAGGCAAGCCTGTGTTTGAGGATGAGATTCTGGATTTAGCCCCGCTGCCCTTTATTGTTGTCGTCATTGATGAGGTTGCAGATCTGATGATGGTGGCAGGCAAGGAAATAGAGGCCGCCGTCCAGCGCCTTGCACAGATGGCCCGGGCTGCGGGAATACATGTTATCATGGCCACACAGCGGCCGTCAGTTGATGTTATAACAGGCACAATCAAGGCCAATTTTCCGACCCGTATTTCCTTTCAGGTGACCTCGCGCATTGACAGCCGCACTATTCTTGGCGAACAGGGGGCAGAACAGCTGCTGGGGCGCGGTGATATGCTGTTTATGGAGGGTGGCGGGCGGGTTGTGCGTGTGCATGGCCCCTTTGTTGATGATCGCGAAGTTGAGGATGTTGCCGCCTTTCTGCGTCAGCAAGGAGAGCCGGACTATAATGAAAGCGTGACTGAAGAGACAGAGGTAGATGACAGCTTGGCAGCTGGGGCAGATGCACCGGCCGCGACAGGAAACAGCCTGTATGATGAGGCTGTTGCCCTGGTCATAAGAGAGCAGAAAGCCTCTACCAGCTTTGTCCAGAGGCATCTGAAAATTGGCTATAACCGGGCGGCCACCCTGATCGAGGAAATGGAGGCAGCCGGAATTATCTCAGCTGCCAATCATGTCGGAAAACGCGATGTTCTTATATCAAATGAAGAATAGAATATATGCCCTGATTTTTGCTCTGCCGCTGGTCTGGCTGGCTGGCAGTGCCAGCGGCAATACAGCCGATGAAGCTGTGCTGATCAGCAGGGCAGAACAGGCTATTGAGATGATAACCACTGTTCAGGCTGATTTTGTTCAAGTCTCGTCAGACGGCTCTGTTGGCGAGGGGTTTTTATATTTCCGCAGACCCTCGCAGATACGCCTTGATTACATGAACCCGCCGACACTGACGCTGGTGGCCAGTTCGCGCTGGCTCTATATAGATGACAAGGCTGCGAAAACAGTTGAGGCCGTGCCGATAAGCCAGACCCCGCTGGCACAGTTACTGAAACAGACAATCAGTTTCCGGTCTGATGAGTTTACAACAACTGCCTCGCAGCAGGACGGTGTCGCCACCATTACAATTATCAAAGAAGACGGCCAGGCCGCCGGAAGGCTTGATCTTGAGTTCGATACGGATAACTGGCTTCTGCGCCGCTGGGTGATCACAGATACGCTGGGGGTGCGCACCTCTGTGACATTGCAGAATCATGCCTTTGACCGCAAGCTGGCCAACCGCCTGTTTGGTGTGCCCTCATATGACTGACAGGCATCTGTCAGAAATGGCGGTGCGGGCCCGCGGCCCGGACAGCGGCACTGTTTGATCCGCAGGAGATCAGCAAGGGGCTAGGCATCTGCTTTCAGGCTGCTGGCTGCGAGGCTTTCAAATACCTGTCTGAAGGCCGGGGTTATCGGTGTTGGCCTGCGTGTCTGCCGGTCAATATTGACATGCACAAAATGGCCGGCAGCAGCGGCCATTCTTTCCCCCTTTTTAAACAGGGCGGTGCCGTAGCGTACCGATGAGCTGCCCAGTTTTTCAAGGCGCAAACCCACACAGAGCTGGTCTGGATAGGCAAGTTCAGCAAAATAGCGGCAGCCGGTCTCCACCACCAGAAACACGTTCTGGCTCTGGCGGAAATCCAATACCCCGCGTGACAGCAAAAACCTGTTCACAGCTGTGTCAAACAGCCGGTAATGAACCGTGTTATTCAGATGGCCGTAAATGTCATTGTCATCCCATCTTGTTTCCATATCCTGCAGATGGGCATAATCATCGATACAAGGAGCAGGCTGTCTGGTCATATTGGTGCCTCTGGCAAAACAAAAAACAAAGGATAGCGGTTCACGATAAAGGCTCGATAAACCGGTCTGTCTGTGATAGACAGCCAGACCAGCTTAAGTCAGCGGTTCGGATTTTTCCATCCCTGAGCGCAAATCAGTTCCGGCCCCTGTAACAGCACAGGCCGGCCCAATCCGCATAAAGGCCAGCATGAGGATATGATGATGAGACTTGCAACATGGAATATCAATTCAGTGCGCCTGCGCCTTGATCTGGTGATCGACCGGCTGCAGGGACTGGATCTGGACGTTTTGTGCCTGCAGGAAACAAAGACTGAGGATCAGCATTTTCCAGCAGACGCCCTGGCTGCGGCGGGTTGGCCGCATATCGCCATGCGCGGCGAGAAATCCTATAATGGTGTGGCAATCATATCGCGCCTGCCCATAGCAGAGCAGAATTTTATGAATTGGGCAGGGCGTTCAGATTGCCGCCATATCTGTGCATCTATCAACGAGCAGATGATACATAATTTTTATGTTCCTGCGGGCGGGGATGAGCCTGACCGCACCGTCAATCCGAAATTTGGCCATAAGCTGGATTTTATAGACGAGATGACCAGCTGGTTCAGTGCCAGTAAACCGCATCGCTGCGTGCTTGTGGGTGACCTGAATATTGCGCCGATGGAAGCTGATGTCTGGTCATCGCGGCAACTGCGCCAGGTGGTCAGTCACACAGATATTGAGCGTGAAAAATTGCTGACATTGATTGATCGGGGCGGCTGGTGTGATGCGGTACGCCATTATTTCGGTCAGGATGAACTCCTGTTCAGCTGGTGGTCATACAGGGCCCGTGACTGGGCAGCCAGCAACCGCGGGCGCCGCCTTGATCATATCTGGGTCAGCCAGGATAATCTGACACGCGTAAAGGCAGTTATGATTGACAGTCAGACAAGAGCGGCTGAAAAACCCTCTGACCATGTGCCGGTGGTTATGGATATTGCCGACACAAGATAGATTTCAGTTAAAAAATCCTTTATAATCACGCCAATTCAGACAGTAGAGTGAAAGAAATGAGCCGCACGGACGCATTGCCATTTATAAAAATGCACGGGCTGGGCAATGATTTCATTGTCCTTGATGGCCGTGACGGTTCGGTTATGCCCGACCCGCAGCAGATGCAGCGCCTGGCCGACCGGCACAGGGGGATCGGCTGTGATCAGATCATGGTGATGATGCCGGCCCCTGACGGGGCTGATCTGCAGCTTGAAATGTTCAATGCTGACGGCAGTGCGGCCCGGGCCTGTGGTAACGGGACGCGGGCTGTTGCACATCTGCTGATGGCGGAAAGCGGGTGCGATGCTGTCACTATTGCCACTGTATCAGGCCTGCTGCCGGCATGGCGTTCAGACCATGATATGATCAGTGTTGATATGGGCCCGGTCAGGCGCGACTGGCAACAGATACCGCTGCGCGAGCCTGCTGATACAATGGCACTTGATCTTGGGTTTGTTGCACTCGGGCTGGCTACCTGCGTGTCTGTCGGCAATCCGCATGCTGTATTTTTTGTTGATGATGCTGACGCTGTGGATATCAATAAATGGGGGCCGCTGGCAGAAACCCACCCGATGTTTCCTGACCGTGCCAATATTGAGTTTGTCACCCTGCGTTCGCGCACAGAAATCCGCATGCGTGTCTGGGAACGCGGGGCAGGCATTACACTGGCCTGTGGCTCCGGGGCCTGCGCGGCGGCGGCTGCCAGCATTCTGCATGGCCATACGGACAAATCTGTGACTGTGCAGCTGGATGGCGGGCCGCTGCAGATTGACTGGCAGGATGCACAGGCTGTTGATGGCGGCCATATTATCATGAGCGGGCCTGTGGCTTATGTTGCCAGCGGCCTTGTTACAGCAGATTTTCTGTCAGCTGTCACAAACAGGGCGCGCGGCTGATGACACGCCCCAACCGCCCGGAAGTTCACACCTTTGGCTGCCGGCTCAACATCTGGGAATCAGAAGTAATGCGCCGTCATGCCGCCGCCGCAGGATTGAATGATGTTATCATAGTCAACAGCTGTGCGGTCACACATGAGGCAGAGCGTCAGGCCCGCCAAAGCGTGCGCCGCCTGCGCCGCGCGCACCCTGATGCCCGCATCATCGTAACAGGCTGTGCCGTTCAGACAGATACAGACAGATGGGCAGATATGAAAGAGGCAGATTTTCTGCTGGGAAATGAAGACAAGCTGAAGCCGCAGGCCTGGCAGCAGCTGGCGGGCGGCACGCTGAAGCCCCGCACCGTATCTGATATTATGGATGTGCATGAGGCTGCCAGCCATTTAACTGGCGCCTTTGATGACCATACGCGCGGATTTTTGCAGGTTCAGCAGGGATGCGACCATCGGTGCAGTTTTTGTATTATACCGTTTGGGCGGGGGCCGTCACGTTCTGTCAGCCCAGATGATGTGATCGCCAGCATCAGGAATATGGTGGCTTCCGGCACGAAAGAGGTGGTGCTGTCCGGCGTGGATATTACCAGCTGGGGACAGGATTTGCCTCTGCGGCCCCGGCTGGGCCAGCTGGTTCAGAATATCCTTGCCGGTGTCCCTGAGCTGCCGCGTCTGCGGTTGTCCTCACTTGATCCAGCAGAGCCTGATCATGCGCTGATGGAGGTTCTGTCAAGTGAAGCCAGGCTGATGCCGCATTTGCATCTGTCTGTTCAGCATGGTGATGATTTGATTTTAAAACGCATGAAAAGGCGGCATCTGGCCCGTGATGTTATCCGCTTTTGTGAGGAGGCCCGTCGCCGCCGTCCCGATATTGTCTTTGGGGCTGATATGATCGCCGGCTTTCCGACAGAGACAGAATCAGCCCATCAGGCCAGTTGCGCGCTTATTCGCCAGACAGGAATTGTACATCTTCATATATTCGGTTTTTCACCGCGTTCCGGCACGGCTGCTGCTGATATGCCGCAGACTGACAGCCGCGCCATAAAGGCCCGTGTGGCAGCGCTGCGCCGGCTGGGGTCAGACCAGCTCCGCACATATCTGAACAGCCGGGTTGGCACCAGCGATATGCTGCTGGTTGAACGGGGGGGCAGCGGCCATCTCAGTGGCTTTGAAAAGGCCGTGTTACAGGGCGGGCCCGGGGCGGCGCGCGCAGGTCAGCTGCTGCCGGTCGCCATTCTCTCAGCCAATGCCACGGCTGTCGAGGTTGCCCCTCTTGCCGGATAAACACGTTAAAAAGAGGAAGAACAGATGAGCTGGCTGAAAAAACTCACCCAGGGGCTGCGGAAATCATCACAGAAAGTGTCAGACAGCCTGTCCGGCCTGTCCGGCCTGTTCGGCAAGCCAAAAATCGATGCAGAATCCATCGAAGAGCTTGAGGATGCGCTCATCATGGCTGACCTTGGTGTTCAGGCGGCTAGTGATATCGCCCAGGCGCTGCGCGCCCATAAATGGCAGGGGCCGGTCACGCCTGACAGTCTGCGTGTGGCTCTGGCCGACCATCTCTGCACTATTTTGCAAAAGGTCGAGCAGCCGCTTGTCCTCTCAGAACAGGAGAGGCCGCAGATTGTGGTGCTTGTCGGGGTTAATGGCTCTGGCAAGACAACAACAGCAGGAAAATTGGCAGCACGTTTCCAACAACAAGGAAAGCGTGTCATTCTTGCAGCAGCAGACACATTCCGTGCCGCCGCGATAGAACAGCTGGCCGGATGGGGTTTACGAACCGATACCAGGGTGATATCAGGTGAACGCGGCGGTGATGCGGCGGCGCTGGCTTACCGTGCTGTTGAACAGGCACAGGCAGACAAGGCTGATGTTTTGATTATTGACACAGCCGGGCGGCTGCAAAACCGCACTGAGCTGATGGATGAACTGGCTAAAATCATTCGCGTGCTCAAAAAGCTGGTTCCAGAGGCCCCGCATCACAGTCTGATTGTGCTCGATGGCACAGTGGGGCAGAACGCAGCGGCACAGCTGCGCGCCTTTAAGGACTGTGCCCAGCTGACCGGCATGGTGATCACAAAGCTGGACGGCACAGCCAAGGGCGGCATTGTTGTGTCACTGGCACGCGAATTTAGCCTGCCGGTGCATCTGATAGGTGTGGGCGAGGGTGCAGATGATCTGCAGGATTTCTCAGCCAGGGAATTTGCCCATGCCCTTGTTGGGCTGGCGCCGCAGGACAGCTAGAGCCTGCCAGTCAGCCAATAGGCGGCCAGCCCTGCATATTCATGAAAAACAACAGACATCCGGCTTACAGCACCTGATGACAGAATGGCGGCATCCAGCTGGCGTCTTGTTGTCTGGTAATCCACCGGATAGAGGATTAAATCGCGCCAGCCGGCCTTCAGAAAACTTTTATGTGCCCGCAGCATATGTGACGCTGATGTGACCAGCACCCATGTCTCGCCCGCCTGCGGGGCAATTTCCTGAAAGGTAAAGCGGGCATTTTGGGCAGTATTGCGGCTTTTATCCTCATAAAAAAAATTCTGATTCTCCAGCGCCAGCCCGGCGATCAGTTTTTTTGTCACAATATCTTCTGTCCAGCCTCGGTCTGTAAGCGTGCCGGAAAAGCCGCTGAACCAGACAGGTTTTTCAGGATAGCGGCGGTTCAGCAACAGGGCTGTGTAGAACCGTTCTGCTGCACCGGAGACCTGCGGGGCCTGGCGATCCTCTGAGACCAGGGGGTTTCCGGCAAAACCGCCGAGGACAATAATACCGCTGGCAGCGGCTATCTGCTGTGGCAGGGGCGGGTCGGCATAATTTTCCAGTGCCCGCAGCAAAGAACCTGATAATGGGGTAAAGCTGTAAGCAAGCGGCAGCATAAAGCCGAGAATAAAACACAGGCGCGAGAGGCGACGCCTGTCAAAGACCCACAGCCCAAAGCCGCCGGCAAATAGGAACAGGCTGTGAAAAACAGGCTGCAGGAAAACATTCAATATTTTGCTTAAAATGAAAAACAGGCTCATAGTCATTGTTCCTGAACAAGGGGGATCTGTGAACAACAGGCCGGGCCCTGATAAAGGGTTTGGGCCCTTTTAACCGGTTATGGCACAGGCCCGGTCAGGCTGGCAACACAGCCAGTTCTTGACATCTGGCGCGAAAGGGCCGTATAACAGCCTGGTAATTCCGGCAATCTGTTCAGTGCCTGACCCTTGCGGGTTCCGTCTGTCCTTGAAGTTTTCGAGCACAGGCGCTGTTTTGCTATGGCGCATATTCGGCAGATTGCAGGGTTCCGGTAACAGGGTAACTTAACCAGACAACCGCAAAAAAGAACGTGAATGTTTGATAATTTAAAAGACAGGTTACAATCGGTTTTTTCCGGGCTGGGCAAACGCGGCGCGCTGAGCGAGGCTGATGTTGATGCGGCATTGGCAGAGGTGCGGCTGGCCCTGCTTGAAGCTGATGTGGCTTTGCCTGTTGTGAAGAAATTCATGGGCGTGGTGCGCGAGAAGGCTGTCGGCGCGACAGTGCTGAAATCTGTGCGCCCTGACCAACAGGTCATAAAAATTGTCAATGACGGGCTGACAGAGATGCTGGGCGGTGCTGCCAGCGAGCTGCGCCTTGATGTCACGCCGCCTGCAGTGATCCTGATGGCGGGTCTTCAGGGCTCTGGCAAAACCACAACGGCTGGCAAGCTCGCTGTTCATCTGCAGACCAGGCACAAGAAAAAAGTCATGCTGGCCAGTCTTGACCTCAGCCGTCCGGCCGCGCGTGAGCAGCTGCGGGCGCTGGCGGAACAGGCCGAGGCCGGGATTCTGCCCGAATCAGACAGGGAAACACCGGTTCAGCTGGCAAAAAGAGCGCTGCAGGCAGGCCGTCTGCAGGGGTTTGATGTTATTGTTCTTGATACGGCAGGTCGCCTGACCATTGATGAGGCGATGATGGCGGAGCTGCGTGACATCAAGGCAGCCACATCGCCGCATGAAATTCTGCTGGTGGCGGACAGTCTTACAGGTCAGGATGCTGTGACAACAGCAGATGCTTTTAACAGGGCTGTTGGCATAACAGGTATTGTTCTGACCCGCCTTGATGGTGATTCGCGCGGCGGTGCGGCATTGTCTATGACACAGACAACCGGCTGTCCGATAAAGCTGGCGGGGGTTGGTGAGAAGCTGGAGGCACTCGAAGCCTTTGATCCGGCCCGCATGGCTGGACGCATCCTTGATATGGGTGATGTGGTCGCGCTGGTGGAAAAGGCCGCACAGGCCATTGAGGAGGAAGAGGCTGTGCGTATGGCAGAACGCATGGCCTCTGGCAGATTTGACATGAATGACTTTCTCAGCCAACTGCGCCAGCTTCAGAAAATGGGTGGGCTGGGCGGCTTGCTGGGCATGTTGCCCGGGCTGGGAAAATTGCAAAAACAGATCGCTGCGGCCGGTGTGGATGACACGATGATCAAGCGCCAGGAGGCGATTATTCTGTCAATGACAAAAAAAGAGCGCCTTCAGGTGGGTTTGCTGAATGCGTCCCGCAGGAAACGCATTGCCGCGGGCTCAGGTACCAGTGTTCAGGATGTGAACCGGCTGGTTAAGCAATATCAGGATATGGCCCGGATGATGAAGAAGATGGGCACAAAATCAGGGGCCGCTGCAATGAAAGCCATGATGGGCGGCAGCATGTTTGGCGGCGGCATGCCTTCGGCAGATCAGCTCAGCCAGCTCTCACAGGGTTTGCAAAAGCCCGGCCTTGGCGGGCTCAATCCCTTTGGCAATGGCGGTGGCTTGCCCGGCCTTGGCGGCCCACCGCGAAAGAAATAGGCAAAGAATCAGCAGTTAGATTACTATGGAAGGAAAAAGTCAATGGCATTGAAAATCAGATTATCCAGACGCGGGGCGAAAAAACGTCCATTCTATCGCATTGTTGTGGCAGAAGCCTCAGCACCGCGTGATGGCCGGTATGTCGAGCGTCTGGGACATTATAATCCGATGGTGGAAAAGGATAATGACCAGCGCCTTGTCGTGAATGGTGAGCGGGTCAGCTATTGGCTGGGTCTGGGCGCACAGCCAACAGAAAGAGTGCAGAAACTGCTGTCTTCACTATCGCTGACAACAGCCGTGGAAATGCGTGATCAGCCAAAAAAATCAGCCCCAGGCAAAAAGCGGGCTGAAAGAGAAGCAGAAGAGGCAGCTGCAGCAGAGGCAGCCGCCGCAGAGGCAGCTGAGGCCCCAGCTGAAGAGGCCCCAGCTGAAGAGGCAGTGGCTGAAGCAGCAGCGGCTGGGGAGGCCGCCGGCGAGGATGAGGCAAAGCCAGCCTGACAGCATCCGCAAATATGGGCCGCTTGTTGACGGCATGTGCCGCTACGAATCATGGCAGCGGATTGCGGGCTGGGGCCGGCTGCTGAAGGTGACAGGCAGATGATCACAGTCGGTACTGTTACTGCGGCCCATGGGGTGCGCGGCCTGTTCCGTGTGCGGTTCTATACAGAGCGTGCCGGTGACCTGGCCGCCTATGGGCCGGTGACATGTGATAATGGGAGCCGTCTGCAGCTTGAGGTCAGGTCGCTGGTCAAGGGTGAGGCGCTGTGTGCAGCAGAGACTGTGACCAGCCGCGAGCAGGCAGAAGCGCTGAGGGGGCAGGCACTGCATATAGACCGTGCCGCCCTGCCAGCGCTACAGGCAGATGAGATTTATCATGCTGACCTGCTGGGAATGGCAGTTGTCAGCTCTGCCGGACAGAGGCTTGGGCTGGTAAAGGCTGTTCATAATTTTGGGGCCGGTGACATTGTTGAAATCATGCCGGTCGGCGGCGGGCCCAGCCAGATGCTGCCCTTTTATCCGCCCTTTATGCGGGCCATAGACGAAGATAAGCGGCAGATTACGCTGGACAGTCCAGAGGATGGGGACAAGCCATGACAGCACCGATGCAGGGGCCGTCTTTTTCAGCCCATATATTGAGCCTGTTTCCAGAGATGTTTCCCGGCTCTTTGGGGCTGTCATTGGCCGGGCGGGCGCTGGCACAGGGCCGCTGGGCGCTGTCAGTGCATAATATACGGGATTTTGCCACTGACAAACATGCCAATGTCGATGCCCCGCCCCTTGGCGGTGGCAGCGGCATGGTAATGCGCCCGGATGTGGCAGCGCGCGCGATAGAGGCCGTGGCCGGGCCTGACAGCCCGCAAGCCAGCTACACAAAAATCTATCCCAGCCCCAGAGGCCAGCCGCTGAATCAGACATTGGTGCGTCAGTGGAGCACAGGGCCAGGGCTGGTCATTCTGTGCGGCCGCTATGAAGGGCTGGATCAGCGGGCAATAGATGCGTGTAATCTGACGGAGGTCAGCATTGGTGATTATGTGCTTTCCGGCGGGGAACAGGCAGCACTTGTGATTTTGGATGCTGTCGTCAGGCTGCTGCCCGGGGTGATGGGCAAGCAGGACAGTCATCAGCAGGAAAGTTTTGAGACTGGCCTTCTGGAGCATGATCACTATACCCAGCCGCGGCTCTGGCAGGGGCGGCCCGCCCCTGATGTGCTGGCGTCCGGCCATCATCAGAATATCGCACAATGGCGACAGCGCAATGCCGAACAGATCACCAGAGACAGACGGCCTGATATGTGGGCCCGCTATCAGCACGCAAAACATGAAGAAAACAACGATAAAGATTGACATTCAAGCGGTTTTGCTGTTTTAGTGACGCTCAGTTTTATGGAGACTAAAAATGAACATTCTGGATAAAATTGGATCATCACAAATCAATGCTGCCATTGAACAGCGTGCCATTCCGGAATTCGGCCCCGGCGACACAGTGAAAATCAGCGTGAAAGTCGTTGAGGGTTCACGTGAACGTGTACAGGCTTTTGAGGGTGTATGTATCGGACGCTCGAACCGCGGCGTGAACTCATCCTTTACTGTTCGTAAAATCTCTTATGGTGAGGGTGTTGAGCGCGTGTTCCCGCTTTATTCACCGAAGATTCAGGCGATTGAGGTTGTGCGCCGTGGTGCGGTGCGCCGGGCAAAGCTCTATTATCTGCGCGGACGCACAGGCAAGGCTGCGCGCATTGCCGAGAAAACCGTGCGTACAGCAGCCTCCAGCGCTTCCTGATCATCAGCCGCAGGCCTTACGTTTCGGTCTGCCGGTCTTATCTGTCGATTCTGATCTATCGAATCTGGTCTGTCGATTCTGATCTGTCGATTTAACCGGGGGAGGAGAGGCTGCGATGTCAGCACCAAGAACTTTATTTGATAAAATCTGGGATGCCCATCTTGTTGACCGTCAGGATGACGGCACCTGCCTGATTTATATTGACCGCCATTTGGTTCATGAAGTGACCAGCCCGCAGGCGTTTGAGGGGCTACGCAATGCTGGCCGCAGGGTACGCAGTCCAGAGCGCACACTCGCGGTTGCTGATCACAATGTGCCGACAACTGACAGAAGCGCAGGCATTGAAGATGAGGAAAGCCGGATTCAGGTTGAAACATTAGAAGCAAATGCGGCTGAGTTTGCCGTTCCTTATTTTGGCATGGATGATATCCGCCAGGGGATTGTGCATGTGATCGGCCCGGAACAGGGCTTTACCCAGCCGGGCATGACCATTGTCTGCGGTGATTCGCACACCGCGACCCATGGGGCGTTCGGCGCGCTCGCTTTTGGTATCGGCACTTCAGAGGTCGAACATGTTCTGGCCAGCCAGACATTGATCCAGAAGCCGGCTAAAAATATGCGTATTACTGTCGAAGGTGATGTGCCAGAGCATGTGACGGCCAAGGATATTGTTCTGGCAGTCATAGCAAAGATCGGCACTGCCGGGGGTACTGGTCATGTGATTGAGTTTGCCGGTGAGGCGATCGCGGCCCTGTCCATGGAAGGGCGGATGACTGTCTGTAATATGGCGATTGAGGCGGGTGCGCGTGCGGGCATGATCGCCCCTGATGACAAAACCTTTGCCTATTTGAAAGGCCGCCCGATGGCCCCGTCCGGGGATTTGTGGGACAAGGCGGTTACCTGGTGGCGCAGCCTGGCTTCTGATTCCGGGGCCCGCTATAACACAGAAGTGCGGCTCAAAGCTGCGGATATTGTGCCGACAGTAACCTGGGGAACCAGCCCAGAGGACGCGTTGCCAATTACCGGCAATGTGCCGAATCCCGCATCAGTGCCAGATATGGCGCGGCGGGCAAAAATTGAACGGGCGATTGACTATATGGGTCTGCAGGCCGGCATGAAGTTAACCGATATCAAAATTGATACTGTTTTTATCGGTTCTTGCACAAACAGCCGGATCGAGGATTTGCGTGCAGCGGCCTCTGTTGCCAGAGGGCGGCGGGTCAAGGACGGGGTACGGGCGATGATTGTGCCGGGCTCTGGTCTGGTAAAGCAACAGGCAGAAGAAGAGGGGCTGGATCAGATTTTTATCGGCTCCGGCTTTGAATGGCGGGAACCGGGCTGTTCAATGTGCCTGGCTATGAATGCGGACAAGCTGGCACCGGGCGAGCGCTGCGCCTCAACATCAAACCGTAATTTTGAGGGCCGCCAGGGGCGCGGCGGACGCACCCACCTGCTCAGCCCGGAAATGGCTGTGGCAGCGGCTGTTACCGGTCATCTGACAGATGTCCGCGAATTGCCGCAATAGATCACAGGGAGCTGAGCAATGCAGAAATTTGACAGGCTGACTGGGGTTGCTGCCCCATTGAATATCCTGAATATAGATACCGATATGATCATCCCAAAGCAGTTTTTGAAAACTATTAAGCGTTCTGGGCTGGGGGTTAATCTGTTTCATGAGATGCGTTATGATGACGAGGGCGGCGACCGGCCCGAATTCGTGCTGAACAGACCTGCCTATAAACAGGCACAGATATTGGTTGCGGGCGATAATTTTGGTTGCGGTTCCAGCCGGGAGCACGCCCCATGGGCCTTGCTTGATTATGGAATCCGCTGTGTGATTTCTACCAGCTTTGCCGATATTTTTTATAATAACTGCTTTAAAAACGGTATCCTGCCTATCAAAGTCAGCCCGGAAGAGCGTGACGCGCTACTGGCTGATGCGGCTGATGAGGAAAATCCAGAGCTGACAATCGATCTGGTCAATCAGACAATTTCACGCCCGAACGGGGCGGCGGTCAGCTTTGATATAGAGCCGTTCAGAAAGCAATGTCTGCTTGACGGACTTGATGATATTGGGCTGACGCTGGAAAAGGGCAGCCAGATAGATGCTTTTGAAGGCAAGAGGGATGCAGAGCGCCCCTGGCTCTAGTGGCGGCTGCCGTATACCTGCTTTTTACCTGATGTTTTGCACGTGAAAGGAGACAGCAAACATGGCCTCCAACCGTAAAGTTATGGTTTTGCCCGGTGATGGCATCGGCAAGGAAGTTATGACAGCCAATATGCAGATACTTGACTGGCTGGCCACGCATAAATCACTGTCTTTTGATGTCAGTGAGGATCATGTCGGCGGGGCGGCCTATGACGCTTATGGTGTGCCCTTGCGTGATGAGACGCTGGCAGATGCAATCGCAGCTGATGCGGTGCTGTTCGGCGCAGTCGGCGGGCCGCAATATGATGATCTGGATTTCAGCCTGAAGCCTGAGCGCGGCCTGCTGGCCCTGCGCAAGGAAATGGATTTATTTGCCAATCTGCGTCCGGCGATTGTCTTTGATGCGCTGGCAGAAGCATCAACCCTGAAATCTGATATTGTGTCCGGTCTGAACATCATGATTCTGCGTGAGCTGTGCGGCGGCTCTTATTTTGCTGAGCCAAGAGGCATAGATACATTGCCCGACGGTCAGAAAAAAGGTTATGATACAAATGCTTACTCAACCTACGAAATAGAGCGTATTGGGCGTGTTGCCTTTGATTTGGCCCGCAAGAGGGGCGGGGCTGTCACGTCAGTTGAAAAATCCAATGTGATGATGTCTGGTGTGCTCTGGCGCGAGGTGATGACGGCCTTGCATGCAGCAGAAGGCGGGGATGTAAGCCTGTCGCATATGTATGCGGATAACTGTGCTATGCAGCTGGTTCGCAATCCGCGCCAGTTTGATGTGATTGTAACCGATAATCTGTTTGGCGATCTGCTGTCAGACTGTGCGGCAATGCTCACCGGTTCGCTTGGTATGCTGCCGTCTGCATCGTTGGGGGCTGCTGATCCGGATACTGGATTGCCAAAAGCGATGTATGAGCCTGTACACGGCTCGGCCCCTGATATTGCCGGCAAAAACCTGGCGAATCCGCTGGCCCAGTTCCTCAGCTTTGCGATGATGCTGCGCTATTCCTTTGGTCAGGCCGAGGAGGCGGATCTGGTCGAGGCGGCTGTTTCTGATGCGCTGGCCTCTGGCAAGCGCACCGGCGATATTATGGCACCGGGCTGTGAGCAGGTCGGCACAGACGGCATGACACGCGCTGTAATTGACGCAATGGACAGGCGCGCAAGATAGGCATATGTGATGAAAGGACAGGGGTAATGGGATATCGGGTTGCTGTTGTCGGGGCCACTGGTGCTGTTGGCCGTGAAATGCTGCAAACGCTCAGCGAGCGCCAGTTTCCAGCAGATAAAATCTATGCACTAGCCTCTTCACGCTCGTCTGGCCAACAGGTTTCTTTTGGGGATGATGTGACGCTGAGTGTGGATAATCTGGACAGCTTTGACTTTGCTGATGCGGATATTGCCCTGTTTTCAGCCGGCGGTGATATATCAAAATCCTATGCGCCCAAAGCCGGGGTGGCCGGCTGTATTGTCATTGACAATTCATCAGCGTTTCGGATGGATGACAATGTTCCGCTGATTGTGCCAGAGGTCAATGCAGATGCTGTTACTGGCGTTTTGAAAGAAAATGGCGGGTGCAATATTATTGCCAATCCAAATTGTTCGACAGCCCAGCTCGTTGTCGCACTCAAGCCGCTGCATGACCATTACAAAGTCCAGCGGGTGGTTGTGGCAACCTATCAGGCGGTGTCTGGGGCCGGTCGCCCGGCCATGGATGAGCTGTTCAGCCAGACAAAGGGTATTTTTGTCAATGACGAGATAAAGCCAGAGCAGTTCACCAAGCAAATTGCCTTTAACGCCATACCGCATATCGATATTTTCATGGAAGACGGCTTTACCAAAGAAGAATGGAAAATGGCGGCAGAGACAAGGAAAATTCTTGACCCGTCAATCGATCTTGTTGCCCATTGTGTGCGCATTCCTGTCTTTATC
>JAYPEG010000031.1:0-23408 GCA_038125645.1 Alphaproteobacteria bacterium
GACATTCGCATATTGATCAAATCTCTGGCAAATAGGCAGCCGCAGCCCCCATAAAGTAATATGATCCGGCACATCAGGGGAACCGACCGCGCCAAAATAAATTGCGTCAAACGCCTTTAGCTGATCCAGCCCGTTCTCAGGCATCATCCGGCCATGCTGCTTATAATAGTCTGAACCCCAGTCAAAATGGGTGAAGGCCAGCTTATAGTCAGCTGCCCGTTCACTGACGGCCTGCAGAACCTCAATCCCGGCGGCGATCACTTCCGGGCCAATACCATCAGCCGGAATTGAAGCAATTTTGATTTCTTTCATCTGTTACCCCGTTATTTCATTCTGCTCAGCGCTGGCTGGGCTTTGTCTTAAAATAGTTTTTGCAAAAAGACAATCAGCCCTGATAAGAATAGATCATATGCCATATGCCTGTCTTTGTGCACGGCGCCCGCAACTGCCTTGAAAAAGGGATTTAACCATGATGCTGCGTTCATGTCTTTACCGCCTTGCAGTTCTTTTTGCCCTCATCGTGCCTGTACATAATGTCCTGGCAGACGAGTTGCAGATTGAGGTTATCACCGCAGGAGAGGGCAGCGTTGCTGAGGATGGTCTGCTTGTATCTGTTCACTATCAGGGCCGCCTGACAAATGGCACTGTATTTGATGAGAGTTACAAGCGCGGTGAGCCTTTCAGTTTTATTCTGGGCAGCGGGCAGGTTATACAGGGATGGGAGCAGGGCATAAAGGGTATGCAGATTGGCGAAAAGCGCCTGCTCACCATTCCGCCAGAACTTGGCTATGGGCTGCGCGGGGCTGGCCAGCTGATCCCGCCTGGTGCAACCCTGATTTTCACTGTAGAGCTGGTCGCTGTTGAAGCCCCGCCCCGCCTTGCTGAGGCAAGCCCAGATGATCTGAAAACCGCACGCGAAAACAATATTGCGATTATTGACATCAGGCGGGCTGAAGAATGGCAGGAGACAGGTATTATCGAGGGCGCGCATACCATTACAGCCTTTGCAAAAAATGGCCAGCTGCACCCTGATTTCCAGCGCAAATTCTTTGCGCTTATTCCCAGCCGGGATACCCCCTTCCTGCTTTACTGCCGCACAGGCAACCGCACAGGCGCACTTGGAGAGGCGCTCGTTACACAGCTTGGCTACAAACGCGCCAGCCATCTGACACAGGGGATTGCTGGCTGGATAAAGGATGGGCAGAAAACCGTACCTTATCAGCCATAAGCTTGTGGCGGCGGGTGTTCATTGGACAGCCCTCCCCCTAGACCAAGCAAAGGTGGGCGCCTCAGGCTGAAGCCATTCAGTAAAATGCGGATGAAGCCAGCTGATCGTTCACAACAACTGTTATATACCGCACAGGCTGCTGCGTTAATGTCCCGGGCTTTCAGTCCTCATGGATGCCATCAGCTGTGAACATGCCGCCCTGATAGACAGCGCGCGGATCAGTTCTGTCCGGCATGTCCATTTTCGCATCCAGCCCGGCACGAAAGGGCTCAGAGCTGTCCTGTGGCCGCCAGCCAATATAAGCAACGTCTGCGTTATCCCACCATCTGGCCTGATTGTCAGAAACACCGTAAATAATCGGACATCCCAGATGCGGCACCTCGAACACACGCTCGATCAGCTGTACAAAATCATCATAACTCATCCAGGTTGCCAGCATCCTGTGATCAGCTGGTTCTGGAAAGCATGAACCTATGCGAATACACGCAGTCTCAATTCCAAATTTATTATGATACATAGAGGCCAGTGCCTCGCCAAAGGCCTTTGAGACACCGTACAGCCCATCCGGGCGCGGCGGTGTTGCTGACGTCAGCCTTTGTGTCTGTTTATAGTAACCGATAGCATGATTGGAACTGGCGAAGACAATTCGGCCAACACCGGCCCTGCGGGCCCCTTCATACAGATTATACATACCCTCTATATTCGCGTTTCTAACAATTTCCCAGCTGCCCTCAACTGATTTGCCGCCCAGATGAACAATGCCGTCACATCCCCTTGTCAGCGTCTCAACAGCCTCCCTGTCAGCCAGGTCGCAGACAATGATTTCCTCATGCTCTGCAGCCGGGCCCAGATCATGCCAGTCTGACAGGCGGACAGTCTCTGCTAAATGGGTCAGGCGCTGGCGGCACATCGCCCCCAGCCCGCCGGCAGCACCGGTAATCAACAGCCGTTTCATTTTTTTCACTTTTCCCCTCCATTACAGATTACTGCCCGGCATCCCTCAGGCCAATGGCGGGCGGGCACAGATTTCATCATAGTCATAACGGCGCGCCAGCTTGCCATCAGTTTCATAGATATCAAGCATGGCTGAAAACCCGGCTTTTGTGATCTCTATTTCAGGCTGCCAGCATCCTAGCTTCTGATAGCTTGAAATACAGTCTGTCAGCACCGCTTTGTCGGCCTTTGGAAACAGGGGCAGCTGTGCCGCAGCAATCTCTGCGGCCGGAACGCTGGTCAGATACGCACAGGATTTTTTATATGCGCGGGTAAAGGCGGCGGCGGCCGGGCTTTCCAGCCATTGCGGGCGTGCAGCAAGGCTTGAGAATGCACAAGCCCCGACAAGCGGCCCCAGCGCAGCCACAACATATCCTACACCATCTGCCTGCAGCTGCTGCGGGGCCGGGCCCTGCTGATGGATAAAATCTCCCCTGCCGTCACGAAACGCCCTGTCCATTTCAGCACCATTGCCAGCATCAATCATATTTATACGGCTGATATCAATAGCTGCCCTGTGACAGGCATATCTGAACATTGTCATTGGCTGGCCACCATGATTGACAAGCACATCCGCCCCTTCCAAATCCTGCCATTTAAAATCAGGTGATGGTTCCCGGCTGGTCAGAAAAAATCCGTCTGTATTATTGACCTGAGCAAAATGCACACTGGCCGGCACAATACCCTTATTCAGGCTGGTGATGCTCTGGCTGAGGGTTGACTGGACGACATCCACACTGCCAGCTTCCAATGCAGCGACAGCACTGACGCCGGGCGGTGACACGCTCCAGTCATAATCCAGGCCTTCCTGAGCTAAAAAACCGCCTGTCATCACCGAAATCAGTGGCGAGTAAAAGGCTGAGAACAATGTGAACTGAAGGGTGAGTTTTGCCATTTCTTATTTGCCTCTCATCACACGGATTTATTGTTTTCAAGATAGTGTTGGGCGTCTTTTAGCCCTGTTTCCATTTAATTGAACAGCCCATTGAGGGGCTCTGTTTTTCTGGGCCCCTGCCGGTTTCGGCAACAAGGCGCATGGCCTCGACAAGCTCTGGCCTGCGCTGGCTGGCATCGCGCATACCCGCATCATCAAGGCGCCCGCGATACTGCAGCCTGCCTCCACTGTCCAGGCCAAAGAAATCCGGCGTGCAGACGGCCCCGTAACTGCGGGCTGTATCCTGTGTTTCATCTATAAGATAGGGAAAGAAGATATCATGGCGCTGGGCGAACAGCCGCATATTTTCCGGGCTGTCAGCGCTGACACTTTGATAATCATTGGGCATCACCGCAAGCGTCGCAACCCCGATCTCCTGCAGCGCGCGCGCATCTGCAACCAGGCGATCAATAATAGCCTGCACATAAGGACAGTGATTGCAGATAAAGGCAATGACCAGCCCGCCCGGGTCAGTCAGATCATCACGCCGATGACGGGTGCCATACGGATCTGCAAGCGTAAAATCAGGCCCCTGCCAGCCAAAATCACATAATGGGGTATGCAACAGCATAATATCTGTCCCTGTTGTGTGCGTGTAAACGCCCTGCCCCCATTATATAACTGGTTTGGCAGACATGGCCAGCAAGGCAGGACAAAAACAGATATTCAGCAAGCTCCCCCCTTCAGGCCGGGAACTGCTCAGCATATAAAATTGCCAGCCAGACAGCAAAATGGCCGTACCAGTGAATATTCACAAAAATGCGCGCTATAAATCTGTGCTCGCCATAAATGCCAAAATAGTCACATATTTTATCGCCCGGATTCACAAGCCAGTAAAGCATCACCCATACCCTCTATTCTGCTGTATCAGGTCTGCAGAAAGCACAGCCCCTGTCTAATTTAAATTTGCCTAATTTAAACTTGTATGATTTAAACTTATATAACTTATATATATTTAGCAGACAAGGATAAACTTATATATATTTTATATCTTTTGCATTTATCTGCCGGCCTGTCTGATTTGTGTGACAGATGCAAAGGCAGATACAAGTTCAGTGCTGGTGATCACATTCAGCACTGACGGCCCTGGCTGTGACAATGCCTGTTTTACAAGTTCATCTGTGTCATCCGCATTGCTGAGCGTTTCAGCCCAAACCCCAAAGGCGCGTGCCCATTGGGTAAAGTCAGGGTTAACAAGCTCTGTGGCAGACACGCGCCCTGGATAGGCCTTTTCCTGATGCAGGCGGATAGTGCCAAAACTGCTGTTATTAGCAATGATGAGGCGCAGCGGCAGGCCACGCTGTGCGGCAAGGCCCAGCTCATTGCCAGTCATCATAATGCCGCCGTCACCGACAAATGCTAGAACCGGGCGATCAGGTACCCTCAGGCCCGCAGCCAGTGCTGCCGGCAGACCAAGCCCCATCGCCCCGCCCGCAGCGGCCAGCACATGACCGCGCCCGCGAAAAGGCCAGAGCAGATGCACCCATGATGAAAAATTACCTGAATCCATGGTCATGACAATATCATCATCAAGCTGGCGTGACAGGGCCATGACAACCTGTCCAAAATCCAGACCGTCAGCCGTTGACTTTATCTGATAGTCACGGAACCTGGTCATAAAGTCTGCAATCATATCCAGCCATGCTTTGCGCTCTGCAGGCCAGCTGGCGGGCCTTTCAGCCAGCACGTCTGTAAAGCTGACTGCATCACTTGCCACTGCCAGTTCTGTTGGAAAGACCCGTCCCAGCACAGCGGGATCATCGCTGACATGTATTATCGGGGCGGTTGGATTCGGCAATGACGGCAGCTGGTAATTCTGTGACGGAATATCCCCAAGGCGGGTGCCGAGCGCAACCAGCAGGTCATGCTGCTGCAGAATACCCAGATGGGCAGGCGGGATTTTGAATCCCAGATGTCCTGCATAAAGAGGCGAATGATTATCAAAATTCTGCTGATATTTAAACGTCAGTGCCACAGGACACATCCAGGCCTGTGCACAACGCCTGAGAACGTCCCGCCCCTCAGCATTGTCAAAACTGCTTCCCGCTACAATCAACGGGCGTTTTGCCGTTGCCAGCATATCAGCGGCATATGTCACATGCTGCGGTGCCGGCCCGCTGAGTGCGACAGGAAGAACCGGCCAGACCGCATCATCACAGCTGGCACAAAGCATATCCTCCATGACCGCAATAACAACCGGCCCCCTTGTCGGTGTCATTGCATCATGAAAGGCACGGGCAATTGTCTCTGACAGTTTGGCTGGATTCGACACTTCAAAAACTGATTTTGCCATCTGGCTGAACATGGCTGTATAATCGACTTCCTGAAAACTGGCACGCCCGCGCTCTTTTACAGCGACCTGTCCGACAAAGATAACCAGGGGCACACCGTCCTGCTGGGCCAGATGCAGGGCAAACGACATATTTGTGGCCCCGGGCCCGCGGCTGACAAAAACGACGCCCGGCTTTTTTGTCAGCTTGGCATCACCAACAGCCATGAAACCGGCCCCGCCCTCATGGCGACAGGTCACCGCATCAATCCTGTTATCCCCGCAAAGACTGTCCAGAACAGCCAGATAGCTCTCGCCAGGAACCAGAAAAATACGGTCGGTGCCATGCGCGCACAGGCTGTCCAACAGGATATCAGCGCCCGTTGGCTGCCTGTTGTTCTGCGACTGTTCAGTCGGCATATTCACGCAAGCCCGTTTCGCTCTCATCACTGATCGGATCGCGTGTGATGCGATCCTGTGATGAACTGCTCAGCCACAAGGCAATTATCAGCATAAATGTTGTTATAAACAGCAGGCTTGCCCAACTGACAAAATTTGTCACATGAAACACATAGCTGCCACCTGTATATCCGGCTGGAACAAGCAGCATAACCAGAAACCAATGGACAGGCTTGCCGATGAAAAGCTCTTTTATCATGTCTGATACTCCGGTGTCTGCACCCGCCTCAGGGACACTAAAATGCCTGATATAACCAACCCTGCACAACATAAATAATAGCTTTGAATGCCAGAGATTACGATTGTCGGCGGCAACAGCAGGCCCGCTGCCCCCAGTCCAAATCCAATGCGTTGTGCGGTACTGAGCACACCGCGGTACCAGCCTTCCATAGCCAGCGACAGCACCCACAGTCCCAACATCGCCAGCGCCGCTGATATCACTGTCAGCCAGACAGGGCCAACAAACAATAGTGACGGGTTATAGACAAAAATCAGGGGCGCAATATATTTGGCAATCCCAACACGGGTTGATTCAACAGCCGTTGCCATTGGCGGCGTTCGGGCAATCGCTGCTGCCGCAAATGAGGCAAGGGCCACCGGCGGCGTGATGGTTGAGACCACACCAAAGTAAAAGGCGAACATATGGGCCGCTATAGGCTCTACACCGGCCTTGATTACCGCTGGCACTATCAGGGCGGCCACAGTGATATAGACAGCTGTTGTTGTAATCCCCATGCCCAAAATAATCGCTGCCACACCGGTCAGCGACAGCAGCAGCAAAAGATTACCGCCTGACATTTCGATAACTGACTGAGTGAATTTCAGGCCCAGACCAGACACAAACACCGCCCCGATAATCAGACCTGCACAGGCACAGGCAATAGAAACCGGCACAGTAGAGCGGATGCCGCTTTCAAGGGCAGAGAGAATATCAACAGGACTGAGGCGTGTTTCGGCCCGCAAAAAGCTCAGCACGATGAGGGCCACAATGCCAAAAAAGGCAGACCGCATAGGCGTATATCCCGCCAGAAGCATGCCCACCAGAACCACAAGGGCAAGCAATAGATACCAGCCGCGCCTGAACACTTCTGAAAAGCTGGGAAGCGAGGCTTTGTCCAGCCGCCCCACGCCTTCTTTCTCAGCTTCCAGATGCACCATGAAATAAATAGTGGCAAAGTAAAGCAGGGCGGGAATCATGGCCGCAATGATAATGGTGGTGTAGGGCACACCAAGAAATTCAGCGATGATAAAAGCCGCCGCCCCCATAATTGGCGGTGTAATCTGGCCGCCTGAAGAGGCGCAGGCCTCAACCGCAGCAGCAAATTTCGGCCTGTAGCCCACCTTTGACATCAGCGGTATAGTAAAGGAGCCGGTGGTTACGACATTGGCCACAGCAGAGCCGGACACTGTGCCCATGAAACCAGAGGCAACAGCCGCTGCCTTTGCCGGCCCGCCGGTGCGGTGCCCGGTCAGTGCCACAGCCAGTTCAATGAAAAACCGGCCGGCATTGGTGCGGATCAAGATGGCCCCGAAAATGATGAATAAGGTTATATAGGTCGCGCACACATAAAGCGGAATGCCGAATATACCGTCAGAGCTCATGAACAATGTATCAATGAATTTGCCAAACCGAACCGGCGGGCCGTAAAAAAAGCCGAAAAAATAATGCGCATAGAGCGCATGTGTCATGAAGAAAGTTGTAATAATCACCATCGACCAGCCAACAGCACGGCGAGTAAGCTCCAAAATACATAAAATCAGGATTCCGCCAACTATCTGATCTGAGAGATGCTTTTCTCCGAGCCGCATATGAAAGGCATCAATATCCCAGAGCGTCCATACCTGGACAAAAAATATTGCGGCAACGATGGAAAAATCAGTAAAAAATCCAGCCCTGTTCACCCAGGTCTTAAGGGGTGCGGTAACTGATTCCCTTCCAAGGGGATACATCATCACAGCTAGCGTCAGCATGACGCTGAGATGAATTGACCTGAAAGACCGGCCTTCCGGGGGGCCGAAAACAGCTACAAATACATGATAAAGACCAAGGCCCACAGATATCACGGCCCCGAACAGCAATATCGCCTGAACAGGCCCCAGACGCCGCGGGCTAATTAACAGTCTTTCCAGAAATCCGGGCAGACGCCGTTCTTCAGGAATCTCGAACCGGACGTCACCATTCGGTTTTGCCTGTATCATAGTCAACTCCGGAATCCTGAATGATAGATAAAAAATTTGCCAGCCGGAACGCGCTGCCCGGCTGGCAAGTCTATGTCAATTACCCAGCCTTGACGCCAAGCTCGTCATAGCATTTCTTTGCACCTGGATGGAGCGGGGCCCCCATGCCGTCAAGGGCATTCTCTAGCTTCACACTGTTCCAGATCGACTTGACCTCTGCAAAAGTTGCATGGTTTGCCCAGAACACCTTGCACATCTGATAAACAATTTCATCAGGCAGGTCAGCGCTCACCACCATATTGGCGACAATACCAAGAGTATTCAGATCCTCTGTAACACTTTTATAGACACCCTTCGGCATTTTCCCGGCAACATAGCCGGCATTGGCCGCCAGTATCTCTTTCATTTTCTGGTCAGACAGGCCAATAAAACGGATGCCTGGGCTGGTTTCCAGTTCAAGGAATGAAGCCTGTGGCATGGAGGTGGCTGCCATGAACACATCAGCCTGACCATCTTTCATCAGCGCGATTGATTCTGTGTAATCAACGTGATGAACAATACCGCCATTTGCCTTTATTGAGTCGAATGACAGACCATGAGCATCCAATATTGATGCTGCGAATGCGGTTCCTGTCCATTGGGCTTTACCCGGGGAAATCTTGGCAGCCTTCATATCATTAAATGATTTAATGTCACTGTCCGCGCGCACGGCCACCTGGAACATTGAAGGATAAAGAGTGGCAAAATGGCGGACATTTTTCTGTGCCTTGCCATCAAAGCCGGGCCCACCATTATAACCATAGTCAGTTGTATGACCGTAAGACCATCCTATTTCCGCATCACCGCCATTGACGGCCTTTACGTTTGTAATCCCCCCGCCTGAGGTGTTTGATGTCGAAATACCCTTTATGTTGTCCTGCATAACCTGCATAATCTTTGCGCCCAGAGGATACCAGGAACCGCCTGAGGGGCCAGAGACCATCCGCACAAAGGTGTCAGCACTGGCTGTCCCGGCAACCAGAACCGCGACAGATGCAGCCAGAAGAGCTGAAATTTTTTTCATTGTATTTTCCTCCCATTATTGATTCGAAGCTGAAGCGACACTTAACTGTCTTAGCTAAAATCATGCCTCAGTGATCAGGCAGGCGTCAACATCCAAGACCCTGAAAAAACAGCAGTTCCCCACATCATGAAAAGTCCGGCTTTCGATTCTCCAAAAAGGCAGCAATGCCCTCTTTGCCATCCCGGCTGCCAAGCGCGCCGGCAACGGTATGGGCCTCGATCTCCAGCTGTTCTGAAAGCGGGTTCTGTCTGGCAGAGGCGATCAGCTGCTTTGCCTGTGCGATCGCCTGTGCGGGCCCGCCTGCCAGCCGTTCAGCCATCGCAAGGGCCGTGCTTTCTGCCGCCCCCTGTTTTGTCAGCTCATTCACAACGCCCATATCATAGAGGCGGCGCACCGGCATTTTGTCACCGGTAAAAGCAAGCTGGGCCAGCAGCCAGCGCGGCATGGCCTCTGTCATAAAGGGGGTCAGCCCGCCATCAGGGGTCAGGCCAATCTTTACATAAGATGCCATGAAGAACGCATCCTCTGCGGCACAGATCATATCACATGCCATCGCCAGCCCGACGCCGGCACCGGCCGCCCCGCCCTCTACGGCGGCAATAATCGGCAGCGCTGAGCCGCGCATCGCCATGATCAGCCTGTTGATCCTGTCAACATTGCTACGGCGCAGTTCATAATCGCCCTGTGAGCGCGTCTTCAGCCCGTCCAGATTGCCGCCAGAACAGAAAAACCCCTCTGCCCCGCTCAGCACAATGGCCCGTGCAGCTGCCCGGCCAGCTGCCCGGTCAGCCGCCAGCCCGTCAAGCAGTTCTGTAAAGCCTGTTATAAAGCCGGGCGACAGGGCATTTCTTGCAGCTGAATTATTATTGACCACATGAATGACCGGCCCGTTGTGAATTATACGGATCATCTCCTCTTGCATCCTGGCCTCCTTTGCCAGCGTTTCCGTGCTGCGGCCTAGCGGCTCAGCCTCATTACCCTTTGCAGATGATAATCACTGTCTCCCAGCAGGTGATCGGCCATAACCAGCCGCTTTGCGTAATGGGCAATTTCTGTCTCCCAGCACATGGCAATCCCGCCATGCAGCTGAACAGCCTCTTCAGCGACCATCTTGCCCGTACGCCCGGTCAATGATTTTGCAGCCGATATGGCACGGTCGCGTTCATCTGGCTCACTGTCCAGACGGCTGGCAGCTAACATCACAGCAGAACGGGCCTGTTCAATTTCCCACATCATATCAACCAGCCGCTGCTGGATGACCTGAAAAGAACCTATAGACCGGCCAAATTGCTTGCGGGTTTTAACATAATCAATAGTGGTGTCCTTCATCACCTCCATCATGCCAACAGCCTGTGCAGACACACACAGCGCCCCAGCTGCCTCTGTCTGCTCTAGGATTGGGCCGCCCCTGTCTGTCACAAGCCGGCCCGTACATTCCTCCAGCCAGATATCAGCAGCCTGAAAGCCATCAATGGTGGCATAGCTGCGTATCCTCAACCCCTGTGCGCGTGTGTCAACCGCAAAGATGGCAATATCTGGACTGTCTGCCGCCAGCTTTGCCGTAACAAGAAGATAGTCAGCCCGGCCGCCATCAAGCACAACTGCCTTGTGCCCTGACAAAAGAAAGCTACCGTCTGGCTGGCGTTCAGCATGTGTGTCAACCTGGCTCAGATCATAGCGTGCCTCTGCTTCTGCTGCTGCCAGCGCAAGCCTGGTTCTGCCAGCTGCCACCCCCGCAAGCAGAGACTGGTTTCCAGCTGCCCCTGAAAGCCAGAGCGGCATGGCACCCAGAATTGCAGTGGACAGGAAGGGCGCACTGATAAGATGTTTTCCAGTCAGCTCAAAGATCAGCATCAAATCAACGGCTGTACCGCCAAGACCCCCTGCCTCTGCTGGCAGTAACGCCTCAACCAGCCCCAGCCCTGATGCCTCCTGCCAGAAGGCATCATTGTCAGCCTTATTGTCAATCAGCGCACGCGCACCGCCTGCCCTGGCAAAAAAGCGGCCCGCTGTCTCTGCCAACAGGTTGCGCTCTTCAGAGAGATTAAAATCCATTACGCGCTCCTCACAGCCCAAGCACGGCCTTGGCAACAATATTTTTCTGAATTTCGTTGGAACCGCCGTAAATTGATAATTTACGAAGGTTAAAATATTGCCTTCCCAGTGTCATCGCCCCCTCCGGGCCGAGCGGCGGCTCATTATATCCGTCATCAAACTGTTCTGAGATATAGGGGCTGGCATAAGGGCCAACGGCCTGGCGCAGCAAATCAGAAAGACGCTGGCGAATTTGTGTACCCTTGATTTTCAGCAACGAGCTTTCTGCGCCCGGTGCCTTGCCCTGACCAGCAGCGCTGACTGTACGCAGATTGAATATATCCATCGCCATCAGATCAATTTCAACCTCAGCAACACGCGCGGCAAACAGCGGGTCTTCTGCCAGCGGCCGCCCGGACTGTTTAATCCGCCTCGACAGTGATTTGAGCTGGGCAAGAAGCTGTTTTGAATAGCCAACACCAGCGATGCCCGTGCGCTCATAGGTCAGCAGAAACTTGGCATAAGTCCAGCCCTCATTTTCTGTACCAACCAGATTTTCAGCCGGAACCTGCACATCTGTCAGCCAGACCTCATTCACCTCATGCTCGCCATCCAGCGTCACAATGGGGCGCACCTCGATACCCGGGCTGTTCATGTCAATCAGCAAAAAGGAAATACCCTTTTGCGGCCGCTCAGCCTGCGGGTCTGTGCGTACCAGACAAAACATCATATTGGCATGATGGCCAAGCGTAGTCCATGTCTTCTGGCCATTGACTATGTAATGGTCGCCCTGGCGCTCTGCCCGTGTCCTGAGCGAGGCCAGGTCAGAACCGGCCCCGGGTTCTGAATAGCCCTGACACCACCAGTCCTCACAATTAATAATCCGCGGCAAATAGTGGCTTTTATGCGCCGCAGAACCAAAGGCAATTAAAACCGGGCCCAGCATATTCGGGCCAAACGGGATGATGCGCGGGGCCCCGGCGGCGATCATCTCTTCTTCAAATATATGTTTTTGGACAGGCGTCCACCCTGTGCCGCCATGCTCAACCGGCCAGTGCCAGCACAGCCAGCCACGGCTCCGTAGCCGTTCATGCCAGAGCTCATGATCGGCCTTGCTCAGCCTTTTATGCTGGATAACCTTTGCGCGCAAATGCTCTGGCAGGTTCGCCTTCAGCCAGTCACGCACCTCATCACGAAAAGCTGTCTCATCTGGTGAATAATTCAGATCCATAATCAGCACCCCTTATTTTCAAGCGGCAGTTTACTGCCTGTCACAGCGTGTCAGCATGGCCCCAGACAGTTGTCGCCTGACTGGACAGGACACCGCCATTGCCGTGAGCAAGACAGAGCTTGGCTGTACCCAGCCAGCCGCCGGGCGCGCGCGGGCCTTCATCATCACCGGCGCTCTGGCGAATCTGCCGGATAGCCTCTATCATAACAAACATGCCATACATGCCCGGATGGATACAGGACAGCCCGCCGCCATTTGTATTGACGGGTACAGTTCCGCCCGGTGCAATGCGGCCGTCCCTGATAAAATCCTTCGCCTCACCTTTTTTGCACAGCCCGATATCCTCAAGAAACAGCAGCGTGTTTATGGTAAATGCATCATAGAGTTGGTAACTGTCCATATCCTCTGCCCTGCAGCCGGCCATTGCCAGAGCGCGCTGGCTGGATTCACGCGCTGAGCTGTTCAGCATATCAGGCATGGCTGAAATCATCCTGTGATGATGTTCCATCGCCGCACCCAACAGATAGACAGGTGTACGCGGCCCGTCCTTTGCCCGATCCGCCCGGGTCATGATAATGGCCGCGGCCCCGTCAGTGACCAGACAGCAGTCAAGTTTGGTGAAAGGGCTGGATATCATGCGTGCAGCCAGAACATCATCAACTGTCAGATCACCCTGCATAAAGGCCTGTGGGTTCAGATTCGCCCATTGGCGCGCAGCCACAGCCACAGCAGCCAGGTCTTCGCGGCGGGCCCCGAATTCATGCATATAGCGGCTAGCTGTTAACGCATAGGCCGTCAGCGGCACGCGCGGCTTGTAAACAGCTTCATAGGGCAAGGGTTCTGAGACTGTTTTAAAGCCGCCTGCTGTGCGCTGGTTAGAGCCATAGGCAATCAGCGCCACATCGATAATACCCGCCTCCAATGCCAGGGCTGCGTTCAGCGCATGGGCCATGAATGACGAGCCGCCAATATTTGAGCTGCTGGAAAATTTTGGCCGCAGACCGAGATGTTCAGCCAGTGACATAGCCGGCATAGAATGCACAGCCGTAGCAGAAAACACTCCGTCAATATCCTGTAGAGCAATGCCCGCATCCCTGGCCGCCAGCCATGCAGCCTCGACCATCAGTTCCATTGAGTTACGGCCCGGGGCCTCTCCCATGCCGGCCATACCCAGCCCGATACAGGCACTCTTTCCTCTCAAAGGTGATGTCATTTTCTTTCTCCCTCGCTCAGGCCGGCTGAAACACAACAGCCAGCTGGCCTTCAACATCCTGAATATCAGCAATGACAGCCATGCCGATTGCAACCTTGTCCGGGGCGATACCGACCACCCGTGCCAGAATGCGCGGGCCCTCTGCCAGCGTGATGAGCGAGATATTATAGTCGCCGCCCTGTTCAGCCCTGCGGCTGGTCGCTGTAGTGGCATACACGCTTCCCTTGCCAGAGGCCGCCACCCATTCAAGATCAGCTGCCCCACTATGCGGGTTCACCACACGCGGATAAAAGACATACTCACCGCTTGTCTTTGAACGCTGTATCATGAATTTTCCATCCTCGAGATAGGACTGAAACTGTGCTTCAGGCCCCGGCCCTGCAAATGCATCTGTCATCTGGCTCTCCTGTGTGTTGTCATTTCTGTCCGCCGCCATAGTCTGCCAGATTTCTGGCAAGGTTGCGGGCCGCTTGCTGATATTCAGCCTCAATCTGACTGATAAGCTGTGCTGCGGGCTGTGTTTTCGTTATTACTCCAATGCCCTGCCCGGCCCCCCAAATCTGTTTCCATGATTTCGGTTTTGACTGACCCCTGGAATAATCCATTGGCGGTGCTTTTTCTGGCAGATCATCAGGATCCAGCCCCTGATTGACGACTGACCCGCGCAGATAATTGCCATGCACACCGGTAAAATAGGGCGTATAAACGATATCTTCTGCTGTGCTGTCTGTGATCATCTGTTTATAAGCCTGCTCGGCATCCGCCTCGTCAGTCGCAATAAAGGGGCTGCCAATATAGGCCATATCAGCTCCCATCGTTTGCGCAGCAAGAACAGACCGGCCAGAGGCAATCGCCCCGGACAGCAGAAGCAGACCTGAAAACCAGCTTCTTATCTCTTGCATCAGTGCAAAGGGCGATTGTTGTCCAGCATGCCCGCCAGCCCCCGCAGCAACAGCAATAAGCCCATCAGCACCCTTTGCAACAGCCTTGCGGGCAAAACGGTTATGGATGACGTCATGCAGAACAATACCGCCTGACTGATGGGCAGCTTCATTGACAAATTCCTGCGCCCCCAGTGATGTGATCCAGACCGGTACGTTCCAGCGCGCACAAATCTCAACATCACGCGCCAGTCTGACATTTGATTTATGAACAATCAAATTCACCGCAAAAGGGGCGGCAGGGCGTTCAGGAAAAGCCTGATTATGGGCATCAATTCCCTGTGTGATCTCAGCCAGCCAACGCTCCAGCATCACCGGCTCGCCCATCTCCTCACGTGCGTTTAGCGCCGGAAAACTGCCGATAATTCCGGCAGTGCACTGGGCAATGACCAGCTTTGGATTTGAAATCAGAAACAGCGGGGCCCCGACAACTGGCACCCTGACACGCGCAAGCAGAGTTTCAGCTTTTGCCGGTTGAATCACTGCCCTCCCCCTTTTATCAGCTACTGTTCACTGCCAGCGCGTCAAGGGCGACACAGCCTTCTGGCAGAACACGCAAAGGGTTAATTTCAAAAGAACTGAGCTGGTCAGAATGCGCAGCATAAAAGACAGAGAAATCAGCAATTGCGCGCGCCGCTGCCGCAATATCACAAGGGGGGGCACCGCGCAGACCTGTCAGCAGCGGATACAGGCGCAGGCGGGACAGCATCCCTGTCGCCTCTTCAACGCTGGCCGGGGCACGAAGAAATGTCACATCCCTCAGCAGCTCTGCATGAATGCCGCCAATCCCTGTCATGATCACCGGGCCAAAGACAGGATCGCTCTGCGCCCCGACAATCAGATCGACGCCCCCTGCAATCATCGCAGAAAGCAAAACACCGTCTATCCTTGCCTGGGGGGCGTTCGCGCGCGCATTATCCAGAATCCTGTGATAAGCGGCAACAGCCTCTTCAGCAGTTGTGCAATTCAGCACGACCCCGCCAATATCTGTTTTGTGCTGGATATCCCCTGACAGAATTTTCAGGGCCACTGCCCCGCCGCAGGCATCAAAACCAGCACGGATATCATCTTGTGATGTACAGATATATTCTGTTGCCACAGGCAAACCATAATCACCAAGCAACTGTTTTGCCTGTGTTTCATTCATAGTCTGGGGCAGCTGTCTTGCAGCGGGCAATTTCGGTGCAGCTGTGTGTCCGGCATTGGCAAAAGACTGGCCGAAAAACATCATCCCATTCAGGGCGACAAGCGCGCGTGTCGGATCAGAAAAGGTGGGAAAGCCGTTTTTCTGATATTTTTCATGCATATCATCATCAGCCAGCATGACATGCATGAACAGCCGGTCATCATATCCCTTCATCGTCTCTGTCAAATAGGCCAAAAGCGGCTCTCCCAGCACCGGCGAGCCGGCAATGGATGTCCAGAACCCAACCAGCCCGTCATAGCCGCCCTTATCCAGCATCGCACGGGTGAAACGCGGCACAAGTGACAGATCATTAAAAAACTGTGCCGTGACGTCAACAGGATTCACCGGCGAGGCAAAAGGCACAATTTCCTTCAGCTCTTTCTGGCTCTCGGCGGGCATCGGGGCCACATCAAGGCCCAGCTCATCAGCCGCATCAGCCATCAATATACCGGCCCCGCCGGATATGGTGACAAGGCCGACTTTCTTTCCTGCCGGATAAATGCGCGGCCGTGCCGCAACCGCCAAATCAGTCATCTCTTCTGTCGATGAGACACGAAAGGCGCCATACTGGCGGAACACCGCATCATAGATTTTATCCTCACCTGCAAGTGAGGCTGTGTGAGAGGCCGCCGCCGCCGCCCCGATTTCTGACTGACCCACCTTGGTGACAATGACCGGCTTGCGGTTGGCACGCGCAGCTTCAAGCGCCTCTATCATCAATTCGCCGTTTTTAACAGATTCAACATAGGCAAGGATGGTATGAACAGAGCTGTCCTCTGCCATCAGCTTGACAACCTCAGCGACTTCTATGTCTGCCTCATTGCCAGTTGTGACCCAATGATTGATACCCAGTCCGCGCAGATGACACGCCATATATATATGGCTGCCATAGGCCCCTGACTGAGAAACAATTCCAAGACCGCCCGGCACCGGCCGTGCCCGGTCAATCGTAGCAGTGAATGTTGGAAAAAAACTGCTTTCCGCATTGAACAGTCCCAGACAGTTCGGCCCCAGAATACGGATGCCCGCCTCGTGCCCGATGGCTGCCAGCTCATCCTGCAATGCGCGTCCCTCTGCCCCAACCTCAGCAAATCCAGATGAAAAAATCAGGGCTGTCTGTGCGCCTTTTTCTGCCGCCGCACGCACCTGTTCAGCAACCATTGTGGCCTTGACCGCTATCAGCGCAAAATCAAATTCACCTGGAATATCACTGACACTGGCAAAAGCGGGCAAGCCCTGAATCACATCCTGTTTGGGGTTGACCGGGTAAATCTGGCCAGTATAGCCGTTCTTTAACATATAGTCGATTGGCCGCCCGCCGATACGGGTAATATTGTCAGACGCACCAATGACGGCGACCCGCTGTGGGGCTGTCAGCGCGGCAAGCGAGCTGTAACTGCTCATTGTGCGCCAAATCCAACCGACAGACCGCCGCATACATGCAGTGTCTGGCCTGTGACATAGCTGGCTTCATCAGACAGGAAAAAGCCGGTCGCAGCCGCAATCTCAGCCGGATCGCCGACCCGGCCCAGCGGCACTGATGATTCGATTTTAATCCGCACAGGCGTGCCGGGCGGCTGGCCCTGATTGAACAGCTCTGTTGCAATCGGGCCCGGGGCAACAGTGTTTACTGTTACCTGCCAGCGTGCCAGCTCCAACGCCAGCGTGCGCCCGAGGCTGGCCACCGCAGCTTTGGCAGGGCCATATAATACGCGGTCTTCCTTGCCCAGCGCGGCGCGCGAGCCAATCATCACAATCCGGCCAAAATTCTCTGCCTCAAAAATCGGCATCATCAGCTGGGCCGTCTGCATCAGGCTGAACAGGTTAATTTGCATTAAACGCTGAAAATCAGCAGCCGTGACATCTTCTAGCCGGCCGGAAATCAGCAGACCGGCATTGCCGACAAAGCGGGCGGGACGGTGCCTTTCGACAATGTCCCTGATCTGGTCACCTGACTCAGCTGCCGTTAAATCAACGCCGTAATGCTGCCAGTCCAGATTGTCAGGAACAGAACTTGACAGGCCGATAACCTCCATCCCGCGTGCCTGACAGTCTTTTGCAATCGCATGGCCGATACCCCTGCTTGCGCCAGTGACCAGAACTGTATTTTTAGCCATTTACTCCTCCCAGATTGACAGCCCCAAGCGGGCATGACGGCGCAGCCACAGGCTGGGCCGGTAGCGATCATCGCCGGTAATTTCGTGCAGTGCCTGCATAATGGTGAAAATTTTATCAGGCCCGTAATGGTCGGCCAGCTCAAGCGGGCCTTTTGGATAATTCAATCCCAGCTTCATCGCCAGGTCAATGTCAGCCGGACTGGCAAGGCCAATATCCGCCATAAAACAGCCGAGATTGGCAATCATTGCCACCAGCCTCTGGCCAACAAAGCCAGCAGAGTCGCGGATCAGGGTTACCGCCCGCCCGCTGTGGGCAACAGCAGCTGCGACAGAATCAGCACATTCAGACCGCCCGCCCGGTGCCATCATCAGCACGACACGGCTGTCATGGCTGCCCAGCGGATCAATACAGACAAGACGGGCAGCATCCACCCCCAGCGCGGCCGCTGTATCTGTTGCATCGCTGCCAATCGGGGCGGCAAGGACAGCACATTTACCGTCATCCCTGCCTGTCTCCAGGCCAAGCTGATGACACAGATGCGCCAAACCGTCATCATTGCTGGCAAGAACTGCCGGGCCGGGCCTGCCCTTTGCGATATAGTCAGGGCTGGGCGGGTCAATCATTTTTCCGTCCTTATAACTAAACCAGCCCTGCCGGGTTTTGCGGCCCAGACGTCCAGCATCAACCATGGCCTTGTGGGCCGGTGTTGTGCGTAGCCGGGCATCCTGCATGAATCCATTATAGATAATCTGGCTGACAGGATAATTAACATCGATCCCGGTGAGATCCATCAGCTCGAACGGCCCCATGCGAAAACCGTGGCAGTCGCGCATAATCGCATCAATCTGTGCAGGCGTTGCCACCCTGTCCTGATAGATGGCTAACCCTTCTGTGGTAAAGGCCCGCCCGCCAGTATTAACCAGAAAGCCGGGCGAATCCTTGACAACAACTGGTGTGCGCGTCATCTGTTTGCCAAGTGTGATAAGCCGTGCGGTTGTGTCCTCATCAGTAGCAGCAGCGACAATAACCTCAACCAGCTTCATCAATGGCACCGGATTGAAAAAATGCAGCCCGGCAATGCGTTCAGGCCGGCGACAAGCGCTGGCAATAGAGGCAATCGGAATTGATGAGGTATTTGACGCAATAATGCAGCTGTCTGAAACAACCGCCTCTATGGCTGTGAAAAGCCCACGCTTGATATCCAGATCCTCAAACACGGCCTCAATGACAATGTCAGAATCAGCCAGCGCATCAAGGCTGTCGACCGGCTGCATCAGCTCTATTGCCCTCTTACAATCCTCTGCGCTGATTCGCTGTTTCTCAACCAACCGTTCCAGACGACTGGCAATCGCCCCGCGTCCTGCCTCTGCCCCGCCATCACGGCTGTCAAAAATCATTGTTGGCAGGCCGCCCTGCACGGCAACCTGAATAATGCCCTGCCCCATAGCCCCGGCACCGACAACAGCAATTTTAAACGCTGTTCCCGCTTGTCCAGCTTTACCCATTGATCCCCCCATGAAAAGCTGCCAGAGACGGCAAACGTGAAATTCTTTATTGTTTACAGTACGTCATTCAGCGCTAATGTAAAGGGCAGGTCACTGGTGCAGGAGCGCCACCATCGCCCGCATGGTAAAAAACCCGGCCGGCCTGAAAACAGACAAAGATTTTAAAATGAACATGATGACAGCTGTTGAAATTACTGAACCCGGCCCGCCTGAAATGCTGCGAGCTGTCCGGCGCCCCCGCCCGGTTCCGGCCCCTGATGAGGTGCTGATAAAGGTCAGCTATGCTGGTGTAAACCGGCCTGATCTGCTGCAGCGCAAGGGCAATTATCCCGTTCCGCCAGATGCCAGCGATTTGCCAGGGCTTGAGGTTTCCGGCCATATAGAGGCAGTCGGCGCTGCTGTCACACAATGGCAGTCTGGCATGGCCGTGTGCGCGCTCTGTCATGGCGGCGGCTATGCTGAATATGTCTGTGTGGATGCCCGCCATCTGCTGCCGGTGCCAGAGGGGCTGAGCCTTGCAGAGGCGGCCTGTCTGCCTGAAACCTTTATCACCGTGTGGGGCAATCTGTTTATGCGGGGCAGGCTGAAAGAAAAAGAGGCTGTTCTGATACATGGCGGGGCCAGCGGTATCGGCACTGCTGCGGTACAGTTGGCGCGCGAGTGGGGGGCACAGGTTTTTGCAACTGCCGGCAGTGAGGATAAATGCCGGTTTGTTGAGGAACTGGGGGCTGAGACCTGTTTCAATTACCGTGACACGGATTTTGCCAGCGCCCTGCGTGAGACAACCGGAAATCAAGGCGTTGACGTTATCCTGGATATGGTGGGCGGCGGCTATCTGGAGCGGCACACAGATTTACTGCGCCCTGACGGGCGGCTGGTTATAATCGCTATTCAGGGCGGGGCAACAGATAGTCTGGCACTGGGGGCTGTCATGCGGAAACGCCTGACTGTTACCGGCTCTACGCTGCGGCCGCAATCACCGGCGGCCAAGGCGGAAATTATCAGTGATATGAAAGCCCATGTCTGGCCATTACTGGAAGCTGGCAGGATTCGTCCCGTAATTCAACAGATATTTCAGCTGGCAGACGCAGCAGAGGCCCATTCAGCACTTGAAGCTGGCCAGCATATAGGTAAGTTTGTGCTGAAAGTCTTTGACCAGACCGCCCCGCCGTCATAATAGACCCGCGCCCCGGCAGCGCTGCCCCGGCACATAATGTAATCAAGAAAGGAATGTCAGATGCTCGACCTCTATACATGGACAACACCCAATGGACGCAAAGTTTCTATCATGCTTGAGGAACTCGGCGTTCCCTATAATGTTCACTCAGTTAATATTGGCCAGGGGGAGCAGCACACACCGGAATTTCTGGCTGTCAGCCCGAACAATAAGATTCCGGCCCTGTTTGATCATGATGCCGGTCTGGCAATCATGGAATCAGCAGCGATAATGGTTTATCTGGCTGAAAAACATGGCCGCTTTCTGCCCGCTTCTGGCAGCGCGCGCGCGCAGGTCATGCAATGGCTGATGTGGCAGATGGGCGGGTTGGGCCCGATGCTGGGTCAGGTGCATCATTTTGTGCATTTTAACAAGGGCGTTTCAGATTATGCGGAAACCCGTTTTTCTGATGAGGCCCGGCGCCTCTATGGCGTTATGGACAGACAGCTGGCGGACAGTGAATTTATTGCCGGCGATTATTCAATTGCTGATATGGCCTGCTGGCCGTGGATTTCACGCTATGAGTGGCAGCAGATCAATCTGGCTGAGTTTGCCAATGTCCAGCGCTGGTATAAACAGCTTCTGGCCAGAGATGCCGTTCAAAAGGGTTATCATGTACCTAAAAATATGGGTGAAATACCACAGGGTGACTGAATGACAGGCTGACAGACAAAGACTGTGGACGATTTTTTCATATTAGGGTTGCTGGGTCTGGCCTTTTTTATCGGCGGCTTTGTCAAGGGGGCCATCGGCTATGGCATGCCGCTGATCGCCACCCCCATCCTGTTATTCGCCTTTACCCTGCCCCAGGTTGTGCTGGTCATGGTACCGGCCATTTTCTTCAGCAATCTGATTCAGGGGTTTCAGACCCGTCACTGCTGGCCGGCATTGCGTCGTTACTGGCCGATGATTGCCGCCAACTGTCTGATTCTGGTGTTTTTCGGCGGCCAGATACTGACTATGGTTGATGCCCATATCCTGACCATATCCGTCGGGCTGATGATGGCTGTGCATGCCGGCTTGTCACTGGCCCCGCCGATAAGGGCGGCAGAACAGCTGTTCAGCTCTGTGCCGCAGCGATGGATTATTCTGCCCGCCGGCATTCTGTCGGGCCTGTTGGGCAGCATAACAACCATCTATGGTTTTCCCAGCCTGCAGGCGATTGTCTCAGCTAAATTATCCAAGGATGAAACAGCCTTTCTATTTTCTGTATTTCTGGCCAGCGGACATCTGGCATTATGGCGGGGTATGGTCATCCATGATTACACAGACCCGCAGATGCTGAAATGGGGGCTTGTCGGATCCGTGCCTATGTTTTTTGCCCTGATGGCCGGCAGGGTTGTGCATAAGCGCTTATCCGTGCAGTCTTTCAGAAGATTTGTGAATCTGGTGCTGCTGATTGCCGGCATCAGTCTGGTGATGAAATCTCTCTAGGCAGAGTACAGACCAAAGACAACCAAAAACAGGAAAGAGACAAAAATGACAGAGCCTGTGATTATGGAAAGGCACGACAATCATATCGCCCTAGTGAAAATTAACCGGCCAGAGGCGCTGAACGCGCTGAATATTGCTACAAGGGCAGCACTGGCTGAGTGCTTTTCGCGTCTGCAGGATGATGAGGATATACGCTGTATTGTCCTGACCGGCAATGAGCAGGCCTTTGCGGCCGGTGCAGATTTAAAAGAGCTGTCCACAGCCAGTTCTGTTGATATGTACAAAAGACGCACAGAGCGCTACTGGCAGGTTGTTAACCAGACCCCGCAGCCAATCATTGCCGCCATACAGGGCTATGCAATGGGCGGCGGGCTGGAACTGGCAATGATGTGTGACCTTATTGTTGTTGGCGAAGAGGCCCAGCTTGCCCAGCCGGAAATCAAAGTTGGGATTATGCCCGGGGCCGGGGGCACCCAGCGGCTGACACGCGCGGTGGGCAAATATAACGCTATGAAAATCAATCTTCTCGGCAAACCCTTTTCCGGGCGGGAAGCCTTTGAGATGGGTCTGGCCTGTGCCGTTTGCCCCGATGCAGAGGTTCTTGAGAGTGCGCTAGCAATGGCGGCCACAATCAGCCGCATGCCGCCATTGGCAGTGCAATCCATAAAACAGGCAATATTGCAGGGTCAGGATGCCAGCATGGAAGCAGCATTATTTCTGGAACGCAAGGCCTTTCAGCAGCTTTTTGCCACAGCAGACCAGAAAGAGGGTATGCAGGCCTTTATTGAAAAGAGGCGGGCCAGCTTTACCGGGGAATAGGGCGCCAGCAGAGCTGGCAAAGGTCATTTCCAGACAGCTGATTTGTCTTTGCAGTTCACAATACGCTGATGAAACGAGCTTAATATCTGCTGATACAGATCAAAGCCAATGATTTTGTCCTCAATCCCTGCATCAATATTGGGATTGTCATTGACCTCTATGACAAGGGCACGTCCGCCAATATCCTTTATATCCACGCCATAAAGGCCATTGCCGACGGTCAGGCTGGCCCGGACAGCTGCATCAAGAATATGCACAGGCACCGCATCATTTGGCACCGTCTCAAACGCGCCTGACGACACCTTGTTGTCAGATTTGTGATTATAGATTTGCCAGTGACCGCGCGACATATAATATTTGCAGGCAAACAGCGGGCGGCCATCAAGCACGCCAATACGCCAGTCATAGGCAGTTGGCAAAAATTCCTGGGCTACCAGAACATAGCTTTTCCCGAGCAACATCTGTGCCTTGGCAAGAAAGGCATCTCTGCTGTCAATCTTGAAAATTCCGCGCGAAAACGACCCGTCAGGAATTTTCAGCACGACTGGCAGGTCAAGACTGGCAACCATTTCCGTCAGATTGCCCGA
>JAYPEG010000031.1:23418-25939 GCA_038125645.1 Alphaproteobacteria bacterium
GTGCAGATGGGCGCGCTCCAGCACTTCTTTCAAAAACACCTTGTTTGAGCAGCGCAAAATAGATTGCGGGTCGTCTATTACAGGCATGCCAAGAGATTCTGCAGTCAGCGCGAACTCATAGGAAAAATTATTCAGCTGCGTTGTAGTGCGGATAAAAAGCGCATCAAAGGATGCCAGCCGCCTGAGATCGGCTTTCTCTATCACTGTGCAGGCAATATCTGTTTTTTTGCCAGCGCGTATGAAGGCGTTGACAGCGCGGCTGTTTGATGGTGGCAGCCCTTCATGCCTGTCGATCAGAATCGCCAGATCAAAGGCCGAATGGCGGATATGGGCAGGGTGTGGGAATGGGGCGCTCACAGCCCCTTTCAGAGCTGCGGCAAAACGCGGCCTGTCCTTTTCATCCACCGCAGTGAAAGACAGAGGCCAGACATAGCTGACATGCCAGCCATCCCGCTGGCGCTGCAAAAGCACCTCCAGAACAGGGGCAGGGAAAAGCCGATGGCACTGCCGGCACAGGCGCCGGGCCCAGTCAGCATCTGTTTGCCCAAAATAAAATTCAAGCGAGAGCTTTTCGTATTCTGGCGCGAGGCCGGCCAGATAATCCTGCGGCAAAAGGGATGTCAGCACATCAAGGTGATGTTTATATAATCTGCGGCGTACCAGCCCGGAAAGCGTGTCAACGCTCGGCAATATGCGGTTTGCGCGTGCCTCAGCAATCAATGAGACATAATAGCCAGAGCCCAGATAATCATCGCCCGGGCATAGGTTAACGATATGTATCTGCTGGCCCTGCCGTCCAGTTGCATTGAGAAATTGTCTGGCTGTGAGTATATCGAGATCATCGCCAGGGCTACAGGATTGCTTCAGGTGACGCGCATCCTGTGCACGCGGAACCACGACAATCGTTCGGCTGCGGCGGTTAGTGCCGGGACGCGCCCTGTCGGCAGGCGGGCCGTCCTGCAGCATTGCTGTCATTTTTAAGGCGTCTGTACCATCCTCATAATAAGCAGGAAGTGATCGCTGCCCGCCAAAGCCAAGGCGCTGATAAAAGCTGACAAGGCCAGGGCTGTCGGCACGCACCTCCAGCGTCAGGCGGCCTTTGCCTTCCTTGCAGGCACGCTCACTCACAGCCTGAACCAGCATCGTTGCCACACCGTTTTGACGCCAGCGTTCAAGAACCGCCAGTGAATAAAGACGTGCAGACCGGCCAGTACGCCGCCAGTGAATCACGCCATAGCCGACAAGCGTGTCACCGGCACGCGCGACCTTCACAGATTGCACCGGGCTTTTCAATGCATATAGGAATGACTGGCGTGACAGCCTGTCTGTCTGAAAGCAGCTTTTTTCCACCGCAACCAGCGCGTCAATGTCGCTGCGTTCAGCATCTGTGATGGTTATGTTCATGGCATCCGCACTGACCATGGCTGTACAGGAAAGATTGTTTTTGCTTTCTGCTCTTACAGCGGCTTTGTCAAACAGATTTTTGTACACCGGCTCTGGGCACTGGCTCTATTGTGCGTCCGCACGGATAAAGCCCGCCGCCCGCAGGGCCAGCATCATCGTCGGCGCATTGGTATTGGCAGAGGTAACAGCAGGAAAAACAGACGCATCTGCAACACGCAGCCCCTCAACACCAAAGACACGCAGGTGACTGTCAACAACAGCATCACGGGCATCAGCACCCATCCGGCACGTTCCCACCGGATGGAAAACCGTACCACAGCGGGCACGGAAATCATCCAGCATCTCATCATCACTCATCCCAGAGATATCAGAAATGAGGGGCGCGTCTATAAGGCCCTGCAGCGCCCTTGTGCGGATGAGGGCACGGCACAGTCTGGCCCCGTCAACAACGCTGGCACAATCATCTTGTGTGGACAGGGAACCGGGGGTGATTACGGGTGCCTGTTCAGGATCGGGGCCGGAAAGGCATATATGGCCACGACTGGTCGGGCGCATTGGCTGGAAACCGAGGATAAAACCGGCAAAGGGGTCTGTGTTAATAATCTTGCCGGGGCCGGGCTGGTGGACTGAATAGGATATGGGATTGAAATAGAGCTGCTGATCCGGGGCTTCCAGTTCCGGGCGGCTGCGGAAAAAACCACCACACTGATTGACCGAAAGTGCCAGCGGCCCCCGCCGCACAGCCAGCCATTGCAGCGCAGCAGCAAGGCGCCCCGGCCATGAATGCAACTGCTCATTCAAAGTTGGCAGCCGGGATTTAAAATAATAATTTACCCCCAGGTGATCCTGCAGATGTGCCCCGACATTTGCATTATCCACAACCGGCCGGATGCCATGCCCGGTCAGAAGCGCACCGTCCCCAATGCCAGAGCGCTGCAATAAAAGCGGGCTCAGCACTGCCCCTGCGGCAATAATAATCTCTGCGTCTGCCTGTGCCCGCCGGCTAGCACCGCGCCAGCTATAGCTGACGCTGCGTGCCCGGCCGGCTGAAAAATTAATTTTGTCAGCAAGCGCATGGCAACGCAGCTGAAGAGTCCCCCGCCGCAATGCCGGTTTT
>JAYPEG010000032.1:0-1732 GCA_038125645.1 Alphaproteobacteria bacterium
CTGCAGCCGCAAATGTCAGCAGATGCGGTCTGTGCCAGAGCTGTCCAGGCCGTACAGGCACGCAGCCATCACCTGGTCATCATCAATTTTGCCAACCCGGACATGGTCGGCCATACAGGCAGCCTGGAAGCCGCTGTAACAGCAGTTGAGACAGTTGACCGAGCCGTGGCAGCGCTGGTGGCGGCGGTAACAGATGCGGGCGGGGCAATGCTGGTCACTGCCGATCACGGAAACTGTGAGACAATGTGGGATGAACAGGCAGCCTGTGCCCATACTGCCCATACCACTAATCCCGTGCCCTGTATTCTGGTCAGTGCACAGGACAGACACAAGGGGGCAGAGCTGGCTGATGGCAGCCTTGCTGATCTGGCACCAACCTTGCTTGATCTGCTGGGGCTGCCGGTATCAGAGATGATGGATGGCCGCACGCTTATCCGGCCTCGATTGGATGCTTGATCTTCCGCAAAGAGGCTGACAGACTGGAATTCAGGCCTGTCTGTGCCTATATTTTTGACAGGGTTTCATCATTAAGGGATGTCAGATGTTCTTTAAATCAACAAATAGGGGGCTGTCTGTGCTGGCAGTATTGCTGGTATTGGCCGGCGGCGTCTCACTTACAGCCGTGTTTACTGACACACAGGCCCGCTCTGATAATAATGATGAAACCTACAGACAGCTCACCCTCTTTGGCGATGTGTTTCAACGGGTGCGCTCTGATTATGTAGAGGCGGTATCAGACAAGGAGCTGATAGAAGCGGCCATTAATGGCATGCTGACCTCGCTTGATCCGCATTCCGCCTATCTGCCTGATGACAATTTCAAGAAAATGCAGGTTCAGACCAGTGGCAAGTTTGGCGGACTGGGAATTGAGGTAACCTCAGAGAACGGCTTTTTGAAAATTGTCTCACCGATTGATGACACACCTGCTGACAAGGCCGGTCTGCAGCCTGAGGATATCATTCTGGCTGTTGACGGTGACAGTATAGTCGGTCTCAGCCTTGCTGACTCAGTGGAAAGGCTGCGCGGGCCTGTCGGCTCTGAGGTTAATATATCTGTTCAGCGCACAGAGGCTGAGCCTTTTGACGTGGTCATTGTCCGTGATGAGATAAAAATTCGCTCGGTGCGGTCACGCCTGTATGACACAATCGGCTATATCCGGATTACAACTTTTTCTGAACAGACCAGCCCGGGCCTTGAAAAGGCGCTGGACGATCTCGAAGCTGAGGCAACGGGAAAATTAACTGGCATTGTCCTTGATTTGCGTAATAATCCCGGCGGGCTGCTGTCAGAAGCGATAAAAGTTTCAGACGCGTTTCTTGAACGCGGTGAGATTGTTTCCACCCGCGGACGGGCAGAGAATGATATTCAGCATGCCTATGCCCGGCCGGGCGATTTGACTGATGGGCTGCCGGTTGTGGTGCTTATTAATTCAGGTTCAGCCTCAGCTTCTGAAATTGTTGCAGGCGCACTGAAAGATCACCGCCGGGCGGTGCTGATGGGCACACGCTCATTCGGCAAGGGCTCTGTGCAGACCATAACACCGATGCCGGGCCACGGGGCTATGCGGCTGACAACAGCACGCTATTATACCCCGTCTGGCATCTCTATTCAGGCAAAGGGAATTACCCCTGATATAGAGGTGGCGCTGGCGCGTATTGAAGAGCTGGAGGGTGGGCCTGTACGCGAGGAGGATCTGCGCGGGGCCCTTGACGGCACCCAGCCGCAGCCCGCA
>JAYPEG010000032.1:1742-25537 GCA_038125645.1 Alphaproteobacteria bacterium
CCGCCTGCCGCACAAGAAGAGCGCGACCCGGCAGAGGTGGATTATCAGCTGGCGCGTGCGCTTGATCTGTTGCGGGGTCTTACAATTTTCAGCACGCTTGATGCACAAAAGGGCTGACAGGATAAAGAGATGAGTATTCAGAATTCTATGGTGACAGATTATGACAGCCGGCCCTATCGTCCATGTGTTGGAATTATGCTGATTAATGCTGACGGCATGATTTTTGGCGGCCAGCGAATCGATAACCGGGCTGAGGCCTGGCAAATGCCGCAGGGCGGGATTGATGAGGGTGAGAGTGTCGAGCAGGCCTGTTTTCGCGAGATGAAAGAGGAAATCGGCACCGACCGGGCAGAGATTTTATCCGTGCATCCTGAATGGCTGAATTATGACATCCCGCTGCCTTTGGCAGACCGGCTGTGGCGCGGTGCCTATCGCGGCCAGACACAAAAATGGGTGGCGCTGCGTTTCACCGGCACTGACAGCGATATTAATATTCACACGCATGAGCCGGAGTTTTTCAGCTGGCAGTGGATGACGCCGGCGCGGCTGATCGAACTGGCCGTGCCGTTTAAACGTCAGGTCTATTCTGACATCATGGACAGTTTTTCAGATTATCTCTGAAACCAGTGCATATGCGCAGATAAGAACAGCTGCAGAGCTGTGATTACAGGCTGTCTGCAGCGCTTGTCAGAAACTCTGCCTCTGCCCCGTCAAGATTCTGCGCCCGTTGCTGAAGCTCCTGGGCTGAGGCTTTATTCAGATCAACAGCCCGCTCTGCCAGAATCGTCACCCCTTGCGGAGTGACATCCGCCAGACCGCCATCTATCATAATGCGGTCTGTGACCCTGCCGCCCTCATAAACCTCTACAATGCCGCGCTGCAGGCTGGCCAAAAGCGCTGAATGGCGCGGCAGCACGCCGAACAGCCCCTCAGTCCCAGGCACGATAACCATTTCAGCAGCCTTGCTGACCATGACTTTTGCAGGCGTGACCAGCTCAAGTTGTGTTGTTTCTGCCATAGGTTTTATCCTTGCTCTCAGATTCTGCAGGACAGCAACATTTAATGCTGTCAGGCAGCCTCTGCTGTCAGCTTCTTGCCCTTTTCAATCGCTTCTTCGATCGTGCCTACCATATAAAAAGCAGCCTCTGGCAGATGGTCATAGTCTCCTGACACAATCCCCCTAAAGCCCTTGATATTGTCCTCAAGGCTGACAAACACGCCCGGCGTGCCGGTAAAGACTTCTGCGACATGGAAAGGCTGCGACAAGAAACGCTGAATCTTGCGCGCACGCGCAACAACCAGCTTATCTTCCTCTGAAAGCTCATCCATACCCAGAATGGCGATGATATCCTGAAGTGACTTATATTGCTGCAGGACTTCTTGTACCTGACGGGCTGTGTTGTAATGCTCGTCGCCGACAACGCGCGGATCAAGCACGCGTGAGGTAGAATCAAGCGGGTCAACCGCTGGGTAAATGCCAAGCTCAGCAATCTGGCGCGACAGAACTGTGGTGGCATCCAGATGGGCAAATGATGTTGCCGGGGCCGGGTCTGTCAAATCGTCAGCCGGAACATAAATCGCCTGAACAGAGGTGATTGACCCCTTGTTGGTTGAAGTGATCCGCTCCTGCAGCGCGCCCATATCGGTTGCCAATGTCGGCTGATAGCCCACAGCAGAGGGGATACGTCCCAGCAGGGCTGACACTTCAGATCCTGCCTGTGTGAAACGGAAGATATTATCAACAAAGAACAGCACGTCCTGGCCTTCCTCATCACGGAAATATTCCGCCAATGTCAGACCAGTCAGCGCTACACGGGCCCGCGCACCTGGCGGCTCGTTCATCTGGCCGTAAACCAGCGCAGCCTTTGATCCTGGCCCGTCAGTCTTGATAACGCCTGATTCAACCATCTCATGATAAAGGTCGTTGCCCTCACGGGTACGCTCGCCGACACCGGCGAACACTGAATAACCGCCATGGGCCTTGGCAACATTGTTGATCAGTTCCATGATGGTCACTGTCTTGCCAACACCGGCGCCGCCGAACAGACCGATTTTACCGCCCTTTGCATAGGGGGCCAGCAGGTCAATAACCTTGATGCCTGTTACCAGAATCTCGCTCTCTGTAGACTGGTCAACATAATCAGGGGCGGGGCGGTGAATTGGATAATTCACTTTCGCCTTTACAGCTTTGCCCTCGTCAACTGCCTCGCCGATGACATTGATGATGCGCCCCAGCGTCTCTGGCCCGACAGGAACGGTGATAGGCGCGCCCGTGTCGGCTGCATCCATGCCTCTGACCAGACCCTCGGTCGCGTCCATGGCAATCGTCCGCACAATGTTCTCGCCCAGATGCTGTGCCACTTCCAGCACCAGCCGCTGACCGTTATTATCCACCTCAAGAGCGTTCAGGATATCGGGAATCGCCCCATCAAACTCTACGTCAACAACAGCCCCGATAACCTGGCTGATTTTTCCAACTGCATTTTTTGCCATAGCTCGCTACTCCAGCGTCTTTTGCGTGTTAAACGGTTCGGTTACAGTGCTTCCGCACCAGAAATGATCTCGATAAGCTCTTTGGTGATATTTGCCTGTCGAGTTCGGTTATAAACAAGGGTAAGGCGGTCAATCATATCGCCTGCATTACGGGTGGCATTATCCATCGCTGTCATCCGGGCGGCCAGCTCTGCTGCAGAGGATTCAAGAAGCGCGCTGAAAATCTGGGTTGAGAGATTGCGCGGCAGCAGCGCATCCAGTATTTCTGACTCCTCAGGTTCATAATCATAAAATGAACCCTCTGATTCGCTGGTCTCATCACTGGCAGAAACCTCAGCTGGAATCAGTGAGCTGTGCGTCACAACCTGGCTGATAGCATTGACAAATTTGTTATAAATAACAGAGACAGAATCAACTGTGCCCTCGGTAAAGCCATCAATGATTTTGGCAGCAATATCGCTAGCGCTGGCATATTGCACACTGCCACCCTGTACCCCTTCAATGCGCGCGAATGTACGTGCAGCCAGAAGCGGGCCCAGATTATCCGCAGCCTTGCGGCCAACCACATAGACCAGTACCTTCTTGCCCCCACCCTCAAGGCGGGCAATTTCCTGTTTTGCCAAACGCGCGACAGAACTGTTAAAGCCGCCGCACAGGCCCTTGTCTGCTGAAACCATAACCAGAAGATGGGTTTTGACCTCCTGGCGGCCGATTAAAAGTGCAGACGCAGAGTTTTTATCAGCCTTGGCTGCAAGCGAGGCAATAACAGCACGCATACGCGCTGCATAGGGGCGGCCTGATTCAGCTGCATCCTGTGCACGGCGCAGCTTTGCTGCGGCCACCATCTTCATTGCAGACGTGATCTTCTGCGTTGAGGACACGCTGTTTATTCTGGTTTTCAAATCCTTCAGATTAGGCATCTGTGGACTTCCCTCCTGCAAGGCCGCTGGCTAATTGACTGCCGGCAGCGCTCTTACCCTGTGGCCTTATGCAAAGCTCTTGGCATAGGTGCCAATGGTTGCATGCAGCTTTTCTTCTGTTTTGTCAGAAATCGCTTTCTCATCGCGTATCGCAGCCAGAATATCCTTTCCTGAACCGCGCAGCACATCCAGCAAGCCAGCTTCGAAACGGCCGATATCAGCAAGCTCAATTTTATCGAGATAACCTTTCACACCGGAAAAAATAACAGCCACCTGTTCTTCAACCAGCATCGGGGTATATTGCGGCTGTTTCAGCAATTCGGTCAGACGCGCGCCGCGTTCCAGAAGCTGGCGGGTAGAGGCGTCCATATCCGAGGCAAACTGCGCAAACGCAGCCATCTCACGATATTGGGCGAGCTCCAGCTTGATTGTGCCAGCCACCTGTTTCATCGCCTTGATCTGGGCAGCTGAGCCCACACGTGACACAGAAAGACCCACATTCACAGCCGGGCGGATACCTTTGTAAAACAGATCTGTTTCAAGAAAAATCTGACCGTCAGTGATAGAGATAACATTTGTTGGAATATACGCAGACACATCGCCTGCCTGTGTTTCAATAACAGGCAGAGCTGTCAGCGAACCCGCGCCGTTTGCATCATTCATCTTGGCTGCACGCTCAAGCAGGCGTGAATGCAGATAAAATACGTCCCCTGGATAGGCTTCACGGCCGGGCGGACGGCGCAGCAAAAGGCTCATCTGGCGATAGGCCACAGCCTGTTTTGACAAATCATCATAGACCACCAGCGCATGCATGCCATTATCGCGGAAAAATTCACCCATCGCACAGGCTGTATAGGGAGCCAGGAACTGCATTGGGGCTGGATCAGAAGCGGTTGCAGCGACAACAATGGAATATTCCATCGCACCGTTCTCTTCCAGCGAGCGCACAATCTGGGCAACAGTAGAGCGCTTCTGGCCGACAGCAACATAAATACAGAACAGCTTCTTGGCGTCATCCTTGCCAGCAGCCTCATTCACTGATTTCTGATTGATAAAGGCATCAACAGCGATCGCGGTCTTGCCGGTCTGACGGTCACCGATGATCAGCTCGCGCTGGCCGCGCCCTATAGGGATCAGGCTGTCAATCGCCTTCAGACCTGTCTGCATCGGCTCATGCACGGATTTGCGCGGCATGATACCGGGGGCCTTGACCTCAACCCTTGTGCGCTTCACATCCTTCAGCGGGCCCTTGCCGTCAATCGGATTACCAAGCGCGTCAATAACACGGCCCAAAAGGCCCTTGCCAACAGGGGCATCTACAATCGAGGCTGTCCGGCGCACTGTGTCGCCTTCCTTAATTCCGCGGTCATCACCAAAAATAACAATGCCGACATTGTCAGATTCAAGATTAAGGGCCATGCCTTTGACACCGCCGTCAAATTCAACAAGCTCACCGGCCTGTACCTGATCAAGACCGTAAACGCGGGCAATACCGTCACCAACTGACAGTACCCGCCCGACCTCAGCGACTTCTGCCTCACTGCCAAAATTGGAAATCTGATCTTTGAGGATTGCTGAAATTTCAGCAGCACGAATATCCATCACGCTACACCCTTCATTGCGGCTTCAAGCCGGTTGAGTTTTGTTTTCACAGACGTATCAAACAAGCGAGAGCCGATACGCACGACAAGACCGCCCATCAATGACGGGTCGACCCGCATTTCCAGCGATATATTCTTTGAACCTGCCAGTTTGGCAACAATCTCTTCAACAGCCTTTGTGCGCGGCCCGTCCAGTGCCACGGCTGAGACCACCTCAGCTGAGACCTGACCTTTGCGGCGCGCCACCTCATCACTATAGGCTGTGACAATCTGTTTCAGGGCGAACAGCCGCCCGTTTTCAGCGACAGCCCCGACAAATTTAACGCTCAGCGGATGTGCCCCGGCAGCTTCCAGCACAGCCGTCATGGCTGCTGTCTGCTCAGAACGTGAATAGACAGGCGAGCTGACAAGAGCTGCCAAATCCCTGTGTTCATTTAACAGTGTTTTGAGCTGGGAGAGGTCATTCAAAACCGCATCTACTGATTTCGCCTCTACAGCCAGATCATAAAGAGCGCCCGCATAACGCCCAGCAAGACCTTTTGCACCAGAACTCACGATTATCGCCCTCATCTATAGCCAGACAAGCTGTCCGGCCTGTCTGTCAGACTGAAAGACCTTTTTTCCAAAAGGCAGCACTTCATATTCCACCCCATGGACAGGCCAACAGCACAATCCAATTCACGATGGGAGTTATCACACCGCTTACAGAAAGGCAAGTCTGGACAGGGCAAAAAAACCGCTCCTTGCGATTATTTACCGCAGCAAATTTCACCTGTCGCCGGATTCACATGAAACTATAGGGGTCAATATCGCATACAACACGCACTTTTGCCGGAATTTCAACTGCCTCCAGCCATTCGCGCAGAATTGTCTGAAGCGCGACATTTTTATCGGCACGGATTAAAAACCGCATGCGGAACGCCCCGCGCATGCGGCTTACCGGGGCCGGGGCCGGGCCAAGAATGTCAACATTTGCAAAATTCGGGCGGTGGGCTGAAAGGCGCTGTGCACAGCCTTCAACAGCTGTGATATCCGCCCCCGATATGATCAGCGCTGCCAGCCGGCCAAAAGGCGGCATACCGGCATCATAGCGGGCCTCAGCCTCTGCCTGCATAAACGCATTGCGCGCGCGGGACGGATCTGCGACCGGCGGGGCAGACAGGGCCGCCAGCACGCGATGGGCAGGCTGAAATGTCTGAATGAGGGCCCGGCCCGGCTTTGTGCCCCGGCCGCTGCGCCCGGCCACCTGCCAGAGCATCTGATAGGTGCGTTCTGCCGCCCGCAGATCCCCGCCGCCCAGCCCCAGATCAGCATCAACCACACCGACCAGCGTCAGATTGGGAAAATGATGGCCCTTTGCAGCCATCTGTGTGCCGATCAGAATATCAATCTCACGCCTGGCCATGGCCGTGAACAGCTCCTCTGCCTCTGCTGCTGATTTCAGTGTGTCACTGGACAGGACAGCGATACGGGCCTGTGAAAACAGCAGCCTGACCTCTTCTTCAAGACGCTCAACACCCGGCCCGACAGCATGCAGGCTGTCTGTTGCCGCACAGGAAGGACAGTCATTTATGATCGGTTGGCTGATACCGCAGAAATGGCACTGAACATTACCTGCCAGCCTGTGCGTAACCAACAGACTGTCACATTGATGACAGCACAGCCGGTGGCCGCACGCCCCGCAGACAGTCATTGGCGCATAACCGCGCCGGTTCAAAAACAGCAGACTCTGGTCACCGGCCGTCAGCGTGTCTGACAGGGCCTGAACCAGATCAGGCGACAGCCATTGACCACGCGGCGGGCGTGACAGGCGCATATCAATCAGCTGTATATCCGGCAGGCGCGCAGCGCCAAAACGTGTATCCAGCACATGATGGTGCCAGCGTGGATGCCCGGCTGAAAGACTGCTGGCTGCCCCCGCATTTACCCAGCTTTCCAGCGCAGGCGTTGCACTGGCAACAATGATGGGAATATCTGCCCGCCTGGCCCGTAATATTGCCATGTCACGGGCATGATAGGCCAGCTGGTCTTCTTGTTTGTAACTCGCATCATGCTCTTCATCGACAATGATCAAACCCAGCTCTGCAAAGGGCAGAAACAAAGCAGATCTGGCGCCGGCAACAATCAGCGGCTGCCCTGTAATGGCCTGGCGCCATATAACCCGCCGGCGCGCGGGCGTCACCGCAGAATGCCAAAGCGCAGGGGCAAAACCGAACCATTGAATAAACCTGTCCTGCCAGGCAGCGGTAAGCGCGATTTCCGGCAGCAAAATCAGCACCTGACGTCCACCGGCAACTGTGCGCGCCACCAGATCAAAATAGGTTTCTGTCTTGCCGGAGCCTGTTACGCCATCGAGCAGATGCACGTTGAATTCTGTCTGGCCGGACGGCCCCTGCATTGCCTGTGCAACTGCCTGCTGGGCCGGACTCAGGATCAACTGACGATGCCGCTCTGCCATCATTTCCGATGATATCTGATAGTCCTGTGACGCGCGCGCCTGTTTGTGCCTGACCAGCAGACCTGCATCGGCCATGGCAGAAACAGTCTGCGCCGCCACACCGGCCTCACGCGCAATCTCAGCAGTGCTCATCGCCGGGGCCTGTGCCAGCAGAGTTAACACCCGCTGTCTTTGCGGGGTGAGCCGGGCTGACGGCGGAAGCGGTGCTGCAGGGCCATAGAGCGTTTGTTCCGGCGGTGGTGCCAGCGCTTCGGGCGTATTCAGCAGCAGGCGCATAACCGTGCCAAAGGGGGCCAGTGTCCAGCTCGCCACATCTTCCAGAAACTGCAGGAATTTTTTATCGACAGGCGGCACATCGGCAACGCCTGCCACCTGTTTCAGCCGGTCAATAGCAATGGTGCTATGTCCCATACTGTTCATGACAATCGCCCAGACATGGCGGCTGCCAAGCGGTACCTTGACTATCTGACCCCTGCCCAGCGGCGCAAAGAGGGCGGCATCATAATCATAGCACAGACACTGCCCGCGCTTTGCCGGCACAGGAACAGCAACCTGCACAAGCTGTCCTGCCGCGCCTGTCGCAGATTTGCCCCTGTTTTCATCCTGCTTTTCAGTTGCCATAGACGTGTGCCAGCCCGTAACATAGCTCATAACAAGGTGATGATTGCCAACAATGCAAGGCTCTGGCATATCACAGAGGCAAAAGTGTGCCAGCAGACAGGGCCTTGATGCAAGTGCCGAATCAACAGCCATTAACCTATGGGACATGAAGATGAGAATTTTTCTTGATACAGCTGACACAGATCAGATAAAGGCCGCGCTGGAAACGGGCATGGTAGACGGCGTGACCACAAATCCGTCACTGATCGCAAAGGCCGGGCGCGATATCAAACAGACCATCGCTGATATCTGTGCGCTGACAGACGGGCCGGTCAGTGCAGAAGTCACAGCCACCAGGGCTGAGGCAATGCTGGCAGAGGCAGACATACTGAGCGCGATTGCCCCTAATGTCGCAATAAAGGTGCCGCTGACAAAGGACGGGCTGATTGTCTGCCGGCAGCTGGCAGCACGTGATATCATGGTGAATGTGACCTTGTGTTTCAGTGCCGGTCAGGCGCTGCTGGCAGCAAAGGCCGGCGCGCGTTTTATCTCTCCTTTTGTCGGGCGGCTGGATGATCTGGGGGCTGACGGAATGAACCTTATCAGCGATATCTGCACTGTTTATGATAATTACGGCTTTGAGACAGAAGTGCTGGTTGCCTCTGCCCGCACGCCCCAGCATGTTGTGGATGCCGCCCTGCTGGGGGCGGATGTCATCACCCTGCCGCCCGCTATCCTTGACCAGCTTTATTATCATCCCCTGACTGAAAAGGGGCTGGATGCTTTTCTTGCGGACTGGAATGCTACTGGGCAGTCAATCATTTAGACCGTTGGGAATGATGAGAGGGCAGGGCCTATGACAAAACAGCTCAGCGCCGATGCGGTAATTGCTTATATAAGGGCCCATCCGGGGTTTCTGTCTGAAAATTTTGGCCTGGCTGAAATGTCTGCCTCTCCCAATCTCATAGATGCGACTGGCAGGTTGGCGGCAACTGCCAGAGAAGAGGCACGCCGCCTGTCAGAGGCAAACCAGTCACTGCTGGATGCGGCCGCGACAAATATGCTGCACTGGCAGGCCCTTCATCATGCCACACTTGGTTTTCTTGCCTGTAATGATCTTGGCAGCTTTGCCCAGATGATCGATGAGGAGCTGCCGGTGATTTTCGGCCTTGCCGGGGCACGGCTTCTCATGCCGCAGGAAAATGCGCTCGCACAGGCAGAGGCATTGGGCTTTCTTTTAATGCCAGCTGCAGAAATAGCCGCATTATTATCTGCGGGCTCTATCTATCTGGGCCCTGCCAAAGGTGACGGTCTGTTCGCCCTTCCTGCGGCCAGCATTGCAGCGATTGCCCTTCCCGACCAGCTGCCGCCGCCGGTGGCAGGTTCGGCACTGATACTGGCAGGCAGGGATGAAAAGAGTTTCTCGCCCGATCAGGGACAGACATTGCTGACTAATTTGGCAGAAATAGCCGGTGTGTGTCTGCTTGCCCGCCTTGAGGCTGCACAGAAATGACCGCCGGTGCAGGCATCGCACCGGACGCAATAAGGCGATGGCTCAGCTGGCTGGCAGAAGAACGCGGATACGGGCCCAACACCCTGGCCGCCTATCAGCGCGATATCCTTATTTTTGATGTGTTTTTGCGTGGTGAGGGACTGAGCGGGGCTGCGCTCAGCCGTCAGGATTTCCGTGCCTTTCTGGCCAGTGAACAGGAAAAAGACCTCAGCCGGACAACGATTGCCAGGCGTGTGTCATCTCTTCGCAGCTTCTATCGCTTTGCGGCAAAAAACGCATTGTTCTCGCTGGCTGACACCAGCTGGATGAAAGCCCCGAAAGCAGCCCGTGCCCTACCAAAGGCGGTCAGTGAGGCGGATATGAAAGACGTGCTGGCAGCAGCAGAATCCGGTCTGCTGGACAAACAGCCGGATTGGCAGAAAAAGCGTGATGTGGCTGTTTTGATGCTACTGTATGGCTGCGGGCTGCGGATTTCAGAAGCCTTGAGCCTACGAGCGCACCAGATTCCGCTCGGCAGCTGGCTGCAGATCACCGGCAAAGGCGGAAAGATGCGCGATGTCCCGGTGCTGCCGGCTGTCGCTGCGGCAGTCAGCGCTGCTGCACAGAGCTGTCCGTTTCAGCCTGGCGGTGATGAGGCCCTGTTTAGGTCTGCACGCGGCCAGCCATTGAATGCGCGGGCAGTTCAGCGCCTGTTAGAGCGTCTGCGTCTGCTGCTTGGCCTGCCGGCTGAAACAACACCGCATGCGCTGCGCCATGCCTTTGCCACACATCTGCTTGCCGGGGGCGGTGATTTGCGGGCTATCCAGCAGCTACTTGGCCATTCGAGCCTGTCAACAACACAGCGCTACACCCATGTCGATGAGGCCCGCCTGATGGATGTTCACAAAAATACCCATCCGCGGGCCAGATAAAGGCGGCCCGCAACCGGGCAGCTGCCCCTAGATATGGATGGCCCGCCCGTCAACAGCCAGGGCGGCCTCTTTGACAGCCTCATTCATTGTCGGATGACCATGACAGGTGCGCGCAATATCCTCTGCTGAGGCACCAAAGGCCATCGCCGCGGCCACTTCATGGATGAGCGTGCCGGCCTCATGGGCAATGATATGACAGCCCAGAACCCGGTCTGTCTTTTCATCTGCCAGTATTTTCACAAAGCCTTCTGTATGGCCTGTGGCCTTTGCCCGGCTATTTGCCAGAAACGGGAAAATCCCTTTTTTCTAGCTGATATTCTCTTCTTTCAGACGTTCCTCTGATGCCCCGATTGTGGCAATTTCAGGAGCTGTGTAGACAATGCCCGGCACCAGATCATAATCAACATGACCTGACTGTCCGGCCATAATTTCTACTGCAGCCACTGCATCTTCCTCTGCCTTGTGGGCCAGCATAGGGCCCGCAATCACATCACCAACCGCAAAAACGCCCTCAATATTGGTTTCAAAATCAGCATCAACCTTAATTTGCCCGCGCTCTGTCAGCTCAATGCCGAGGGCCTCCAGACCCAGCCCGTCTGTGTTTGGCCTGCGCCCCACAGCCACCAGCGCAATATCACATGACAGGCTTTTCTCCTCGCCTGATTTTGCGTCCGCAATAACCAGAGAGACACCTGATTTTCCAGCCTTTGCTGATTTCACAGCCATACCGAGATGAAATGTCATCCCCTGTTTGGACAGTACAGCCTTGAATTTATTCGCCACCTCCAGATCCATGCCAGGCAGAATCCGCGGCAGATATTCCACCACCTCCACTGACGCGCCCAGACGGGCCCAGACTGTACCCATCTCAAGCCCGATATAACCGCCGCCAATAACAATCAGCTTTTTCGGCACGCTGTTCAGTGACAGCGCACCGGTTGATGAGACAATCTGTTTTTCATCAATCCCCACATTTGGCAGCGAGCTTGGCTCTGATCCTGTCGCAATCAGGATTCTTGCGCCTTTGTAGGTCTTTTTTGTCCGGCCCTCACTGACCTCGACCAGCCCCTCACCTTTCAGGCTGGCAGTGCCGGTCAGGCGGGTAATTCTGTTCTTCTTGAACAGATGGTCAATTCCGCCTGTCAGGCCAGAGACTATCTTGTCTTTAGAGGCCATCATCGCTGCCAGATCAAGCGTGACAGACCTGGCGGCAATGCCCATACCGGCCAGCGCGCCAGAAGCAGCCTCGCTGTATTTTTCTGAGGCGTTCAAAAGCGCCTTTGACGGAATACAGCCGACATTCAGACAGGTGCCGCCCAGTGTCTCCCGCTTTTCAACACAAGCCACACTCATGCCAAGCTGGGCTGCACGGATAGCACCGACATAACCGGCCGGCCCGCCGCCAATAACAATCAGATCAAACTCAGCTTCTGACATGCCTGTTCTCCTGTAATTTTAACCGGTAGTTCTGTTTATCACACACCCAGCAGCAGGCGGCGCGGATCCTCAATGGATTCCTTGACCCTGACAAGGAAGGACACAGCCTCGCGCCCGTCAATAATGCGGTGATCATAGGACAGAGCCAGATACATCATCGGCCTGATTTCAATCTTGTCACCGACAGCCATCGGGCGTTTCTGTATTTTATGCATGCCTAGAATCCCGCTCTGCGGCGGGTTCAAAATGGGTGTTGACATCAGCGATCCATAGACGCCGCCATTGGAAATGGTAAAGCTGCCGCCTGACATATCTGCCGGGCCCAGCTTGCCGTCACGCGCGCGCACACCAAAATCGCTGACCTGCTTTTCAATATCTGCAAGCGACATATCCTGTGCGTCCTTGAGCACCGGCACGACCAGCCCCTGCGGGGTGCCGACAGCCACGCCGATATTATAAAAATTCTTGTAAATAATATCATCACCTTGTATTTCAGCATTTACAGCTGGAAACTCATTCAATGCCGTGATCGCCGCGCGCACAAAAAAGCCCATAAAGCCAAGCCGTGCCCCGTGATTTTTTTCAAACTCATCTTTATATTCAGCACGCAAAGCCATGACTGCACCCATATCCACCTCATTGAATGTGGTCAACATCGCTGCATTATTCTGTGCCTCTTTCAGGCGGCTTGCAATCATCCGGCGCAGGCGCGACATAGGCACACGCTCTTCGCGCGGATCGCTGGCACGCGGGCCTGCCGGGGCCGGGGTAGCCGCAGAGACGCTCTGACGCGCGGCCCCGCTTTCAATCGCCTTCAATATATCTGCTTTTGTCAGCCGTCCATCCTTGCCGGTTCCAGCAATAGCGGCCGGATTGAGATTATTGTCATCAACCAGCTTGCGCACCGCAGGTGACAGCACAGGCGTGCCCGTAGCCGCAGCCGGGGCAGCCGCAGCCGGGGCAGCCGCAGCCGGGGCAGCTGATGCCGGGACAGCTGATGCCGGGGCCTCTTTTTTATCCCCAGACTTTGGCGCCGCAGCAGCACCTTCTTCGACCAGTGCCAGCAACGCATCAACACCCACTGTTGCACCCTCTGACGCAACAATATCAGCCAGCACACCGGACACCGGCGAGGGCACTTCGAGCGTGACCTTGTCTGTCTCCAGCTCAACAACAGGCTCATCAGCTGCCACTGCCTCTCCGGCTGATTTTATCCATCTGGCAACAATGGCCTCAACAACTGATTCTCCAAGAACCGGAACTTTGATTTCAACTGCCATAATGTGCCCTTTCTTTCTGAACACGCTTTTTGCGTTATTATCTCTTCACCCTGGCCTGGTTCTATTCAGCAGCCACACTTTTTTTGCCCGCATCAAGGGCACCGTTCACCACCGCTTCCTGTTCAGCACGGTGACGGCCGGCAGACCCTGTTGCCGGCGAGGCCGCTTCCCTGCGCCCGACATAGATAGGCCGGGATGTGCTCAGGCCGGCATCGCTCATGCTGGCCTCTATAAAATCACGCACGAATGTCCAGCTACCCATATTGCGCGGTTCTTCCTGGCACCACACAATTTCCGCATCCGGGGTCTTTGCCAGAATCCGTGCCAATGTCTTCTGCGGAAAGGGATAGAGCTGCTCAACACGCAGGATTTTGACATTCTTCTGGGCCCGTCTGTCGCGCTCTTCTGCCAGATCATAATAGATTTTGCCCGAACACAGAACCACACGCTCTACTAGCTTGTCCTTGATGTTCTTGTCAGCCTCATCAAGAATACGGTGAAAAGAGGTGCCGTCTGCCATATCAGAGAGTTTTGATACACAGCCCTTGTGCCGCAGCAGTGACTTTGGCGTCATAACCACCAGCGGTTTTCTGAAATCACGGCGCAGCTGGCGGCGCAGAACATGAAAATAATTTGCTGGTGTCGAGCAATAGACAACCTGCATATTATCTTCCGCACAAAGCTGGAGATAGCGTTCAAGGCGCGCTGAGGAATGTTCTGGCCCCTGCCCTTCATAGCCATGCGGCAACAACAGCACCAGCCCGTTCATACGCAGCCATTTTGCCTCGCCAGAGCTGATAAACTGGTCAATCACCACCTGTGCCCCATTGGCAAAATCACCAAACTGTGCCTCCCACATGACCAGCGCATTCGGCTCGGCCTGTGCAAATCCGTATTCAAACCCCATCACAGAGGCTTCTGACAGGGGCGAGTCAATCACTTCAAAGAGGGCCTGATCATCGCTGAGATGAGAGAGCGGAATATAACGCTCCTCTGTATTCTGATCCACAAATACAGAATGGCGCTGGCTAAAAGTGCCGCGGCAACTGTCCTGTCCTGACAGACGCACGCGGCTACCTTCCATCAACAGCGCGCCAAAAGCCAGATGTTCTGCAGTGGCCCAGTCAATATTCTCGCCTGATTCTATGGCCTGCTGGCGGGCGCCGACCACCCGTTTCAGCTTGTTATGCACATTCACAGTCTCAGGAATTGTTGTGATCACCTTGCCGATATGGCGCAGCCGGTCTTCTGTGCAGGATGTCTCGCCGCGGCGGTCATCACCTGATGCGGCCTTCATCCCTGACCACTGCCCTTCAAGCCAGTCAGCCTTATTCTGTTTGAATGTCAGGCCCGCTTCAAATTCCGCATCCAGATGCTGATTATGCTCTGCCACGATTTGCCTGGCTTTTTCATCTGTCAGCACGCCTTCTGCAACCAGCTGGCGTGCATAGAGCTCTCTTGCCGTCGGCTGGCTGGCAATCTGGCGGTACATTAGGGGCTGGGTAAAGGACGGCTCATCCCCCTCATTATGGCCAAAACGGCGATAACAGAACACATCCAGCACTACATCACAGCCAAAAGTCTGGCGGAATTCCACAGCGATGCGTGCCGCATGAACCACCGCTTCTGGATCATCCCCATTAACATGGAAAATCGGCGCCATCACCATTTTTGCAACATCTGTCGGATAGGGTGATGAGCGAGAGTAAGAAGGGCTGGTGGTAAAGCCTATCTGATTATTGACAATGATATGTATCGTTCCACCCGTGCGATAGCCGCGCAGCGCAGAAAAAGCAAATGTCTCTGCCACAACGCCCTGACCGGCAAAAGCCGCGTCCCCGTGCAGCAAAATACCCAATACCGCACGCCGTTCAGTGTCATTTGCCTGTTCCTGCTTGGCCCGCACGCGGCCAACAACAACCGGATCAACGATTTCCAGATGCGAGGGGTTCGGGGCCAGACTGAGATGAATCTCATTATCATCAAAATTGCGGTCAGCAGATGCGCCCATATGGTATTTCACATCACCAGAGCCGCCCACCTCCTCTGGATTGGACGGATTGCCCAGAAATTCAGAAATAATTGCGCGAAACGGCTTGTCCATAACATTATGCAGCACATTCAGGCGCCCGCGGTGCGGCATGCCGATAACAACTTCTCTCAGCCCCATTTGGCCGCCGCGCTTCAGAATCTGTTCCAATGCCGGGATCAGCGCTTCGCCGCCATCCAGTCCGAAACGTTTGGTGCCAATATATTTCTTATGTAAAAACTGCTCAAACCCTTCTGCGGCGACCAGCTTTTCATAAATGGCCGTCTTGCCTCTGTTGGTGAATTCAGTGCGGTTGCCAATAGCTTCTATACGTTCTTGAACCCAGGCTTTCTGTGCCGGATCCTGAATATGCATGAACTCAACACCAATGGTCGAGCAATAGGTCTGGCGCAGGATATCAAGAATTTCATTCAGCGTTGCTGTTTCCAGCCCCAACACATGATTGATAAAGATAGGCCGGTCATAATCCTCTTCTGAAAACCCATAGCTTTTCGGATCCAGCTCTGGGTGAATATCCTGCTCCAGCAGCCCCAGCGGATCCAGACGGGCAAGAAGATGTCCACGAATCCGGTAAGCCCTGATCAGCATAATCGCACGCAGACTGTCCAGTGTTGCAGAGCGCAAATCACCGGCGATCAGATCACGGTCGCCCGTAATACCTTTAGCAACAGCCTTGATAGACGCCTGCGGGTCATGCGCGCCAACCACCTGTGTGGGTGCCCGCCCCCAGTCTGGCTGTGCTTCTGTTTCTTCTGCCAGCACGCCCATTGACTGGAACCACTCGGCCCATTGCGGGTCAACATTGCCCGGATTTTCAGACCAGGCCCGGTGCATTTCTGCAATAAAGGTTGCGTTTGCACCTGAAAGGAAACTCGCATCCATCTGCCACTCCACCTCCTGTGCGATTATTTATTCGCCAGTTTTCTGCTCTAGTATCAACCCAAACCATCTCCCGGGGCAAGCTGTCAGATCAGCGGCTGCCCGCAGCATAGCTAAAATCTGTCAATCGCTGTCTGCAGGGCTTCACCCAGCTGGGAAGGCGAGCGGGCCATCACAAAACCTGACGCCTCCATCGCCGCGATTTTATCCGCAGCCGCACCGCTGCCGCCGGCAACAATGGCCCCGGCATGGCCCATTCTGCGGCCCGGCGGGGCCGTCTGACCGGCAATAAATCCGGCAATGGGCTTTTTGTTTGCATGGCCTGCGTAAAAGGCGGCTGCCTCTTCTTCGGCCGCACCGCCTATCTCGCCTATCATCACAATCGAATCAGTGTGCTCATCATTTAAGAACATATCCAGACAGTCGATGAAATTCGTGCCGTTCACCGGATCACCGCCAATGCCGATACAGGTCGACTGGCCAAGGCCAATCGCTGTTGTCTGGGCGACCGCCTCATAGGTCAATGTACCCGAACGCGAGACAATGCCAACGCTGCCAGGCTGGTGAATATGGCCGGGCATAATACCTATCTTGCATCCGCCGGGCGTGATAATTCCAGGACAGTTCGGGCCGATAAGCCTGCTCTTTGAGCCAACAAGTGCCCGTTTTACCTGCACCATATCCAGCACAGGGATACCCTCTGTTATACAGACAATAAGCGGCATTTCCGCCTCTATCGCCTCAAGGATTGAATCAGCAGCAAAGGGGGGCGGGACGTAAATCACACTGGCATCAACATCTGTTTGGGCACGCGCCCCGGCAACCGTGTCAAAAACAGGCAGACCCAGATGTGTCTGCCCGCCCTTGCCGGGGGTCACACCGCCGACCATCTGTGTGCCATAGGCAATCGCCTGCTCGCTGTGAAAGGTGCCCTGTGCACCGGTAAAGCCCTGACAGATAACTTTTGTATTCTTATTAACAAGTACAGCCATATTCGTTACGCCCCCTTGACAGCGGCGACAATCTTGCGTGCAGCATCCCCCAGATTATCAGCTGTAATAATAGCCAGACCGGATTCAGCCATGATTTTTTTTCCGGCCTCGACATTGGTGCCCTCAAGGCGAACCACAAGCGGCTTTGTCAAACCAAGGGTGCGGGCAGCTGACACCACACCCTCAGCGATCACATCACAGCGCATGATACCGCCAAAAATATTGACCAGAATCCCCTCTACATTGCCGTCTGACAGAATGATCTTAAAGGCCTCGGTCACGCGTTCTGTTGTTGCGCTGCCGCCAACATCAAGAAAATTGGCCGGCTCTCCGCCTTCCAGCTTGATAATATCCATCGTTGCCATTGCCAGACCAGCACCATTGACCATACAACCTATACTGCCATCCAGCTTGATGTAATTGAGGTCAAACTCAGAGGCCTTGACTTCACTGGGGTCTTCCTCGCTCAGATCGCGCAGCCCCAGAACATCCTTTTGCCTGAACAGCGCATTGTCATCAAAACCCATTTTGGCATCAAGTGCCAGCAGATCCCCGGCCCCGGTAACGACCAGCGGATTGATCTCAACCAGTGAGGCATCAAGACTGATAAAGGCCTTGTAGATGCCAGAGAGAAATCCACCCGCCTGTTTTGCGGCCGGCCCTTCCAGCTTGAGAGCAGCGGCAATCCGGCGCACATGATGCGGCTTCAGCCCGGTTGCCGGGTCAACAGACACGGTAATGATACGTTCAGGTGTTTTGGCAGCAACAGCCTCAATATCCATGCCGCCTTCGGTAGAGGCAATCACTGTGACCCGGCTGGAGCCCCTGTCCACCAGCATGGACAAATACAGCTCGCGCCCAATATCACAGCCCTGTTCAATATAGAGCCTCTGAACCTCCTTGCCTGCCGGGCCGGTCTGGTGGGTAACAAGAGTAGAGCCTAACAGTCTTTGTGCCTGTGCACGCACCTCTTCTGCTGATGAGACCACCTTGACTCCGCCCGCCTTGCCGCGTCCGCCCGCATGAATCTGTGCCTTGACAACAGTAACGCCGCCGCCCAGTTTTTTTGCCGCTGACACAGCTTCATCAACACTGAATGCCGCAAAGCCATCCGGTACCGTAACGCCAAAGTCACGCAACAGGGCCTTTGCCTGATGTTCGTGAATGTTCATTGTATTCCCCCTAACTCCTAACACCAGCCTATCAGATAATGGGACATGCTGACAGCCCGGACACAAAAAATGGGTCTATTCGACCCTCTTTACAACATCATTCAGCGCCTTTACGGCTGCAACTGAATGATCAAACATGGCCTGTTCATCGGCGTTCAGCGCAATTTCAACAATCCGTTCAACCCCGCCGCTGCCAATAATGACCGGCACGCCAACATACAGCCCGTCCAGCCCATAAGCACCCTCAACAAAGGCAGCACAGGGCAGCAGACGCTTCTTATCCTTCAGATAGGCGTCTGCCATCTGGACAGCTGAGGAGGCAGGGGCATAAAAGGCAGATCCCGTTTTCAGTAGCCCGACAATTTCTGCCCCGCCGTCACGGGTGCGCTGTACGATCTCAGCGATCCGCTCTTCGCTTGACCAGCCCATAGCGATCAGATCAGGCACCGGAATACCGGCAACGGTTGAATAGCGCACCAGCGGCACCATCGTATCACCATGCCCGCCCAGAACAAACGCACTGACATCCTCAACAGAGACATCAAATTCACTGGCCAGAAAATAGCGGAAACGCGCGCTGTCAAGAACACCTGCCATACCGACAACATGGCTGGCCGGCAGACCCGATGCGCGCTGCAGTACACCAACCATCGCATCCAGCGGGTTGGTAATACAAATGACAAACGCCTCCGGACAATGGGCCTTAATTCCCTCACCAACCTGGGTCATCACCTTTGTGTTGATACCAACCAGGTCATCACGGCTCATACCAGGTTTTCTTGGCACACCGGCTGTCACAATCACCACATCAGCACCGGCAAGACCGGCATAATCATTGGCCCCTGTAACACGCGCATCGAAACCCTCAATAGAGCTGGCCTGTGCAATGTCGAGCGCCTTGCCCTGTGGGATGCCCTCTGCGATATCAAATAAAACAATGTCACCCAGCTCTTTCAGCCCAGCCAGAAGCGCCAGTGTTCCACCGATATTTCCTGCGCCCACAAGAGCGATTTTATTGCGTGCCATTTATGGTGACTCCTCTGACTGATTTGAGTTTTGCTCGCTGGCAGTGCATTGACAACACAGTGCGGCGCTGCGGTTTTCTGCCTGTTTTGGGTGTAGCGAATTTGCCCTTGCAAGGCAAGTCCAACATCAAGAAGACACTGTGCTTTTTTATTGCCCGGAGGGCCGGCGCTGGCTGATCAGGCATTTATGTCATGCCGCGGTAATGTGCCATTTCCTGCAAGCGTGAACAGGTGCGCTGAAATTCAAATTCCCACTGGCTGCCAGTATAAATCTGTGCCGGCGGGGCCTGTGCACTGGCAATCAGGAACCGGCCACGGTCGTAAAATGCGTCCACCAGCCACATAAAGCGCCGGGCCTCATTTTGCTCGCTCTCAGCCATTACCGGAATATCACGCATCAGAAGACCGGCAAATTTATCTGCCAGAACCAGATAGTCGCGTGCTGCCAGTGGCTGGCGGCACAGGCTGTCAAAGTCTGTGTCAACAAGATCGCCGGCAACCTTTTCCAGCCTGAGCGCCCGCCCGGCAACCATGATTGTCTGCGGTGCGGCTGGCTGCTGATCACTGAGGCGGCCAAAGGCATTGTCGAGATGACGGTCAAGATCACGGCAGGCATCTGGCTGACTGTGCGGCGGCTTTACATGCCAGCTTGAAATGCTCTGCAAAACCGCCGCGCGCCAGTCAGCACCCTCAGCAATATGATGAATCTGATTATGCGCCTTAAGCGCGTCAATGAAGGGAAGAAACCTGTCCCTGTGCAGCCCGTTCATATACAGATCATCCGGGGCCCTATTAGAGGTGGTGACAAGAACCATGCCCCGCGCCCACAGCTGGTCAAACAAGCGCTTGATGATCATTGCATCTGCAATATCACGCACTTCCATTTCATCAAAACAAATCACCGGCCCCTTTGCAATCAGCTGGTCAGCTGCCTCATTCATCGGGTCGGCCGCGCCCTTCAGGCGCGCACGCTGAACAGCATCTTGGGCAGCAACCATGAAATCGTGAAAATGCACACGCTGGATCAGCCCTGGATTAACTGAGGCCGCAAACAAGTCCATTAACATGGTTTTGCCCCGCCCGACACCGCCATACAGATACAGCCCCTGCGGCGTGATATCACTGATAGGGCGGCGTGAAAACAGGCGGCGCGCAAAGCCGGCTGACCCGGCAGACAGAACGCCCTGTCCTTGAATGTTTTCAAACAGGCCCTGCAGGGCGGCCAGTGCCTGCTCCTGGCCCTTGTCAGGCTGCAGCTGGCCGCTTTTTATCAGCGCGTTATACTGCGTCTCTGGGGACAGGCCGGGCTGCCGCGCCATTCCTACAGCATTCCCCGGGCCGGCCTCAGCCCTGCCTTTGCAGCATCAGCTTTTTAATCTCGCCGATAGCCTTGCCGGGGTTCAGCCCCTTTGGACAGGTTTTTGCACAATTCATAATCGTATGACAGCGATACAGGCGGAACGGATCTTCAAGGGCGTCCAGACGCTCGCCGGTGAATTCATCACGGCTGTCCGCTATCCAGCGATAGGCCTGCAACAGCACTGCCGGGCCCAGATAGCGATCCCCGTTCCACCAGTAAGACGGACAGGAAGTTGAACAGCTGAAACAAAGCACACATTCCCACAATCCGTCCAGCACATCGCGTTCTTCTTGTGACTGTTTGCGCTCCTTGCCCTCTGGGGCAGGTGTCTGTGTTTTCAGCCATGGTTCTACAGAGGTCAGCTGGGCATAGGCATGGGTCAGGTCAGGCACAAGGTCTTTCACCACCGGCATATGCGGCAACGGATAGATATTCACATCGCCCTTAACATCATCAATCGATTTCAGACAGGCCAGCGTGTTTGTCCCGTCAATATTCATTGAACATGATCCGCAAATTCCCTCACGGCAGGAACGCCTGAATGTCAGGCCTGAATCCATCTCATTCTTGATTTTGATCAGAGCATCAAGAACCATGGGCCCACAGGCATCCAGGTCTATCTCATAGCTGTCTATGCGGGGGTTCTCATCATCATCAGGTGACCAGCGGTAAATATTAAAGGTCTTGATACGGCCGGCGCCTTTGTCAGCCTTATGCTGCTTTCCTGCTGTCATTTCAGAACCGGCTGGCAGGGTGAACTGTGCCATTTTTTTTAATCCCCTATATACCCAGAATTTACGTTTTTCCTGCTGGTCTCTGTCTCAATAAACACGGGCAACCGGTGGAATTGGCTGCACCTCGTTGGTCAGTGTGTTCATTGTCACATCACGGTAACCTGTCACTGACTTATTTTTTTCATCAAGCCACATCACTGTATGTTTCATCCAGTTCTCATCATCACGATCCGGAAAATCCTCATGTGCGTGGGCACCGCGTGATTCTTTGCGCTGATGGGCAGACCGCACGGTGACAAGTGCCTGACCCATAAGATTTTCAAGCTCAAGTGCCTCTATCAGATCAGTGTTCCAGACCAGTGATCTGTCCTGAATACCTATATCAGCCATGCCCGAGGCAATCTCATCCATTGTTTTTACACCCTCATCAAGACTGGCCCCAGAGCGGAAAACAGCAGCATAGCACTGCATTGCCCGTTGCATGTCCAGACGCAGCGCGCCAGCCTTTGTCTTGCCCTTGGCATGGCGCATGCGGTCAAAACGGGCCAGTGCCTTGTCCGTGGCCTCTTGACTTGGCGGCGGCAACGCCGCGCCGGGGGTCAGTGTCTCTGCTGCCCGCATTGCGGCCGCCCGGCCAAACACAATGATGTCAAGCAGGGAATTCGTGCCCAGCCGGTTGGCCCCGTGGACAGACACACAAGCCGCCTCACCTATTGCCATCAACCCCTGCGAGACACGGTTAGGGTCATCCTTGGTCGGTGCCAGCACCTCACCGTAATAATTGGTTGGAATGCCACCCATATTATAATGCACTGTAGGCAGGACGGGAATCGGCTCACGCGTGATATCAACGCCGCAGAAAATCCGTGCTGTCTCTGTAATGCCGGGCAGGCGTTCATGCAGAGTGTCTGCATCTATATGCTCAAGATGCAGCAGAATATGGTCTTTTTGCGGGCCAACGCCGCGTCCCTCATTGATTTCCATTGTCATTGCCCGGCTGACCACATCGCGGCTGGCAAGGTCTTTGGCTGTCGGGGCATAGCGTTCCATGAAACGCTCTCCCTCGGAATTGGTCAGATAACCGCCCTCACCGCGCGCACCTTCTGTGATCAGTACGCCGGCACCATAAATACCTGTGGGGTGAAACTGGACAAATTCCATATCTTGCAGTGGCAGTCCTGCGCGCAGGGCCATCGCATTGCCATCGCCCGTACAGGTATGAGCAGAGGTGCAGGAGAAATAAACCCGCCCGTAGCCGCCTGTTGCCAGCACCGTGCGCTGTCCAAGGAAACGGTGAACAGACCCGTCCTCCATAGACAGGGCCAAAATACCCTGACACGCCCCATTATCATCCATGATCAGATCAATCGCATAATATTCAACAAAGAATTCAGCCCTGTAGCGCAGACATTGCTGATACAGCGTGTGCAGTATGGCATGGCCAGTGCGATCAGCTGCCGCACAGGCCCGGCGCGCTATATTCTTGCCGAAATTGAGCGTATGGCCGCCAAAGGGGCGCTGATAGATATTGCCGTCCTCAGTGCGTGAAAACGGCACACCATAATGCTCCAGCTCAATGACTGAGGGGATCGCATTGCGGCACATATACTCAATCGCATCCTGGTCACCCAGCCAGTCAGACCCCTTGACAGTGTCATACATATGGAATTTCCAGTTATCCCCCTCGCCCATATTGTTCAGCGCCGCCCCAATGCCGCCCTGTGCGGCCACTGTATGAGAGCGGGTTGGAAAGACCTTTGTCACACAGGCAGTCCGCAGTCCGGAGGTTGCCATGCCCAGCGTTGCCCGCAGACCAGCCCCGCCGGCCCCGACAACAACAACGTCATAATGATGGTCTGTAATTTCATACGCACTCATTTTCATTCTCTCCGATCACGCCGGCCCCTGTTTTCCCATTCTGGTCTGGCCCTGTCTGAATATGTTTTTCACCTGACAGTAAAGCTGGCGCTCATCGCGGCGTCGGCCAGTGCCGCCATGAGCATTTTTCTACAATGCGATTTTCAACACGCTGACAATACTGACAACGCCCAGTACGATTAAAATCATCCGGGCAAACGTCACAGCTGCCAGACGCACGCCTTCATGGCTGATATAATCCTCAAACACCACCTGCAGGCCCAGGGCCGCATGCCACAGTCCAACAGCGACAAACAGCATTACGACAGCCGCATTCAATGGATGGGCCAGAATATTTAGGGCAGCCTGATAATTGCTGCCCGTAGCCAATGCCGCGACCAGGCCAGCCATCCAGACCACCAGTCCCAGCAGCGCAATGGCTGTCAGCCGCTGATGCCACCAATGCGAGAGGCCCGATTTTGCTGTCCCCAGCCCACGCACCTGTGCCAAAGG
>JAYPEG010000033.1:0-9725 GCA_038125645.1 Alphaproteobacteria bacterium
ACTGGGAAAACAAGGATTTTGTCACATCAATCTCCTACGACCAGGATCTGCAGCCCGTTGTTGACCAGTTTACCTCTTTATATGCCCGCACGGATGAAACCCATGATCCGGAAACCTGTCCGGTGGCAGACAGCGATTTGATGATGCGAAGGGGTATAGAAGTCGGCCATATATTCTATTTTGGAACGAAATACTCAAAGGCAATGGGTGCGGCTGTTTCCGGGCCTGACGGTGAGCAAAGCTATCTGCATATGGGCTCTTATGGAATTGGCGTCTCGCGTCTGGTCGGTGCGGTGATTGAGGCCAGCCATGATGACAAGGGCATTATCTGGCCGCGGGCGCTCAGCCCCTTTGCGGCCGGCATTGTTAATCTGAAGGCTGGTCATGAGGGCACAGACAGGGTCACAAATGATATTTATCGGGCGTGCCAGAAAGCCGGATTTGATGTGTTGCTGGATGACAGTACTGATTCAGCCGGGGCCAAGCTGGCACGCATGGATTTAATCGGCCTGCCCTGGCAGGTGATTGCCGGGCCGCGCTCTGTTGAAAATGGTGTTGTTGAACTCAAGAACAGGAAAACGGGCGAAAGCACAGAGCTCTCGCCGGAGGCGGCGGTGAACAGGCTGGCCGCGCTGCTTTAAGCGAGGACACAGGTCGTTCGCGGATGAAACTGTGAGGATGAAATCTTAATGCTGATCAGACCTGTTGAACGTTTGCTGGCCTTTCGCTATTTGCGGGCACGCCGTGAAGAAGGGTTCATCTCAGTTATTGCATGGTTTTCATTTGCCGGCATCACATTGGGGGTGGCCACCCTGATTATTGTGATGAGTGTGATGAACGGTTTCCGCACAGAGTTGATCAACAGAATTCTGGGCCTGAACGGCCATATTGGTATTTTTTCTGTATCCAATGCCCCGCTGACAGATTTTGACCGGCTGGCGGTGCGGCTGGCTGACCTGCCGACTGTCACTGCTGCCACACCGCAAATTCACGGCCAGGTCATGGCCAGTTCGCCACAGGCACAGACAGGTGCTGTTGTGCGCGGTGTTATCTGGTCGGATCTGGCTGCCCGGCGCCCGCTTTGGCAGAGCCTGTCGCAGCAGGCAATCGCTGCATTCAGGGATCAAGGTCAGATTTTGATAGGTGAAACCATGGCCTTTCGGCTGGGGGTCAAAGCTGGCGATCAGCTGACCCTGTTATCTGCATCCGGGCGCACTACGGCCTTTGGTTCTGTTCCGCAGCGGCGCACCTTTACCATAGGTGGGTTATTCAAGGTCGGCATGCATGAATATGACAGCAGTTTTATCTTTATGCCGCTTGCCTCTGCCCAGAGCTTCTTTAACCTGCCAGAGTCAGTCACGGGCATCGAGGTTTATTCCAGCAAGCCACTGGAAATAGATATCCTCTCAAATGCGATCACTGTCACACTTGGCAGCAAGTACCGCCAGTTTGACTGGCGAGAACGCAATAAGAGCTTTTTGAACGCGCTGGATGTTGAACGCAATGTGATGTTCATTATCCTGACATTGATCATTCTTGTTGCTGCATTTAATATTGTATCGTCCATGATCATGCTGGTGCGGTCAAAAAATGCCGATATTGCGGTTCTGCGCGCGATGGGGGCAGGGGGCGGCATGGTCATGCGTGTCTTTTTAATCACCGGGGCCAGTATTGGCATGATAGGAACATGTGTCGGCTCGGTACTGGGGCTGTTATTCTGCTGGCAGATTGACGCAATCAAGGGCTTTGTTGAGCAGCTTTCAGGGGCTGAACTATTTGCCGCAGAAATTTACTATCTCTCAAAACTTCCGGCGATCGTTGATCCAGCTGAGGTGGTAGTGGTGGTAACAATGGCGCTTGTTCTCAGCCTTGTTGCCAGCCTGTATCCGGCCTGGCGGGCCTCGCGTATTGCCCCGGCAGAGGTGCTGCGCTATGAGTGAGACACCGGCAATCATGCAGCTGTGTGATATAGAGCGCAGCTATCAGCAGGCTGGCCGTAGCGTTGATGTTTTGCGTGGGGTCAGTTTGAATTTATATGCTGGACAGATGACAGCGCTTGTCGGGCCGTCCGGTGCGGGAAAGACGACTGTTCTGAATATGGCTGGTCTGCTTGAGAGGCCGGATTCAGGCGATGTTCTGATTGAGGGTGTGGCTACTGCCAACCTGTCAGAGCGCCGCCGCACACGCCTGCGGGGCCTGCATATCGGCTTTGTGTTTCAGTTTCACCGTCTGTTTCCTGAATTTTCAGCCCTGGAGAATATGATCATAGCCCAGATGATAAATGATCTGGGGCGGGCAGAGGCAGAAGAGCGCGCTGTGTCCCTGCTGGCCATGCTGGGGATGAAAGACCGGGCCGCCCATCGTCCGGCACAGCTGTCAGGGGGCGAGCAGCAGCGTGTTGCTATCGCCCGTGCTGTTGCCAATGCCCCTGAAATCCTGCTGGCTGACGAGCCGACAGGAAATCTTGATCCCGCCACAGCTGATACTGTTTTTGATGCGCTGCAGAAGCTGGTGCATGGCACCCGCACAGCTGCCCTTATTGTCACCCATAATGAACGTCTGGCCGCCTCAATGGATCATGTGCTGCGTCTTGATGACGGCAGAATTATTCAGGAGCGCTGATTATGGACGATTTGCAAACCGACAGGATGTCCGACTCTGTTGTGAGCACCGGTCATGCCGGTTTTGTCCATCTGCGTGTGCATTCTGCCTATTCCCTGTCAGAGAGTACCCTGCATATCGAAAAACTGGCCGCAATGGCAGCCGCGGACGCACAGCCCGCCCTCGCAATTACAGACAATTTCAATCTTTTTGGCGCGTTTGAGTTTTCACAGAAAATGCTGGCAAAAAATGTCCAGCCTGTTATCGGGGCTTCTGTGCAGCTGGCAGATTCCCATGGGGCTGGCGAGATTGTTTTGCTGGCTCAGAATGAGGATGGCTACATCCATCTCAGCCAGCTGGTCTCTGAGGCATTGCTGGGCACTGATCCGGGCAAGGCACCGGTGATTGATGCACAGGCACTGGCCCAGAAATCAGCCGGGCTGATTGTCTTGAGCGGCGGCTATCGTGACGGCTTTGCAGGCAGGCCCGCACAGCAGGGACAGTCAAAACTGGTCGCTGAACGGGTTGACTGGTTGCAGTCGGTGTTCAATGACCGCGCCTTTATTGAGCTGCAGCGTCATGGCCATGTCTATGAGCCGTCAGCAGAAGCAGAGTTGCTGGCACAGGCAGACCGCACTGGCCTGCCTCTTGTGGCGACAAATGACTGTTATTTTGATGAACAGGGGATGTTTGTCTCGCAGAAAGTGCTGCATTGCATCGCCTCATCACAGCGTCTGGCCAGCATGAAAGATACCGGCATTACAGCCCAGCATTTTTTTAAACCGGCTGCGCAGATGCAGGAACTGTTCAGTGATATTCCCGAAGCTGTCGCCAATACGCTGGTCGTTGCAAGGCGCTGTAGCTATACAGTCGGCAGGCGTGATCCGATTTTGCCTTCAGCTGACACAGGTGATGAGGGCGCACAGCTGCGGTCACTGGCCGCACAGGGTCTGGCTGATCGTCTGAATATGCTGAAAACTGTGGAAAACACCTATTTTGACGGGTCTGCCGAGGCTGAAAAACAGTATCAGGACAGGCTTGATAAAGAGCTGGATATCATTATTGAAATGGGCTTTTCCGGCTATTTTCTGATCGTGTCTGATTTTATACGCTGGGCAAAGCAACAAAATATTGCTGTCGGGCCGGGCCGGGGTTCAGGGGCCGGTTCAGTTGTAGCATGGGCATTGCTGATTACGGACCTTGATCCCCTGCGCTGGGGGCTGCTGTTTGAGCGGTTTCTGAATCCAGAGCGCGTATCCATGCCGGATTTTGACATTGATTTCTGTCAGGAACGCCGTGAGGAGGTAATTCGCTATGTGCAAAAAAAATACGGTCATGATCGGGTTGCACAGATTATCACCTTTGGCACACTTCAGGCACGGGCCGCTCTGCGCGATGTGGGACGGGTTCTTGACATGCCCTATGGCCAGGTCGACCGCATCGCCAAACTGGTGCCAAGCAATCCTGCAAAACCGGTCAGTCTGGCACAGGCCCTGCAAACAGAAGATGAGCTGAAGCAGCTTTATAATTCAGAAGAACAGGTCGCGCATCTCCTGACCACGGCCCAGAAGCTGGAGGGACTTTACCGCCATGTGTCCACCCATGCGGCCGGGCTGGTCATCGCTGACAGATCCCTGCCAGAGCTGGTGCCAGTTTACCGTGATCCGCGTTCAGATATGCCGGTTACCCAATTCAATATGAAATCAGTTGAACAGGTGGGGCTGGTAAAATTCGATTTTCTGGGGCTGAAGACGCTGACCGTGATCGAAAAAGCACTGGCACTGCTGCGCGGGCGCGGTATTGATATTGATATTGCGCGTATTCCGCTTGACGATGCACGCACCTACGAGATGCTGTCATCGGGCGACACTGTGGGCGTCTTTCAGCTGGAATCAAGTGGAATGCGCGATGTGCTGCGGGGACTCAAACCCGACCGGTTTGAGGATATCATCGCGGTTGTTGCGCTCTATCGCCCGGGGCCTATAGAAAATATCCCTGTCTATGTCAGCCGCAAGCACGGGCGTGAGCCTGTCAGCTATATGCACCCGCTTTTAGCGCCTATACTCGAGGAAACCTATGGCATTATGATTTACCAGGAGCAGGTTCAGCAGGCCGCGCGCGCTCTTGCAGGCTATACGCTCGGCGGTGCCGATCTGCTGCGCCGTGCGATGGGTAAAAAAATCAAGGAGGAAATGGATCAGCAGCGCGAAACCTTTATTGCCGGCGCCCGCACCAATCAAATAAACGAACAGCTTGCTTCTGATATTTTTGACCAGATAGCCTCTTTTGCCGGATATGGATTTAACAAGTCCCATGCAGCTGCCTACGCGCTTGTCTGTTATCAGACAGCATGGCTGAAGGCCAACCATCCGGTTGCGTTTCTTGCCGCCTCTATGGCCCTTGACGCTGGCAATACGGACAAGCTGGCAATATTCAGACAGGATTGCCTGACAAAGGACATTGCGGTGCTTCCGCCCTGTCTGAACCGCTCTGGGGCCACCTTCAGCATTGAGGAGACACAGACAGGCCAGCTGGCTATTCGTTATGCGCTGGGTGCTGTCCGCAATGTTGGCACAGAAGCGATGGAACGGCTGACTGCTGTGCGTGAACGCGACGGTGCATTTTCTGATTTGGGTGATCTGGCAAAACGCCTGCCAAGAGAAGGGGCAAATAAACGCCAGCTCGAAACATTGGCCAAGGCGGGGGCCTTCGACAGTCTGCACCAGAACCGGCGCCAGGTTTTCGGTGCGCTCGACCAGCTGATCGGTCAGGCAGAGTTTTATCGAAAAGAGGCGCAGTCATCCCAGTCCAGCTTGTTCAGTGGCGAAGATGCGGGCAGCGCGCCGGTATTCAGAATGACAGATGGCCCGGACTGGACACAGGCTGAACGGCTGAACAATGAATTTGAGGCGCTGGGGCTGTATTTATCCTCTCATCCGCTTGACAGCTATCAAACACAGCTGGAACGGCTGAAAGTCATTGCATCCAGTGAAGTGGCGGAACAGATGAACGGGCAGCCTTCAGTGCGCGTGCGCCTTGCAGGAAAGGTTGGTTCCGTGCAGGAGCGCGTATCTGCCAGGGGAAACCGGTTCGCCTTTGTTCAGTTTACCGACCGAGCCGGCCTTTTTGAGGCTACTTTTTTTTCAGATGTACTTGCCGCGGCCCGGACACAGCTTTCAGGCGAGGGGCCGGTTCTGCTGACAGCAGATGCGCGCATGGAAAATGACACGACAAGGCTGCTGGCAGTCTCTGTTCAGTCACTTGATGATGCGATCGCCATGCATCATACGGGTTTGGGAATCTGGATATCTGATGCCAGTTGCCTTGAGCCGGTCAGACAGGCACTGCGCGAGGATGGGGGCGGCCAGGCACCGGTAAAATTATATGTCCACGAACAGGGGCGTGAGATAGAAATCACACTGCCGCACAGATTCAAATTGAGCGGGGCCCTGCGCCAGAAATTGCAAACCATTCCCGGCATTGCCAGCTTAAAGGAGATTTAGGCGCTTCGCCGGCCTGTCTACGGCATTTTTTTCTTGCCAGATGCTGTTAACTTGACTAAGACACAAGCCAATTCACACATGAGGGTGGCTGATTCCGGCAAAATCCGGTCTGGCCGTCCGGTGGAAGGCAGGACGCCTTTTCATTACCCCTCATGGAGGTTTAACCGGAAAACAGGAGCATCTGATGGCTATTCCGACATTTACTATGCGCCAGCTGCTTGAGGCAGGGGTTCACTTTGGTCACCATACACGGCGCTGGAACCCGCGCATGGAGCCATTCATCTTTGGCCAGCGTAACGGCATCCATATTCTTGATTTACAGCAGACAGTGCCGCTTTTGGGCCGCGCGCTCGAAGCGATGCGTGATACTGTCTCAAGAGGGGGGCGCGTGCTGTTTGTTGGCACAAAGCGTGTTGCTGCTGACAGGATAGCTGAAACCGCCCGCAGCTGTGGGCAGTATTATGTCAATCATCGCTGGCTGGGCGGGATGTTGACAAACTGGGCAACAGTTTCACAGTCCATCAAGCGCCTGCGTGACCTGGAAGGCCGTCTTGAGAGCGAAGATATCGCCCAGCTTGGAAAGAAAGAAATCCTGCAGCTGAACAGAGAGCGGGACAAACTCGAACTGACACTCGGCGGCATCAAGGAAATGGGCGGTCTGCCAGACATGCTGTTTATTCTTGATACCAACAAAGAAGATATTGCTGTGCTTGAAGCGAACAAGCTAAGGATTCCCGTGGTCGCTGTTATCGACAGCAATGCCAGCCCGGACGGTGTTGATTATCCGATTCCCGGCAATGATGATGCGATGCGGGCAATCGCCCTGTATTGTGAGCTGGCCAAGGGCGCAATCCTTGACGGCCTGCAAGCAGAAATGATGGCAAGCGGTGCTGATCTCGGCGAGACACCTGAGGCCCCGGCAGAGCAGCTGCTGAAGCCAGTGGAAACACAGGATGCATCAGCTGCTGGCGAGGCCGCTCCGGACGCCGCCCCGCAAGCCGTGGCAGAAGATGCGGCAGCCGCCCCGGCTGAGGCTGCAGAACAGCCCACTGCCTGAGGCACAGAAACAGGAAGCAGGCCCGCCCTTATCAGCCTGAACGCATCTAGGACCATGACGGTCAGGGTTTATGCACCCTGTTGCCAAGACAACATAACGCAAGGAACAGTTAAGATGAGCATTACAGCAGCAATGGTAAAAGAGCTCCGCGAAAAATCAGGTGCGGGCATGATGGATTGTAAATCCGCTTTGAACGAGACTGGCGGCGATATGGATGCCGCTGTTGACTGGCTTCGCACCAAAGGTCTGGCAGCAGCAGCAAAAAAATCTGGCCGGGTTGCTTCTGAAGGATTGGTTGCACTGGCAGTTCACGGCAACCGGGGCGCCCTTGTGGAGCTGAATTCAGAGACTGATTTTGTTTCCCGCAATGATGAATTCCAGACGTTTGCCGCTACATTGGCCGGTCTGGCACTTGATGCAGATGATCTGGACGCGCTGAAACAGCTGGATTATCCGCAGACCGGGCGCAATGTTGCTGATGAGTTGACCCAGAAAATTGCGACAATCGGTGAGAATATGACATTGCGCCGGATGGATAAGGTCAGTGTCAGCCAGGGCGCGGTTGTGCCCTATATTCATAATGCCGCTGCTGACGGGCTGGGACGTATTGGTGTGCTGGTTGGTCTGGAATCAGGCGCGCCTGCAGATGTGCTGGCAGGGCTTGGCAAACAACTGGCCATGCATATTGCTGCGACTTCACCTGCCTCACTGTCTGTCGATGATTTGGATCCGGCACTTGTCGCCAGAGAACGTGATGTGCTTATCGAACAGGCCAAGGCCTCTGGCAAGCCACAGGAAATTGCCGAGAAAATGGTTGAGGGGCGGATGCGTAAATTCTACGAGGAAGTTGTGCTTCTCGAACAGGTTTTTGTCATAGACGCAGAGAGCAAAGTCAAAGCCGTCATTGAAAAGGCAGCCAAGGATGCCGGTACGGATATCAGGCTGGCCAGCTTTAAACAGTTTATTCTGGGCGATGGCGTGGAAAAAGAGGAAAGTGATTTTGCCGCAGAGGTCGCCGCCCAGCTGGGTAAATCCTGATACAGGTGCAGATCTGATAGAAGACAGCCCCGCAGGTTTGTTTTTCTGCGGGGCTTTTTTTATGTTTTTCTTTAATCTTTAGACATTTAATGCCATTATGTCACAGCCATGACGCAGCGGCGCTATCACCGGGACAATTGCCATGACCTCTGGATATAATTACAAGCGGGTTCTGCTGAAAATTTCAGGTGAGTATCTGATGGGCAGCCAATCCTATGGCATTGACACAGAAACAGTCATGCGTGTTGCCCATGAAATTAAGGCTGTGGCTCACAGCGGTGTACAGGTCTGTCTGGTTATTGGCGGCGGCAATATCTTTCGCGGTGTATCTGGCGCAGCGGCCGGCATGGAACGGGCAACAGGCGACTATATGGGAATGCTGGCAACCGTCATGAATGCTCTTGCCATGCAGAATGCCCTGGAAAAAATAGAGGCCCCGGTCAGGGTGATGTCAGCCTTGCCTATCAGTGCTGTGTGTGAGCCCTATATCAGGCGCCGTGCCATGCGGCATATGGAAAAAGGGCGGATTGTGATTTTTGCAGCTGGTACCGGAAATCCATTTTTTACAACTGACACGGCAGCTGCATTGCGCGCCTCTGAGATGGGCTGCGATGCGCTGCTCAAGGGCACGAAAGTTGACGGTGTTTATGACAGTGACCCGCAAGAGAACGACACAGCCCTCAGATATGACAGGCTGAGCTATATGGATGTACTGGCAAAGGATCTAAAGGTGATGGATGCCTCTGCAATTTCTCTGTCACGGGAAAATGCCATCCCGATTCTGGTGTTTTCCATTGCCCATGAAAATGGTTTTAATAATGTTCTGCAGCATAAAGGGGCTTTTACCATCGTCTGTGAAGAATGAGCGTCTGTGAGGAATGAGCGCGAAAAAGGGATGTGCGGGTCATATTGTCACCGTAATTTTTTGCAGGAAATGGCGGCGGAAATTGAATAGGAAAGGATAACACTATGCTTGATTTGGATGATGTAAAGCGCAGAATGGAGGCATCAGTTGCATCCTTGGCAGGGGAATTTTCTGGCCTGCGCGCTGGACGGGCAAGCACAGCTATGCTTGAGCCTGTCATCGTCGATGCCTACGGATCGAAAATGCCGCTTAACCAGGTCAGCAATGTCTCTGTGCCTGAATCACGCCTGCTGACAGTTACGGTTTGGGATGCCGGGCTGGTTGCGGCGACTGAAAAGGCGATCCGTGACTCCGGGCTTGGGCTGAATCCGCAGACCGAGGGCAATGTTATCCGTATTCCTGTCCCTGACCTGAGCGAGGACAGGCGTAAAGAAATGGTCAAGGTTGCCGGTAAATATGCTGAAGGCGGGCGTGTGGCTGTGCGTAATATCCGGCGCGATGCCATGGAAGCTGTGAAAAAAGAAGAAAAGGAAGGGGGCATGTCCGAAGATGAGCGCCGCGCTCTTGAGGGACAGGTGCAAAAGCTGACAGATAGCCATATTGAAAAAATTGACGAGATGCTGGGCAAAAAGGAAGCAGATATTCTGAGCGTTTAAACATT